>CAVWEG010000005.1:0-446360 GCA_963754015.1 Candidatus Dormiibacterota bacterium
GAGGCGCCGAGCGTGGCCGCCTCACCGACGGTGCGCGACTGGCTGGCCGAGTGGTTGACCCGAAAGCGGGCGAGCGTGCGCCCACAGACGTACTTCGCATATGAAGCCCATGCTCGCCTGCACATCGTGCCGGCGATCGGACACGTTCGAATCGACGCCCTCACCGCCGTCTCACATCGACACGCTGCACGCTTCATTGGCCCGCAGGGTCAGCGGGACCACCGCTCATCACGTCCACATGACGCTCAAGGCGGCGCTCAACGGTGCCGCCAAGCGTGGTCACCGCGTCTCCAACGCGCTTGCCGCCGTCGATGCCCCACATCGCCGCACCAAGGACATCGAGACGCTCACCCGCGCAGAGGTTGACCGTCTCCTGAAAGCCGCATACGGCGACCCGCTCGAAGCTCTCTACGTCCTTGCCGTGACCCTGGGCATGCGCGAAGGCGAGCTGCTCGGGTTGCGCTGGCAGCACGTGCACCTTGAGGCTCGTCGCCTGGTGGTTGCCACTAATGCCACGCGGGCCCTCGATGGATCTCATGTCCTGACCGCTCCCAAGACCGCCGCGGGCAAGCGGACACTGTATTTGCCAAGCATCGCCGTCGATGCACTCGTCCGCACCCCACATGCCGGTGATCTGGTGTGGCCCGGGTCCCGATGGGCAGCCCATGCCGGCGCAGACCCTGTTTTCGCGGCGCTGGGTACCGATGCGCAAGGGAGCTCAGCATACGACCAGTCTCGTTCCACGCCCTTCGGCATACCGCGGCCACCCTCGCGCTCGAGGACGGCCAGCCGCCGCACGTGGTCGCGGCGATGCTTGGCCATGCCAGCGTGGCCACGACCCTCCGCCTCTACGCCCACGTCACCCATGCCAGCACGGAGGCGCTGGTTGACGCGATCGACGCCCGCTACGGACCCCGCTTGCGCGTCCTCTCGGAGGAGGTATTGGCCCAGTATTGGCCCAGCGAAACCGAAATTGGCTCCACTGCAACGGAATCGGAGTGCCGAGAAAGGGAATCGAACCCTTACGCCCTTACGAGCACAGCGCCCTGAACGCTGCGTGTCTACCAGTTCCACCACCTCGGCAGGTGCCCGGAGATGGTACCAGCGCTCGCGCCGCCCTACCGCAACTGCCAGGACGCGATGTCGTTGTAGCGATCGGCCTCGTCGCCGAGCGCCGGCATCGGGGCAAGCGGCATCGGTGATCTGAAGACCATCGAGACCCTGGGTGTGTAGAGGAAGACCGCCGGGGCGTCATCGGCAAGGAGCGTCGCGACCTGACCGGCGGCATCGATCCGCAACGTCTCGTTCGGCGACTCGGCGAGGGTGTCCAGTGCCGAGTCGAGGAAGGGGTCCACCGGCCCACCGGACACGTCGTAGCCGCGCGGCGGGACCGCATTCGATCGCCAGAAGGCGCTGACGTCCGGGTCGGGAGCGGGGCTCCAGGATTCGATCGCCAGCTGAAAATCTCCGGTGTCGAGCGTGCCGTTCAGGAAGTTGCCCGGCGCGATCACCTTGACGGTGACGTGCACGCCGATGGCGTCGAGCTGGTTCGCCACCTCGCCGGCAACCAACGGCAGCGGATCGATCCCAGGCACCACCAGCGAGAACGCCAGCTGCGCAGATCCCTTCCGGCGAGTGCCCCCGGCACCTGGCACCCAGCCGTCATGTGTCAGCACCTCCTCCGAGACAGCCGGCGAGATCGCCTCTGGGCTCGGCTGGCCAATCCACGGCAGGCCCACCGAAAACGGCCCCGTCTGCACCGCGCCACCCTTCGTATCGAGCGCCCCGGCGACGACGGACGCCCGATTGATTGCATTGCCGATTGCATGCCGGACGATCGAGTCGGAGAGACCCGGCACGCGCTCGTTGAAGATCATGTCGACGAAGTCGGGCGTCGTCATGGTCTCGGACTGCGCTCCCTTGGTGTGCAGGAGCGTCGTCATTTCCTGCGGCGTGGTCGCGAGCATCGCGTTGACATTTCCCTGGGCAAACGCGCCGGCGGCCTCGCGGAACGTCAGGAACAGACGCAGCTCGTACGAGGTGATGGTCGGACGCGTCGCTGTGTGCGGGTTCGGCCGCAGATCGACGGCCAGCGCGCTCGTCGACTGGACGTCATACGTGCCCGAGGTCGCCATTGGCGTCGTCGGATTCGCGGCAGCGGCAAGGACGGCTGGTTCGCTCAAACCTCCCAGCGGAAGAATCGGCAGCTCGGTGAGCGTCGATGCAAACGACGCCCGCGGCGTGGCCAGCGTGAAGGTGACGATCGATCCCTTGCCGGCTACGGTGATCCCACGCAACGCGGCGCTCAATGTCGTGTCACTCGCCTGCGGCGAGAGTGCGAACTTCGTTGTCGCAACGACGTCTTCCGCGGTGATTGGTAAGCCGTTGGACCACTCGAGATTCGGCTTCAGCGACACGGTGTACACGAGGCCGCTCGGGCTCACCGTGCACGTCGCGGCGAGGTCGGGACGCGGGTAGCCGGTGCTGTCGAGTTTCAGCAGGGACCGGTACAGCAGGTGACCCACATCCACGACAGCAGGATCGGCGGCGTCGATGAGGGGATTGAGCGACATCGGGCGCTCGCTGACGACGACGCCTTCGGTGAACTGGGGTCCGCCGATCAGCCCGAAATGGAGCGAGAGGGTGAACCCGAGGGCGCTGATCGCGAGCAGAACGAGGACGGAACCGGTCGCGACCTCAAGCGCTCGGTGCCGGCGCAGCCACCTTACTTGGTGACGTAGGTGGCGAGGATCGAGACGACGACGAAGAGCACGATCATTGCCGCCGAGAACCGGAGCAGGCTGGCCTCGAGGCCGCGCCTCCGTCGGTACCCGCCGCCTGAGTCTCCTCCACCACCGATGGTCCCGCCGAGCCCGGTCGCTTTCGGGGTCTGGAGCAGGATGCCAAGGACCGCGAGAACCCCGATCACCACCTGGGCCACGCTGAGAGCGGTCTTCACGCAACAACGCCTCCTTGGCAAAGCACGGGCCGAGTATAGGTGGATCGACGCGACGCGCTCGCGAGTTGACCGGTTCGGAACGTCCGAATCTACGCTGCTTTGTGGTAGTTTGTGCGCGAAATGTACGTCTCGTGTATGTCGCGCCCAACCCTCCTTCTCTGCGCTGCGGCAGTGCTCGCCGTCGCAGCGCTGTCCGGGTGCGACGGGGCCCCGGCTGCGGGCCGGACGTCGACGCCGCCGCCGGCGATGTTGCTCGGACCAGCGCCACCGGTCACCGTCGGACCCGACGAGGTGACGCTGCTGCGCAGCGGTCCGCTGACGTTCGCGCGCCTGCGCTCGCTCATCGACGGCGCTCACGTGACCATCCACGTCGAGATCTACGAGTTCGCCCAGCCGGGCCTCGCCAACGCGCTGATCAGCGCGCAGCAGCGTGGCGTTGCGGTCACCGTCATCGATGACCCGTCGGAGTTGAGCAGCGTCGCAACCGCCGCGCTGCTGCGAGGGCACGGCGTCGACGTCGTCGACTACCCGATCCGCTCGGAGATGATCGACCACGTCAAGCTCCTCGTCGTCGATGCGCACGTTGCTGTCGTTGGTGGCATCAACTGGGGCGTCAACTCCCCCGCCAACCACGACTACGATGCCGAGGTCGTCGGACCGGTGGTCACCAACCTGGACCGTGTCTTCTTTCGCGACCTCGTCACCTGCGGGCGCGAGGTCGCGGTGCCCGCCTCCCTCCCGGATTCGTCAATCGTCGTCGCGGCGACGCTCCCCGGCGCAGAGATCCGACCGTTGGCACTCGCGCTCATCAATGCCGCAGCGCACACGCTCGACCTCGAGCTGTTCGTGCTCACGGACACGGGGATCGTCCACGCGCTCGAGGCGGCCGCGGCGCGCGGGGTGCACGTCCGCATCCTGCTCGACCCGTCGCAGCCTTCGAGCGCTCCCTCCTACGCGACGCTCCGCACTGATGGCGTCGACGTCCGCTGGTATCGCAGCCACGGGGAATTGCTCCACGCCAAGGCGATCATCGCGGACGCCACCTCCGTCCTCTTCGGGAGCGCGAACTGGTCCGGCGGTGGGTTCGCGCGCAACCACGAGCTCGACATCGACCTGCCCCGCGCACCCAGCGTGGCGGCCGGGATGCTGGCGCAGATGGAGCCTGGACTGGACGGCGAGCGCCTGAGATTGGTTTGACAAACGATCCCTCTCGATATATCGTTCACTACAGAAGTCATCCACCACCCGGAGCCAATCCAATGACCAGAGAACGATTCGACACCAGCTCGCATGACGAGCATCGCGGGGGGCACCTCGAAGCCGCCCACCGTTTCCACCACCTTCGCCACCAGATCGAACACGGCGTCCGGAACCGCCACCGGCGCGGCTGGCCGCCCTTCGAAGCGGCGGATTTCGCCGCTGGATTCGGCCCCGGCGGTATGGGCCCTGGAGGTCCCGGGCACTTCGGACACGGGCGGCGCGCCGCACGCGGCGACGTCCGGGCAGCCATCCTCGTGCTCCTCGCCGAGAAGCCGTCGCATGGCTACCAGATCATCCAGGAGCTCGAGCGCCGCAGCGACGGGGCGTGGCGGGCCAGCCCAGGGTCGGTCTACCCCACCCTCCAGCAACTCGAGGATGAAGGTCTCGTGCGCGCCGTCGAGGCTGACGGCGGACGCCGCGTCTTCGAACTGACCGACACCGGACGTGAAGAGGCCACCCGGCTTGCGGCTGGACCGGCGCCCTGGGATGAGGCGGCAGGCGCCGTCGGCGGCGATCATCGCGATCTCCGCGACCAGGCATTCCAACTTCTCGCTGCGACGTGGCAGGTGAGCCGCGCGGGCGACACGGCCCACATCGCAGAGGCACGGACCATCCTCAAGGATGCCCGCCGCAAGCTCTACCTGCTCCTTGCCGGGAGCGAGGGCTCGCCGTCGGAAAAGACCGAGGAATAGCGACAGGCAGGTGTCGCGGACGGGTCAGAGACTGAGGCCATGCCCCAGAACCTGACCGTCCTCGACGCCGCCACCCGGTTCCTCCGAACCAATCCCGAGCTGCTCGACCTGGCCGTGCGCGGTGCCGGCGAGAGCGGGATCGCCGTCGAAGCCCTGCTCGCCGATGCGGTCCGCAGGGTTCGCCGCTCAGGTTTCGAGGCTGTATCGCAGGAAGATGTGGTCCTCGGACCTGTGCAGCGAGACAAGCGTCGCGGCGCGGAGGGCGTCCGCGTCAGCGGCCCAGTCGCTGACGATCCCCGGCCGCGCCTCATTGTGCTGACGGCCGGCGATCTCCGGCGACACGGTGAGAAACAGCTCCTGAACGGAGCGGCTGGCTAGCAACCGCCCGAAGAGCGACGGGCCGCCCTCGCAGAGCACCAGACCGGGGCCGAAAGCACCGGCCACCGCATCGATCAACGCAGCGCCGTCGATCTCGCCGTTGCCGTCCACGACAATGGTGCTGACGAGCGGATGGGCCTTCCGAACCCGCTCAGCGCCTCGCTCTGTCGTCACCACAGCGGTACTCGTCGCAGGCTCATCGAGGGCGACATGGGCAGGAAGATCGCCGCTTCCGGACACCACAACGAGCGGCGCCGGCTCCGCGATGCCGTGCACAGCCACCCGGTACAACTCGATGAGCGCCCTCTGATCGCCGGCGACCGCCGACGGAATCCACTGATGACCGGGTGTCGCTCGGATGTTGCCGGCGCCGATGAGGACCACGTCAGCCCGGGCACGCAGCAGGGCCATGAGATATCGGTCCGCACTCGAGCTCCCACCGAGCTTGGTGGAGTCGGTTCCGTCGGTCACCCCGAGCGACGCGACACCGTCGATCGAGGCGACGAAATTGACCACGACGTACGGCCGCGGCGCCGGTGGAAATTCGAGCGCCCCGCCGTACGGCTGCTCCGCCGGCGTCGGGGCGTGATCACCGGAAGCGACCAACACGTCGAATGCAGGCGCCGCCACGCCGCGCCTCAGGCGGGGGTCGCGGGAGCTGCTGTCAGCACCTCGTCAAGCATCCGGAGGAAGTGTTGCACCTTGACCGGTTTCGTCAGATATGCGTGTGCACCGGCCGCAAGCAGCTGCTTGCGGCGCCGCTCCGTTGCGTCGGCGCTGCACATCACGACCGGAATACCCGCCGTCCGCGGGTCGGCGCGCAGCTGTGCGAGCACCTGGTCGCCCGGAATATCGGGGAGGTGCTGGTCGAGCACGATGAGATCGGGAAGATGCTCGCGCGCGAGCTCCAACGTCAGCCCGCCCTGCATGGCGGTGAGCAGATGGATCTGCGGTCGCATCGAGAACACCTCCTCCATCATGCCGATGGTCGCGAGGTTGTCCTCGACGTAGAGCACCGTTCGCTGAAAGGCGAGCACCGGCATTGGAACGACTGGTTTGCGGCGCACGCGCGGCTTCGGCGCTGGGCCGGCGGCACGCGGGAGTCTGATCCAGAAGGTGCTGCCGGTACCGGGCTCGGACTCGACGCCGATGGTCCCGTCCATCCCCTCGACGAGCTTGCGAGTCAACGCCAGACCGAGGCCGGTCCCCGGGACGGTGGTGCGCTCCGCGCCGAGGCGCTCGAATGGTTGGAAGAGGCGGGCCTTGTCCTCAGCGGTGAATCCCGGCCCGGTGTCACGAACAGCGATCCGGATCCAGTCTCCGTGCACCGCGCTCGTCCCCTCCCCGGCAACGCCGACCTCTCGCGACGCCTCGACGAAGATGTGCGCGCCCTCACCCGAGTACTTCACGGCGTTGGACAGGAGGTTCAGCAGCACCTGCACGAGGCGCTGCCGGTCCGCGAGCACGTACGCGTGCGCGCAGTCGCCGAGCGCGCGCGTCACGGTGTTGTGCCGGCCGAGCGCTGACGGTGCGACCAGGCGGACGCACTCCTCGACGATGGCCTCGAGCGCAACCGACTCACTCGAGAATGTCTCCCTCCCCGCCTCGATGCGGGCAATATCGAGGACG
This sequence comes from Candidatus Dormiibacterota bacterium, assembly GCA_963754015.1. Lineage (GTDB taxonomy): Bacteria > Chloroflexota > Dormibacteria > Aeolococcales > Aeolococcaceae > Palsa-851. The sequence continues at coordinate 6,919 of CAVWEG010000005.1, forward strand.
TCGTTGACGAGGCTGAGCAGGTGACCGCTCGCCTCCTGCACCGCCGAGATCGCCTCGGTCTGATCCTCGCGTGGCTCGCGCATCTCGAGCAGATCGCTGTAGCCGAGGATCGCGGTCAACGGCGTTCGAAGCTCATGACTCATGCGCGAGAGATACTCGCTCTTGGCTTGCGACGCCTCTTCCGCGACGTCGCGCGCCACGCGCAATTCCGCAGCCGCAACCTTGTCGGCGGTCACATCGCGCGCAATCTCGATGACCGCGTCGGGCAGGCCCACGTTGTCGCGCTGGAGCGCCCATCGAGCGGCGACGCTGATGCGCTTTCCCGATTTCGTTGTCTGAACGATCTCCCCCTCCCAGCGCCCGTTGGCGCGAAGCACCGTGAGGATTTCATCTTTGCTCGCGGGCAACTCGGAGCGGAGCAATTCGCTCGCATCGCGGCCGATCGCCTCCGGGCTCGTCCACCCGTAGAGTTCCGCGGCGCCCTTGTTCCAGAAGGTGATCAACTGCGTGCGCACGTTCCACGTGGTGACCGCGTCGTATGCAAGGTCGAGCAACTGCGCATTGCGGCGCATCCGCTCGACGAGCAGCACCCGATCCAGGGCGGGGGCAAGCGCGGTGGCGTACTGCGCGAGCCGGAGCGACTCATCGTCACCGAAGAGCGGTGTCAGCGGGCCCGAGGTGACCGCCATGACTCCGCTGCTCAGCTGGGCCTCGAGCGACACGCGAACCACGCCCGGCGGGGCGGCTTTCATGCTTGCGGCGCTGGCACGGCCGAAACCAATGACGTCGGAGACGAGCTTCCACCCCTCCGTACGGTCGATGCCATGCACCGCGAGGACGTTGCCGTCGCGAGTCGCGATCACTGCACCATCGGCACCGACGAGACGCGCCGCCCATCCCACCGCGCGATCTGCGAGCTGCTGCCGGTCGGGCGCGTAGAGGACGAGGTCGTTGAACGCCTCGCGGAAGTGTCCCTCCTCGCGCTGCCGCCAGTACGCGCGCAGCCAGCGGGGTGGCTCGAAGCCGATGTAGAAGAAGGGCAGCACCGCAAGCACCGGCAGCGCGATCGTGACCTCCGGGCGGTTGCGCCCGAGCACGACGCTCGTACCGATGGACAAGGCGAGCACGATCACGAGCCCGGCGTACGCGAGCGTCACCGCCCGCAACCGGGCGCGCTGCACCGGTGGAACCGACTCCGACATCTCCCAGAGGCGCAGCGTCGGTTCAGCGACGCAGCCGAGCCACACCACGGCGAGAAGCACGCCGACCAGGTGTTGCTCGACCGACACGGGTCCCGTCAGCGAGACGCCGGCAAACCAGACGAGCACCACCGTCGCCACGACTGCACCGCTGATGAGCGCTCGGACCGCCGAACGCACCTGCAGCATCGCGGCGCGAAAGGCGAAGAACGCCCAACCGGAGGAGAGAAACAGCGTCAGGGTGACGTCGCTCGTCCAGATGTCGTGCTCGTGCGTGAGAACGGTTGCCGCGACGGCGAGCCCGGAGGCGCAGAGCAGCACGATCGACAGCGCGAGGAACGCGCGCGTCCGATCTCGGTTTCGCAGCCAGCCCTCGACCGTCAGCGCACCGAGCAAAATGCAGGCGGCGCCGACGGCCCAGGACAGGACCAGGGTCGCGGAGCTCAAGACTGGAGCAGTATCCGGTACGAGATCGCGATCGCTCCAAAGTCACCGCATCGTTATGGAGTCGCGAGATAAAAGCCGACCTACGCGGACCCTGCCTCGGGGTGGGCGTAGAGCGGATGGTCGCGGAAGACCGACATGATCTCGACGTCGCGAAGGCGCCCGTCAAGCCACAAATGGCGGCGCAGGAGCCCTTCGCGGACGAACCCCGCCTTCTCGTAGGCGCGCCGCCCGCGTTCGTTGCCCTCATAGACGTCGAGGCTCACCTTCTCCATCGCAAGGTGGTTGAAGGCGTACGCGACAGAAAGCCGGCACGTCTCGGTGCCGAAACCCTGCCCCCATCGATCGGGCGGACCGATCCAGATCCCCCACATGCAGTTGCGGCTCTTGTGGTTGATCTCGTGCAGGCCGGTCGAGCCAATCGGCTGTCCGTCGGCGAGACACTCGATCGTCCAGCTGACCGCGTCTGGTCGCGGCGTGCGCACGAACTCGAGCGCCTGCCTCAGCGTGTACGGGCCGCGCGCCCAGTCAGCGAGAAACCGCGCCACGTCGGGATCGGCGAGCGTGGACGCGAAAAAATCGGCGTCCGCTTCGGTGTGCGCGCGCAGGCGCACGCGTTCGCCGGTCACATCCACCGAGACGTCCTCAGTGCGACACGCCGTTGTGCGACGTCCCCAGGGCTGCGATCACCGCATCGGCAACCTCCGAGGTACCGACCGCCGTGGGATCGTCGCGGTCCGGCTTCATGTCGTACGTCACGTCGCGCCCTTCGGCGATGACGCGCGCGATCGCCTGCTCGAGACGGTCGCCGGCCGGACCCTCGCCGATGTGGCGAAGCATGAGCACGCCGCTCAGCATCATCGCCATCGGATTCGCCTTGTTCTGACCCGCATATTTCGGCGCGCTGCCGTGCGTGGCCTCGAAGACCGCGACGTCGTCGCCGGTGTTTGCGCCGGGAGCGAGACCGAGGCCACCGGTGAGGCCTGCACACAGGTCGCTCAGGATGTCGCCGTAGAGATTGGGCATGACCATGACGTCGTACAGCTCGGGCTTCTGCACCAGCTGCATCGCCATGTTGTCGACGATGCGATCCTCGAACTCGATCTGCGGGAACTCCTTGCTCACCGACTCGGCCACGCGCAGCCATAGCCCGTCGGTGTGTTTCATGATGTTTGCCTTGTGCACGGCAGTCACCTTGTGACGGCCGTTATCGATCGCCCACTTGAACGCGAAGCGGAAGACGCGCTCAGTGCCGAAGATCGATATCGGCTTGATGCTGATGCCCGAGTCGTCACGAATCCGGCGGCCGCCGAGCTTCTCGATATCGCCGATCAACTCCAGCGTCCCGGGCTCGCCTTCGGCGAACTCGATGCCTGCGTAGAGGTCCTCGGTGTTCTCACGCACGATGACGAGGTCGACATCCTCGTAGCGGCTGCGCACCCCCGGATACGACTTGCACGGACGGACGAGCGCGTAGAGATCGAGCTCACGACGCAGCGCGACGTTGACGGACCTGATGCCCTTGCCGACCGGTGTCGTCAGCGGACCCTTGATCGCGACCTTGTTGCGCCGGATCGAGTTCGAGCACGTGCGGCGGCAGCGGGTCGCCGTACTGATCCATCACGCCGAGCCCAGCGTCGTGGACCTCCCAGTCGATGTCGACTCCGGTTGCGTCAATGACCCGGCGCGCGGCCGTGCTCACCTCGGGGCCGACGCCGTCCCCGGGAATCAATGTGATCGTGTGTCGCGCCATGGTCGTGTTCTCCTCAAGTTGCCGGCGCCGGGAAGTCTGACAAACTGCGACGCGTGTGGACCCGCGGGCTCGCGCGCTGGTATGCGGAGAGCGGCCGGCATGACCTGCCGTGGCGTGCGACCGACGACCCCTGGGCGATCCTGGTCAGCGAGGTGATGCTCCAGCAGACCCAGGTGTCGCGCGTCGCCGGGCGTTGGGAATCCTTCATGGCTCGCTGGCCGGATCCCGAGTCCTGTGCGGCCGCACCGCTCGATGACGTGCTCCGCGAGTGGCAGGGACTTGGCTACCCGCGCCGGGCGCGCGCGCTCCACGACACCGCCTGCATCGTGGCCGCGGACGGCTGGCCCGACTCAGAGACCGGCCTCCGCGAGCTCCCCGGCATTGGGGCGTACACCGCCCGGGCGCTGCGGGTCCTCGCCTTCGGGGCCGCCGGTGTTCCGCCGCAGGACGTCAACATCGCGCGCGTCACCTCCAGAGCGGCACTCGGTCACGAGCGCGGCGACGTCCACACCTCCGCGATCGAGTCCGAGCTCGCCGCAGCGCGACCTCGCGCTCTCACGTCACGCGAGTTCACCTACGCGCTCTTCGATGTCGGCGCGCTGCACTGCCGCGCGCAGCCGCTCTGCGAGGGGTGCCCGCTGGCAGCCACCTGCGCGTCCCGCACACGTCTTGCGATCGGACCGGCTCCATCGCGGCATCCCTCGATCCGATACAAGGGGAGCACCCGCGAACTCCGGGGAGCCGTGCTGAGAACCATGCTCGCCCACCCGGCGCCGACAAGCCTCGACGAGCTGCACACGCGTGTCGGGACTGCCGTTGCGGGGCGTGATCGCGGAGAGGTCGCGACCGTGCTCGAGGCGCTGATTCGCGAGCGACTGGTGAGCCCGCTCGCCCTGACAGGTAGCATCAACTGAGATGGCTACCAACTCCGCGTACCTGGACGCTGTCCGCAGCGACCTCTGGGCACGAGAGATCTTCACCTTTATCCCCGATCGCGACCTGCCTCCCCCGCCCGAGATCATCAGCGCAGGCCCCGGCCCGCGTGTGGCATTCGCGGGCTTCCCATCCGACTTCAGTCTGGCTTTCCTGCTCCGGCTGCTCCAGCTCGACGTCCAGCCGGTGGGGATCATCACCTCGCCTGGTGCGCATCCGGCGATCCTCGGCGACAACGCGCTGAGCCGCATCGCCGACCACCTCGGCATCCCGCTCATCCGTGCGTGGCGGATCAATGACGAGCACTCGCGCTTCGCGATCGACGAGCTCGGTCTCGACGGTGTGGTGATGGCGAGCTTCGATCAGATTGTCGGACCCCGCGCCCTCGGCCTCGCGCGGCACGGCTGGCTCAACGTCCACCCAAGCCTGCTTCCCGCATATCGCGGACCGGAGCCCGTGTACTGGGCGATCGCCGACGGCGCGCCGGTGACCGGCATCAGCCTGCATCGCGCGGCTCCCAAGGTGGACGCCGGCCCGATCCTCGCCCAGGCGCCGCTGCCGATCCTGCCGACCGACACGGCCGGGACGCTGACGCGAAAGCTCGTTGAGCTCGGCATGGACCTGCTCCCCAAGGCGGTCACCGGATTGCTCTCGGACTCGCCGGGTCTCCCGGTTGATATGGCGACCTCGTCGTACCGGAGCTCTGTCGGCCACCGCTCGCTCGACGAGGCCGGCTCTGCCGAGGAGGCCGAGCGCATGGTGCGAGCCGGAGTGCCGAACATGCTGCCGTGGGTGCAGCTCAACGGCGAATGCGTGTACGTCTCCGCAAGCGCGGTCGTCCCCAGCGGCGCCGACACCGGCGGGAGACCCGTCATCCACTTCGCTGATGCAGACCTGGAGCTCCTCAAGACCATGGAAACGTGTGGTTGTCATCACAACGTGAATGACTGCGAGCACCGCAGATCGCGGACGGTGACGGCTCAATGAAGGAGTGCGCCTCGGGCGGTACGCGCCGCGGGCGCCGGGTATGATCCAGCCGCCATGGCAGCAGCCGGTTCCCCCACCGTTCTGATCGTCGAGGACGACGACGGCGTCCGCGGATTCCTGGCGTTCGCGCTCGAACGTGCCGGGTACCTGGCGATCGGCGTCCGGACCGGTGAGGAGGCGATGGTCGAGTTGCATCGCACCGCAGCTCCCGTCATCCTCATCGACGGGATCCTGCCGGACATGCACGGTGTCCGCCTCGCGCGGGCCATCCTCGAGGAGCCCGGTCTCGAACGGGTCGCGATCAGCTTCGTCACCGGCGCGATCCGTGACGGACGCACAGCCGAAGCCGGCCTCGGCGCGCTCTGCAAGCCGCTGCGGGTTCGCGACCTCACCGATGCCGTCGGGACATTGCTGGAGTGGCGCGACGCCGGCGGTAGCCCCGCGGCCGATCGCCTCGCGGCGCTGGACCGTCTCGAACACCTTTTCCTCGTCGGCGCCTGACCGACGTTGCCACTGAACGTGCATGACGGAGAACCCGCGGATGAGTGACTCGAGAACCTTGTCGCTGCTGCCCTGGCAGGTGTCGCTGGATGAGTTCACGCGCTCGGCGCTCGAAGTCGGACCAGAGGCTTCCTGCTGCGTCTTCGTCGTCGACCCCTCGATCCCGCCGGCCGCGCGCGGCGGCTACGCGTCGCTCGTCATGGCGTACTCGCGGGCCGACGAGCCGGTCTGCATTCTCGAGGACGGTGCGGCGATCGTCCTCGTGCGCGAGGGCGGCAACGCTTCCGGGAAAGCCCTCGCGGAGCGAGTGCTGGGGCAGATGCGCAAGCTCGCACTCGAGCTGACCCTCACCGCCGGGGTCGCAGTGCTCGGGGACAACCCCACTGACGGCATCGCCAAGGCTCGTGCCGCCGCTGGTGCTGTGGCCGCCGGGGAGGTGGGCACAGCGAGCTGATCCTCGCGGCGATCACTCCGGGCGGGTGAGCGCAGCGGCGATCCGGCGCGGCAGTGGATCATCGCGCAGCTGTTCGAGCGTTCGCGGCAGCGGAATCGACCAGTTCGGCCGGTCCAGCGTGCCTGGAAGGTTGGGCCGTCGCTCGGCAAGCGCCGCGTCGTCGAGAGTCGCCACGATGAGACGGCTCGGCGCCGTCCCCAGGGCTTCGTAGGCGCGCTCGACGACCAGAGAGGCAGGATCGCCCTCGGCAACGTTCGCGAGGCGGCGCAGCCGGCGCCGGACACCGAGCTCCGCCTCGCGGTTCACCGCGCGCCCTTCAGAACTCCATCTCGCGAAGATCGGCTCCGGTCCACACCCCCGCCGCAGTTGGCAGATCGTGGGTGCTCAACGCCGCCAGCGCACCGACCGGGAAGCGGCTCGGCTTCTCGGCTTCGAACCAGGCCAGACGGTACGAGAGCACGCGCCGGCGGCGGAGCTCCGCCCGAACGCCATGCTCGACGGTGCCGAGATCCTCGCCGATGACGGTGCACCCGGCGCGCTCGCTCTCGATCGCCAGGATGTCGAGGAGCTCCTGCGCCGGGTAGCGCACGTAAGCGCCCTTGCTCGGGTCCTTCGCGCTCAGCGGCACCCACCAGAGCCGGAAGAGCCCCATGACGTGATCGATGCGGATGCCTCGGCCGGTACGCATCATCCGGCGGAACGTCGCGACAAGCGGGGCATAGCCGCTCGATCGGAGCCGGTGCGGATCGAACGGAGGCACGCCCCAGTCCTGGCCGGCCGGGTTGAAGTCGTCCGGCGGAGCGCCGACGCGAGCCGTCGACGCGACCTCGTCCTGCCAGAGCCACGCATCGGCACCGCCGGAGGCGAACCCGATCGCAAGGTCGTGGATCACGGGCAGCTGTTCACCTGCGCGGGCAAGCTGGGTGTCGATGCACCACTGCAGCCAGCGATGGAAGTCGAGCCGGTTGCTGGCGCTGGCAGCCAGCGCTCGAACTGCTGCGCTGTCCGGCCGGCGGTATTCCGCCGGCCACGCCGTCCAGGGTCCGGGATGGCGTTCGGCGAGGAGGCAGAAGGACGCGTATCCCTCGAGAAGGGCGCCCTCGCGGGCCACGAATGCGTCGAATCCCGGATCCCCGCTGAAGCGCGACCAGAGGGACTCGAGCGCGCGCATCTTGAGCGGCAGGATGCGGTCCCGATCGACGTACGGCGCCTCGCGCAGCGCCGCGGCAGCCTGCATCGTCTCGGCGACCACCGGATCGTCCGAGGCGCCCGGCATGTCCTCGACCCGCAGGTACAGCGGGTTGCGATAAAGGCGGCTCGACGGAAAGTACGGGCTCGGTTCCTGGGGCAGCCCGGGATGAGCCGCGTGCAGCGGGTTCAGCAGCAACGCCGCTGCGCCATTGCCGCGCGCCCACGCTCCGATGTCCGCAAGGTCGCCGAGGTCCCCGATGCCCCAGTTGGCGCGCGAGCGCACCGCGTACAGCTGCACCGCCCACCCCCAGCCACGAATGTCCTCGGGAAGGGCGCATCTGCCCGGGCTGGTGATGAGCCGCGTCCGGCGCCCGTCACGAAAGACGAGGCGGTGATACCCGAACGGAATCCCACGATCAAGCCTCGCGCCGGCGCCGACCTCGCGTCCATCCTCGAGCTCGATGCTCGCGGCGCCCGATGGCAGCGGCTCGCCACGGCGGACGAAGAGCGGCGCCTCGTCGGCCGGACCGCGGGGAAGCATCGACGCCTCCACCGCGCGGATGTCCTCGGGCGCGATGACGCGGCGAGTCCTTGCTGCATCCTCGTACTCTCTCTGCACGCCCCATGCCGGCAGCCCGCCGGCGCGTGTCGCGCGTGTCACGCCGGGGGCCACAGATCACAGGATTGAGTTGAACGATGAGCGTTCCCGAGCCACCCGGCGCCGGACACAGCCCCGGTAACCGCGACGCCTGGCCAGGTGTCGACGCTCCACTCGGCGCGACGTGGGATGGATCCGGGACCAATTTCGCGCTCTTCTCCGAGAACGCCGAGGCCGTCGACCTCGTGCTCTTCGACGAGCGCGGCGAGGTTGCCACGCATCCGCTCGTGGAACGGACCGACCTTGTGTGGCATGGGTTCATCGACAACGTCGGACCGGGTCAGCGCTACGGCTTCCGCGTCGCGGGGCGCTATGCGCCACACGAGGGTCTCCGCCACAACCACGCGAAGTTGCTCCTCGATCCGTACGCGAGGGCGATCGCCGGACGCTTCCGGCATGCTCGCTCCCTGTTCGGGTATCGCATCGGCAGCGACGACCTGCGCATCAGCACGCTCGACTCCGCGCCGGCGATGCCGCGCTGCGTCGTCGTGGACCACTCCTTCCCATGGGGTGACGACCGCCGGCCCAACACCGCGTGGGCGGACACGATCATCTACGAGCTGCACGTCAAGGGTTTCACCGAGCGTCATCCGGACATCCCGCATGCGCTCCGGGGGACCTACGCCGGACTCGCGCATCCGGCTGCCATCGAGCACCTCAAGAACCTTGGCGTCACCGCGGTGGAGCTGATGCCCGTCCATCACCTCTACGACGCGGCGCAACTCGTGGAGCGCAACCTCGTCAACTACTGGGGCTACAACTTCATCGGCTACTTCGCGCCAGAAGGGCGCTACTCGTCCGCCGGCACCAACGGCGAGCAGGTGCGGGAATTCAAGGCGATGGTGCGCGCGCTGCATGCCGCGGGACTCGAGGTGATTCTCGACGTCGTGTACAACCACACCGCCGAGGGCGATCAGCTTGGTCCCACACTGAGTTTTCGGGGCATCGACAACGCCGCGTATTACCGCCTCAACGACGACGACAAGCGTTTCTATTTCGACGTCACCGGCACGGGCAACAGCCTCAACGTTCGCAACCCACACACGCTCCAACTGATCATGGACAGCCTGCGGTACTGGGTCAACGAGATGCATGTCGACGGTTTTCGGTTCGACCTTGCATCCGCGCTCGCGCGGCAGTTCTACGACGTTGATCGGCTCTCCGCATTCTTCGACATCATCCATCAGGATCCGGTTTTGTCGCGCGTGAAACTGGTCGCCGAACCCTGGGACGTCGGCGACGGCGGTTACCAGGTCGGCAACTTCCCTGTGCGCTGGGCGGAGTGGAATGGTGCCTTCCGGGACACCGTGCGTGATTTCTGGCGCGGCTCGACCGGCATCCGCGACCTCGCGTACCGGCTCACCGGGTCGAGCGACCTCTACCAGGGAGACGGGCGGCAACCGTCGGCGAGCGTCAACTTCGTCACCGCGCACGACGGCTTCACCCTCTCCGACCTCGTCTCGTACAACGAGAAACACAATGAGGCCAACGGCGAGGACAACCGCGACGGCACCGACGACAACCGCTCGTGGAACTGCGGGGTCGAAGGTGACACCGATGACCCCGCGATACTCGAGCTGCGCCGCCGTCAGCGCTGCAATCTCATCGCCACCGTCCTGCTGTCCGAGGGCTGCCCGATGCTGCTCGGCGGCGACGAGATCGGACGGACCCAGCACGGCAACAACAACGCGTACTGCCAGGACAACGAGATCTCGTGGGTCGACTGGGAGCACATTGACGAGACCATGCTGGCGTTCGTCCAGCGCATCGTTGCGCTGCGGCGCAGCGAGCCGGTGCTGCGCAGACGTCACTTCTTCTCCGGCCAGGCCGTACACGGGTCAGGTCGTAAGGACATTGCGTGGTACCTGCCGTCCGGCCACGAGGTGAGCGACGCGGAGTGGTTCGACGAGCGCCAGCGGTCGCTCGGCATGATCCTCAACGGTGACGAGATTCCCGACCGCGGCCCTCGCGGCGAGCGCATCCGCGGCGGCACGCTCATGGTGCTGCTGCACGCGGGGGACGATCCCGTCGACTGGGTGATCCCGAGCGGATGGGGGGAGAACTGGTCGGTATACACCGATACCGCCGACCGCAACACCGAGCCTTCGACGCGTCATCACCATCCCGGCGAGGCACTCACCGTCACCGCCCGCTCGCTGGTCGTGCTCCTCCGCGTCTGACGCTCAGGTCGTCAGCCACCGGCGCCAGGCGACCTGATCCTCCAGCGTTACCTGCGCCATGAGCTTCGAAGCGTCCTTCAGCCAGCCGGCGTCTCGTTTCTCGAGATCGGCGCGCACCGCACTGACCTTCCGCTTCCCGCTCCCGAGATGGACGTTCGCCGTCTCGACGCCCATCGAGTAGAGCAACTGCGGCTGATCGACTGCGGGCGTGACCGTGAACTCGATGCGGCTGCAATCGGGGGCGAGGCGCCGGACGACCCAGCGGTCGTGCACCTCGAGGAACGGGTCGGCGCAACGCACCGCCCCGGCGACGATCGTGTTGTAGTGGATCGCCGGGTTGGTCTTGGGATCCTCAACCCATGCGGCAGCCGAGCCGACGAGCGCCTTTGCCTCTCGAGCGATGAGACCGCCACGGTGCTCCGCAAACGCGACGATACGAGGGTGACCGAGGCTCCCCAACCCGGCACGGCGCGCCACGTATCGAGGCGCGTCGGAGTCGCGGAGCTCGGCACGCAGCAGCTTCACCGCCTCGGCCTGGGGCGTTCGAATCAGCGGCAGGCCGCGCATCCTCGTCCAGAAGGCGACCGGGTCGCGCAGCTCGGATTCGGCCTCGCCGCGCAAGACCGGATGGTCCTCGGCGAGCACGAACGGAAGACCTTCCCCTGAGATGCCGTCGCGATACCCGTCGAGGATCGCCGCGCAAGCCGCCCGCGGCGTGATCTGCAGCGTGCCTGCGTCAATGGACAATCGCGCCGACGTGGCGAGGCGCACCAGGTCCGTTGTGTACGCGAGCGGATACGCCTCATCGAAATCATTGATTCCCCAGATCAACCGGCCTTCGTTGTCGCGCCAGGTGCCGAAGTTCTCGGTGTGCAGATCACCGACGGCGAGCACCTTCGGCGCGCGCGCAAGGTCCGCGCATTGGGCGTACCACTGCTCCATCCAGCGATAGAACGTGGCGCGCAGAAAGGGGAATGCGCCGACTGCCATCTCCTCGTGCTTGAACGCGATGTCGGCGCGAACTAACGGCACCTGCGCGCCCACCCAGACCTCGTAGTTCCGTGTGGCCGTGACGATCGGCACAAGCGGCGCGGTTCGGGGCATGATCGCCCGATGTTCGCTCAGCTGACGATCCTCATGCTCGCGGGGGTCGTGGGCCCGCTGCTTGCGTACGGGCGCCGGGGCCTCGTTCCAGTGGTGATCGGCGAGCTCATCGCCGGTTTCGTGCTGGGCCGCACCGGCTTTGGCGTGATCAACTCGGCGACCCAGCCGCTGCCGGTGCTGAGCGCAATCGGCTTTGCGATGCTCATGTTCACCGCCGGTACCCACGTGGACGTCGGTTCGCCGGCAATCCGTCAGGGGTTCGCACGCGGCGTGCTCGCACTCGCGGTCGTCGCGGTCACCGCCGTGCCGATCGCGCTCCTCATCGATCATTCCCTCGGAGTCGGTCATCCGGCGCTCATCGCGGTGATCGTCACCGGCAGCTCGGCGGCGATCGCGTTTCCGATCATCGAGGAGCGGAAGCTTGCAGGACCGAATGTCGCGTTTCTGATCGCCTGGGTGGCGCTCGCCAACTCCGTGACCGTGGTGATCATGCCGCTGACGATCGCCAAATCTGCCAACCCGCTCGAGGCTATCGGCGGCGACGCCGCGATCATCCTGATCGGGATCCTCATCCTGATCGCCGCCGAGCGGGTACGCCGAGTCCGCGCCGTCAAGCAGATGCGCGATCAGTCGGAGCAGCGGGCCTGGGCCTGGCAAGTGCGCATCTCGCTCGTGCTGCTGCTCGGACTCTCCGCGATCGCCGAGAAGACGGGCGCAAGCACTTTGGTTGCCGGGTTTGTCGCGGGCATGATCCTCGTGCGCCTGGACGAGTCGAAGCGCCTGGCGCTTCAGTTCACCGGAGTCGCGAACGGTTTCTTCGTGCCGCTGTTCTTCGTGCTGCTCGGCGCCGAGCTCAACCTTCGAGCGCTGCTCACCGAACCATCACGCATCGTGCTGGCCCTCGCCCTGGTGTGCGCCGCGGTCATCACGCACGTGATCGCCGCCCGCGTCGCCGGACGCGAGCGCATCCTCGCCACCGGGCTCGCCGCCTCGGCGCAGCTGGGCATGCCCGCTGCCGCGGCGAGCCTCGGACTCAGCACAGGACTGCTCACACCCGCGGACGCCGCAGCGCTCGTGGCGGGCGGGGTGCTCACGCTCATCCCGGCAACCGTCGGGTCGCTTCTCCTCGCGCGCGGTGCGACCGCAGTCACGCCGTCGACCTCCGGTAAAGCCGCCGCGTCGACCACCTGATCCATCGGAGAAGGGCAGGATGCTCAGATACATCGTCGGACGGCTCCTGCAGGCGTTCGTCGTCGTCTTTGGGGTCGTGACCCTTGTCTTCGTCCTCGAGCATCTCCTTCCGGGCGACCAGGGCCACATCATGCTTGGCCCGCGCGCGACGCCCGCGCAGTGGGCGGTCTATGACCACGAGAACGGACTCGACCAGCCGATCTATGTGCAGTACGTGTCTTTTCTCGCGAATGTCGTGCACGGCAGGATCGCGTTCACACCACCGGGATTCGCTGATCAGATCGACCCGATTCAAGGTGCACAGGTCGATCTTGACCTCGACGCGCTCATCAACGGCCCGACGACCAACTCACTCATCCTCATGGGCATCTCGACCGTCGTGGTGGTCGTGTTCACGGTGCCCATCGCGCTGTACGAGGCGTCGCGCCGGCGCACGAGAGGCGCACACATCGCGAATATCGTGGCCGTCGCGCTCTACTCGACTCCCCCATTCCTGCTTGGCACGCTGCTGATTCTCTTGCTCTCGTCCGACCTGCACCTCGTCGGGCTCAACACACCGTCGTGGAACACCGGCAACGTGCTGGCTGATCCAGCAGGCCTCATCCTGCCGATGCTGACGCTGTCGCTCGGGACCGTCGCCCTCTTCAGCCGCTATCTCCGCTCGTCGACCATGGAGGAGCTGACCAAGGACTACATCGTCACAGCGCGATCAAAGGGCGCCTCTCGTGCCCGAGTGAGCATGCGTCATGCGCTTCCCAATGCCGCGCTTCCCATCATCACGCTGCTGGGAACGCGACTTCCCCAGATATTCGGGGTGCAGCTCGTCGTCGAAGTGCTGTTCTCGTACCCGGGCATCGGCCTGGCCCTCTGGGACGCGGCGGTGTACCGCGATTTCTACACGATGCTCGGCGCGATCCTCATCGGCGGCGTTCTCACCGTGATCGGATCACTGGTCACCGACCTGCTGTACGCCGCAGTCGATCCGCGGATCAGGTACGTCTAGGTGCCCTCGCGAGCCAGGCGGCCCGCTGCATCGGCGCGATCGCGCTCGACTTTCTCCGTCTTGTCCTTCTGACGGCGATCGTCGGCCTGCTGCTGCTCGATGTGCTGTTCGTCCTCGGGCGGGGACGGCGACTCTGCTTTCTGCATCCTGCTCACGAGCATAGGCTCCTTCGCTGCCTGATGCGGGATTCGCCTTGTTAAAGGGCGGACGCGCGGCCACCAGCTGCCGCGCGCCCAAGTCGGGCACGAGAGTCACCGGCGGTACCAGCGCCCGCCGGCGGATACTCTATGTGTTGAGAAAGATGATAGCAGCACTATCGCAATAGTTCAAGCGCCTGAGGCGGCCGACTCGCCGGGGTGGCGCGCTTCGTCCAACCATCACATGTACATCGCCGGCACTTGAAAACCCCGAATCCGGAGGGGTTCAGATCTTGACGTGCTCGATGTCGATGTCCGCCAGCTCCGGCGGCCGTGCGATCCCATTGGCGTCGAGCAACTGGAGGCAGAGGATCAGATAGCGCGCGCCGACCAGATTGAGCCCATGGCCGCGCGTCAGGCGCTGGATGGCGCTCAACGTGACGATATCGCGCTGCGAGTACAGGCGCCGGTTGGTCGCCGTTCTGCTCGGGATGACGAGCCCGAGGTGCTCGTACATCATCAGCGTCCGCGCGTGGGTCGCGAGGATCTCGGCTGCCACGCTGATCGTATACAGCGGCTTGTCGAGATTGATCATGTGCCCGGTACTCGGGCTGACCGCAGTGCGGCTCATCAACGGCGCCCCGCGCTGCGCATCCTCATCGCGCACATTTTGGCAGTGCGGCGCCCGCTTGCGTGAATATGTTGTTGGTGGTCGCCTCGCTGAGGGCGACGATGAGGTCGTCCACCTGCCGGCCGACTGCTCCGGTGGGGTCGACAGAGCCACTGTCAGCGCGGCGGTGCGCTGCCAACAACCCTACGTGTCCCCCACAACGCGCCAACCGCAAACCATGATAGTCAGTCTATATCCCGTGAACCGGCACCGGGGAGGTGTGCGAATACGCGATTGGGATTGCGCATCCGGGACTGCGCAACCCACCTGTCGATAAGCGAAGATGGCCTGTGCAAGTGCACCGTCCGGGCCGGCGACCTACATGGGGAGACTCCGAATCGTGGAGGACGACGTCAAGGTCCTGCTGATCGAGGATGACGATGCGGCGGCCGAGATGTACCGGCTTCGCCTCATCGCCGACGGCTACGCAGTCGTCGTCGCCGATGACGGCGAGAAGGGCCTCGCGATGGCGGTCGCAGAGCGGCCCGACTTCATCTACCTCGACCTGCGCCTGCCCAAAGTTGACGGCTTCGAAGTGCTCGAGCGCCTCCGGACGGACCCAGAAACCGCGGCCATCCCTGTGATCATCCTCAGCAACTTCGGCGAGCCGGAGTTGCGTGAGCGCGGTCTCAGCCTCGGCGCCCTCGAGTTCCTGGTCAAGGCCGACACCACGCCGTCGCGCCTCTCCGAGACCGTGAACCGGGTCACCGCTCCAAGGGCGCTCCCGTCGGTCTGAACCGGGTTCCGCCCCCAGATCCGGCTCGGTCTCATGTGATGTCCCCCGCCTTCGACCTGCCCGCTGCGGGAGACGACCGCGATCCGTTCTTCGACACCGCGGCAAGGATCGCCGCTCAGATCGCATCGCCGCCCGAGGAGGCGACCCGCCGAGCCTCCTACCTGCGGCTGGAGGGCGATGTCCTCACTGCGCTTGCGGAGTACGACGAGACCGGCGAGACGTTCCGCGGCCGGTATGAGCTGTCGCTGTTCCCGAATTTCGAGCGAGCGGTCATCAGCGGTGAGATTCAGGTCATCAGCCTCTCGGAGCTCGGCAACCTCAGTCCGGTGGGTGCTGCCGTCGTTACCCGTCATCAGGTCAAGTCGTGCGCGCTCGTGCCTGTCGTCTCCGGTGGGAGCGTCGCCGGAGTGATCGCCGTGAGTGCCCGCGACGATGCCGGATTCAGCGATCCCCAGGTGCGTCAGCTGGCCACCCTTGCCCAGCTCGTCGGCCTTCGCGTCACCCACGTCGCGTCCGACCGTGCACTCCGGGAGGAGGCCCACCGGATCCGCGGGCTCGAGCGGCTGAAGGGCGAATTCCTCAACATCGCCGCACACGAGCTGCGCAGCCCGCTCGGCATCATCACCGGGTACGCGTCGATGCTCCTCGACGGGACGCTCACCGGTACGGACCGGCGCACAGCGCTCGAGCGGATTGCCGAGAAGGCCGATGAGATGGGCCGGCTGATCACCGAGATGCTCGAGACCGCGCGCATGGAAGCCCTGGGCATGGAGCTGATGCTCGCACCCATCGATCTGATGGAGGTCATCGACGAGGCGATCCACGCGGCCGGCCCGCTCGTCGGCGGGCGGCACCGACTGGCAACCCGCGGCAGGCGAGACACGCTGCCGGTCATCGCGGATCGGCTGCGAGCCACCACGATGCTGCTCAACCTGCTCGACAATGCGGTCAAGTACTCGCCGAACGGCGGCGATATCCTGGTCGCCTGGGGCCGTCGCTCAGGTGTCTGCCATGTCAGCGTCACGGACCACGGTATCGGGATCAGCCGGGAACAGCAGTCAATGCTGTTCACGCGCTTCGGCAGGCTCGTCACTCCTGAGACGAGCCACATCCGGGGGACCGGCCTCGGCCTCTATGTGGCTCGGGAGATCGCCCGCCTGCACGGGGGCGACATCGTTGTCCGGTCGGAGATCGGTCGAGGGACGACGTTCACGATCACGATGCCCCTCGCCCCCGAGGCGCTGCTGACGCAGACACCCGAGGGCATTGGGACCGTGACCCGATCAGTATCCCGAAACGCCTGATCCCGGTCCTGGAGGCGGGTTGACCGCGAACCCGCCTGCGGCCATGAGGATATCCAGCCGATTTGTGCCCACCCCGACCGGGTCATCGACCCGGCCGGGTAGGGCTTGGGGAGGGAAGGTTTCTGATGTGTGATCGACCGTGTCCCAGACTAACAAAGTGGTACCCGCTATGTCAAGAAAGCTGGTACTCGCAATACCACTACGGATCTCGGTTCGAACCGGCTCAACTCGGCAGGACCGCGGTCACCAGCAGGGCCAGGGCGGCGACGGTCATGACGCCGGTTGTCAACCACAACAGGACATTGCTCACGGTCCCGCTTCGGTGTGGCCCCATCACCGACCGATCCCTGCCGAGCAGTGCGATGAGCGCGAGCATCGGCGGCGCCACGATGCCGTTGATGATCGCGGTGATCACGAGCGCCTTGATGGGGTCGATCCCGAGCAGGCTGATGATGAGCCCGCCGGCAAGGGCAAGCGTCAGGACCGCGTAAAAGGCGGGACGCGATCGAGCCTTTTCGGCGAGCGAGCCGCGCATACCGAAGAATTCCTTGACCGCATATGCCGCCGATCCGCTGAGAATCGGCACCGCGAGCAGCCCCGTCCCGATGATCCCGACCGAGAAGAGGATGAACGCGAACGGTCCCGCGACCGGCTGCAGCGCCTGCGCCGCTTGCGCAGCAGTCGCGATGTTGGTCTTCCCGGACGCGTGGAGGACCGCAGCACCGGTGAGGATGATCGAGTACATCACCAGCTGCGAGAACGCCATTCCTACCAGGACGTCGACACGCGCGTCCTTCAGCTCGCGTGTGCTGACCCCCCGCCGAGAGACCTCAGTGACGAGACCTTGCGCGCGCATTGCGTCGACCTCGGAACTTGCCTGCCAGAAGAAGAGATATGGCGAGATGGTCGTGCCGAGGATCGCGACGAGGATGCCGATAAAACCCGACGAGAGTTCGATGTGCGGGATGAGCGTGGATTCGATCGTCTTCAGCAGTGGCGGATGGGACACGATGACCGTCGCGACATATGCAAAGAGCACGATCGTCAGGTATTTGAAGAGCCGGAAGATGACCTTGTACGAGAGCTCGTACTGGAGCAGCAGGATGACAACGGCGATCGGCGGGATCAGCCACACCGCGCTCACGTGACCGTGGCTCAACAGCGAACCTGCGGCGGCCACCGCGCCCAGGTCCGCGCCGACGTTGATGGTGTTTGCCAGGAAAAGCGCCAAGATGCATATGCCGACCAGCCATGTCGGAAATTTCCGGCGTAACGAGACGCCAAGACCGACGCCCGTTTGGAGCGCGATTCGGGCGCAGGCCTCCTGCACCGCGAGCATCATCGGGAACGTGAAGATCGCGGTCCAGAGGACTCCATATCCAAACTGACTTCCCGCCTGGCTGTAGGTGCCGATGCCACTCGGGTCGTCGTCACTCGCCCCGGTGATCAGCCCCGGCCCGAGCACTTTCAGCACCCGCAACCAGCCGCCGGCGCGCTTGCGCTTCGACGTGCTCATCGACCGCCGGCCACCTCCATGCGCACCGCTCAATCGGGGCGGCGCGAGCGCTCCGCAACCGCGATCTCCGCACCCGCCGAGTTGATAGTGATGCTATCATATAAGTTCATAGCTTCAATAGGAGAGGACACTATGTCGGATTCCTACGAGAAAGACGACCGCAGCCGGCGGGTGGCCTCCGGGTTCCCGAACCCGGACGACGTGCCCGGTCCCACGGAACGTCTCCGCGAGTTGCACGGTGACACCGCAACCGAGCCGAAGCCCCCGAAATATGGGCGCGCGTCAGCCTCCACCGCGGGATCCGACGACTACATCTCCCTCGACGACATGGAGCACGGCTCAGGAGCCGCCGGCGCCGCTGACCGGGTCGCGTCCTTCGCCCAGCGGGTCGCGGAAGAGACGGCCACACGGCTTCGCGGCGAGTTCGACCGCCGCGGGATTGCCGACAAGGCGAAGGCTGCCGGCGTCGGCGCCGGGGAGATCGGCCTGGCCGGCGCGCTCAGCCTCGGCGTTCTCGGCGCGACTGGCACCGCGATGATCGCGGGACTCAGCCGGGTGATGCCGGTGTGGGCGGCAGCGCTCGTCACCGCAGGAGCCTTCGGCGTGCCGGCGGCTGTGCTGTCGTCACGCGGACTCAAGCGCATCAGCGCGGTGACGGCTTCCTGAGCTAGAAGATGATGTGCCGTTTGAGCGACGCATCGACGATCCCGGTCGTCATCTGCTCGCACCACTGGCACATGAAGCGCAGGGCGCGCATGCCGGTCTGGACGCGGCAGGCGTTGGGCCAGCCGCACCGCCCGCACATCACGGTCTGAATCCGCACGTCATCGACCGGCGATGGCGAAGCGGGGTCGGGATCCGGCGGTGGTTCCATGAGACGCTGGTCTCTCAGCCTAGCAACAGGCAGACGATTGTGCGACGACGATCGCGAAACCGCTCGGTCAGCAGATGCGCGGCAACGGGTCTCCGATGAGCATGTCGACGACGCGCGTGCCGCCGAAACCGGTGCGGATGAACACCATTCCCTCGGGGGCCTCGAGCACCTCACCGATGATCGCCGCCTCGCTTCCCTCGGTCCGCGAGCGCATCAGCTCGAGCGCGCGTGGTGCATCACCCCGGGCGACGATCGCGACGAGTTTGCCCTCGTTGGCGATGTAGAGGGGATCGATCCCGAGGATCTCCGCGACACCCCGCACCTCGTCGTGGATGGGGAGCGACGCCTCGTCGATCGCAACGGCGACACCGGCCGCCTGCGCGATCTCGTTGAGGACGGTCGCCACGCCACCGCGGGTCGCATCGCGCATGAAATGCACATCGATACCGGCTGCGAGCAGCGCTGCCGTCAAACCATTGAGCGCCATGGTGTCGCTGCGAAGGTGCTCTGCCTCCAGATCGACATCGCCGCGCGCGAGCATCACGGTGCTGCCATGGTCCCCCATCGCACCGCTGAGCACGACGACATCGCCACTCCGGACGCGGGCGATCGCGACACGCTGCGGCAGCGCCACGATGCCGACCCCGGTCGTGGTGATGAACAGCTGGTCCGCCTTGCCGCGAGGCACGACCTTCGTGTCGCCCGTGACGACGCTGACACCCGCCCGATCGGCGGCACGGCGCATCGACTCGACAACTCTGCGCAGGACTGCAACATCCAGGCCCTCCTCGAGGATGAAGGCCGCGGAGAGCCCGAGCGGCGTGGCACCACCGACCGCAAGGTCGTTGATGGTGCCGTTCACCGCGAGCTCCCCGATGTCACCCCCCGGGAAGAACAGCGGGCTGACCACGAAGGAATCCGTCGTCACGGCGAGCCCGACGCTGTCGACACCCGGCATCGCTAGCACCGCCTGATCGCCGAGCTGGTCGAGGACGGGGTTGCTGAGGATGTCACCGAACAGCGCGGTCACCAGCGTGTGGCTGGCCTTGCCGCCGGCGCCGTGACTCATCGTGATCGCTTCCTCGCGAAGGGATGGACGGCGCTTGCGTATCTCGGCAATGCGCTCGAGCACACGCTGCTCGGGATCTGCGATTCGGGCTGACGCCGCGCGGATGGCCGCGCCGCTGCCGGGCTCGACGATGGTCTCGCTCATCGGGCCTGCACCGCGATCGGATGCAGCCCGTTGGCCGCACCGTTGCCATTGCTGTGGCCGTTGGTCCCCTCGCCGGATGCGAGGACGCGCTCGCGCTCCCGCGCTCGCGAGTATCGGCCGAAGTTGTAGTACGCGGCGCACGCTCCCTCGGACGAGACCATGCACGTGCCGATCGGCGTCTCCGGCGTGCAGGCGGTGCCGAACACCTTGCACTCCCACGGCTTGAGCACGCCCTTGAGCACCTCGCCGCACTGACATGCCTTCGGATCGGCGACGCGAACACCGGGCACGGAGAACACCTTTTCCGCGTCGAAGTCCGCGTACGCGTCCTGCAGCTCGAGCGCGCTCTGGCTGATGAACCCGAGACCGCGCCACTCGAAGTGCGAGCGCAGCTTGAACACGCGCGCGAGCACCTCGAGCGCCTTCGGATTCCCGTCGTCATGGACGACACGCCGGTACTGGTTCTCGACCTCGCAGCGGCCCTCGAGAATCTGCCGGATGATCATGTGCACGCCCTGGAGAATGTCGAGCGGCTCGAACCCGACGACGACCACGGGTTTGTTGTACGTCCGCGTCACGAAGTCGAACGGCCGGATGCCGACGACGGTGCTCACGTGCCCCGGGCCGAGGAAGCCGTCGAGCTGCAGATCCGGCGAGTCGAGAATCGCCTTCATCGGCGGAATGATGGTCACGTGGTTGCAGAACACGAAGAGATTGCGCAGGCCTTCGGCCTTGGCGCGCATGAGCGTCAAGGCAGTCGACGGCGCCGTCGTCTCGAAGCCGATCGCGAAGAACACCACTTTGCGATCGGGATTGTCGTGTGCGATCTTCAATGCGTCGAGCGGCGAGTACACCATGCGCACGTCTGCACCGGCAGCTTTGGCGTCGAGGAGGCTGCCCTCGCTTCCCGGCACGCGCATCAGATCGCCGAAGCAGGTGAAGATCACGCCGGGCTGACGTGCGACCGCGATGCCGTCGTCGAGCCTGCCCATCGGGATCACGCACACCGGGCAACCGGGGCCGTGCACGAGCTCGACGTTGCTCGGCAGGAGGTCCTCGATGCCGTACTTAAAGATCGTGTGGGTATGGCCGCCACAGACCTCCATGATCTTCCAGTGCTTGTCGCCCGCCTCACTCGCGATCCGCGACGCGAGCGCATTGGCGAGGTCGGCGTCGCGAAATTCGTCAGCGAACTTCATGCGGGCGACCCTCCATTGTTCTCGCGGTAGTTGGCGCCGACCAGCTCCTCCTCCATCGCCTGCCACTGGCGGATCTGGTCGATCTCGTCGTTGTACGCAGGACCCATCTCCTCGAGGATGCGCAGAGTCTCTGCAGCCTCCGTTTCGCTCACGCGACTCAACGCGAATCCCACGTGCACGAGGACGTACTCGCCCGGCTCTGTCGCATCCTCACCGACCAGCAGTGACGTATTGATCCTGCGCTGGACGCCGCCGAGCTCGACCTTGCCGTACATGCGATCGTCGTCGATGTACTCGACGAGGCGGGCGGGAATCGCTAGGCACATGCTGACTCTCCTGCAATCGTGCGTTGCACCAACTCGGTGAGGATGTGATACAGCGTCATCTGCACCTCCTGGATACGGTGGACGCTGCTCGAGCGGACGATGAAGCAGTGATCCGCGGTCTGCTCTCGGAACATGCGGCCGCCGTCGTAGCCGCAGATGGCGATGGTGCGCATCCCGCGCTCACGCGCTTCGGCGAAACCGCGGACGAGATTCTCGGAGTTCCCGCTCGCCGACACGGCGACGACGACATCGTGTGGCCGTCCGAGCGCGATGATCTGGCGCACGAAGATATCGCCGAATCCGACGTCGTTGCCGACACCGGTGACGGTCGCGACATCGTTGGTGAGGCTGAGCGCCGGCAGAGGCTGACCGCCGTTCTGGGGCCAGAGCAACTCCGTCACCAGGTCGGCCGACGACGTGGCGCTACCCCCGTTGCCGAGCGCCAGCAGACGTCCACCCTCGCGGAACGCATCGGCCATCTCGTGCGCGGCGAGGACGATGCGGTCGCCGAACTCGTCGAGCAACTCAAGGCGCAGGCGGTTGCTCTCCGCGGACTTCTCGAGCGGCGCGCGCGCGAGCTCGAGGATGACCGCATCACCAACAGCCGGCTGCGGGCTCAGCATCGGATACAGCAATTGGGAGAACGGATCGCGGCCGATGTCGCTCATCCGCCCACCGCCGCAAGCGTCCCGCGCTGCAAGGCGACTCCTCCGTGGCAGAGCAACACCTCACCGGCAGTCACCGAGTTCGAGCAGCTCGATGCTGACCTCGACAGGACTTCCATCGACCGTCCCACGAGCCGTGGCCCCCAACTCATCGACGGACACGACAACGACCTCGAGCAGCTGATCCGAGCAGGTGATGCAGACATCGTCGTGACACTCGCCGCTCATTCGGCCCCTCCGATACCGCGGTGATTGAGCACGATATGCACAAGCTCCCAGAGCATGTGGTACGTCGCGAGATGCACCTCGTGCGCGGTGCCACGGTCATCGGTGGGAACGTGGAACGGAAATGCAGCGACCGCGGCTGCCGGCCCGGGGTCCCCCGAGGTCAGCGCGACGCTCAGCATGCCGGCATCCGCTCCGGCCTCGAGCCCGCGGATGATCGACGGATGCTGCGGAGCGTGCGCGAACCCGAGCGCGATATCGCCGGGGTGCCCGAGCACACGAAGCTGGTGCGCAAAGACGTCGAGCGCGCCGTCGCTGTGCACCATTCCGAGGACGGTGGCGATATCGTTCGTGAGGGAGAGCGCCGGAAGCGCGCGGCAGCCGGGGAGGACAGGATGCACGTACTCGACGGAGTTGTGCTGTGCATCGGTGGTGTGCGGGCCTGAACCGAAGACGAACAACGTCGCCCCGGCAAAGAAGCGATCCGCCATCGCCGCGGCGCACTCGGCGATCGCGTGCGCGTGCTCAGCGAAAAAGACCTCGCTGACCCGGTTCGACTCCTCGATGCGTGCCGTCACGAAGTCACGGTCCGCGACACGCCCGGCGCCGCCTGCGGACTTCACCGAAACAACCATGTCAGGCTACCTCCGGGACTTGGGAACTGGCGACGAGCGCCTGGCCAAGGCTGATACCGCCGTCATTGGCAGGAACCTCGTGGTTGGCGTAGGCCTCCAGGCCTCGCGCCTTGAGGAGCGCTTCCACACGTGCGAGCAGGAGCGCGTTCTGAAATACACCGCCGCTCAGCGCCACACGGGTCACGCCAATGTCAGAGCCGAGCCGGGCGCAGGCCGCTCCGATCGCCTGCGCGAGGCTCTCGTGGAAGATCGCCGCGAGCTCCGCGCTCGAGCGGCCACGACCGCGTTCGCGCGACAGCGCCGTCACGAGATGCACGGTGTCCAGCACCAGCGGGTCTCCCGTGCCCTTCACCGCGACGATGTCGGCGGCCGCGACCGGACCGAAGGATGCGGCCAGCGACTCGAGACGCATCGCCGCCTCGCCTTCGAAGGTGGACACCTGCGCTACGCCAAGCAAGCTCGCGGCGGCGTCAAACAGACGCCCCGCGCTGGTGCTGCGTGGCGCGGCACGCTCGGCGCACGCGACGCGCGACACGAGCCGCCATTGCCGCTGCGTCGGGGCATCCGGCGACTCCGAGATCCACGCTGGGGGCGTCTCGTCGAGCTCGCCGGCGGCCGCAAGGTACGCCACTGCCATGCGCCAGCCCTCGCGGGCGCAGGCATCGCCACCAGGCTGACGCACGGATGCGATATGGCCGACTCGCCGGTACGACCGCTCGTCTGCGAGGAGGAACTCACCACCCCAGATGGTCTGGTCGGGTCCAAGGCCGATGCCATCGAAGGCGACACCCAGGACCGGGCCGCGCAGGCCATGTTCGGCGAGGACGCTCGCGATATGCGCGTGGTGATGCTGGACGCGGACCTCACGCGCTCCGTGCGCCCACCACGTCTCGGCGATGCGCGTTGAGGCGTAGTCCGGATGCAGATCAGCCGCGACCACGGCGGGTGCCGCGCGGAACAGGCGGAGATACGTCTGCAGGGCTTCATCGTGGTGGGTCAGCGTGAGCGGGTTGTCGAGGTCACCGATGTGCGGACCAGTGAACGCGTTGCCGTCCTTGAGCACGGTGAATGTGTTCTTGAGATGGGCGCCGAGCGCGAGTACCTGCTGATCGCCGGAACGAACGCGAACCGGTATCGGGCAGAGGCCGCGCGCTCGGCGGACCGTGCGCACCGCTCCATCGATGACGCGCACCACGGAGTCGTCGTAGCGGGCATAGATGTCTCGGTCGTGGAGCAGGAAGCTGTCGGCGATGTGCCCGAGCCGCTGCACGGCCTCATCGTTGTCCTTGGCGATCGGCTCGTCGGTCACGTTCCCGCTCGTCATGACGAGAGGCCCGTCGACCGCGGCGAGGAGCAGGTGATGCATCGGCGTGTACGGGAGCATCACCCCGAGCTCATCGAGGTGCGGGGCAACCGACGCCGCGATGTCGCCGACGGGGCCATCGTGCCGAAGGCGCAGGAGCACGATCGGCCGCGTCGAGCCCTCGAGCAATGCAGCCTCGGAATTGCTGATTTGAGCGATGCCCCGCCCCGCCTCCGCGTTTGCGCACATCACGGCGAAGGGCTTCGCGGGACGGTGCTTGCGACTGCGCAGCCGGCGCACCGCAACCTCGTTCCGCGCGTCGCAGCAGAGCTGAAATCCGCCGAGCCCCTTGAGCGCGACGATCTCGCCGCGAGCGATCGCCGCGGCGGTCTGCTCGATCGGGTTCCCTGCGATCTCGTTGTTATGCACATCCGCGAACCAGAGGCGCGGACCGCATGCAGGGCACGCGATCGGCTGCGCATGAAAGCGCCGGTCCGCAGGATTCTCGTACTCGCGACGGCATGCGGCACACATCGTGAAGTGGCGCATTGTCGTCATGCGACGGTCGTACGGGACGTCCTCGATGATGGTGAATCGCGGGCCGCAGTTCGTGCAGTTCGTGAACGGGTAGCGATACCGCCGGTCGAACGGGTCGAGGATGTCGGCGACGCACTCAGGACACGTCGCGGCGTCCGGAGCGATCGGCTGATACTCGCCCGCCACCGCGCGGCTTTCGACGATGTCGAAGCCTGCGCTGCCGAGCGGCGTGCACTCCACCATCTCGACGCTGTCGACTCTCGAGAGCCTCGGCGCGGCCGAGCGCAGCGCGTGCGCGAAGCTATCGAGAGCGAGCGGTGCGCCCTCCACCTCGACGATCACGGCGCCGGACGTATTCTGCACCCAGCCACTCAGGTCCAGGCGATGCGCGAGGTTCCAGACGAACGGGCGGAAGCCCACCCCCTGCACCACGCCGCGCACGGCGAATCGCCGCCGTACCGGCACGGCGTGCGAGACCGCGCTCGCGGGGGGCGCAACTGCCGTCATGTCATCACGCCGCGCGGAACTGCTCCGCCGTGGAGTTGAACCGCTCCTCGAGGAAGCCGGTCGCCAGGCTGACCGCCATCTTCACCTCGTCGCGCTCCGCGAACTTCTTCGCCGCGCTGACGAGCTCGTCAAAGCGTTCCTTGCCAGCCCGGGTGCCGAGGACGTATCCGATGCCGAAGATCAAGAGCTTCTCAAACATTGCATGCCACTCCAGGTGCTGTTGTCGTCATGACTGCAGGTCAGCAACGATATGCACCTGCAGATCCACGTCTGGCTCCACTTTCAGGATGATCAAGCGCGGCGGGTCGATCCCGAAATCCTTGACGTTGATCACCTGCTGACCGTCGATGGTCATAGTCGTTCCGTCGACGCTCAACGTGATATCCCCGGTGATCGGACGCGTCTGCCCATGCATCGTGAGTTGCGCGACCGCCCGGTATTTACCGGCGCCGTCCAGCGCCTCGCCGTGCGTGACCCGGGCCGTGATGTCCGGGTATCGATTGACATCGAAGCGGCGGCGCATCTCGCGATCCTGAATCCCATTGCCTGATTTGATCGCGTCGACGGGAAGGCTGAGCTCTGCGCTGTAAGGCTGATCGAGACGCGGCTGCCCCTTGTCGTCGACCTCGCACTCGATGACCCCGCTGAGCGCGTTGGCATTGATGTGCGACGGATGCAGATTGATCCGCAGTCCGACACTCACTGTCGACTTCGAGGTGTTGACGCGAAACCGTGCCACGTTGAGCCCTGTTCCGTCCTACATCCCGCGGATTTTCAGATAGCGCTGGATGTCCTTGGAGTTGAGCACTGCGCCAACAATGGCTCCGATCACGAGCCACTGAACCAGCGTGCGCAGTGTGCTGTTCTGGTTGCCGAGCATGAGCGACATCTAGGTTCCTCCGTGCGTGTTTGCTGTCATCGCAGGCGTCGAGATGGCGCCCTCATCGCTGATGTGCGGGTGGTCGTGCGCCGGCTCGACCACCTCTGATCCTGGGCGCCGGAGGACGGTCGGCGGATCGCCGTCGAGCTCGATCTCGTCGACGAGGACCGTCGCGCCGGAGACAGCGACGCAGTGCAGCGCGGCGCCTTCGCAGACGGTCCCCTCTGCGAGCAGCTGGAAACCGAACTCCAGGCTGTCCGGCACGATACGTTGCTCCTCACCGATGCGTACGACGATCCGCGTGACAGCATGCTCGCCGGCCATGTCGGTGGCGATGGTGAGGATGCCTTCTGCAAGACCGAGCTCGTGCATCAGGTGGTGCTCACCGTCGGCGCGAGCCGCGCGATGAGTTGCTCCACGACGGCAACCGCTTCGCTGACGGATCCGGCAACCGGCTCGCTCAGCCCCATCTGCCCCTCGTTCTCAGGTCCGAAGGTCAGCGGTTCGCAGCCCACCACCGTGACGTTTCGTGGGCGTCCACCAAGGGTGCGTACGAGCGCGAAGACCGAGTCGGGCGTCATGGCATGTCCTTGGAACGAGCCGTCGGCGTGATCGACCGTCGATTCGCCAGTTTCGGCATCGAGGTCGGGCTCGAGGATGTACACCGTCCCCGGCGCCTCACCGCGCGGCATCGCGTCGATGAGGATCGTCGCCTCCGGTTCGTCGAGCAGCGCAAACGCGAGGTCGAACCCGCGGATGCCGAAATCGGTGACGCGGACGCCATCGGGTTGCGGTCGTGACGCAAGCCGCTGCGCGACCTCGACGCCGAAGCCGTCGTCGCCGAGAAAGATGTTGCCGATCCCCGCGACCAGCACGCCGGGGACGCTCATGCGCGATCCTCCTCACCGGCGGTCACCGGCACGATGTCGTCGAGCGAGAAGAAGAAGCGATGGCCGGGCTGACGCATCGCACCGAGATCCTTGCCCGGGTCGTCGTCGATGAGCAACGCGACGTG
This sequence comes from Candidatus Dormiibacterota bacterium, assembly GCA_963754015.1. GTDB lineage: Bacteria > Chloroflexota > Dormibacteria > Aeolococcales > Aeolococcaceae > Palsa-851. The sequence continues at coordinate 34,259 of CAVWEG010000005.1, forward strand.
GACAAGGTCCTCGTAGTCCCGCTCGATCAACTCGACAACCGCTGTGCGCCCGTCGAGCACCATGTCCATGATGTCCGCGCGTTTGCGCGGATGAATGCGCACCCGGTCGCCGCGATGGAGCGTGCCATCTCGCCAGCGCACCGACTCGGTGGTGCTGTCCGTCCCGGCGGGGTCCCAGAGCGCGAGATCGAAGTCGCTCATCGCCGCTCCCGCATTGCCGGGTGGATCTCGCGAATCGTGCCGTGCATGCGCATGAGGTCCTCACCGGTGAGCGCCTCGGTCCGATCCAGCAACGCGCGGCTGCGAGCGTCCGCCGCGCGCATCTCGGCTTTCTCATCGTCGGTGAGCGCCAGGATCCGCAGGCTCAGGATCTCGTCGATCTCGGTCGCGTCGAAGAGGTCGCCGGACAACTCCGGCGCGACCTGTGCGTGATCCTCGAGGATGATCGGCGACGCGAGCACCGTGTCCGATGTGCCCGGTTCGCCGACCAGGACGGGCCAGAGCCCGGTGTTGCGGCATGCTGCTGCCGCATCCGCCGCGTTCGCCGGCGGATCCGCGAGCGACAGCCACTCCCCGTTCTCCACAGTGAGGATGGCGTGGGTCGAGATCAGTGAACGGCGGAGCGCCCGGTCGCGATCGCGGTCACCGTCGAGCTTGAATGCTCCGGCGTTGCGGATGACCACGCGCACGCGCGTGATGTCCGCGGCGACACGCTCCGCCTCGACACTCACGTCAACGTCGAGCGTCTGGCGATCGCGGATCAGCGCTCCAACCACGCGTCCGCCCTCGTCGGCAAGCGGTTCCACGTCGCAGTGGTCGTGGAACGACCGCTCAACGACCACCTCTCGCGCGAGCAGCTCCGCAATCTCGTGCGAGCCGCAGTCGATGTCGAGCTCGCTTGCCTCTTCCCAGCCGCGATGGGTCATCCCACCGACGCTTAACTCCTCGACATCCTCGAGTCGCTCGGCCGCGTCGCCGTCGAGCGACTCGCTCGGCGGGTCGAGCCGCGCGACCGTTCTGGTCACCAGTTGCAGAAACCTGGCATGCACCGAGACGACCGCATCGTCGCCGGAGCGCAGCAGGCACTCCGTCTGCACGAACCACGGATCCGTCCCGCCGGACGCCTCGCTCCAGGCCCGGGGATGCACGCCACCAAACGTCCAGCGCACCTGGTTCTTGACGGACGAGGGCCGATACGGATACAGGATGTATCCCTCGTAGAGGGTTGCTGCAACGAGGCGGTCGAGTGCGCTCGTGCTCATGCCGGTGCACCACCCGCAGGCGCTGGCGCTTCTGCCGCATCGAGCAGTCGCGTGAGTGCGGCGTCCCATCCGGCAACGCCTGAATGTGCCTTGTAGCGGTTCAGCTTGTCGACCGTGTCGCGGCGCAGGCAGAGCCAGGCGCTGTCGGGGTCGTGCTCTTCCATGAGGGCGCGCCACGTGGAGACCGGCAGCCGGTACGCAGCTTCCTTCGACCACGAGATCGGCGCCACTTGCAGGCTCCCGTCCTCGTCACGCCAGAAGACGGTGCCGCTGAACTGGAACATCAGCGGCACCTCCCCCTGCTCGAGCGCGAAGAAGTATTTCCCTGCCGTGACCGTCAAGTCATGCGTGCACGCAACCGGGACGATCGCCTCGGTCGAGTCCGTGAATCCGGGCACATCGACGCTCGCGTGCGTCCAGAGCATCGTCTTCAGGGTCGTGCCCCAGCGAGCCGGCGTCCCGAAGAGGTCGAGCAGTGCCTCCTGCTCGCCGGGGCCATACGTGCGGCGAGTCGCCTGGACCATGATCTGGCAGCGCAGCGAGATCGAGTCGACGCGGCGACCTTCGCGCTCGCGGATCCTGACCCGGAAGTTGAGGATCGGGATCAGCGTGTCGGGCTCGGCGCTCGCCGACACCACTTCGAGGTCCAGATCAGGCATCGACGTGAACCTTGTCCGTTGCCGCGGCGCGCAACTCGGTGAAGAACGTGGCGATCCGGTCCCAGACCTCCTGACCGCCGCCGAGTCCGCGCCAGCTGATGCGGATGAGGCCCACCAGCTCATAGCACTTGTCGATCGGCGCGATGTAGCAGTCGCGTGCACCGCTCACCCGGTTGACGAGCAGCGCCTCAACGTCGGGGAGCATGACGGCGAGCAGCGGGTTGTCGGCAACCATCTCCGACCACCCGTCGAGGCTCAGCGCCGATTCCGTTGCACCTGCCGGACTTGGGTAGAACGCACGGACGCCGCCACCCGGCGAGGTGGTGTGCAGGAAGGCCATGTTCACCGGTATCGCCAGCAACTCCCACTGCATGTCGCTCAGCGCGAAGCCTTGCAGGTACCAGAGCCGGCGCGGGACGCGCCGATAGCGCTTCTCGGCGTCGGCCGGAAAGAGGATCGCGCACGCCGTGCAACTGCAGTGGATCTGGCGTGACGACGGCTCGAAGAGATGCTCGTGGTTCGGATGCGGCGACAGCTCTGCGCTGCACAGCTCGCAACGCTCGGCGGGAGCGCGCTCGCGGATGAAATCGCGAAGCCCCGGAAGGCGGACCGTTGTGGTCATGCCACCGGCGCCAGCAGCGCAATCCTGAGCACGCCGGCATCCTCGAGCAGCGGGAGCGGCTCGATCCGGCTGTCGGACCCGATGCCGGCACCGGCGCGACGTATGTCAAATCTCGCCGAGCAACCGTCGCACACAAGCGCTGCTCCGTCCAGCGCGGCTCGCTCCATGTCTCCACCGCATGCCGCGCACGCAGCGACGTATGCGTAGAACACGTCACCGGCCCGCGCGACGAGCACCGCCGAACCGTCAACCGATGTCCGCAGGACCGAACCGTCGCGGATGTCCGAAGCACGCGCCGGCACCGTCACCCACTCCCCAGCCGGTGATGGCGCCGGACGCGATGCCGGAGGAGCGGCTGATACATGGATCGGCAGCGGGACGAGGCCGGCCATCGACGGTGGGCCGGCGGGCGCTGCATCCTGGGGGTCGTCGACCTCGATGGCGCTGACATCAGGCGCCGCCTCGTAGATCGCCTTCTCGACGGCGAGTTTGAGCGTGACCATCGAGGACGGGCACCCCTGGCAATGACCCTGGAGGCGGATGCGAACCGTGTCGCCGGAGACGCCGACCAGCTCGACGCCCCCGCCGTGTGAGCGCATGTAGGGACGCACCGATTCGAGCGCGCCTTCGACACGCGTGCGCAGGTCCAGCGGGTGCAACCCGTGCAGGAGCAGGACTCCCTTGATGACGTCGTCGTCGGCCATACGACGGAGCAACCGATCGGCGTCCGGATCCCCGCGCGGTCCTAGCGCGTCGAGCATCCGTGACAGCGCCTCACCGTGGAGATCGAGGACGGTCGAGAGCAGTTCCTCGACCCGTGCCCACGACGCAGGGTCGGAGAGCTGCTGGAGCTCTCCGACCAAAGCGTCGACGTGCGCGAGTCGTTTCTGGAGCTCCCGCTCCTCAACGAGACGAGCTGGCGCTGCCATTCATTGTTGCGGGCCGAAGTTCGGCGAGTGCCGAGTCTCCAGCACTTTGCCGTTGCCGAGGTACATGTGCACACCGCACGGCAGACACGGGTCAAAGCTGCGCACCGCGCGCATGATGTCGATCCCCTTGAAATTGTCGGGCCCGTTCTCCTCGAAGATCGGCGTGTTCTGCACGGAATCTTCGTACGGTCCCGGCGTGCCGTACATGTCTCGCGGCGTCGCGTTCCATGGCGTCGGCGGGTAGGGGTGATAGTTGGCGATCTTCCCGTCACGGATCACGACGTGATGCGAGAGCACGCCACGCACGGCCTCGTGGAAACCGCACCCGATCGCCTCGTCCGGCACCTTGAAGGGCGTGAACGTCTCGGTACGTCCGGCGTTGAGCTCGGCAAACGCCTTCTCGAGGAAGTGCAACGCCGAAGCAGCGGCGTACGCCTGGAAGTAGGTGCGCGCACGGTCGCGCTCGATGGCGTTGCTCCACTTCGGCACGTGCCACTCGAACTCCACCTCGGGCTTGGAGGCGGTTTTCGGCAGATAGATCTTCGTGCTCGTCCCGGTGGCCTTCACGTAGCCGATATCGACGAGGCCGGCAAGCGATGTCGCCAGCAAGCGCGCGAACGCGCCACCACCGGTGTCCATCGCGAGGTGCTCACCCTCGTGCAGGTACCGTGGGCACATCACCCAGCTGTAGTTCTTGTCGAAATCGCGCTTGCCCGGCTTGGGAATCGTCGTCTGGTTCCACGGATGCCGCTTGTCGATCGGATGTCCGAGCGGGTCCTTCTCGACGAAGACTTCTCCGTCGTCCGCCCAGTCCTCGTAGTACGAATGACCGAGCAGGATCCTGATGTTGCGGTTGATCTCGACGAGATCGGTGGTGACCAGCTTGCCGTCCACCACGACGCCCGGGGTGACGAACATCGACCGGCCCCAGTTCGTCATGTGCCGGTAGGTGTAGTCGCACTCGTCGGGATCGTTGAACGAGCCCCAGCACACGGTATCCATGCGCCGCCGACCGACTTCCTCGTACCCGGGGAGCGCCTCGTAGAAGAAGTCGAAGATGTCGTCGTGCAGCGGCACGACCTTCTTCATGAACTCCACGTAACGCATGAGGCGGACGAGGTAGTCGGAGAACAGCTGCACCGTCGGGACCGTCCCGACGCCGCCGGGGTAGAGCGTCGACGGATGGACATGGCGCCCTTCCATCAGGCAGAACATCTCGCGCGTGTAGCGGCTGACGTGCAGCGTCTCGCGGTAGAACTCGCCGGTGAACGGGTTGAGCGCCCGCATGATGTCGGCGATGGTCCGGTAGCCGTGATCGCTCGCATGCGGTGCCGGCGTGCTTTCCGCCTTCGCGAGCACGCTCGGGTTGGTCTCCTTGACCATCTGCTCGCAGAAGTCGACCATGAGCAGGTTGTCCTGGAAGATGTTGTGGTCGAACATGTACTCGGCCGCCTCGCCGAGGTTGACGATCCATTCCGCCATTGCGGGCGGCCGGATGCCGAAGGCCATGTTCTGCGCGTACGTCGCGCATGTCGCGTGGTTGTCACCACAGATGCCGCAGATGCGGCTCGTGATGAAGTGCGCGTCACGCGGATCCTTGCCCTTCATGAAGATGCTGTAGCCGCGGAAGATCGACGACGTGCTCCGGCAGTCCGCGACGACCCGGTTCGCAAAGTCGATCTTGGTGAAGATACCGAGGCTGCCCACGATCCTCGTGATCGGATCCCAGGAGACGTCGACCAGAGTCGGATCCTTGGTTCTTGTCGGGTCCTTCTCAACGACTGTCATGCGTCATCACTCCTAGTAGGTGGTCGGCCGGTAGCCGGTGGTGAGCTCGGGCCGTGTATGACGCCACCTGGGCTCTTTGTTGACCGTGGTGTTGGTGACCTTGCGCAGCGCGCGGATCGCGGTGCCGTACACACCGATGACGCCTGTCGAGAGGTGCGCGCCGGGCGGCTCGTCCATGAACGGCATGAACTTGTCCGGGAAGCCAGGCATCGTGCATCCGATGCAGATGCCACCGACGTTGGGACAACCGCCGATGCCGGCCATCCATCCGCGTTTCGGCACGTTGCAATTGACGACCGGTCCCCAGCAGCCGAGTTTCACGAGACACCTCGGCGAGTTGTAGTCGGCCGCAAAATCGCCCTGCTCGTACGACGCGGCGCGGTCGCAACCGTCGTGCACGGTATCGCCGAACAACCACAGCGGCCGCAGCTGATCGTCGAGCGGGATGATCGGTGCGAGGCCGGCAACCATGTAGAGCAGGTAGAGCACCGTCTCCATGAAGTTGTCGGGCTGCACGGGGCAACCCGGGACGTTGACGATCGGCAACCCAGCTTTGGATTTCCAGTCCCAGCCGAGGTAGTCGGCAAGTCCCATCGCACCAGTCGGGTTGCCCTGCATTGCGTGGATGCCGCCATAGGTCGCGCACGTGCCGCACGCGACGACAGCGAGCGCCTTTGGGGCGAGGCGATCGATCCACTCGCACGTGGTGATCGGCTGTCCCGTCGCAGCGTCAGTGCCGACCGCAGCCCAGTAGCCCTCTTTCTTGATCGTCTCGTTGGGAATCGATCCCTCGATGACGAGCACGAATGGGTCCAGCTCACCGGCCGCTGCGGCGTGCCACGACTTGATGAACTCCTCGCCGTTCTCGTAGGCGAGGACAGGGTTGTAGAGATGGACCTTCGGCAGGCCCGGGATCGCACCGAGGAGAACATCCTCGATGCTCGGTTGCGTGGCGGCGGTGATCGACACCGAATCGCCGTCACAGCCGAGCCCGGCGGTGACCCAGACGATGTGAAGATCGGACACAGGCGACTCCCGCTGAGTCTTCCGCCCGTACGGCACGGTATCCGTGGCCATCCAATCTCCTCCTATGTGGGTGGTGGCTATATGGGCGACGGGCTTGACCGCGGGCGCACTTCGCGTCCTCCGACGTTCCGCCTCGATCGCCGACTTTGGGGAGCCGGGATGCCCCAGTCAATCCGTGTATCTCGCAGATATCCGCACCCAGCGAATATCAAGAAAACCGAGCGCTACACCCGGTGTGTCGCGACTGACGCAACTGGCGCGCGCGACGAGTGTTGCGCCGGTGCGCCATCCGCCGGCGTCGTGTCGCCGCTCGTGCCGGACATCGCTTTTCGCATGTTCAGGAACTCGCGCGCAACGCCGATGAGCTGATCCACGGGCCGCACGTATGAGTCGACCATGTCGAGACCGGACTCGCTCAACTCGTAGCGCCGGCGACTCCTCCCTCCCGGCGTGCGCTCCCAGGTCGAGTGCAACAGGCCCTCGGCTTCCATCGTGTTGAGCGATCGGTAGACCGTGCCGAGATCGCATTCCAGGCCGATGACGAGCAGCCAGTGGTGCAGCTCATAGCCGTACCCGGTGTCGCCTCCGCCGAGGTGCGCGAGGATGCAGGGCCGGAGCAGTCCGACGCTCAGCGCTACCGGACGTTCCGGCCGTGGATCCCCGTTCACGTCCACACCTCGACGTCGACTCTACGCGCTGCGCAGGCGACTTACCCCAGGGTGGCACCCTAGTCTTTGGAGACGAAGAGACCCTTGGATGAGCCGCTCGAGACCCTTGGCCGTCGCGGCGCGTTGACGGTGCCGAAGGTTGGCACGAGCTCCTGTCGCGAGCGGATCCCGAGCTTGCCGTAGACATTGGCGAGGTGATATTCGACGGTTTTGATGCTGACGACGAGCTCGTCGGCGACCTGCCGGTTGGTGCGGCCCGTGGCCACGAGCCGGGCAACCGAGACTTCCTGTGGTGTCAGCCTCCAGCGCGCTGCGTGCCCGCCCACCGTCGAGTCGGCGAGACCGCACTGCGCGAGCGCGCGGAGGCACTCGGCGACGAACGGACGGGCGTCGAGCTCGGCGAAACCGTCTCGAGCCGCTTCGAGCTGCCAGACCGCGGCCCGGTTGTAGCCCTCCCGGAGGAGGAATCGGCCGTACTCGAGCTCGGTGAGGGCGCGCTCGAACGGCAGGGTCATGTCATCGACGATGGCCAGGCTCGAGACGAACGAGACCTCGGCGTCGTCGGCATGCCCGAGTGCCGCATCGAGCATGCCGCGCACCCGCTCAGCCCCGGCCAGCGACTGAGCCCGGCCGCGCTCGCGGGCGAGACGCGTGAACGGTCCGAGCACGGCCTCCGCATCGCGCAGACGCCCGAGCCCGGCGAGCGCCGACGCGTAGAGGATCGGCCAATCGAGGATGCCGGGCTCTCGTATCCCGTCAAGATCCGCGAGCGGGAGCAGCGGCTCCAGGGCGTGGATCACCGCCTCGTGATCGCCGCGTGCTCGGGCCACGAGCGCACCCGCCATCGCCGCCTGCGCGATACCGGCGAACTCCGCCCGAACCACGTCGGCCGCACCGACGGCCGCATCGACGTGCGCCTGCGCGGCATCCCATTCGCCTCGCGCCGCAAGCGGCGCGCTTGCGGCGGCGTGCGCCCGGGCAAGCAGCCAGGTCTGGTCCGCGTCCTCGGCGAGCGATGCCGCCAGCTCCCCATGGACCGACGCATCGTTCCAGGCGCCCATCCGGTATTCGGCGATCGCCAGCGCGGTGAGCGCTTCGACAGCATGGTGCACCGGACCGCGAACCCGGAGCCGTTCGGCGACGAGTGCCAGGTCGTCGCGCGCCCCGACCGGGTCATCGGTGACGAAGCGAACGAAGCCACGGCCGATGAAGCCGTCGAGAGACGCGTTCTCGTCAAGCGCGGACGCTTCGGGCAGCTCCATGACGGCCGCGCCGGCCTCGGGAGCGCGGCCGGCGAAGAGCAAGCCCGTGGCGAGCACCGACAACGCGTCCGACACGGTCGACGGAGCGCGCGCGACGTCGAGCGAGCGTGTGGCCCACAGCGCGGCGTCCGCCCCGTGGCCCCGACCCATGTGGACGTGGGCGAGCTGCGCGGCGATCTCCTCGGCGAGCGGATGATCGCGGCGGGGATCGCGTTGCTCGTACGCGCTGGTGAGGAGTTCCTGCGCCCTGTCGTAGCGACCCGCGATCATCGCGAGAGTGCCGAGCACGAACCCCCGCCGCGCCGTCGGCACCTGACGTTCGATCTCGTCGACGATCGCCAGCGCGTCATCGACGGCGCCGCCGTGCAGCATGTATTCGGCTGCCATGAGCAGACGAAGATCGCGCTCCGGACCGTCTGGGGTCAGCCGGCTCGCCGAGAGGAGCGCGTCAGCCGCGCCGTCCCAGGCGCCCCGCCGGGCGATCTCGATCCCGAAGATGAGGAGATCGGCGGCGAGCTGCGGATCGGGACCCTTCGCCGCGGCGACCCTATGGCGGAGGGCCGAAGCCTCGTCGTTGACGAGACTTGCGGCGCGTTCGTGGAGCGCGGCCCGGTGGGCAGGCCCGAGCGTGTGATACGCGGCCGCCTGGATGAGTGGATGTGGAAACGCGATGGCGCGATCAGCCGGGGCGCCGCGCTCCTCGAGGAGATGCGCGGCGATCGCGCGTTCGAGCGGAGCGAGGGTCTCCGCAAGGTCAGCGAGCCGCCCGGCCTGCGCGAGACGGCTCGTGAGCCCCAGGACGGACGCCGCCTCCACGAGACGCTGCGCATCCGGCGAACACGTGTCCAGGCGAGCGCGCACCAGCGCGTCGAAATCGGCGGTCGGTGGCAGGGGCAGATCGGAAGGCTCGCGCAGGACTGCCGGGATGATCTCGTCGAAGATCGCGGTGGCGTGGAGCGGGCTGCCACCCGTGTGCGCCCGGATGCGGTCCGCGGCGCGAGATGAGAGGTGGTTCACGCCCATCGATGCGCCGAGGTCACGGATGGAGGCGCCGTCGAGGCCGCGAACACGAATCCAGGAGCCGTGCCCGTGTTCGACGAGCCGGTGAAAGCCGGCGAGGTGGCCGCGGGGCGAGCCGCTGCGCGAGACCATGAGCGTCAGCACGCGGTCCGCCTGCAGCCGTCGCAGCGCGAAGACGAGCGCCTGGAGTGACGGCCGATCGGCCCACTGCGCATCGTCGACCACGAGGAGCACCGGCCCGGCGGACTGCATCGTCCCGAGCAGATCGAGCAGCGCGGCGCCCACCCAGATCGGGTCGCGGCCGCCGGCGTCGCCGTGACCGAGGCCCGTCAACGCCGGGATACCGGCGACGTGAGCAGCGCGGACGAGTTGCTCGATGACCCCGAACGTCAGCAGTTGCTCCGCTTCCTCGCCGCTTGCCTCACAGAGTTGAAAACCGTGCGCCTGGCTGACAAATCGATGCGCGAGTGCGGTCTTCCCGATGCCGGGCTCCCCGGTCAGCAGCACCACGCGCGGATGACCTGCGCGCACGTGAGCCGCCTGCGCCAGCAGGGCCGTCAGCTCATGGTGCCGGCCAACGAACGTGGATCCGGGTCGACCCGGATCGTCGTGATCTGAGCCCATCGGAGCACCAGCGTAGCGCCGTCCTCCAGGCCTTGTGGGACCGCCCGGTGAGCGTCCTTAGACCGTGCAGCTGTCGTCGGTGCAGCTGACGTCGTCGCCACCGGAAGGCGCGACGAGCTGCAGCGGGTGCGCATCCGACCACGCCTTGTCGAGCGTTGCGAGGATGAGCTCGGATGGCTGCGCGCCGGAGATGCCGTAGGCACGATCGACGACGAAGAAGGGAACGCCGGTGATGCCGATGTCGCGCGCCTCCGCCTCGTCGTGGCGGACTTCGGCGCTGAACGCGCCACTGTCGAGGACGTCACGAACGGCCGCTGCATCGAGGCCGACCTCGGTGGCAAGACGCACGAGAACGTCGGGCTCACCGATTGCCTCGCCTTCGACAAAGTAACCCGCCATGAAGCGCTCTTTCAGCTGGTCCTGCATGCCGTGTTCGCGTGCGTGGTGGATGAGACGGTGCGCATCGAACGTGTTACCGGTCCGCGCTTTGTCGAGGTGGAAATCGAGTCCGACGGTTGCCGCGTTGGCAGTAACGCGTGCCTGCGCCGCCTCGGCGTCGGCACGAACTCATCCCGTACTTCGCAGCGAGACGCTCGATCGGATCGCCGTCGCTCGTGGGCGCGGCATTGGGATCGAGCTGGAAGCTGCGCCAGACGACATCGACGTCGTCGCGATGCGCGAAATCCGCCAACGCGGTTTCCAAGCGGCGCTTGCCGATGTAGCACCAGGGACAGACGACGTCCGACCAGATCTCGACGTTCATCGCTCGACAAGCATCCCCGCACCGATGCCCAGCATCCAGACGTCCTTGCTGACCGCCGTCCCGGCCGGAGTCGGCCAGATGCTTCCCGGTTTGCGCATCGCCGGCGTCCGCCAGTACATCGTCAGCAGCGATCCGGAAAAGCCCGTCAGCACCGCTCCCGCGATGCTGTCCGGCAGCAGCGGCATCAGGAGAGCGGCCCCGACTGCCAGCTCGCTCGCGGCAAGGAGGCGCAGGAACTTCGCTGGAGGAATGGCCTTGAGCGCCGGAAACGCGTTCGCAGCAGTGCCGTGCAACGCGGTGGCCTGCTGTTCGGTCCCATGCCACTTGCCCCAGCCGGCGTGCAGGATGAACGCGCCGGTGGCAAGGCGCTCGGGAGCGCGACGCAGATGAAGGTGCACGCGAACTAGCGTAATACAAGTCACTCGCGGAACGGCCTGATACTTCATTCGCCAGTTCGCCCGGCAGAATGGCGCCCGTGGGTAGCCGCGCCGTCATCGCCGGACTCGGCGCCCTCTACGTGGCGATGTTCGCCGGGGCATCGCTGGCGCTGAAGACGACACCGTCAGACCTCGACTACTTCTTCTGGCGAGCAGCCGAAACAGTGGCGTCCGGTCATCCTCTTATCGTCTACTCCACGCCGCTGACGATCGTCTCGGCGAACGACAATGGCCCGCTCGGACTCGTCCCGCTCGTCCCCGTCGCCGCTGTGGCCAACGCGCTGCACGTCGCCGGCAACCTCGGGGTCCGCGCCGCTCTCGTGGACGGCGTGATGGCGCTGTTCATCCTGCTACTCGCGTATCAGGCGGTGCGTCTCATCACGCGCGCACGCGACGGTGGTGTTGCGTGGCCGCTCGCTGCTGCGGCGACGATCGCGCTCGCACCCGCCGTCTGGATCGGCGTCCTCGACTACGGGCATATCGAGCAACCCGTCGAGCTGTGTCTCGTGCTCCTCGCCGTCGAGTTCGCACTGCGCAACCGTTCGGCGTCAACAGGCATCGCTGTCGGCGCTGCAGTGCTGGCGCGTACCGTTGCGCTGTTCACCGCGGTGCCGCTTGTGCTCATCCCCCTGGCAGCACACCGAATTCGCCCTGCAGTGATCGTCGCGCTCGCCGGTGCCCTCACCGTCGCGATCGGCCTGGCACCGTTCGTCATCGCTGATCACGCCGCAGTCGTGCACTCGCTCATCGGATTTCGCGGCACGCTGCCGATCGTCGGCGGATCCTTCTGGGTGCTCGCCCGCGGTTCGCTGCTGTCGGGAGTTGCCCAACACTGGGATGCGGGCATCGCCGCCGTGCTGGCAGTCGCGCTCGTGTCGATCACGCTCCTCCGTCGCCGAGCCACGCCGACGACCGTCGCGGGGCTGCTCGGCCTGTTGACGATCGCGTCCTGCTGCCTGCCGCTCGTTGCCAAAACGGTGTTCCCGTACTACCTCGTCGAACCCGCCATCCTGAGCACCGTCTGGTGGCTCGCGCGTCCTGGGAGCGCGCGCAACTGGCGCATTGCGGTACCGCTGCTGCTCAACGCCGACGTCTTCATCACCAAAGCCGGCACGACGGTGACGAGTGGAGCCGCATGGACCGTCGAGGGTGTTGTGTCGTCAGTGCTCACAGCCCTCGTCATCGCAGCAGTTACTGCCGATCTCTTCCGGAACTCGCGCATCCCGATCCACGTCTAACCGTCAGCCCTCTTCGAGGTCGTCGACCAGATCCGGCGTCACGGCATTCGGCAGCACGGTTGCGACAAACGAGGCGACCGCCTCACTGAGGCCCACGTCCCGCCCGGCCGCCTCCGAGAGATACCAGCGGTGGTCGAGGACCTGGTGGAAGAGCTCCGCGGGCTCGAGCCTGCCGCGGAGCGCTTGCGGGACGGCCGCGATCGTCGGCTCGAAGACGTCGATGAGCCAGCGATTCGCGGCGATCGTCTCGGGCACGGGGCCGCCGCTGGCCGTCTCGAGCTCCGTGCGATAGCGGGCAATGTCGCCGAGCAGGCGCCGCGCCTGATTCTCCTGGACCTCGAGGCCGGTGAGCGCCTGCAGCTTTCGCACGTGGTGCCCCGGCTCGACGACGCGGGGCTGCAGCCGCAGGCGGTATTCACCGTCGTGGGCGACCACCTCCACCTCGTCCACGTCGAAGCCGAGTCCGTTGAGGCGCTGAAGCCGTTCCTCGATGCGGTAGCGCTGATCGGGCGCGAAATCCACCTCGCGCGTCAACTCCGACCAGAGCGCATCGTAGCGACGGCCCAGGCCTTCGGCGGCCTCGATCGGGTCGAGGTTGTGGACAAGACCTTCGGCAGTCACGTCGAGCAGCTCACCGCCGATGTTCTCCTGCGCGACGAGCACGTCGTGGAGACGCTGGCCGTCGCTGAGCTGGGGATGGAGCTCGCCGGTCTCCGTGTCGACGACGTACGCGCCGAGCGCACCCGCGTCCCGCCGGAACAGCGTGTTCGACAGCGAGCAGTCGCCCCAGAAGAACCCGGCGACATGCAGTCGCACCATGAGGTTGACGAGCGCATCCAGGAGTCGGTCACGGAGCGCGTCGTCCGCGCCGGTCGCACCCAGCACCCGCCGGTACGGCAGCGAAAAGTCGAGGTGGCGGGTGATCAGGATCGCCTCGAGCTCATCCGTGCCCCGGCGTTCGGTGACGAGTGCGGCCACCTCGACGACCGGGATGAACAGCCGGTCGAGCTCGGCGAGCAGACGGTATTCGCGCTCGGCCAGCCTGCGCGGCAATTCCTTGAGCGCGTAGATCGCGTCGCCGTACCTGAGGAAGCGGACGACATGCCTCGAGATGCCACGCGGGACGTCGACGATGCGATCGTCCTTCCACGTCTCGAGCGGCCGGTCCCAGGGGAGGTCCAGGAAATCCGGATGGCCGGTACGCCGGCGCATCTGGAAATCCATTGCGGGTGAAAGGCTCACCCCCTAAGCGTGACTCAGGCGGCGGCCGCGCGCTCCTCGCTCGCGGCCGGTTCGAGCGCGGCAGCGAGCACGTCCTCAACGCGACTTGCGAGGTGGAACGTCATCTGCTCACGGACGCTCTCGGGCACGTCCTCGAGGTCCTTGCCGTTGCGCCGCGGGAGGATCACTTCCTTGAGCCCCATGCGATGCGCGGCGAGCACCTTCTGCTTGACGCCGCCGATCGGCAGGACGAGACCCTGCAGCGTGACCTCACCGGTCATGCCGACGGTGCTCTTCACACCGCGTCCGGTCAGGAGGCTGACGATCGCCGTCGTCATCGTGACGCCGGCCGACGGTCCGTCCTTGGGAATCGCTCCTTCGGGAACGTGGATATGGAAGCCCCTGTTGGCGAGCTCTTCATCGACGCCCAGCTCGGCGGCGTGAGAGCGGACGTACGACAGCGCGATCTGCGCCGATTCCTTCATGACATCACCGAGCTGGCCGGTGAGGGTCAGCGAGCCCTTCTCGCCGACCGAGGTCGCCTCGACGAAGAGCACGTCGCCACCCGTGCCGGTGACTGCGAGACCCGTGGCCACACCGGGGACCGAGGTGCGCTCCGCTACCTCGTTGTCGAACCGGATCCGGCCGAGGAACTTCTGCACCAACTCCGGCGTTACCGCCACAGGTGGCTGCAACTCGCCGGTGGCGAACGCGGTCGCAACCTTGCGCGTCATCTTGCCGAGCTCACGGTCGAGATTGCGGACGCCCGCCTCGCGCGTGTATCCCGTCACGACCGATTCGATCAACTCGTCATCGACACTGATCTCCTCCGGATGAAGGCCGGCCTGGGCGATCTGCCGCCCGAGCAGGTGGTCGCGAGCGATCGCGAGCTTCTCCTGGATGGTGTATCCGTCGAGCCGGATGAGTTCCATGCGGTCGAGCAACGGCGCGGGAATCGTCTCCCAGACGTTGGCGGTCGGAATGAAGAGCACCTCGGAGAGGTCGAGGTCGACCTCGAGATAGTGGTCGCGGAAGGTGTTGTTCTGCGCGGGGTCGAGGACCTCGAGCAACGCCGCGGACGGATCGCCACGCCAGTCGTTGCCGACCTTGTCGATCTCGTCGAGCATGATGACCGGGTTCTTGGTGCCGGCCTCCTTCAGGGCGCGCACGATGCGACCCGGGAGCGCGCCGATGTAGGTGCGCCGGTGGCCGCGGATGTCGGCCTCGTCGTGAATGCCGCCGAGCGACACGCGCGCGAACTTGCGTCCCAGCGCTCGCGCAACCAACTCGCCGAGCGAGGTCTTGCCGACGCCGGGAGGCCCGACGAGCGTGATGATCGCGCCCGAACCGCGTCCCCCGAGCACCGAAAGTCCGCGCTCCTGGCGCAGCTTGCGCACTGCGAGGAACTCGATGATGCGCGACTTCACGTCATCGAGACCGGTGTGGTCCTCATCGAGGATCCGGCGCGCGTCGGCGAGGTCGTAGTTGTCCTCGGAGCGAACGTTCCACGGGATGTCGAGCATCCAGTCGAGGTAGGTGCGGATCCAGCCGTTCTCGGGGTTCTGCTCGCTCGTGCGCTCGAGCCGGGCGAGCTCGCGCTCGACCTCGGTGCGCACCTTCTCGGGCATGCCCGCTTCCTCGATGCGCTTGCGGTATCCGGCAACGACGTCATCGCCACCGTCACCGAGCTCCTTGCGAATCGCCTCCATCTGCTGACGGAGGAGGAACTCGCGCTGCGTCTTCTCCATGCCCTCGTTGACCTCACTGCGGATCTTCTCCTTCAGTGACGCCTCGGCGAGGATCGTGCGCGTCCAGTCGATGAGCAGATGCAGGCGAGCCTCGACGTCGAGCGTTTCGAGCACGCGAACCTTCTGCTCCATGCTGAGGTCCGGCGAGAAGCCGGCGAGATCGGCGAGCTGTCCCGGTGTCCGGGCGGCGCGCAGGAACTGCACCACGCCTGGTGCTCCGCGGCTCTCGACGAGGTTCTCGAGGATGGCCCGGTACTCACTCGCGAGCTCGAGCTCCTGGGGAGTGGGCTCCGGCTCCGTGATGGGCTCGGCGCGAACCCAGAGGGCGCCCCCGACGTCCGCCTGGCCACTGCCAAGGCGCGCGCGGTACTGGCCGCGAACGATGGTCACTTCGGTGCCGTTGGGCAGCTTGCCGGACTCCTGGAGGCTCGCCACGGTGCCCATGGACGTGAACTGCCCATCGATACGGGGCACGAGCAGGATGAGATGGCTTCCCTCGCGAGCGGCGTCGACGGCGGCGCGCTGCTCATCGGGAACGGCGATGGGGACGGTCATGTGTGGGAGCACCACCATGTCGTCGAGGGCGAGTACGGGGAGGAGTTGCGGGGTTGGTTCGGTCATGCCTACCTGATACCCCCGACCGGCCGGTCCTACGCATTCACTAGTCCCTAGCGGCGGCTCGAATCCCGCGGGCGCCGTCGCGAGAGGGTCTCGCGACAGGGCGTCGGTCGGTCCCCGTTTGCTAGCCTCGGACGCGCGATGACACCGGTTGAGATCATGACCCCGCCGACAGTGCGCGAACGCGCTGTCTTCGATGCCGCGACCACCGGCACGCCCCGAGAGTTTGTTCAGGCATGCCGCGCGGCCGGCCTGGAGCCGCGCGAGATGCTCGACACATTCGACGCCATACCGTGGCGGTGGCTGTACTCCTTTTCCCCCGACGATCCGGTCACGGACGAGGTGCGTCATCGCACATTCCAACCCTCAGTACGCCGCCGGCTCGACGCCACCCGCGAGTATGTCGAAACATCGTGGTGGCGCCGTCTCTTCAGCAGTCCTGAAGCGTTTTCGCCAAACCACGACAGCGTGTCGAGAGCACGCTAAAGCCCAGACGCAGCACGGTATAATCACGCCGAGCCAAGCCAACTGCAATCGCTCCGCGGGATTGGGGGAAAGCACCGAAACGAGGGCTGGCATCAAGGAGAATCCGTGCTGACGCCTACTCACGAAGACCGCTTTTCCTTTGGGCTTTGGACTGTAGGCTGGCAGGGAGTCGACGTGTTCGGCAGCGCGGTGCGCGCGCCGCTCGATGCAGTGGCTGCAGTCGGCAAACTCGCTGAGCTCGGCGCATATGGGGTCAGCTTTCACGACAATGATGTCTTCCCGTTCGCTGCAACTGCGGCGGAGAAGAGTCAGGCGATCGGGCGACTGCGCAGCGCCGTTGACAGCGCCGGTCTGGTGATCCCGATGATCACCACAAACCTCTTCTCACATCCCGTGTTTCGTGATGGCGGCTTCACCGCAAACGACCGTGACGTACGCCGTTTTGCAGTCCGCAAGGTCGCGGACAACCTCGACCTCGCGGCAGAGCTCGGTGCGGGAGTGGTCGTGTTCTGGGGCGGTCGCGAGGGCGCCGAGTCCGGTGCCGCGAAGGACATCCGCGCCGCACTCGACCGCTACAAGGAAGCGTTCGACATCTTGACGAGCTACGTCATCGAGCAGCACTACGACATCCGGTTTGCAATCGAGCCCAAGCCGAATGAGCCGCGCGGCGACATCCTCCTCCCATCCATCGGCCATGCACTCGCCTTCATCAACGAGCTCGAACATAACGAGATGGTCGGGCTCAATCCGGAAGTCGGACATGAGGAGATGGCGAGCCTGAACTTTTCGCACGGACTTGCTCAGGCGCTCTGGCACGGCAAGCTGTTCCATGTCGACCTCAACGGCCAGCACGGACCCCGATACGACCAGGATCTTCGCTTTGGCGCCGGGAATGCGCGCGGCGCATTCTGGACGGTGGACATCCTCGAGTCCGGCGGCTATCAGGGGCCTCGTCACTTCGACTTCAAGCCACCGCGCACCGAGGACATGGACGGTGTCTGGGCGAGCGCCGCGGGCTGCATGCGCAACTACCTGTTGCTGCGCGACCGGACGAAGGCGTTCCGCGCTGATCCCGAGGTGCAGGCCGCGCGCGTTGCGGCGCGGCTCGACCAGCTCGCGCAACCGACGCTCGCTCCCGGCGAATCGTTGTCGGCGCTGCGCGCGGAGCGTTTCGATGTCGAGGCGGCCGGAGAGCGCGGCATGGCATTCGAGCAACTCGATCAACTCGCGCTCGACTACCTGTACGGCATCCGCTCCTAGCGTCATGGCGGCCGCGCCGGCAGTGACCGCGACACCGACGCTTCGATGACCACTGCCGCGATCGTCGGCATCGATATCGGGACGAGCGCCGCCAAAGGCCTCGCCGTCGATCCGGCGACCGGCCGCGTGCTCGCGAGCGCCGAACGCAGCTACCCGGTGAGCTCGCCGCGCGCCGGCTGGATGGAGCAGCG
This sequence comes from Candidatus Dormiibacterota bacterium, assembly GCA_963754015.1. GTDB lineage: Bacteria > Chloroflexota > Dormibacteria > Aeolococcales > Aeolococcaceae > Palsa-851. The sequence continues at coordinate 52,081 of CAVWEG010000005.1, forward strand.
TCCGGAGGACTGGCTTGCCGCAGCGCAGGAGGTGCTCGCCAGCCTCAAGCCGGAGGTCCCCGAGATCCTCGGGATCGGCTTCTCGGGTCAGATGCACGGGCTCGTCTGTCTCGACGACTCCGATGCGGTGATCCGTCCCGCCATCCTCTGGAACGACCAGCGGTCGGCGTCGCAGTGCGCGGAGATGGAGTCCGGTGACGGGCTCGCGCGCCTCCTGCGCCTCACGGGCAACCGCGCCCTCCCCGGCTTCACCGCGCCGAAGCTCCTCTGGATGCGAGAGAACGAGCCGGACGCGTACGCGCGCATCCACCGGATCTGCCTTCCCAAGGATTTCGTCCGCGATCGCCTCGTCGGCGGCCATCGCATGGACGTGGCCGATGCCTCGGGAACGCTCCTCCTCGATGTCGGCGCGCGGCGCTGGAGCGGGGAGTTGCTCGACGAGCTCGAGATCCCGGCGTCGTGGCTGCCAGATCTCGCCGAGAGCACTGACACTGTCGGCACGCTCGATGGCGCGACGATGGCCGCGGGCTCGGGCGACCAGGCGGCGGCGGCCGTGGGCGCGGGGATCACCGGCCCGGGTCCGCTCTCGGTCGTCATCGGCACCTCCGGAGTGGTGCTCGCTGCCACCGACCGTTTCCTCGGCGATCCGCAGGGACGCGTGCACGCCTTCTGCCATGCCGTCCCTGATCGCTGGCAGGTGATGGGCGTGATGCTCTCGGCCGCAGGATCTCTGGCGTGGTTCCACGACACCCTCTTCTCCGACATGGACTACGACCGGATGCTCGCGCAGGCGGAGCCCATCGCCCCCGGGTCCGACGGGCTCGTCTTCCTCCCGTATCTCGCCGGCGAACGGACGCCGTACGTCGACCCCGATGCGCGCGGCGCGTTCTGCGGCCTCACGCTCGGACATGGGCCAGGGGCGCTGACCCGCGCGGTTTTGGAGGGCGTCGCCTTCGGCCTGCGCGACTGCCTCGACACGGTTCGTGACGTCGGCGCCGCCGGCGCCCGAGGGCGAGTCTCAGGAGGCGGCGCCGAGAGCAGACTCTGGCTGCAGATTGTCGCCAGCGTCCTGGAGCTGCCGCTCGAGATCATGGCGACGAACCAGGGCTCAGCGTTCGGCGCGGCGCTGCTCGGCGGCGTCGCCGCCGGCGTCTACCGCGATGTCGACGAAGCCGCGGAGGTGTGCGTCCGCGTCACCGAGGTGGTGGAGCCCGTCGCCTCCTGGATCGAGCCGTACCGCGAGACGCGGCGTCGGTTTCGCGCGTACTACCCGGCGCTTCGCTCCGTCACCTAGACCGAAGGCCCGCTACGCCGACCGCCGCTCGGCGGTGCGGGCAGGCACCAGGGTCGGTTCGTCGAGCACGCGCGCGAGCGCCAGCTCCGCGGCGCCGAGGAGTGGGCCGTCGGCCCCCAGGTGCGCGGCGCGGATGTCGACGACGTCGAGGGTCGGCGCCATGACGCGGCCGCGCAACTCCGCCTGCACGATCTGCTCGACGAGCGGCCACATGTCGCCGAGCAGGCCCCCGACAACGACCCGCTGGGGATTGAAGACGTTCATAAGCCCCGCAAGCCCGGAGCCGAGCCAGTGGCCGACGTCCTCCACCGCGCCGAGTGCGACCGGGTCGCCCCAGGCGGCTTCGCGGAGGAGCCGCGTGACCGCCTCCGCCTGGTACGTCTTCTCGGTCCGGCCGGCACGGCGCAGCAGCGCCGGGCCGCCGATCTCGGTCTCCCAGCAACCGATCGCGCCGCACCGGCAGCGCACGCCGATGGGGTTGACCTGCACATGGCCCACCTCGCCGGCGCAGCCGGCCGCACCGACGAGCGGCCGCCCGTCGATGACCAGGCCAGCGCCGACGCCCACCTCGCTCGAGACGTAGATCAGATGATCGACACCGACGCCCGCTCCCCAGGTGTGCTCCGCGAGGGCGCCGAGGTCGGCTTCGTTGGCGATCACCACCGGCAGGCTCGATCCAAGCCGTTCGGTGACGAGACGGCCGAGCGGCACATCGCGCCAGCCGAGGTTCGGGGCGAAGTGCACCAGCCCGTCGGCCCGGCTGACAACGCCGGCGACCGCTATGCCGAGACCGGCTACCCAGCAGCCGGGTGGGATTGCAGCCTTCGCCGCCTGGATGAGGGAGCCGACGTCCTCGATCGTCTGGTCGACCGCAAGGCGTCGCGGCTGGTGCGGGACGCGAACGAGGTGCAGGATCCGTCCGCCAAGCCCGACCACGGCAGCCGACAGCGAGTTGACCGCGATCTCGGCGGTGATCGCCGCTGCACCCTCCGGATTCGGCCGCGCCACAAGCGACGGCCGTCCGGGTGCGCCGAGGCGCGCCGGGTCGCCCTCCTCCACGAGACCGCGGGCCCGCAGGTCGGCGACGAGCTCGCCGATGGTGCTTCGGGTCATCCCCAGGGCCGCTCCGATCTCGGACCGCGAGAGTGCGCCGGACTGATGCAGAAGGCGGAGCAGCAGGCTGAGGTTGTGCCGGCGGACCGATTCCGGCGAGGCCATGGGACTCACGTATCGAGTTCCGAAGGATTCAGGCGCGAGTCTGCGCGCCGCGGCGGGAGAGAACGTCGATGGTCCCGGCGGCCAGCAGCACCAGCGCCACAACGATGTCGATCCAGTCGGACGTGATGCCGAGCAGGAAGAGTCCGTTGTAGATGCTGCCGATCACGAGCCCGCCGAGGACGCCGTGGATGGTCTTGCCGCGGCCGCCGAACAGGCTCGTGCCGCCGATGACCGCGCCGGCCACGGCAAGGAGGACGTAGCTGTTCGAGTCCTTGATGATGTTGGTCGTGATCGAGACCTGCCATGACGCGAAGAGCACGCCGGCGATGCCGGCCGTCAGCGAGGCGAGGATGAAGCCCAGGGTGCGGATCCTGGGCAGGCTGATGCCGGCGCGGCGCGCTGCCTCGGGGTTGCCGCCGATCGCGTACACGTAGCGGCCGAACCGCGTGCGCTGGAGCAGGATCGTCCACGCGAACAGCACCGCGAGCACGATCGGGATGATGTACGGCAGGCCCTGGATGACCCCGAAGTGCGCGCGGTTGACGTTGCAGAGGGCAACGACGAGGATGCCGGCGGCCGCGGCGACGACGATCTTGGCGAGGGTCAGGCTTGCGGGCGGAGCGACGAGACCGGAGCGACGGCGGCGGTCGTCGGCGAACCAGACGGCGGCGGCGCCGATGACTCCGACGACCGCGAGGGCGATCCAGCTGAACAGCGGGTCGAAATGTCCGTAGAAGATGTTGTAGATCGCGACCTCGCTGCTGTAGTGCGAGTTGCCGATGCCGACGAGGCTGCCGCCGAGCACGATGATCGCAATGCCCTCGAGGACCAGCAGGCCGCCGAGGGTGACGATGAACGACGGCATCTTGAGGCGCGCAACCATCGACCCCTGGATGGCGCCGACTGCCGAGCAGACGAGCAGTGACACGATGATCGCCAGCCACCACGGCCAGTTGAGGCCCGCCGGCTGCACCTCCTCCGCAACCATCACGGCGCCGAGGCCCATGACGAGCCCGACCGAGAGATCGATCTCACCGAGCAGCAGCGCGAAGATTTCGGCCATCGCCAGGAGCATGTAGATCGAGCTCTGCTCGAAGAGGTTGACCAGGTTCTGCGGCGACAGGAACTTCCCGTTGGCGATCTGGAAGGCCACCGCCACGATGACGATGCCGAGGAGCACGGGCAGCACGCCGCTGTCGCCACTGCGAATGCGCTGCCACCAGGCGCCGAGGAACTGTCCGAGCGTCTGTGCCGTCAGTGCCGGCGGGACTTCCGCGATCGCAGCCTCTCCAGTTGCGGCGGTGAGGTCGACCAGCGGTGCGGGGGCCGGGGCCGGGGCCGGCGCCGTGGCCACGGTCAGCGGGTCGTCGTTCTCTCTCCCAGGCATCTCAGACACTTCCTCCGCCTGCAGCGGCTGCCACCGACGCGTGCGCGCGTCCGTTCAACGTCCCCGTCGTCATGTACTCGATCACGCTCTGCCGGTCAAACTCGCCCACCGGGCCTTCCGCGACCATCCGACCCAGGTGCAGCACCGCGATCCGATCCGCCACCTCGAACACGTCGTTGAGGTTGTGCGAGATCACCATCACCGCCAGACCGCGGTCACGCAGGCGTCGCACCAGGTCCAGCACCATCCGCGTCTGCACCACCCCCAGCGCCGCCGTCGGCTCGTCGAGCAGCACCACCTTCGAGTTCCACATCACCGCCTTGGCCACCGCCACCGACTGCCGTTGCCCGCCCGAAAGCGACGCCACCGGCTGCCGGATCGAGCGCACCGTGGTCACCCGCAGGCTGCTCAACGTCTCCCCGGCCGCTCGCTCCATCGAATCCTCGTCGAGCAGACCTCGGCGCAGCCGTTCCCGGCCCAGGAACATGTTCTGCACGATGTCCAGGTTGTCCGCCAGCGCCAGGTCCTGGTACACCGTCTCGATCCCCAGCCCCGCCGCATCACGCGTCGTCCGGATGTGCACCGGCCGGCCCTCGAAGAAGATCTGCCCGTGGTCGATCTGGTGCACCCCCGCGATGCAGCGCGTCAACACCGACTTGCCGGCTCCGTTGTCCCCGCACAGCCCGGTCACCTGACCCGCCGGCAGATCCAGGTTCACCTGGTACAGCGCCTGCACCGGCCCAAAGTGCTTGTCAATGCCCCGCAGCTTCAACAGCGGCTCCACCGCGGCGGGAGCCGTTGCCGCCGGAGTCGCTGCGACCTCAGACACGAGCCACGCTCCCCGTCCGCGCGCCGCGCCGCGATGACACATCGACGAGGACGGCGATGAGGAGCACCGCGCCGGGGAGGATGTATGTCAGCGGTGTCGACAGCGATCCCAGCTGGAGCAGCGAAACGCCGTAGGCGATGCCGCCGATGAGGAGGCCGCCGAGCAGACCGTGGATCGGCTTGCCGCGGCCACCGAACAGGCTCGTCCCACCGATGACGGCCGCGGCCACCGAGTACAGGATCAGCTGGCCGGGGTCGGCGGCGTTGGTGCTGTACTCGCCGTAGAAGAAGGAGCCGAGCAGGATCCCGCCGAACCCCGCGGTCGCCGAGCACAGCGCGAACGACGCGGTACGCACCCACGGCAGGCTGACACCGGCGCGGCGCGCCGCTTCGGGGTTGCCGCCGATGGCGTAGACGTAGCGGCCGAATTGGGTGCGCTGGAGCAGCAACGTCCAGACCCCCACAATGCCGAGCACGATCGGGATCACCCAGGGAACACCGGCCGGGAGGTTGATGCCGCAGATGGCAACAACGGCAACGCCCATCGCCGCGATGAAGACGATGCGTATCGCGATGAGGCTTGGAGGCGGCGCGACAAGGCCGCTCTTGCGACGCTGCGCCCCGCGGACCCACAACGCCGCCCCCGCGATCAGCACCAGCACGACGAGCGCAATCCAGCCTACGGTCGGGTCGATGACACCCTGGACGAGGTTGAAGATCACGCTCTGATTGGGCACGTTCTGGCTCACCGTGAGTGTCCCATCAGCCCCGCCGAGGATGAGGATGATGATGCCCTGGAAGAGCAGATAGCCACCGAGCGTGACGACGAACGACGGGATCCTCAGACGCGAGACCAGCGTCCCCTGGAGAGCGCCGATGAATCCGCAGCACACCAGGGTGGCGAGGATCGCTGCCCACCACGGCCAGTTGGGCCCGGGATTCACCTGCACCAACTTGAAGGCGATGGTCCCGCCGAGCAGCGCTACCGAGCCGATGGAAAGGTCGATCTCACCGAGCAGCAGGACCACGATCTCTGCCGTGGCCAGGACGACGTAGACAGTGCTCAGGCCGAAGATGTAGACGAGGTTGCTCGCACGGAGATACGAATTCTCCGGCGTGATGATTTCAAAGGCGATCGCGACGATGACGATGCCGAGAACGACCGGCAGGACGCCACTGTCACCGCTCCGGATGCGCTGCACGCTGGCACGCAGGTATTGACCGAGCGTCTGCGCCATGATCGCTGCCGGTACCTCGGCTGCCGCTGCGGCGTCGTCCGTTGCGGCGGTGAGGTCGACCAGCGGCGCGGGGGCCGGGGCCGGGGCCGGCGCCGTGGCCACGGTCAGCGGGTCGTCGTTCTCTCTCCCAGGCATCTCAGACACTTCCTCCGCCTGCAGCGGCTGCCACCGACGCGTGCGCGCGTCCGTTCAACGTCCCCGTCGTCATGTACTCGATCACGCTCTGCCGGTCAAACTCGCCCACCGGGCCTTCCGCGACCATCCGACCCAGGTGCAGCACCGCGATCCGATCCGCCACCTCGAACACGTCGTTGAGGTTGTGCGAGATCACCATCACCGCCAGACCGCGGTCACGCAGGCGTCGCACCAGGTCCAGCACCATCCGCGTCTGCACCACCCCCAGCGCCGCCGTCGGCTCGTCGAGCAGCACCACCTTCGAGTTCCACATCACCGCCTTGGCCACCGCCACCGACTGCCGTTGCCCGCCCGAAAGCGACGCCACCGGCTGCCGGATCGAGCGCACCGTGGTCACCCGCAGGCTGCTCAACGTCTCCCCGGCCGCTCGCTCCATCGAATCCTCGTCGAGCAGACCTCGGCGCAGCCGTTCCCGGCCCAGGAACATGTTCTGCACGATGTCCAGGTTGTCCGCCAGCGCCAGGTCCTGGTACACCGTCTCGATCCCCAGCCCCGCCGCATCACGCGTCGTCCGGATGTGCACCGGCCGGCCCTCGAAGAAGATCTGCCCGTGGTCGATCTGGTGCACCCCCGCGATGCAGCGCGTCAGCACCGACTTGCCGGCTCCGTTGTCCCCGCACAGCCCGGTCACCTGACCCGCCGGCAGATCCAGGTTCACCTGGTACAGCGCCTGCACCGGCCCAAAGTGCTTGTCAATGCCCCGCAGCTTCAACAGCGGCTCCACCGCGGCGGGAGCCGTTGCCGCTCCACCACCATTCGCCGCTGCTCCGGGGTCGTGGTTCATCTCAGTCGCCTCAGATCGATGAGTTGTGGATGGCGATAACGCGACGTGCCTGGCCCGCCCAAGCGCTGCTCCAGGCACCCCCGCTGCCCCGAATCGCTCCACCCCACACTCCGGATGATGCGATTCGGATCGCGCTAAGGCAAGCCGGGCCGCCCCGAGGGGCGACCCGGCCGCACTTCCTGAGGAGGCCGGCCTTGCGCCGGCGCTCCGTCAGCCGATTACGAGATTCCTGCCGCCGAGCAGGCAGCCGCGCCCGCGATTGCGCAGATGGCAGAGGCCTGGTCAAAGCCGTCCTTGACCACGGTGGATTCCATGTTGGTCGCGTCAACCCAGGTCGCGCTCAGGAGCGACGCGGGCTCGGTGATGCTGGAGTTGGCAGGATCAACCGTCGTGCCATTCAGCAGACCGGAGGGCACGGTGTTCTTGGAGAGGAGGATGTCGGCCATCGCGACCGCGTCCTGCGCTTCCTTGTACACCGGCTTGTAGACGGAACCGCACTGGTAGCCTTCGAGAATCCACGCCATGCCCTGGGCGGTCGCGTCCTGGCCAGTGGTCGGGATGGTCTTCGAGGGAACGCCGTCGTTCTTGAGGTCGGTGATCACCGCGTTGGCGAGACCGTCGTTGGCCTCGATCGTCGCGTTGATCGAGGAATGACCGGTGAACTCCTGCTGGAAGATCGTGCCACCTTGGGTGTTCGACCAACCCGGGGAGAAGTTCTCGCCGACCAGGGTCATACCCTGGCTGTTCGTCGCACCGGCTGCGACGGTCTTGGCCGCCTGGCTCCAGACGACCTTGTTGTAGCCAGTGGCGAACGAGATGGCGTTCGGATCCGTGTCCTCACCGCCGTTGAGCACGAAAACCTGCGGGCTCTTGGTTCCCCACGCGGTGACGCACTTCAGGAATCCGTTGCCGATCGCCTCGCCGACTGCCTCGTTGTCGAAGCTGACGTAGTAGGTCTTCGAACCCTGGAAGGTTGCCCGGTCGTAGCTGATCAGGGTCACGCCCTTGGACGTGGCCAGCTGTGCGATCGCCTGTCCGGTCGGTCCGTCCAGCGGGCACATGATCAGTACCTTGGCGCCGAGGTTGATGTCCGCGGTGGCATCGTCGAGCTCAGTCGCATCGCTGCCCTGCGCGTTGTCGATGCGGTACTGCGACTGGGTGAATCCGGCGTCCGCGAGCGCATCGTTCAGGTACGGCTGGTCGAAGTCGACCCACCGAACGGAGGACGTCGTGTCGGGGAGGATGACCCCGATCAGAAGGCTGCTGACGCCCTGGGTGGCGTACTTGGTCAGCGGCTGCAGCTGACTCATGGTCGACGCGATGTCGGTGGTGAACGAGCTCACGGTGACGCCCGAAGGGACACCGGGGTTGGAGACGGAGCCTGATCCCGATGTGGTGGTCGAGGTGCTCCCGCAGGCCGCGGCCACGAGGCCGGCGGTCGCTACGAGCGTGACCTTGCTCATCGTCGACAAGCGGGACCCCCGGCCCCTGATACCAGATTGCAAGCGCATCAGACCTTTGCCCTCCGAACCGGACCCACCGTTAGCGACGCCACCCGTTCCGGTAGCGACAAGCGCCGCGCGCACCTCAACCCACTCAACCTCGTGAGATGGCGTCGGGATTGTCTGAACAACCGATAGGGGTTTGTCAACTTGTCGAACGAAAAATCACCCTAACGGGTGACTTACTGTGCAAAACGCCCAAGATTCAGGACGCGATCGAGGCCCTTCGCGAGTTCAAATCGCGCCGGTCGCTCGGATCGAACCGACAAGAGTGTCTTGTCGCGGATGCTCACCTTGGCGGTGATTCGAGCGCCTCGAGCGTCGCCGGCAACCCGAAGCTCGGGAAGATGTCGCCGTCGAGAAAGGCCGTCACGGCGCTGATCCCCGATCCGCGGATCGTGAGCACATCGAGCACCTCGCCCTTGTAGAGCCCTTGCGCCTCGTCCCACATGTAGCACCCGGCGGCAAGCTGGCCGTTCGCATGTGTCGCCGCGTGCCGCCAGCGAACGGAGAATGCGTCCTCGACCAGGAACCGCGTGACCGCGGCCTGACCGCCATACCAGGTTGTCTCCGGTGGCATCGACCAGGTGGCGTCCTCGACGAGCAAGTCCAGCATCGCGTGGAGATCCGCTCGGTCGAGCGCGTCCATGTAGCGGGTCACGAGCTCCCGTGCGCGTTCGTCGCCAAGGGCACGCAGCGTTGCCTGCTGGCTTGGGTCGGGGCAGCGTTGCGCCACCGCGACCCGCGCCCGTTCGAGCGCGCTGTTCACCGCGGCGACCGTCATGCCGAGCGTCTCCGCGGCCTCGCTCGCGGAAAATCCGAGGACCTCGCGGAGGAGCAGCACGGCTCTCTGACGAGGCGCGAGATGCTGCACCGCGGCGACAAATGCGAGCTCCACGCTTTCGCGTAACTCGTAGCGAGCCTCCGGGCTCGCGAAGCCCGACGGCAGTCCGAGCTCATCGCTGGGATAGGGCTCGAGCCAGGCGATCTCCGTGACCGGCCTTCGGCCGCCACCGGTTCCGGCGGCCAGCGTGTCGTCAAGCGGTAGCACGCGTATCGGCCGGCGGGCGGTGAGGTCGAGTGCGGTGCGCGTTGCGATGGTGTAGACCCAGGTCCGGAACGACGCGCGCCGCTCGAACTGGCTGAGCCGCGTCCACGCCTTCAGCAGCGCCTCCTGGAGCGCGTCCTCAGCGTCCTGGACCGATGCAAGCATTTGATAGCAGTGCGCGTGCAAGCCGGCGTGGTACGGCTCCACAAGGACGCGGAAGGCGGCCTCGTCCCCCTGGAGCGCTGCGTCCAGCGCCGCGCTCTCATCCCCGGCAGTCGCCGCCGTGATCCCCTGAGTCATCGCTTCACCATCCTTGGAACTCGTCATGCCGCAGCAGAACGTGATGCCGACGACGGCCGGCCGTCGTCGACGGCTGCCGGAGACCTCTGAGGGCGCGCCCGAACCGCGCGAGCATCCGTGCCGCTCCGTGCTGCGGCTTCACCCGGCCGTCCGGGAACCACGCGGCGTTCGCCTCGCGTTCGCGCTCGTGTGCGGCCGACCGCGCCATCTCGAGGAGCACTGGTCCGTTGATCACCGTCACCTCCCGGACTCGTCGTCGCCGAGTCCTGCTCTGTCCAACACCCGTTAGACGGAGCGACAGGACGAGAAGTCATCGGTCGTGGCGCGCATCGGGCTCGCGTCCACTCATGCGTGGGCGCGCGCTTGCTTAGGAGTTGCGCGCCAGGTTCACGCAGTCGACCACGACGTACCGGACACGCGAGCAGGTGAGCCGCCAGTCAGGGCCTGGCACGTCGTCTCGTGCCGAGCACGACCGTCACTGCTCCGACAATCGTGACCAGCATTCCGGCGAGCAGCGCTGCACCCGTGCCGGCGCCCGACGACGGAACCGGAACGCCGGCTGACACGACCACCGATGCATCCGCCACCGCCTGCGGACCGCCATTGCGCAGCACGGTCTGACCGGTGAACACGATCGAGGTCGACGTGCCGCCCGAGCTCGTTTCGGTGACCGACGCGGCAAACGTGCCCGCGCGGGCGTACGTGTGCGTGGTGGTCGGCGTGGTTGTGGTGCTTGTCGAGCCATCGCCGAACATCCACCTGTAGGTCGCCACCGTCCCGAACGCGACGGTCGACGAGGAGGCGTCGAAGGTCGAGGGTGTGCCGGCCGGTTCCGCAGTCACGCCCAACGCTGCCACTGGAGCCTGATCCGGCGTGATGGCGAGCGGGAGGGGGTTATGCCCCACGGCGATCGTGGTCCCGACGCCCGTCCCGAGGGTGACCGCTGTCACGCTGTCCGAGCCAGTATCCGCCGCGTAGAGGTCCTTTCCATCGGCGGTCACGGCGAGCCCTGCCGGTACTGAGCCGACGGGGATGGGCGGCCCGGCTGTATTCGTCGCAACGGTGATGGGCCAGACGCTCGCCCCGCCGCCGTTTGCGATGTACGCGGTGGTGCCATCGGGCGAGATGGCCACCCCATCAGGGCCGGCTCCGACGGGGAAGGGCGTCCCGGCTGTGTTCGTGGCCACGGTGATCGGCGTGACATTCCCGGATCCGGAATTCGCCACATAGAGAGTCGACCCGTCGGGCGTCACGGCAATCGCCTCCGGATCCGCGCCGACGGTGATCTGGGGCAACACGGTGTCGGTTGCCAGCGTGATCGGCGTCACGGTGCCTGAGTTGGTGTCGGCGACGTACGCGGTGGCGCCGTCGGGCGTGATCGCAATCGCCCGCGGGCCGGTGCCCGCTCCGATCGGGATCGCGGGGCGCGCCGTGTTCGTTGCGATCGTGATCGGAGTCACATCGCTGGTGTTGTTATTGGCCACATATGCGGTTGTTCCGTCCGGCGTGATAGCGATCCCGCTCGGCGCGTCACCGACGGGAATCGGCATCCCTGCGACATTGGTCGCGACGGTGATGGGCGTCACGGTGTCTGAGCAGTCGTTGACCACATATGCGGTCATCCCGTCAGGGGTGATCGCGACTCCCTGTGGACACCGCCCAACGTGGATAACCGAGACCGCTGTGTTCGACGCGACCGAAATCGCTGTCACCGTCCCGTCGTTGTCGTTGGCCACATACGCCGTTGGCGACGCGCCGGTAGCGAGCACCCGCTGCGGCTGAACGAGGCTCAGAATTCCCAGCGCCCCGATCGACGCCACAGTGATGAACGCGCTCCGACGGGACACTCATCGACTCCTTTTCATCACTTGCATCGCCGTCCGGCAGACGGCGAAGACGGTACCGCGGTCGTGCTCTTGGGGCGAAACGGCGTATCGCGTCCGCTTGTCTCCTCGATCTTTCGTGGGGACATAGCCAGCGGTTCCACTCCGGCAGAATAAAGGCACATGGCCACCGCAACCGAACGGCCGTTGCCGCCAACAATCCAATTTGATGCGACGCCGTACACGCTGGACAAATGGACTCTGTTGCGCTTGCCCACGAAAGCCAGCAGGACGCTGCCGTCGCGCGGCCAGGTCGCGGTGGACGGGACCATCAACGGCCACAGGTTCCAGACCGTGCTGGAACCAGATGGCAACAGCGGCCACTGGATGAAGCTCGATCGAAAGCTCCAGCGCAGCGCCGGAGTCAGCCCGGGCAAGACCGCGGCACTTGCAGTCGTGCCACGCGACGACTGGCCGGAGCCGGATGTCCCGCAGGATCTCGCCACGGCGCTTGCCGCTGCCCCGAAGCACATCCAGACGATGTGGAACGACATCACGCCCATGGCGCGCTGGGAATGGGTTCGCTGGGTCAACGCAACGCCAAACCCTGAGACACGCAGACGGCGGGTCGATGTCGCCATCTCAAAGATGGAGCACGGAAAACGACGGCCATGCTGTTTCAACCGCGCCGCGTGCACCGACCCGGATCTTTCGAAAAGTGGGAGGCTGGTCGAGCCTGTCTGACGGAGTTTGGACACGGTGCGTACATCGGGTGTACAACGTGAGTGTCCAGACCATTTGAGTCTCCCCCAGGGAGCAGACGAGGCAGCACGCCCATGCTATGGCGCCTTTGGCAACAACACCGCGCTGACCGCGCCGAAGCTCAGGAGCTTCGGCGGTACCTCAAACGTCACGTCACCCATCGCGCGCTGTGCGACGTCATCGTCGACGCCGGGCGTCGTGCCGACGTTCGCCGCCGTCTCGACGCCGCGCTGGCCGTCCAACGCGAGGGGCTGTCCGAGCACATCGTCTAGCGGCCCTGGGTTACGCCGAAAGCTCCAAACCTGACAAGGTCGATCCGATCGGACTACACTCCGTGGCCGGACGACAAGGCGAGGCTGGCTCGCCGTCTACCAGCAGCACCGCGTGCTGCCGCAACGCTTTGTGGAAGGGAAAGACCAATGAGAAGGTTTGGACTGACGCTTCGTGCAGGGTCCGCGGCCGGCCTCGTTCTGGCGATGGCCGCAGCCGCGTCGCCGGCTTCCGCCGCAACCGGAGACGTGGACTACTGGGGTTTCGTCTTCGCGAAGGCACACCTCACCCCAGCTCTCATCGCCATTCCGGGCACGGTGGTGCAAGTGGCCTCCTCGAACACAACGTTGTATGCGCTCACCGGGAGCGGCCAGGTGTACGCATGGGGAGCCGGTGTCCACGGCCAACTGGGCAATGGTGGAACCACCGGCTCTGTTACCCCCGTCCAGGTGGACTTCCCTGCCGGGGTGACGATCGCCAATCTGCCGACCGACGTGATGCCCAACGCGGGAGCGCTGGCGGTCGACACCGACGGCAACGTCTGGGCCTGGGGTGACGACGTCCACGGCGTGGACTGCATGGGCACAACCCAGTACCTGACCCCCGTGGAGGTACCGCTCAGCCACGTGACGCTCATCTCGTCCGCCAGCGGCCATGCGCTCTACGAATCGGACGGCACGCTGTATGCCTGCGGCGGGAACGGCCTGGGCGAACTCGGTGACGGCCATCTCGGCGCACACACCGGACCGATAGCGGTGACCGGCCTGACGGGTCAGACCGTGGTCGGCGTGTACTCCTCGTCTGAGGACGCCTATGCGCTCACCGCATCCGGCGCCCTCTACGCCTGGGGCGGCAACGCTCAGGACGAGCTCTGCAACGGCTCGAGCGTCAAGGATTCCGACACGCCGGTCCGCGTGCCGTTCACCGACTCCGCTGCGGTCACCCAGGTGGCGGCCGGCGGCAGCCTGGACACCAACGGATCGCTCTTCGTCGGCCTCGCCGATGGGACCTTCTGGGCCTGCGGGAGCGACACGTACGGTCAGCTCGGCGATGGCGGATCCGTCAACCAAGCCCTGCCGATCCAGGTTTCGCCCCCGGCAGGGGTGACCTATACGTTGATCGCCATGAGCGGGGCCACCGCGTACGCCGTCGACAGCAACGGCAATGTCTGGTCGTGGGGCTGGGACATCGAAGGTCAGGTCGGCAACGGGATGAAGGAGAGCGCGGTGTTGCACCCCTTTGAAGCGCTGACCGGACAGGGGGTGACGCAGATCTCGGGGACCGCGCAGGACGTGGTGACCTTCTCCTGAACGCGATGGGCTGACTGCGGCCGCCGGGATCCGATCGCAATCTATTCCTCCACGTCGGCAGCGATCAGGTGCGTCGTCGTCGCCGGTGGGTCTGACAGACCTCTCACCGCGACGTCGATCGCCTCGTCGTCAGCGGTGAACCGGTCCGTGTGCTGACGCAGGTGCTCCTCCCACGATGCGACGACGAACAACTCCACGAATTCATGTGGTGTCTCGCCGTCGCGGAACAGCCCCCACTGCGACGCGCCGGTCCGGAGACGTGAGAGCCGAGTTCGCGCCATCCCGCGAAGGAATGCCGCCTCACGATCCGGCGCGATCGTGTAGACAGTGCGCACGACGACCGGGCCGTCATCCGGCTCCGGCGTCAGCGCCAGCTGTGGGTCGGGCCAGAACGCCGCGGGATCGCGATTGAGCCCACTCGTGTCGATGAGCTGCCACACGCGAAACGTCGCCGCCCCGGCGGCCATGAGCACGGCAGCGATCAGGAACGTGGCTTTGAGACCGAACGGCACCGCGATCGCACCCCAGATCACGGCTCCGAAGGCCTGACTGCCGAACAGCACCGTCAGGTATATCGAGAGGCCGCGCGCGCGGACCCACGCGGGCAGGAACAGTTGCAGCGCTGCGTTCATGGTGGACAGCACCGTGATCCAGGCAACTCCCGCCGGGAGCAGCACAACGATCGCGATGATCACGTTGGGAACGAGCACGACGATCGCGAGCGCCGCGGCATACACGACGCTGGCGACAGCCGTGACCACGTTGTCCGTCACCCTCGCTCGGAGGTAGGGCAACGCGAACGATCCACCGACCGCTCCGACCCCCAGCGCAGCCAGCAGCAGTCCGTAACCGCTCGCACCCTGGCCAAGGCCACGTGTCGCCACGAGCGGGAGCAGCGCCCAGAGCGCACTTCCCGGAACGAGGAACAGCGCCGCGCGCAGCATGACCCGTCGCGTGACCGGTGAATAGCGCACGAACCGTCCGCCGGATCGCAGGGCAGCGACGAAGCGTTCGGGGCGGCCCGTTTGCACTCTCGCCGGCGGATGCCAGAACACGACGACGAGTCCATAGAACAGGAACGTGGCTGCGTTCAGGCCAAAGACGGCAGCAACCCCGACGCGCGCGATGAGGATGCCGGCGATCGCAGGGCCGATCGCCCGGGCGAGGTTGACGCTCACCGAGCTGAGTGTCGCGGCCGCAACGAGTTGGGAGCGCGGGACCAGCTGCGGAACGAGCGATTGGTATGCCGGCAGCGACAGCACGGAGCCGGACCCGAGGGCGAACGTGAAGATGAGCAGGAGTGCGGGTGGCATCTGTCCGGTGGCCGTGAGGACGGTCAGCAGCGCCGCAGTGATCACCATGAACGCCTGCACCGCGATGAGCAGCCTGCGGCGATCCAACGTATCCGCGAGCACCCCACCGACCACACCGAACAACACGTCCGGCAGCATGTCGGCCGTCTGCACGAGTGACACCAAGACCGATGCGT
The DNA here is from genome assembly GCA_963754015.1 of Candidatus Dormiibacterota bacterium. Classification (GTDB taxonomy): domain Bacteria; phylum Chloroflexota; class Dormibacteria; order Aeolococcales; family Aeolococcaceae; genus Palsa-851. The sequence goes on from CAVWEG010000005.1 coordinate 67,529, forward strand.
GCGGTTGCTCGAGGAGGAGCCACTGCGCACCGACCGTCTGCATCCACAGGCCGACGTTGCTGACCAGGACCGCAAGCCACAGCGCACGAAAGACCCCAATGCGCAGAGGTCCCCAGATCGGTGCGGACTGGCCGGATGCGCTCACAGCGGAGCGAGGAGTCTATGCGCTTCGCCGGCGCCGCATCGCAGCACCGAGACGCCGCGCCGACGCTCAGCGTTGCTCGTTGGTGAAGCGTGAGATCACCGCTGTGATCTCGAGGTCGTCGCCACCGTACTCCGACGTCTCTGCGAAGACGTCACGGGCCACCGTCGTCATCGGGGCGCGCGCTCCGGACTCGGTGAACATGTCAAGCGCCAGATCGAGATCCTTCCGAAGGTCGCGGACCGCGAACAGCGTCGGGGTGTGTCGCCGCTCGACGTACCCGGCACGGCGGGGCTCGAGCGATGGCACGAGGCGGGCCAGCGCCCAGAAGACCTCCTTCGCGTCGAGCCCGACAGCCTCTCCGGCTTTCTGCAGCTCTGCCGCGGCAACGGTCAGGGCGCCGAGCATGCTGTTGGCGACGAGCTTCAGCCGCGCTCCACTGCCGAGAGGTCCGATCTCGTGGACCTCACCGATGAGCTCCAGGACCGGTCGAACGCGCGCCAGGTCAGCAGGCGCGCCGCCGGCAAGGATCGCAACTCCCCCTTTCAGCAACACACTCGGGCCACCGAGGATCGGCGCCTCGACAATGGTCGACCCGGTCGCGCGGACCTGCGGGTCGAGCTCGAACAGCACGTCCGGGCCGGCGGTGCTCATCTCGACGAACACCTGGCCGTGGGCGCCCGCGAGGGCGCCGGTGGGACCATGAAATGTCGAACGAAGTGCGTCGGCGCCGGTGAGGCTCGAGATCACCACGTCGGCATCTCTGACGGCGTCGGCTGGAGTCGCGACGACATGCCCGACACCGACTTCCTTAGCCCGGCCGGGGGTCCGGTCCCAGAGGGCCGGGTCCAGCCTGATCAGGCGTTGTGCGATGGCGGACCCCATGCGTCCGGTGCCGAGAATGGCGACGCGGGCGCTCATGACCGGCCTCCTGTCGCAGTGCTCGCCGGGAAGACAGCGGGTTCGACGAGCCCGGAGCCGGCGCGGCTGCTCTTGAGCGCCCTGACGATCTCTCCGAGGTCCTCAGCGCTGAGTTGCAGTGTTGCCGCGCCGATCCAGCCGTCGACCTGGGCCGCATCGCGGGCACCCACAATGGCGCCGGTCACTCCCGGCCACGCCAGCGTCCATGCCACCGCGACGGCCGACACTGAGGTGGCATTCCGATAGGCCACCGGTCGCAGTGCGTCTCGCAGCGCGAGATTCCGCGACAGATTCGGCTCGACAAACTCCGCGGAGCGGCGGCGCCAGTCGTTCTCCGCGAATGCCGCCGGACGCTTCGCCGAGAACGTGTCGGTGAGAATGCCCGACTGCATCGGGCTGTACACGATGACCCCGGTGCGATGGGCGGCCGCCCACGGAATGATGCCGGCGCCTGAGTCGCGCCGGATGAGCGAGAACGGAGGTTGCACCGAGTCAACGTGGCGCACCGCTTCGGCGCGTTCCAGCAACGAGACATCGAAGTTCGAGACGCCGGCGGCTCGGATCTTTCCCTCGTCGATGAGCCGCGCCATCTCACCCCATGACTCCTCGATCGGAGTGCCGGTCTCGTCGGGCCAGTGGAACTGATACAGATCGATGCGCTCGACGCCGAGCCGCCCCAGCGACGCCTCGACCTCCCGACGAATCGAGGCGGGCCTGAGGTCACGCGCCGGCTCGTCAAAAGGCCTGGCGAGATCGGGCACCATGCCCCCTTTCGTGAACACAAACGGCCGCTCGGCTGCGGGAATCTCCCGGAGCGCCCGGCCGACGACCTCCTCCGAATGGCCGAGGCCATAGATGGCCGCGGTGTCGATCCAGTTCACGCCGCCATCAACAGCGTGGAGGATCGATGCGATGGAGTTGGCATCGTCCTGCGGACCCCAACCGTACGCCCACCCTCCTCCACCGATCGCCCACGCTCCGAATCCGACGGTCGTGAGCTCGAGATCGGTCGAGCCGAACCGCCGAGTGGTCAGTGTCTGAGTCGCTGTCGCCATGGCACCTGCTCCCTAGTTGATGAATCTTTCGACGTAAAGATACTTGACGTAGTATTACGGCGTCAAGTATCTCCATGTCGAGCTATCATTCAGAGGCATGAACCAGGATGCGATCGATCGGATCGTCGACGAGTGGAACCGCGAACGGCCGGACCTCGACGTGTCGGTGACGCACGTTCTCCAGCGCATCTCGCGGGTGTATCTGCTGCAGTCCGCCAGTTTCGCAACCGTCTTCGATCGCTTCGGCATCACGTTCGGCGAGTTCGAGGTGCTGGCGGCGCTGCTGCGATCGGGGCCGCCGCACCAGATGAGCCCCGGCGACCTGGTCGACAGAGTCGTGCTCTCATCGGGCGCCATGACGAACCGGATCGATCGAGTGGAGGCATTGGGACTCGTCGAACGTCGACCGCATCCAGACGATCGACGCGGCACGCTCGTCGCCCTGACCCCCGAAGGTGTGCGGACCGTCGATGCTGCCGTGGTCGAGCACGTGGCGAACGAGGAACGACTCCTCGGCGCTCTGTCCGCAACCGAGCGGCGAACACTCGCCGGCCTCCTGCGCAGGCTGCTCCTGTCGGAGCCGTTCGTCGCGCTCGACGCATCCCGGACCGTGGATCAGAGCGTGCGGAGAGCCCGTCGAGCAGGCGGCCGAGGGAGGGCGCGCCCCACAGCGTGATGCGCGCACGCAGCGCGACACCCGCGGGAGCGCATCGATGAACATATCCAATGCGTATGGTCAACCGTCCGCGTGTCGTGATCGTCGGCGCCGGCTTCGGCGGGCTCGCCGCGATCCGTGCATTGCGCCACGTCGACGTCGATGTGACCATCGTCGACCGCAACAACTACCACCTCTTCCAGCCGCTGCTGTACCAGGTCGCATCGGGATTGCTTGACCCGTCCGCGATCGCGAGTCCGGTTCGCACCATCGTCCGGCGCAGCCGCAACGTTGACGTCCTCCGCGCCGAAGTCACGGCCGTCGATCTGGTGCAACGGCGGGTCGGCACGTCCGCCGGAACACTTGACTATGACTACCTGATCATCGCGTCCGGCAGCGTGACGGACTACTTCAACAACGAGGATGCGCGACGGCGGAGCACTGGCTTGAAAGATCTCGGCGAAGCGCTGTCGTTGCGCTCGCGCCTCCTCGGCTCGTTCGAACGCGCATCGCTCATCGACGATGCGACCACGCGACGCCGGCTCCTGACGTTCGCCATCGTCGGCGCGGGGCCGACCGGAGTCGAATACGCAGGTGCCGTTGCCGAGCTGATCAAACATGTCCTGCCGAAGGACTATCGGCGCATCGATTTCGCTGAGGTGTCCGTCGTGCTCATCGAAGCAGGCGATCGTATTCTCGCGACCTTCGCCCCGCGTCTCAGCCGACTCGCGACGCGTTCCCTGCAGCACAAGGGCGTGCGCATCGTGCTCGGCAAATCGGTGCGCGGCATCGACGAACAGGGCATCGTGCTCGACGGTGGGGAACGCATCGACACGGAAAACATCGTCTGGACGGCCGGCGTCCGCGCGACGACGCCGCTCGACCTTGACGGTGATGCCCTGGCCCGATCCCGGCGCGTCAAGGTCACGCCACAACTCCATCTCGCCGACTGTCCGGAGGTCTTCGTCATCGGCGATGCCGCCGCATGCGAACAGGCGGGTGCCGTGCTGCCCATGCTGGCCCCGGTCGCGATTCAGGGCGGCAAATACGTCGGCGACGTGATCGCCGCCCGCCTGAAGGGTGAAAGCCGCCCACCCTTCCGCTATCACGACAAGGGGACGATGGCGACGGTCGGCCGCGGTGCCGCGGTCGCACAGATTGGACCCGTACACATCAACGGGCTCATCGGCTGGTTCATCTGGATCTTCATCCACCTGCTCTACCTGGTCGGATTTCGCAATCGCGCGTTGGCGCTCTGGTCGTGGGCCTGGAACTACTTCTTCTGGGATCGGCCGGTTCGCCTCATCATCACCAACGCCGGAGACAGCTGAGACAGACCACACATGGCAAGCGTGGGGATCGTGATCATCGGGGCCGGGATGTGCGGCGGCAACGCTGCAGTCACGCTGCGTGAAGAGGGATATCGGGAGCGCATCGTCCTTGTTGGAGACGAGCCGACCGCGCCGTTTGGGCGTCCTCCCCTCTCCAAGACATATCTCCGCGGCGAAGAGGACCTGACGGCATGGACGGTCAAACCGCCGAGCTGGTACCAGGACAATGATGTCGAGCGTCCGCGTGCGCGCGTGGCGGCGATCGACATGCAAGCACACGAGGTCGTGCTCGAGGGGATGCGCGAGCGCATCGCGTTCGACCAGCTGCTGATTGCGTCCGGCGGTCGCAACCGCCGTCTGTCCATACCGGGTGCGGACCTTCCTGGCGTGCTCGGACTTCGCACGTTGGCCGACTGCGACGCAATCAAGGCGGCCGCGGTGCCTGGCAAACGCGCCGTCGTGGTCGGGATGGGATTCATCGGCAGCGAGGTCGCGGCATCGCTCCGCCGGCTCGGCGTCAGAGTCACGGCGGTGCTGAGCGGCGTCGGGCCTTTGGCGCAGGTCCTCGGCGACGACGTTGGTTCCGTCATGGCCGCGATCCATCGCGAGCAAGGCGTCGAGATGCTCCTCGATGATCACGTTGTGGCATTCACCGGAGACGGTCGCGTCCAGCGCGTGGTCACCAGTCGCGGCGAGAGTGTGCCCTGCGATTTCGCAGTGACGGGTGTCGGTATCGAGCCCGCAGTGGAGGTAGCGCGCGACGCCGGGATTCCCGTCGATAACGGCATCCTGGTGGACGATCGCTGTCGCACGGATGTTGCGGGGGTTTTCGCAGCCGGCGACGTGGCAAACCAGAGGCATCCGCTGTTCGGCCGTCTCCGCGTTGAGCACTACAACAACGCGGAGCGTCAGGGCCGTGCGGCAGCGCACTCGATGCTCGGCGCGACGCAGCCATATGACGACCTGCTCTCGTTCTGGTCGGACCAGTACGAGGACGCGCTTGAGTACGTCGGGTATGCGCCGCGCTGGGACCAATTCGTCGTGCGAGGCAGCCTCGAGGAGCGCCGCTTCCTCGGCTTCTATCTCGTCGACGGTACGGTGCGCGCAGTGATGGGACTCAACCGTGGCGGTGACCCGGAATTGGACGAGGACGGCGAGCTGTTTGCGGCCAAAGCCCTGGTGCGCCATCGCGCCGCCGTTCCTGCGAGCGCGCTTGCAGACGAGGCGACGGACCTTCGCGCGCTTTGACTGAGCGCGGTATCAGGAGAGTTCCAGGAGCCCTTCCACAACCCAGGCCTTGAGGTCCTCGAAGGCACAGAACGGTGCGTTGTCCGCTTCCGCCCGTGACAGGACCTGCTCCGCAGTCGCGCCTGCCCTGAGGCCCGCGTAGAGGTAGACCGTGGCAGACGACCGTGGACCGACACGACAAGTCACGAGTGTCGGCCGCGGCAACTCGTCGAGCGCCGCAACCTGCTGACGCGCCAGGGCCATATCGAGCGTTCGCGGTGGATCGGACACGACGTTGGCGGACTGCGGGACTGCCGCCTCGACATCGGCGTACGACATGCCGCCGTCCATCGCGGCAAACTCTTCGCCGCAGAGAAAGAGCCACGAGGCAGCATCCGCGTCACGGGCGAAGGCCGCCGGATCCGCGATGAGCCCGCGGTTGAACGTCAGCCCAGGGGGACATTCGAAATCAGCCATGACGCGCAGTCTATCGCCGTCCGACCGGTGGATCAATCTCGACGGCCCGGCCGACCTGGAGTAGCACGGGCATGCGCGCAACGCATACCATCGTTGGCATAGGGGGCCGCTCAGCCAGAACGCCGATCGATCACAGGCATCCGCAATCGGGATGTGAGATCAGCGGAACGGCCGAGTTGCAGCGCGTCGCCCCCCACAGCGCGTCAGTACGGGGGTGGTCGATATGGGCGATAGCGAAGTGCTCGAGTGTCCGGAATGCCGGTCAACTGAAGTGGTCGTGCACAAGCCGACTGCTACCGCCCTGAGCACCACAACACGGACGGTCGTCTCCGGCTGCGAGTGTGTCGAGTGTGGGTGCCGGTGGGTGCCGGACGTCGAGTTGACGGGGCATGCCGCGCGACCGATACGGCGCTATTCCTGACAGACCGCCCCGGCACCAAGGTGTCAGCGAAGGTGTCATTTTTCAGGAAGGCATTTGCTTGCGTTTTGCAGTGCAGTTGGCGTAGGTTTCCGACGTTATCGATCTCGGCTCGGCGCGGTCGAGGAACCCAGAGATGCCGGAACGGAGGCAGCAGCATGTCCTTGATCGTGCGAAAGATTGCCGTGACACTTGGCGCCGCCGCGCTCGGCGTCGCAGGAATAACCAGCACCGGCTGGGCCGCTCAGGCGAGTGGCCCGAGCTCCAGCTTTGCTCCGTTGAGCCCGAGCCAGGTGAAAGCCAACTCCGCCGGCAAGCGCGAGGCAGTGGTGGTGGTCTTCTCGAACCAGCTCGGCACCCTGCCGGCGAACGCCGCCCATCGGAGCGCCCGGCACGCGACCGCTGCCTCCATGCAGGCGCCGCTCGTCGCTCAGTTGAAGCAGGTCGGGGCCACGCACATCACGACCCTGTCGCTCCTCAACGCCGTCGCCGCGACGATGCCGGCGGCCGAGGCACAGGCACTCAGCCACGCCGCCGGTGTCAAGGAGGTCGTCCCTGACGGCACGATCATCATCGGCGACGGCGCGTCGAGCACGAAGACTGTTGCGGCATCCCGCGTGCAGAAGTCGAGCATTCCGGCAATTGCGAGCGATGGGCAGCAACTGTGCAATGCGTCGCCCGCCACGCCGCTCCTCGAGCCCGAGGCCCTCACCAGCATCCACGACGCCTCCAACGACCCGAGCGATCAGCAGGAAGCGTCCAGGCTCGCGACGGGCTACGGCGTCATCATCGGGAACCCGAACGCCGAAGAGCTGGCCGGGAATCCGAACATGATCCGGCCCAACGGGCAGCACGTGGTCATCGATGCACCGGACCCGCACGAGAACGTCTTCGACGACGAGTTCAACGGGGACGAGTCCACGATGGCCGCGCAGGGCACCGTTACGTACACGTATGCGTCGCAGCTGCCGTTCTCGAACATCCCCTCGAAGTGCACCTTCCGCATCGTCGGTGACGCCACCGGCGCCTCCATCCTCTCCACCGGGTTCTTCACTGACACGAACTCGGCGGGTCAAGTCGTGGCTCCGGAGTCGCAGGTCATCGCTGGGCTGCAGCAGGCCGTTGACGAGAACGTCAACGTGGTGTCTGAGTTCGTACGGCTACGGCGCGCTACCGGGTGCCAACGACGACCTCCTCGCCCCGACGAACGACGCGATGGTGGAAGCGGGCGTCACGGTCGTCGAGAGCGCAGGCGACAGCGGCTCCTCAGGCACGGTCGAGGCTCCTGCCGACGATCCCCTCGTCATCGACGCCGCCGGCACGAATGACCTCAGGCTCCTTGCCCAGGCCGACGGCTACACACATGGCTGGGAAGACAACAACATGACCACCTTGTCGTCGGGCGGCACCGCCCCGAACGGGGCCGTCGTGGACCTCGCAGCCCCCGGCTATCTGGGGCTCGCTGCCGCGGGTGCCGGCCAGGATCCGCCGCTGCCGACCGAGGCATTCGGCGGCACGAGCCAGTCGGCCCCCTTCATCGCCGGTGCGGCCGCCGACGTCATTCAGGCCTATCGCGACACTCATGGCGGTGCGAGCCCGACGCCGGCCCAGGTGAAGAAGATCCTCACGAGCACGGCAACTGACATCGGCGCTGAGTCAGACCAGCAGGGCGCCGGGCTCCTGAACGTCTACGCAGCGGTTCTGGCGGCGCGCCAGATGCCCGGCACGACGCGGGCGAACTCCAGCACCCCCGAACTGGTGGACACCCCCACCCAACTCGACGTGCAAGGCCCCGGCGGCTCAACGGTGAACACGTCGGTCTCCCTGTACAACGCCTCGTCCGACCCGGAGACGGTCACCGGCACCTACCGGGTGCTTGGCGGCGAGCGGCGGCTCGACCCGCAAGTGACCGAGAGCGTGAGCGCGCCGAACCCGAGCCTTCCGGTTCCCGCGCAGGGGGCAACAGCCGCGCCGGCGTTCACCTTCAACGTGCCGAGTGGCGTCGATGTCCTCGATGCCGACATGCGTTGGCCAGACCCCACCAACGGCAGTGACAACATCCTGACGTTCCTGCTCACTGATCCAGCCGGAAAGCTGGCCCAGTCGTCCTATGACTACGGCGCCTCTAACTACGTTCCGTGTCCGAGCGAAGGCTGCAGCCCGGATATTCAACACAGTACGGTCGAGCACCCGATGGCTGGAACGTGGACAGCCCAGATCCTGTGGGCCAACGGCCGCGGCCACGTGCAGTCTCCACCGGACGTCCCAGGGAGCTACACCGGGTCCGTGATCTTCCAGGTCAGCGGCCAGAACTTCGTCACGAGCCACGCGTCAGCGCCCGTGACGATCCCGGCTCGCAGCTCGGTGAGGGTGCCGCTGCACATCAAGCTGCCGGCGGCGGCCGGCGATGCTCCCGAGTTGGTGCAGTTCACAGGCCCGAACGGACTGGAAAGCTCGGTGCCGATCGCGCGCCGTTCCCTCATCCGGTCGGCCGGGGGCTCGTTCACCGCAACCCTGACCAGCTCGGTATCGCGTGGCCCCGGGCAGATCAAGACCTTCTATGTGCGCGTGCCGGCAGGTAAGAAGGACCTCGACATCACGCTCTTCGCGCCGGATCACGCGGTCAACGACCCCGTCTACTACTACCTGTTCTCCCCGGCTGACCTGCTTCCCGCGGTCACCGAATCAGGCTTCATCGACGTTACGGCAACCGATGCCACGCCGACGGCCGGCAACCCGACCGGCAACGCCTCACTTATCGCCACCAATCCCGAGGCGGGCTTGTGGGAGATCGATGTGATGCAGGGCCCCACGACGAACGGTGAGCGGTTCTCCAATCCGGTCACCGGAACGCTGGCGTACAACCAACTCGCGCCGGTCACCGAGCACGGTCTGCCGATGTCGACGTCGAGGGTCATCCACACCGGCGCCAGCATTCCTATCTCGGTGAAAGTCAAGAACACGACGAATCACGTCGGGTTCTTCGCGCTGGAACCGACGGGCGACGACATCACCGGTGGCAGTACCGAAACCGCGCTGGAGATTGCGCCCGGCGCCTGGGGGACGCTGACGGCGACGCTGTCGCCCACGGCAACTCGTGGCACTGCGGTCGACGAGTTCCTCAGCGTGATCGACTCGACGGACTTCTCAGCGACTGATCCCGCCATCGGGGTCTCGGCGTCGTACAACGACTTCCACGACTTCGAGTACAGGTATACGGTCGGGAGCTAGCTCGAGCTAGGCCTGGCACCAACGGCACGGCGCTGATCCGTCGCTTCGGCGGGTCGGCGCTCGCGCCGCGTGGATCCTCTGCTCAGGATGGAGTCGGCACAGGCTCCAACCAGCGATGCGCCCATCTGCCGAGTGAGCTCAGCGACTCATTGAGGTCGCGTCCAGCCTCGGTGAGGGCATATTCAACGCCGACCGGCGGTCCGGGGAGGACACGCCGGGACACGAGCCCCGCGACCTCGAGCTCGCGAAGCCGGTCGGCACAGAGACGCTCCGACATGCCGGGGACCGCGCTGACGAGCGCATGAAAGCGCATCGGTTCGCGCATCAGCAGGCTGATGATCGCGCCCGTCCATCGCTTCCCGATCAGTTCGATCGCCTGGTGATAGAGCGCGCAGACCACCCGCGGGTCATGCGTCACCTCGGCCGATGCCGGCTTGGAGGAACTCAGCGTAGGAGCCATGTACGAATCATACCTCTGCTACGCACGTTTGACATTGCTACTTACAATCCATAAGCTACTTGTAGTACCACAGCCCTTCCGAGGCCCTGGAGGTCCTCGATATGAACGCTTTGAACACTGGTCTTCTCATCCTTCGCCTCATCGTCGGCATCCCGTTGGCAGCTCACGGGGCACAGAAGCTGTTCGGATGGTGGGGCGGCCCCGGTGTCCGCGGTCTCCACGGACATCTCACGCGCATGCGGTTCCGTCCCGCGCCGCTCTGGGTCGCTGGGGCGATCGGCACCGAGATCGGCGGCGGCATCCTGCTCGCCCTCGGCCTGCTCAGCCCGCTGGGCTCCGTCGGAGCCGGCGCGGCGATGCTGATGGCAATCGTGGCCTTTCACTGGGGCAAGGGCTTCTTCGGTCAGCGTGGCGGTTTCGAGACACCACTCCTCTACCTCGCGGCCGCTGCGGCCGTGGGCATCACCGGGCCGGGCGCATATTCGCTCGATTCGCTCCTCGGCATCACCCTTCCCGAGCCGGTGTTGGGTCTCGTCGCGGCGGCGCTCGCGGTCGGCGGCGTTGCATTTGCCATGGCCGGACGCCGGCCCGCGGCTCCCGTGGAGCAGGAGCAGGCAAGCACGCAGGCGGCGGCCTAACCGACGGCCAGGGTTCGTCATGGTCCGTTCAGTCACAATCAATCGATGGCGTCGTACTCGGTCAATCCGCGCGCTGTCGCACGCGCCGAACGGCTGATCGACGCGCATCAGTACGTCCTGAAGAGCGACTGGGGTGAGAGTCAGCCGAGCGCCGACGACGAAAACACCTTCCTGGAGCACCACTCGTGGGAAGAGTACGGCGAGTGGCACCTGGGTCTCACCGACGGTGCGAATGACGACACCAAAGCTCGGTACGCGTTCGTGTACGGCGACTTTCGTCGCGTCCATCGCATGGGACTCATTGCCTGCCAGTTTCGTGCAGCGGAGTGGAGCCACAAGGAACTCGAGCTCGCTGCCCACGACCTGCTGCAACGGCTCGATAAGGCTCAGTCCTAACGGCGGCGGGCCGTTAGGCGTTATCAGGCACGGAGTCGATCACGCAGCGATGATGCGCACCCTGCTCATCCGGAGGGCGGCAGCAAGCAGCATTGACCCGACGGCGAGCATCCACGCAATCGTGATCCACGCATACGGATCCGGTAGATAGAGGGCGAGAAACCAGGAGCGATGTTCCTGGCCGCTCAGTTTCATGAACAACGGTACGATGCCCTGAGGAATCAGCGGAATCCATGAAGTCGTCTATCAGCCGAGAGCGCGCCGGCCAACGTCCGCCACGCAGCTCGTGGCAACACGGTGGCCACCTCCCTGGTGACCACCTGGATCGCCACATGGTCTGCGCCTGCGGAGTGGAAGTCGGCGACCTTCGTGGCAATCGCATCCACGTCGCCGAGGGCGAAGACGGCGTCGAGGAGCCGGTCGCTGCCACCGTCCGCAAAGTCCTCCTCGGTGAAGCCGAACCGAAGCAGGTTGTTGGTGTAGTTGCTCATCCCGAGATAGCGAACGAGAAAGCCGCGAGCCGTGTCCCGTGCCACTTCCAAATCAGGCTCCAAAACGACCTTCAGATCCGGGGCCAGCAACGGCTCATCCCCGAGAATCTCGCGTGCGTATGCCGTGTGTTCCGCGCTCACGAGGTAAGGGTGCGCACCTGCCGCTCGGTCGCGAGACAGCGCGAGCATCTTCGGACCCAAAGCTGCCAGAACTCGAGCGTCCTTCGGCACCGGTTGAGTGGCCGAGTCGAGCGCGGACAGGTACGCCTGCATCGCGCCGTAGGGATGCGAATAGCCCGCGGCAAGATGAGGATGACTCACCCCTAACCCGAGCAGGAAGCGGCCCGGATACTCTCGTTCGAGGGCAGCCCGATCAGCCGCCACATCGGCGGCCGTGTACGTCCAGATGCTGAGGATCCCGGTGGCGACGATAATTCGAGACGTTGCAGCGAGAACGTTGCTCGCATACGCGACCGGCGGACTCCCACCGATCCACAGCGCACCGTAGCCGAGCGTCTCCAACTCCGCCGCCGCCTCGCCGAGCTCCGCGTAGCTGGAGACACGTTCAGCACGGAACGCGTTGCTCCACGCCGAGCTCCAGATGCCGACCTTTCCCAGCCGGGAATCCTTCGCCAATGCCTGCCTCAGTCTTCCAGCAACCTGAAGGCCATGTGACGGGAGTGGTGTTGCTTCATGACGAGGGTCAGCCAGATGCGGAGCATGCCGTCGACCGTGTTCACCTCATCGGGACCGCCAACCCAGATCGGTCGCAGGCCAACGTCAGCCGCGAGGGCCTCGACAACGGTGCGTTCGTCGCCGTCCGGTCCACAGAAAAACATGTCGCTGGAGACGCCGGCCACAACGGGATCCGCAAGCACCTCCCAACCAAGTGTGTTGAAAGCCCGAAAGTAGTACGCCCCGGGCGATGCCGCGAGGATCGCGTCGGCGCTGTGCATGGCGGTGCCTTGGACATTGTTGGCGGCATCGATCACCACCTTACGGTTGAGCAGATCGGTCATCCCATCCGTTTGCAGCAACTCTCCAATGGTGGCGCCCGGGAGAGCCAGCAGGACGACGCGGGCGCCACCAATCGCGTCAGCAATCGTGGCCGTGCGACTCGCGGTCGCCGCCGCGAGCGCGACCAGCTCCGGCTTCTCAGGGTTGCGTGCCCCATAGATCACCGAGTGGCCTGCCGCCGCCCATCTCTGCCCAAGGGTGCCCCCAATCCTCCCGGCACCTATTACCGCGATGTCCGTCATCAGTTGCGCCTCCATTCGTCGTCGCTGGTCGCTATTCTCCGCGCGCCTCAACAGGAAGGCGCGGGTGGACCAGGCGTCGAACTCGCGGTGGAAAAGTCGTACGCGGGGTTGTAGACCGTGGTGGCCGCGCATCCCGTGTCCTGATCGTCGACATACCACGCTCCGGCAACGGAAACGACAGTCCAGCGAAGCGTTTTCGAGGGCCCAAACCCCATATCCTCATGCACGTACGCAGTCGTTCCGCTCTCCGAAATGAGCGTGAAGGTGTACGTCACGAGCCCCTGGCAACGACAGAGTGCGTCGGCACCCCCTCCACTGGCAGCGAATGGATGGGCATCCAGTCGCGCGCCCAATCTCTGGGTCACGGGACAGGGAGGGATGAGATAGCTCGCGCCGTTGCAGTCACCCGATTCGTGCTGTCCGCTTCCTTGATAGTCGATCTCCGCAACGTCCTGTACGGCAATCACCGGGCTTGCAGCGCCGATTCCCACGAGCGGCTCAGTCGCCACCGTGGGCGCCGGGGTAGGGGTTGGCGCTGGAGTCAGGGTCGCGGTCGCGGCGAAGGTTGGTGTGGAGATTGATGTCGCGGGAGTCGATGCCGGCACGCTCCGGGCGGTCGACGACGTCCCACACGCCGTGACAAGCCCGAGAGCGCCGCCGACACAGACAAGCACGACGTTCAGCCTGGTCATCACGAGCTCAGAGACCGATGAGCGCGAGCTCGCTTTCCGTCTCATCGCCATGTCTCGTTTTCCTTTGGCATCTATGTGCGAGTCCGCCCGCGGGATGCGGTCAGGACTTTGACGCGCTCCAGTTGCCGCCACCCCCTCCGGGGACCGTGTAGGTGCCGGACATGCTGTTGCCCGAGACCGAGCCCGTATATGCCACACCACCCACGGAGCCGAACTGGATCGCGCTCCCCACCACCGTCCCGGTCACGGTGAGCGGATTGGCGGATGACGAGACGGCGATCTGGCCGTTCAACACCCCGCTTGCTTGATTCCACGTGAGCGTGAAGGTGCCGTTGAAAGTGCCGCTGTACTGGCCGGACCAGGACCCCGAAAGGTCGACTGCGGGCGCGGCGGTCGCAGGCGCGGGGGTCGGCGTCGCCACCGGAGCGCTTGTCGCAGGGATGGTCACTGTCGTCGTGGGCGTCGGCGTCGTCGTGGTGGACGATGCGCTGCAGCCGACGAGCAGTGACCCAAGGGGAATCGCCGCCAGTATCACGATGCTTCGCTTCACGTTTGATGGCCTCCGTACTTCAAGTTGCTGTTCGAGTGCCGCGTGCATCACCTGATGCGCGGCAATGCATAACGTGTGTTCCGTGCAGTCCCGATCTCACAAGGCCGCTTCGTCCGGACCGGGTGAATGACCGGCCTCGAGGATCCGCTCGAACGGAATTGCGGCCCGCTCGACAGCGCGACGCACTGCTGACTCGGGTCCTTCGAACCGGCAGAGGACAACCTCGTCCTCACGCATGACCAGCGAGCCGAGGTAGCGAACCGTTACCCCATCACCGGACAACGCAGCGGCGCTGGCGGTGGCGCGCTCGTCGAGCGAAATCAAGTCGGACTCTTGCACGCCGGGCCAGAAACATTCGGCGAGGTATTCCGTCGCGTGGCCTTGCTTCATGGTCCCCAACGTAGGGGCGCGACGGATGAGTCGCTAGCGGGAAGACCCTATGTTTTACCCGCCCTGTCTCGCTCGCCCATCACCCGGCCCAGCTCCGCGCGTGAGGCCACGCCCAGCTTGCCGTAGGCGCGTGCGAGATTCGCCTCAACAGTCTTGACACTGACGAATGCGCGCCTGGCAACTTCCTTGTTGGTAAGACCCGATGCGGCGAGGCGTGCGATGTTCTCCTCGGTCGGGGTCAAGTCAGAAAGCGTGCGACGGAGAGGAAGACGCGCCAGCTCGGGGCGAACACGGTCGGCCCACGGTTGGACGCCCAGTTTCGCAAACATCGCCAGCGCTTCTTCGAGTGCAGCTCTGGCCGCACGCCGCTCGTTGCGACGTCGCAGCACCTGCCCGAGCGCCAGCAGTGTGCGGGCTCGCTCGAATGGCATGTCCAGGTCACGGTGCATCTCGAGTGCTTCGTGCATCATCGATGCAGCAGCGTCGAGGTCACCTCGTGCGGAGAGGAGCAGGCCACGGCTGCGCCTGCTCACCTCCTGGATCCACGGCCTCGGCAGCGCTCGGGCGCGTGCCTCCATGCGGGCGACGACCTCCTCGGCGCGATCGAGATCGCCGATACCGATGAGCGCCTCGGCGTAGTCGGCATGGACGCGGTCCGCTGCCGGCTCACGGCTGTGCACCGACGCAAGGAAGGCATCGACGCGCTCCAGTTGGCGGACGGCTTCTGCATCGTCGCCGGCCGACAGTGCGACCAGCCCCAGCACTCCTCGAACCATGGTCTCGATGGGCGGATCGGGGTGGATCTCGAGCCGGTGCAACACTGATTCAGCTGTCGCCCGCGCTGCCCCGAGTTCGCCTGCACGCGCGGCGACCTGCGCTTGTACGGTCAGGGCGACGTTGATCCAGGTGTCCTGTTCGGTCTGATGGGCGAGGTCGAGGGCCTCCGCGGCCCGTTGACGTCCGATGTCGAAACGACCCGTCAGCGCATCAATTGCCGCCAGCTGCGCGAGAATGCAACTGCAGCTGGCCTCGTCGCCCAACTCCCGGAACACGCGGAGGGCCTCTTCGAACCGACGGGCCGCCGTCTCGAAGTCATCGAAATCCCTCGCCCAGTACGCCGGCGTGGTACTGATCTCCCAGCCTGTCCCTGCACGCTGCAGGAGCGTGCCCTCCTCCATCGCCGCGTGGTCCGCGCCCCGGCCCGCGTAGAACTTCGCACGAGCCAGGTTGTGCAGCGCATAGGAATACACGAGCGGGTCCTCCCGCTCATCGGTCAGCCGCAGGGCTGACTCGGCATGTGCCGCCGCGATTTCAAAGTCATCGGTCATCGCAGAGATGCGTGTGTGGATCCGTGCCAGGAGCGCGGACGATTCCGCCTCGTCCAAGGCCTGCTGGAACAAGGTCGAGCCGGCGTCCCCTTCCCCCTGATTCCAGAGCACGCTGCCAAGCTCGAGCAGGACTTGAGCTCGCACCTCGCTCGGCGGCAGCTCTCGCAGCGCTTGTTCCAGCTCACGCCGAGCGCCCGGCGCGTCGCCCGCGAAGTACCGGCGTGACGCGAGTTCGAGCTTCCGCCGGGCGACGCTGTGTGTGTCGTCAGGAGGGGTCAGCGCCAGGGCCAGCTCCTTGAGGTCGACGGCGGCCCCGGACGCTCCTCGAGCACCGGCGGCGTCGGCAGCGCGGTCCAGGACATCGGCGCTGCGTGCGTCGGGATCCGACGATGCGAGCGCCAGATGCCGCGCCTGTTCCTCGACATCGGTTTCGGTGGTGGCGAGCTCGCGGTGGAGTCTTCGCCGCGACGATTCGGGAAGCGACGCGTACAGCGCGGAGCCGAACAGCGGGTGCGTGAAGTCGATCCGACCGTCCGCGAACACGCGAACGATGCCTGCGCTTTCTGCGGGGCCAAGGGCGCCGACGTCGATGTCCTTGGTGGACGGGCGCGACCTGGCAGCCACCTGCGCCAGCGCATCCCGGGTCGCGCGCGGGAGCCTCCGCAGCCGGAGCAGTGCGAGTTCGCGACGATCCACCGGAACCGGAAGCGGCTGACCGGGTGCAACAGTGCCCAGTCTGTGGATCTCGCTGGCGATCTCCAGCGCGTAGAACGGGTTGCCCCCGGCTGCCCTATGGATGCGGACGAGCATCGGACGTGTCACCGATTTGCCGAGGACGCGCACGAACACTGAGTGAATCGCCCCGACGCTGAGCGGACCGACGCTCAGGCGCTGTATGTGTTCTCTGCCCAGGGCATCGTCGAACGCAGCGAGAACCGGGAAGGTCCGTTCCGGCATTGGTTCGATCCGGACCGCCATCAGCAGGTGCACATCCCGATCGTCCAACCGATGCAGGGCAAACGCCAGAGCAGTCGCCGATGGCGGATCGAGCCATTGCGCGTCGTCGACAGCCACCAGTAATGGCATGGAGCCGCTGAGGTCGCCGAGCAGTGTTGTAAGAGCTGTGGCGACGGCGCGGGAGTCCAGCTCGGCCTCACGGGCTTGGCGGCGCAGCGTGGCGACTTCGATCGCCAGACGCTGTGGAGCGGGCAGCGCCCGAAAGGCATCCGCGGACACGGATCGGAGCAGGTCGGTCAGGGCGAGGTGGGACAGAGTCGCATCCGAGCGCCGCGGCCGGCACGAAAGCACGTGCATGCCGCGGGCGCGAGCCATCGTGACCGCCGCGTCCCAGAGGGTCGTCTTCCCGATGCCGGGTTCGCCCTCCACCACAAACGCCGTCGTCCGCGACGTCGGTCCTGACGGGCGCTCATTTCCGTCGCCGATCCAGTCGCTGATGGCAAGCAATTCCGCCTGCCGCCCGATCACATCGATGGCTCGACCTCCCTCAGATCGTTCCGACTCGCGACGAGGTCTCGCGCCTACAGATCAGCAAGCTACACCACGGCTCGAGCGTCGGTGCCGAGGTGTCAGGTTCGGTGTCATTTCGATTGGCCGGTCCCCACAGCCATCACTTTGTACGGTTCTGTAACGGATGGACCACCGACTGTTTGCGGGAGTCGTGGAGCCGCGGGCCTACTCTGCTCGCGTGTCATTGGATAACACCCACGTTCTCGCCGTGCGCGCGTCAGTGCCGGCGCCTCGCGCGCCACGTTGGGTCGTGGCTGCCTATGCGGCGTTGGCGGGTCTCCTCGTCGCGTATGGCCTGTCGTTGATCATCCGGCAGCCCGGTCAGTCCAACGCCCTGGTCGATGGCTGGGGCGTTGGGGCCTTCGAAGTGCTGACGAGTGCCCTTTGCATCTGCCGCGCGATCGGCTCGCGCCGGCGAGTCGTGACGCTCATGTTGGGTCTCGGGATCCTTTCGTGGAGCATCGGCGACACCGTTCTGGCAGCAGAATCGGCAGGTGGCGGCGCAGTGGCCGTCCCTTCCCTTGCCGACCTCTTCTGGCTGGCCTTTTACCCCATCACCTATGTCGCGCTCATCGCCTTGACGCGCAAGCACGTTGCGCGTGTCGGAGTGACGACATGGCTCGATGGTGCCGTCGCCGGTCTGGGTGCGGCGGCGTTATGCGCTTGCTTCGCGTTCAACACCATTCTCCACTCGGTCGGCGGGAATGCCACGACAGTGGCGACCGATCTTGCGTATCCGATCGGTGATGCATTGCTACTCATGCTTGCGGTAGGCGCCACCGCGATCATCCCCGGTCGCAAGAACACACAGTGGCTGCTCATCGCGTGTGCCATCGGTTGCACTGCGATCGGCGATACGTTCAATCTCTTCGCCAGCTCGGGCTCCCCGTCGCACATCGGGGTGATCCTGGACGGCCTCGCGTGGCCAGCAGCCATCCTGCTGATCTCTGTCGCTGTCTGGGTTCGCCCGGTGCACACGAATCCGCTGGCGCGCAGTGGTACGCCGGGGTTTCTCCTCCCTGGCCTCGGTGCTGTCGCCGGGCTTTCCATTCTCCTGGTTGACACGCTGCACCAAGTCGCTCCAGTTGCGCTGGGACTTGCCACGGCCACCTTGATCACAGTCGGCATCCGTCTGGCTGCTGTCGGTTCGGAGCCTGCGATTCCTGACGGAGATGCGCCACCGCCAGGCCATCACCGACGAATTGACCGGGCTCGGAAACCGCCGCCAGCTCTTCAACCTGCTTGACGCTTTCTTTGCCGACTATGCCGATCCGGAAACCCTGGACCGCACGCTGTCGCTGCTCTATATCGATCTCGATCATTTCAAAGAGATCAACGATTCGTTTGGCCATTCAGCCGGGGACGACGTGCTCCGGCAGTTGGGTCCGCGCCTCACCGCTCATCTGCGGGAAACAGACGTCCTTGTCCGTGTTGGCGGCGATGAGCTCGCGGTCCTCGTCATGGATACGGACTCAACATACGCAGCTACGATCGCGCAGCGCCTCATCACCGAGCTCGAGCAACCATTTCTCCTGGACGCGCTGAGCGTCCGTGTCGGCGCGAGCGTTGGCATCGCCAGTGCACCGGCGGATGCCACAACGAGCGTCGCGCTGCTGCGATGCGCTGACCTCGCCATGTATCGCGCCAAGGTCGGCCCGATGCCCTTCGAGGTGTACAGGCACGATGTCGACGACGGTGGCAACCGGCTGCGCCTGGTTGATGAGTTGCGCGGCGCCATTCTCGACGACCAACTTGAGGTGCACTACCAACCACAGATTGACCTGATCACCGGCAATCGCTCGGCGATGGAGGCTCTTGTGCGCTGGCGCCATCCGCGCCTCGGACTCGTGCCTCCGCTCGAATTCATTCCGTTGGCAGAGGAAGCCGGTCTCATGCAATCGCTCACAGCGCTCGTCCTCGAGCGAGCCGTGGAACAGTGCGCCGCGTGGCGGGCTGCCGGTGAGATGGTGACCATATCGGTCAATGTTTCGGCTACCAACCTCCTCGATCCGGGATTCAGCGACTCGGTCATGGCAACGCTCCGTCGGTACGCCGTCGCTCCCGAATGTCTGATCCTCGAGATCACCGAGACGACGATCATTCGAGACTTTGATCTGTGCAAGAGCGTCATCGAGCAATTGCGCAAACTCGGATTGGGCGTTTCCATCGACGACTTCGGCGCCGGGGTCACGTCGCTCGCCTATCTTGGGAGCCTTGCCGTCAGCGAGTTGAAGCTCGACCGCAGCTTCTTGACTCGCCTCGCGACCGGGGACACCGAACGAAATCTTGCGTTGGTTCGAGCCACGATCGCGCTGGGCCACAAACTCAACATGCGTGTGGTCGCGGAGGGCATCGAGGACGTCGATGCGCTCAATCTGCTCGCGGCAATTGGATGCGACCTTGCCCAGGGATACTTCATCAGTCAGCCGATGTCTGCCAAAGACCTCGCACTCCCGTCAACTCGCGTCAGTACGGATACCCAAGCGACCGATACGGCGGTTGCGTAGAAAACACGCGCGCTGAAATTACCGCGCATTGTCCCCTTCGGCAGCGCGCGCGGCACTGGGATCTCCACCGCGGCCGCGCAGCACAAACGCAAAGACGACCGCCAAGAGTCCCCCGGTGACAGGGCCAACGATGTAGACCCAGGTGTGCGAGAGGTCTCCGCGGATCAGGTCCGGCGCGAATGAGCGAACCGGATTCATTGATGCTCCGCTGAGCGGACTCGACCACAATCCGGCGAGCGCGATGTATGCACCGACGGCGACTGCGGAGAGGGCGCCAACGTTCTGAGCAGATGACGCGGTACCGAGGATGACGCTCACCAAGCCCATTGTCAGTACCACCTCGACAAGCATCGCCCGCACGTCCCCCACCGTCGGCGCTGGGACGGTCGCGGCGAGCATGTTGGGGCGCGCAACGACCGCCCACAAGAAGAGGCATGCGAGGACGCCTCCAGCGAGCTGCGCAAGCACATAACCGGGTACGCGTCGCCAGGGGAATTCCGAACGCAGGGCGAACGCGAGAACTCACAACGGGATTCAGATGCGCTCCGCCAACTTTCCCCATGAACAGGATGACCGCCATGACCGTGAGTCCCGGTGCCGTCACGGCGGCCGCTCGGGAAATCGGAACGCCCGTTTTGGACGCAACGGTGCCGGCTCCGGCGGCAGCGAGCACGAGAAGAAAGGTGCCGAGCAATTCAGAGAACAGCCGGCGCCACTCCCTTGAGGGGTCTGCGAAGTCCGTCATCCAGTGCTGGTCCGCGCGACTCGCCAAACCCGTGTCAGGCACCCCTGCCGACGGCTTGGTGGGTGGCTCAGACGGCATCATGCTGGCGAGTATGCATCCGGGCATCGGCTCCCGCCACCAAGACCACCGGCTGCGCGCCTACCAGTACCAAGGTCGCACAATATGACAGCGCCACTATCACTCCAGAAGTTGACTCACACGAGGGAGGGGCATGCCCCAGAAGTCCAGCGCTCCGCGCCGCCGGCCGAATCGAGCAGCACCGCCCACGCGCCCTCTCGAGACGACTCCCAGCGTCCTCACGCCGCGATCCAGCAAGGTGCCGGCGCAAGACAGCGAGTTTCTGACCAGTCCGCAGGGCCAACGTCTCTCGCACACCGATGAACTCGCTCAAGGCGGGGCTCCGCGGGCCGACGCTCATGGAGGACTTCCATCTTCGCGAGAAGATCATGCACTTCGATCACGAGCGCATTCCGGAGCGGGTGGTCCATGCCCGTGGCGTCGGCGTCCACGGGGTGTTCGTCTCGAATGGGAGCGCTCGCGCTGTCACCTCCGCCGGGTTTCTTCAACCCGGACAGTCGACGCCGGTATTCACTCGCTTCTCTACCGTCGTTGGATCCCGGGGATCGGCAGATACGGCGCGAGACGTTCGCGGATTTGCGGTGAAGTTCTATACGTCAGAGGGCAATTTCGACCTCGTCGGCAACAACATACCGGTGTTCTTCATCCGTGACGGCATCAAGTTTCCCGATCTGATTCACGCAGCCAAGCCCGAACCGGACCGAGAGGTTCCACAGGCACAGACGGCGCATACGACCTTCTGGGATTTCGTCTCGGCGATTCCCGAGTCGCCGCACATGCTGATGTGGGTGATGTCCGACCGTGCGATCCCCCGCTCGCTCCGGATGATGGAAGGGTTTGGTGTTCACACGTTTCGACTCGTCAATGCAAAGAACGAGACGAGCCTGGTCAAATTCCATTGGAAGCCGGTCCTCGGTGTGCACGGCCTGCTGTGGGACGAAGCGCAGACGCTCGCGGGGGTTGACCCCGATTTCCATCGCCGCGATCTCTACAACGCGATCGGAGCGGGTGCGTTCCCGGAATGGGATCTCGGTCTTCAACTGCTGCCCGACACCGACGATCAACGCTTCGAAGGTATCGATCTCCTCGACGCGACCAAGCTCGTTCCCGAGGAGCTCGCGCCCATTCAGATCGTCGGTCGCATGACGCTCAATCGGAATCCGGCCAACTACTTTGCCGAGACGGAACAGGTCGCGTTCCACACCGGGCATCTCGTGCGCGGCATCGAAGTGACGCAGGACCCGCTCATGCAGGCCCGGCTCTTCAGCTACCTCGACACGCAACTGAGCCGGCTTGGGAGTCCCAACTTCGCCCAGATCCCGATCAACCGCCCGGTCGTGGCGGTGAACGACAACCTCCGCGACGGCTCGATGCAGCAGGCCGTCCACGCGGGGCGCACCCCGTACCTGCCGAACAGTGTCGGGGGCGGATGTCCGTTCCTGGCCGGGGATGCCGACGGCGGCTACATTCACTCAGCACAACCTGTCGAGGGTGCCAAGACCCGCGAGCGGAGCCCGGACGACGAGTACAGGCAGGCGACGATGTTCTGGAAAAGCGTTTCCGCGGTCGAGCAGGATCACATCGTCGACGCGTTCACCTTCGAACTCAGCAAAGTCGACGTGCCCGATGTGGTGAAGACGATGGTTCAACGCCTCGCGTACATCGACGCGGGGCTCGCAGACCGGGTGGCAGCAGGACTGGGTCTTGTCGCACCGAGCGTTGCCGTTGCGCACGCCGACGTCGCTCCGTCGCCCGCCTTGGCCATGGTGACGGCCGAGGTCTTTCCGCTCGCTGGTCGCGTGGTCCACATCCTGGCGAGTGACGGGTGTGACGTGGCCGGCATTCGCGAACTGCAAATGAGTTTGCTGGCCGCGGGGGTCACGCCGCACATCATTGCGCCGCACAAAGGCGAGATCTCGGGAGGTGACGGCGACAGCCTGCTCGTCGATCGGTCGCTCCTCACATCGTCACCGGCCGAGGCGGATGGACTTGTCGTCGCCGGCGGCACCGGCCTCGCGAGCAACGCGAAGGCGATCACCTACGCCCAAGGAGCGCATCGGCACTTCAAGACGGTTGCGGCCTGGGGCAACGGAGCCGAGTTGCTTGAAATGGCAGCGATTGGTTCCGGAGAGGACGGCATCATCCTGAGGGAAAAGGCAGATCAGGCATTCAGAAAAGCAGTGATCGCTGCCTTGCAGACGCACCGCCACTGGGGACGAGCACCGCTTGATCCCACTCTCGAGGAGGAGTAGAGATGCCGAACGGCATCGACCTGATTCTTGCTGACCACGAGCGTGTCGATATGCTGTTTACGCAGTACAACAAGACGGGCGACGGTGTCTGGGTCGGGCAGATTCTGGACGCGTTGACGGCGCATGATGGCGCAGAACACGCCGCCCTCTATCCCTTCGCTGAGGCCGTGCTCAAGAATCCCGCGCTGATCAAGCGAGTGAACTTGGCGCACAGTCAGGTCAACGCGCTCATGGAGCATGTTCGCGGCCAGGAAGGAACGGCACTCATCGCGGCGATGGGGCAGTTGCAGGTGGCGGTGACGAACCATGTTGGCGACGAGGAGACGCATCTGCTTCCCGCGTTGCAGCAGAAGGCGACGCGGGCACAGCTCGAAGCGCTCGGCGCACGGATTGAGCAGAACAAGCAGCGGGTCGGCTGACGCCGGCCAATGTCATTTCACGGATAGGTTCCCTATCACCAACAACATCTGGAGGCAGACGACATGTGCATGAGTTGCGGATGTGGCGACCCGAACGAGCGCCATCACGCCGGCGACATCACCTCCGACGACCTGGCCAGGGCAGCGTCTGAGGCGGGCATCGACCCCGAAACTGCTGCCGATAACATTCATGCCGCGGCCAAGCAGGCCCGCGATGGCGGCTCGACCGAATAGAGCCAATGGGATGCAGGGCCCCGACAGCGGGGTCCTGCATCTCCGTCGCCAAGCCACCACGGCGGCACAGCCAGCGTGCGGGAGCAACTTGGTGACTGCAGATTTCAAAGTTCTGTTGATCGAGGACGATGAGGTCGCAGCGGACATGTATCGACTGGCACTGTTGGCCGCCGGCCGTGTTGTCGTCGTCGCTCGGGATGGCGAAGAGGGATTGCGGATGGCATCCGCCGAGAACCCGGACTTCGTCATCCTCGACGTGCGCTTGCCGAAGCTCAACGGTTTCGACGTCTTGTCAAATCTCCGGACCAACCCGAAGACGAAGCAGATACCGGTCATCATCCTCACCAATCTCGGGGACGCTGACATGATCAAGCGTGGGTCGGCGTTGGGCGCCTTGGAGTTCATGATCAAAGCGCACACAACTCCCCGCCAACTGTCCTTGCGGATAGCCGAACACGAGCGCTGGATGCAACAAATGTCTGAAGAGGCCGACCAGACGACGAACCAGCGGTCACGACGCATACCTCGTTCATAGAGCTCGGCGCTAGCGTCGAAGTGGCGAATCCTCGAGGTTGCGGAGCAGATCACCAACGCTGTCGAAGACTGCGAGCGCTCCAGCGTCCATGAGCTCCAGTTTCGTGTGCCCACCCGTCCGCACTCCGATCGTCTGCACCCCGCATCGTGCCGCGGCTTCGATGTCCCAGCGGGTGTCCCCGACGAGGATGGCGGCATCGGCGGACACTCCAGAGCGTTGCAGCGCCACCGCGACGAGGTCGGGCGCGGGCTTGGTGGCGACGATGTCGTCGCGGCAGACGATGGTATCGATGATCGACAGGTCAGGGAGGACACGGCGGAGGTTTGCGTTCGTTGCGTCAGCGCTTCCTGAGGTTGCGATCCCAAGCAGCAATCCACGCCGATGTAACTCCTGCATCAACTCGGCAGCGCCCTCGAAAGGGCGGGATTCCTCCGCGAATGCCGCGATATGGCGGCTCTGCGCCTCGGCGAGCTCAGGCTTTTCGTGACCGAGCAGTGCGGGGATGAACTGATCTGCTCCCATCCCAAAAAGGCGGTGGAGCACCGCCATGTCAATGTTGAGATCGAAGTCTCTGCACGCACGTGACCACGCGACGACCTGAAGGTATGTGTTGTCGATCAACGTCCCATCCACATCGAAGAAGACTGCGTCCGTCACTTAGCTGCGTTTGCGGGCGCGAGCATAGCGGCGCGCGACGCGGCGTATCTGCAGCATGCGAGCGGCACCAAGGAGGAACGCGATGACGCCTCCCACCAAGGCTGCCAGCAGGAGGTCGAGTCCCAGAGGGATCGTCCACGTGAAGCCGAAGAAACTGGTCGTCGCATCGGTGAGGTTCTGCAGCACGAAGATGAGCACGAGAACGAGCAGCAAGAGGCTGAACCCCAACGCCCACCAAGCAACGCCGGTACGAGTCACCGGAACAACCGGCGTCGGCGGTTCCGCGCTCGCCGGCTCGGCTGGTGCCGGGTCGCGCCCCACCGGGGGCGTGGATTGCGGGCCGCCTGGCTGCATGCTCGTGCTATCGCTCACCGAGCAGTGATATCACGGTTGTACCGGCCGGGTTCGCCTGTGAATCGCCGCGTGGCGACAACCAGGCGTACGACGTCTTCAGCGCGGGCCCACGCCGGCACTGTCCTCACCGAGCAGCGATCCGACTCACGTCGTCGCAGCCCTGTTTGCCCCAGGCATCGCAGCGGCCTCCGGCCCATCAGCTTCCTCCGAGGCGATCGCCACATGACAGGCGGCGTCATGACCGGGCCCCATCCGTCGAAGCAATGGCGTGACCTGTGCGCAGGTGTCGATGGCGTAGGGGCATCGTTCGCGAAACCGACAGCCCTCAGCCGGGTTGATCACGCGAGGCGGCTCGCCGCTATCCGCTGAGACCGGAGCGAGCGCCTCGTGCGGGTCGGGCACCGCAGAGAGCAACAGTTGCGTGTATGGGTGTTTCGGCGCTGACAGCACGACCTCGGTCGGCCCCTGCTCCACCGCGTGTCCGGCGTACATCACGATGATGCGGTCAGCGACGTAGCGCGCACTTGCGATGTCGTGCGTGATGTAGAGGATCGACGCCCCCTCCTCCGCGCGAAGGGTGGCCATCATGTTGAGGATCCCGGCGCGGATGGAGACGTCAAGCATCGACACCGGCTCGTCGGCGATGATCAGCTCGGCACGCACTGCGAGTGCCTGTGCGAACCCGACCCGCTGGCGCTGACCCCCGCTCATCTCATAGGGGAACTTCCGAAGCATCTCGGCGGCAGGGTTCAGTCCCACGATGTCGAAGACCCGCTCGGCCTCCTCACGACGCTGTGCACGGTCGAGCTCCGGGCGGTGCAGCTTGAGATTGCGCATGACACCGTGCGACACGCGGAAGACGGGGTTCATCGCGCTGTACGGGTCCTGGAATACCATCGGCACCTTGGCGCGGTACCAGAGCACATCTTTCCGCGAGCGCAGGCTGTGCACGCTGCGCCCGTGATAGGTGATCTGACCGCGTGTCGGCGGGTAGATCATCGCGAGCAGTCGCGCGACGGTCGTCTTCCCACTACCGCTTTCGCCGACCAGCGCAACGATTTCACGCTCGTGGATGACGAGGTTCAGGTCGTCGACCGCATGCAGGATCCGCCCTGAGAACAGCCCGCCGAGACGGAAGTGTCGCGTCAGATCGGTGGTGCGCAGGATGACGCCGTCGGCGTCGTCGACGTCGCTCGGTGGATGACTCATCGGTCAGACAGCATCCCGTAAGGACTCGTCGTACAGCAGACAGCGCACCTCCGTGGTGTCGACCCCATACAACGCGGGCTCGGTCGCGCTGCACCGCGCCATCGCTTCGCTGCAACGCGGGTGGAACCGGCATCCCGACGGCGGCCGGCTCAGATCGGGCAGGGCTCCCCGGAATCCCGATGAGCGGACGCCGCGGGCCGCGGACGGAAGGAAACGCGTCGAGGAGTCCCTTGCTGTACGGATGCAGCGGATGCTTGAAGATCGAGCCGGTGTCACCGATCTCCGCCACCTGCCCGGCGTACATGACCATCACGCGGTCCGAGTAGTGCGCCACCACCGACATGTCGTGGGTTACGAAGATGACGGCAAAACCAAACTCGAGCTGCAACTCCTTGATCTGCGTCATGAGCGAACGTTGCGCGACCACGTCGAGCGCCGACGTCGGCTCGTCCATGATCACGAGCTGCGGCGTGAAGAGCAGGGCCATGGCGATCATGGCGCGCTGCCGCATGCCGCCACTCAACTGATGCGGATAGCTGTCGAGATGCTCGGCGTCGATCCCGACCAGGCGGAGGACCTCAGCCGAGCGAGCGCGGATGCTCTCTCCTGACTTCTGGCCATGTGCGCGGAACGTGTCCTTGAATTGCGCGCCGATGCTCTTCATCGGGTTGAGCGCGTTCATGGCGCTCTGCATCACCACCGAATAGTCGCGCCAGCGCACATGCCGGAGCTCGCTGTCGGTGAGTTGCACGAGATCCTGACCTCGGAACACAACTCTTCCCGACGTGATCTCTGCCGGCGGGGACAGCAATTGCGCGATCGCGAACAGCAGCGTCGACTTGCCGCACCCGGACTCGCCGACGATCCCGAGAAACTCTCCCGCATGGAGCGTCAGGCTGACATGGTCGACAGCGCCGACCGACGACGTATCGGTCAGATACGAGACCGACATGTCCTGGACGTCAAGCAGTGGTTCGGACACGTCGCTTTCTCACCGGCCGCAGCGCCGGGTTTCCGATCTCATCAAATGCGTAGTTGATCAGCGCGAACCCCGCACCCATGAACGCGACGGCCGCGCCGGGTGCCAGCGCCCACCAGGCATTGCCCGCTTCGAGTGCGCCCCCCGCCTGCGCGTAATACAGCATCGTGCCCCACGTCAGCTCCGTGCTATTCCCGAGCCCGAGGAACTGCAGACCGGCCGCGAACCCGACGACGAAGACGGAGAGGCCGAGGAACGACGCCACGATGAGCGACGTCATCGTCGGAATGATCTCGACAAGGATGATGTACGAGGTTCGCTCGCCACGAACCCGAGCGGCAGCAAGGAAATCCCGAGCTCGCAGCGAGAGCCCCTGCGAGCGCAGCTGCCGCGCCTGGAATGCCCAGCTGGTGAGCGTGAGGACGACGATCATGGTGAGCGACCCGGGCGGCAGATACGACGCCAGCACGATGAGCAGCGGCAGCGTCGGGATGATCAGGAAGATGTCCGTCAGCAGCGACAGCGCGCGGTCGGTCACGCCGCCGATGTAGGCGGAAGTGACGCCGATGACCATCGAGATGATGGTCGCGAGTGCGCTGACGACGACGGTGACGATCAGCGTGAGCCGCGTGCCCCACACGACCTGGGAAAACACATCCTGGCCCAGCTGCGTCGTGCCGAGCAGGTGCTGCCAGGACGGACCTAGATCCTGGCCGTAGATCGCCGCCTGGGGATCGTCACGCCCGATCAGGCCCGGAAAGATCGCCACGAAGACGACGATCAGGAGGATCACCGTCCCCGCCGTGGCCTTGCGGTTGTGCAGGATCGCGTACGCGAGGCGCGCAAGCACGCTCTGGTGGCTCGCCGAAACAACCGGGTCCACGGGTCCCGTGTCGGTGCTGATCGCTGCGATGCTCATGCCGGCAGCTCCCTACGCATCACGCGTGCGCGGATCCAATCCGGCGGTGAGCAGATCGGCGATCAATACGCAGATCAGCACAGCGAGCGTGTACACGAGGAACAGCGTCTGCATGAGCGGCAGGTCGTGATCCGTGGTGCTCGTGTAGAACAGGTATCCCAGACCCGGATACGAGAAGGTGTATTCGACGAGGATCGATCCACCGAGAACGTAGCCGAGCTGCATGGCGAATCCCGTCAGATTGGGAAGGATCGCGTTGCGGGCAGCGTAGTCGAGCATGATGCGCCAGCTCGGCAGGCCCTTTGCCCGCCCCATCTTCACGTAATCCTCAGCGAGTGTCGTGATCATGTTGTTGCGCATCGAGTAGATCCAGAGACCTGCGGTGACGACGACGAGGCTGAAACCCGGAAGCAGTGCATGGGTGAGCACATCGCCGATGAAGGACGGCGACAGCGACGGCGTCGCGCCGATGCTGTAGTTGGAGCTGAGCGGCAGCCAGTTGAGGGTGACTGCGAACACGAAGAGGAGCAGCAGTCCGACGAAGAAGACGGGAAACGTCGCGACGATGAACAGCATCGGCGGAAGGATGCCGTCGAATCGGCCACCCCGGCGCCACGCGCTCACCACGCCGACCATCGTCCCGATCGCGAACGCGATGATCGTGGTGATTCCCACCAGTGCCAGCGTCCACGGGAGCTTGCTGACGATCTCGGTCAGCACGGGAACCCGTTGTGCAGTCAGGCCGAACTGTCCGGTGAGGCTGTTCGCCAGGTACTGGAAGTACGTGACGATGACGTTCTGATGGACGTTGATGCCGAACTCGATCTCGAGCGCATGCAGCGCCGCCGGGTTGACTCCGCGGAACGTGGCGAGCACCGCTTGCGCCTCATTGCCAGGCATCACGCGCGGGATGATGAAGTTGACGGTGAGCGCGGCCCAGAGCGTGACGACGAAGAGCCCGGCGCGGCGAATGACGTATCTCATCGCCGCGCCGGGAGCGCCCTGACCCTGCGCATCGGGGCTCTGTCTAGCTCACCGGGTAGAGGCGGGTGAGCACCATGCCGTTATCGGGTGTCGCCCACACCGGGGGCTGCGCGTATGGGTTGGATTGCGTCGGCCATCCGCCAAAGCTCGTCGTGTCGTATTGATACCAGTCGACACCTTCGACGACCGGGATAGCCGGAAGGTCCTGGGCCATGACCCCCTGGATCTGCTGGATGATCTGCAGTTGCTGTGACGGCGAGGCGCCGGAGTACTGGTTGAACAGTGCGTCGGTCGTGGCGGACTTGTAGCGCGAGTAGTTCGTCGAGCCGATGTTGCCGCTGAAGAGCATCGAGCGCAGCTCGTAGTACGGCCCCGGGCCGGGAACGGGCATCTCGCCATACGCGAGCTGGAACGTTCCGTTCTGCGTGTCGTTGGTATACGGATCACTGTCCTCGTCCTGCACCGTGACCTCGATGCCCACCGCCTTGAGCTCCTGGGTGATCACCTGCAATGAGGCATCCCAGTCCGTGTAGCCGCTGATCGACTTGATGGTGAACGAAAGCTTCTGCCCTTGTGCGTTCTGATAGATGCCGTCGGAACCCTTGGTGAATCCCGCCGCCTGCAGATCCTGCTCGGCCTTGGTGGGGTTGTACGCGGTGTCGTCTTGGGACTTGTCGTACCAGGTCTGATAGGTCGGCAGCACGATGCCGGTCTGGTTCGCCGGCGGTTCGTAGCCACTCTCGCCGCGTTGCGAGACCTGCCCGCGGTCGATCGCCAATGAGATCGCCTGGCGGACCCCGAGGATGCTGAGCAGTGGATTGTCCAGATTGGGGAAGAGCGACACGTTCAGCGTTGGCGGGAACCAGTAGTGACGCGTGGACGGGCTCTTGCTGATGTAGTACGAGTTGATGTTGGGGATGTACTGCGCACCCCACTGCGCCTCACCCTGCGCGAGATAAAGGTTGGCCGACGTGTTGCTGAGGAACGCCGGATAGTCGACCTCTGCCACCTGCGGGACCGGATGGCCCGCCTTGCTCTGCCAGTAGCTGGTGTTGCGCAGGTACTTGATGTTGTCCTGCGAGCACGTCGTCATGAGATACGGCCCGGTCCCGACGGGGTTCGTGTCGGCTTCGGTATCGAGCTTGGACTGGTCGAACGTGCTCCAGATGTGCTGCGGAATGATCGGCGTCTGATCGGCGACGTAGTAGAAGTACGACTGCGCCGGCGCGTTGAACGTGAAGACGACCTGGTCCGTCCCCTTGAGCGTCACGCTCGTGAGCGGACCGCTGTCGACTGACCACAGCGCGTTGAGATCCAGCGCTTGGTCGGCCTTCAGCGCGTTGAAGGTGTAGACGACGTCATTCGCGCTGAACGGGCTTCCGTCGCTCCACTTCACGCCGCTCCGGATCGTCATGGTCAGCGTCGTGAAGTCGGGGCTCCAGGTCGATCCCGTCGCCAGCCAGGGAGTCACCTTCGGCGTCCCGTCCGGGTTCGTCTGGAGGATGTTGATGAATTCGAGCGGCTCGTAGACGAAACCGATTGAGGTGATGTTCACCGACGGGTTGAACGGGTTGAACTGGCACGTCCAGGTGCTGCCGCTCTCGTTGTCGATGAGGAGCTTGCCGCCCACCTTGCCCGAGTTGGCGCTCCCGCTGCTCGTCGAGCTCGTCGATGCCGACCCGCATGCGGCAGCGAGGACGCCGGCGACGGCCATCGCGGTGATCGGCCTCCAATGTCGCACCGGCCTATTGTCTGCGTTCCTGTTGGGTCGCCACGTCCAAACCATCCGGGTTCCTCCGAAGTCTGCTGTCACCGCGTACCGGGTGAGAAGTGACCCGCGGCCGGTAATTTATAGGAAAGCTACCTTAACAACGGCCGCATGGTCAACCACCGGATAGGGTGACTTTGTCGCCGGTCTCGCACGCTTCGCGAGTTCCGGCGGTGCCCGGCGCTTGACACAGCGCCTACTGATAGGAAGAATCCCTAACCATGTCTGAGCGAGCCGCCCAACGGCGCCGAGGATTCACCCTTCGCCATCGCCTTCTGGTGGCGGCCTGCCTCATCACACCGTTGACCGGACTGGCTGCCGCACCGACGGCAGCAGCAGGCGAGACTGCCGCAACCGCGACGGCTCAGGTGCGAGCCGACCAGGTCGGCTATGCCGCCGGAGCGTCGAAACGCGCCTACCTCATGACGTCAGCGTCGCGGCGGGGCGACACGTTCCGCGTCGTGGACTCCCACGGCCGCACCGCGTTCCAGTCCGTGGTCGGCGCGGACCAGGGATCGTGGAGCAGCACGTACACGCACGTGTACGCGATCGACTTCAACACGCTCCGTCGCACGGGCACGTATCACATCGTTGTCGCCGACGGGTCCGTGCAGGTGCGATCGCCAGTGTTCCGCATCGACACGGCGGCGCGCATCTACGCGACAGCAATGGCGAACTCGCTTTCGTTCTATGAGAACGAGCGCGACGGCCCCGACTTCATCCCGTCCGCACTGCGAAACGCGCCGGGCCATCTCAACGACGAGAACGCCATGACGTACCTCATCCCCACCGTCGACGGGAACGGCAACTTCAAAGGCGACCTCACACCACTCGGCGTGACGATCAATGCCGCGGGCGCCTGGTGGGACGCCGGCGACTACCTGAAGTTCACCGAAACGATCAGCTACGTCGTCGGCATGATGGAGACCGACGTCCGTGACTTCCCGAACCAACTCGGCACGGGGTCGGCCACCGCGAACTACAGCGCTGAGGCAGCGTTCGGGATCAGCTGGCTCGAGCAGATGTGGAACGACAGCACAAAGACCCTGTATCTGCAGGTCGGCATCGGTGAGGGCAACAACACCATCACCGGCGACCACGACATCTGGCGGCTGCCGCAGGCGGACGACACGTACGGCGGGACCAACCCCGAGGATCGGTACATCCGCAACCGGCCGGTCTTCCGCGCGGGAGCGCCGGGATCGCTCATCAGCCCGAATCTCGCCGGCCGTCTCGCCGCGGACTTCGCGCTCTGCTATCAGCTCGACCGGGTCACCGAGCCGGCGCAGGCAGCCACGTGTCTCAAAGACGCCGAGGATGTCTTCGCCCTCGCCGACACGCACCCGCTCGGCAGGCTCCAGACGGCGATTCCCTTTGACTTCTACCCCGAGAAGGAATGGCGCGACGACCTTGAATGGGGAGCGACCGAGATCTACGACGCCCTCGCAGCAGGGCCGCCGCCGGCCGGCATCCCGAACGCACACCCCACCGACTATCTGAGAGCCGCGGCGCACTGGGCTCGCGAGTACATCGATGGCCCCAACGATGCCGCCGACTCGCTCAACCTCTACGACGTGACCGGCCTCGCACATTTCGAGCTGTACGACGCAATCGAGCATGCGGGCAATCCGACTCAGCTCCAGGTGACCAAGGCGCAGCTCGTCGCCGACCTGGGGAAGCAACTCGACAACGCCGTCACGCGGAGCGGCACCGATCCCTTCGGGTTCGGGTTCCCATGGGACACGTTCGACACGACCGCTCACGGAGCGGGGCTTGTGGTGATGGCGGCCGAGTACGACGAGCTCACGGCGAGCAACGCTTTCGCTCGCTACGGCTCGCGGTGGCTCGGGAACATCCTTGGTGCCAACGCATGGGGCACATCGTTGATCGTCGGAGACGGGTCCACGTTCCCCGAGTGCATGCAGCACCAGGTCGCGAATCTCGCGGGCTCGCTCGACGGCAGGCCGCCGGTGCTCGCGGGCGCGGTGGTCGAGGGTCCGAACGCGTTTGCCGCCACGGGTGTCGTCGACGGGATGCGGACCTGTCCGGCCAACGGCGTCGATACGTTCGCGCAGTTCAACAGTGCGACCGCGGTGTTCCAGGACAACGTCCAGTCGTGGTCAACCGACGAGCCGGCGCTCGATCTCACCGCGGCGACGCCGATGGCGTTCGCGTGGCAGATCGACAACGAGCCGAGCGTTCCCTGACGGCCGTCGGGCACGATGCGAGAGACAACCACCCTTACTAACGTTCCTCGGGAGAGACGCACGATGCGGCCAACAGATGCAGCGACGCCGAGCCTGCTGCGCGCGATCAACCTGCGCACGACCTTTGAGCTCGCGCGCACCGGCGGGCCCGTCGCCGCACCGCACGTTGTCCGGAGCACGGGTCTGTCGAAGCCGACGGTCTCCGAGGTGCTCGGGCAGCTGGTGGATCTCGGTCTGCTCCGGAGGATCGGGCGCACGCGCGGTCTCCCCGGACCGAGCGCTCAGCTGTACGACGTCAACCCGCGTGCCGGGTGGGTGCTGAGCCTTGATGTCGGACGCGAATGGGTTCGCGCTGCACTCGTCGATCTCGCAGGAACGGTCGTCGGGCGCTGTGCGATGCGGACACCGCGCAGCACCGCCAAAGCCGTCATCTCACAGTTGCGCCAGGCCGCCGAGACGCTCGCAGCTGATGCGGGGATCGGACTCGACAACATCAACCAGGTCGTCGTCGGAACCCCGGGCGTCCTTCGCCCGGGCGCGGATCACCTCTCGCTCGCGCCGCAGCTGTCCGGTTGGGAGAGCCCGCGCGTCATCCCGTCGATACGCGAGGCACTCGTCGCGCCCGTCGCGTTCGAGAACGACGTGAACATGGCGGCGGTCGGTGAGCATGTCCACGGGGTGGCACAGGACAGCGATGACTTCGTCCTGCTCTCGGTCGGGACCGGGGTCGGAACCGGGGTCTTCGTTGACGGGGCGCTGCGTCGCGGAGCGGCGGGCCTCGCTGGTGAAATCGGCTTCCTTCGGCTCGACCTCGCCGCCGAGGTCGGACCAGGGCATCGCGCGACCTGGGGAACCGGCGCCTACGAGAGCCTGGTCGGGTCGGCGGCGATCGTCGCGCTCGCTCGCGAGCACGGCGTCCGGTCTGCAACCTCCGTCGCGACGATCTTCGATGCCGCCCGCCACGGAGATCCCAACGCCGACCGAGTGGTGCGGATCGAGGCAACCCGCCTTGCACATGGGATCGCCGCCGTTGCCGCCGTGCTCGACCCCGAGCTCGTCGTGCTCGGCGGCGGGATCGGGACGGGCGGTGGTGACCTGCTCCTCCGACCGATCGCAGAGGCACTCGCCTCGATCTCACCGTTCTCTCCGCGCCTGGAGGTGTCGACCCTCGGCGTAGACGCGGTGATTGCGGGCTGCACCACCATGGGGCTGCGGCTCGCG
Source organism: Candidatus Dormiibacterota bacterium (assembly GCA_963754015.1). Taxonomy (GTDB): domain Bacteria; phylum Chloroflexota; class Dormibacteria; order Aeolococcales; family Aeolococcaceae; genus Palsa-851. Next base: position 101,785 of record CAVWEG010000005.1, read on the forward strand.
CTCGATCGCATCTTCGGATCCGATACGCCGATCGCCAGAACGGCAATCGATCTCATGCGAGTGCGTGAGCAACGCCGTGGCGAGGACGCCGCCGCAGACCAGAGCGCATGAAGGTCGCAGTCGTCGGAGGAGGCAGCACCTACAGCCCGGAATTGGTCGAGGGTTTCGGGCGCGTCGCCGATCAGCTCGGCATCGATGAGCTCGTGCTCCAGGACGTCGACACGGCGAGGCTCGACGTCGTCGGTGGGGCAGCGCAGCGCATAGCGCAAGCGCACGGCTTTCACGGCCGGCTGACGCTGACGAGCGATCTCGACGCGGCAGTCGACGGCGCCTCCGCCGTACTGCTGCAGATCCGAGTCGGTGGGCAGGCCGCGCGACAGACGGACGAGACGATCCCACTCCGATGCGGTTGCGTCGGCCAGGAGACGACGGGAGCGGGTGGATTCGCCAAGGCGCTTCGCACCGTGCCGGTCGTCCTGCGAGATCGCCGAACGCGTGCGCCGACGTGGCGCCGACGGCGCATGGATCGTGGACTTCACGAACCCCGTCGGTATCGTGACCCGCGCGCTCCTCGACCACGGCCATCGCGCGGTCGGGCTCTGCAACGTCGCAATCGGATTTCAACGGCTCTTCGCCGGTTGGCTCGGCGTCACACCCGAAGCCGTGCGGCTCGGTCACGCCGGCCTGAATCACCTGACGTGGATCCGGTCGGTATCCGTCGACGGTGAGGACGTGCTGCCGGACCTGCTGCGCAACCACGGCGACGAGATCGCCGCGCATGTCGAGATGCCCCGGCGCATCATCGACAACCTCGCCGCCGTGCCCTCCTATTACCTTCGCTATTACTACCAGCACGACCTCGTCGTACAGGAGCTTCTCGAGTTCCGGAGCCGCGCCGAAGAGGTGATGGACGTGGAGCGCCGGCTCCTGGATCTGTACCGCGATCCGGCGTTGCACGACAAGCCCGACCTGCTCATGGAGCGCGGCGGCGCGTACTACAGCGAGGCCGCGCTGGACCTGCTCAGCGGCCTGTTCGGCGCGAGCACAGACGTTCAGGTCGTTGATGTCCGAAACAACGGGATCATCCCCGAGCTTCCCGCGGACGCGGTGATCGAGGTGCCCGCGCATATCGGAGCCGCAGGCGCCGATCCCCTCCCCGTCCCGGCGCTGCCACCACACCAGGCCGGCCTGGTCGCGCATACCGCAGCATACGAAGCGTTGACGGCGGAGGCGGCAGTGACCGGGGATCGCGAGGTTGCGTTCCGCGCGTTGCTGACACATCCGCTGATCGGCCAGAGCGGTCTTGCCGAACAGCTGCTGAACGATCTCATCGCCGCAAACCGCCGCTATCTGCCGGCCTTCGCGTGAACGATCACGAGCTCGTCGTCGCCGTCGACGGCGGCAATTCCAAGACGGATGTCCTCCTCCTTCGCTCGGATGGCAGCGTGCTCGCCTCGGTTCGCGGCACCGGCTCGTCGCCGCACCAACTCGGGCTCGAACCGGCTGTTCACCTGGTCGGCGACCTGGTCGAGCGCGCATGGGCCGAAGCGGGGCTGCAACCGCGTAACGGAGCACGGGCGGCGGTTGCCGCGGTCTTCATGGCGGGCGCCGATCTGCCCGCAGAAGAGGTTGCGCTCGCCGAGGCGGTGCGCGCGCAGGGGTGGGCGGAGGAGAACCATGTTGCCAACGACGTCTTCGCCGTCCTCTGGGCGGCGACCGGCACCGGCCACGGCGTCGCTGTCACCGTCGGCGCCGGCGTCAACTGCGTCGGCATGTCGCCGTCGGGTCGCCGGGCCTGGTTCCCAGCGCTCGGCGAGATCACCGGCGACTGGGGCGGCGGACCCGACATCGGACTCGCGGCGCTCGGTGCGGGCGTGCGCAGCGAGGACGGCCGCAGTGGACCGACGGCGCTCGCACACGCAGTCGCTGCGTACTTCGGCTATGCAACGGCGCTCGAGGTGGCGGTCGCGATCCACCAGAAGGCGCTCAGCGCCGCGCGGCTCGTGGAGCTGCCCCCGCTCGTGGTGACTGCGGCTGAGGCCGGCAACTCGGCAGCGATCGCGATCCTGCGCCACCAGGGATCCGAGGTCACCCGGCTCGCGGTGGCGGCGCTGCACCAACTCGAGATGGCGAATGCCCCGGTGCAGGTCGTCCTCGGCGGATCGGTGCTCACCTCGAGCCGCTCGATCCTTCTCGATTTCATCGCCGAGAGCATCCGGGCAGAGGCACCGCAGGCGCAGACGAGCCTGTGCACGACGCGGCCGGTCGTGGGGGCGGCGCTCGCCGGCCTTGCGCTCGCCGGCGCCGACGGACCCGCCACGCAGCGGTTGCGTGCCTGGCGGGACGAGGGTTCGGTCGAGGATCCCGCATGAGGGGCGAGCACATGGCTGCCGAGATGGCCGAGCAGCCTGCCGTGCTCGACCGCCTCGTGCGACGCCGCGAGTTCGATCACGGCATCGATCCGTGCTCTGCTGCCGGAGCATCTCTGCGGCACCGTCCTCCTCGCCCGCGGGTCATCGGACACCGCCGCGCTGTACGGGCGATACCTCTTCGAGATGGCGAGCGGCCGGCCGGTGGCGCTCGCTTCGCCGAGCCTCCACACCCTCTATCGAACGCCCGCCGACCATCGCGGGTACCTGGCCGTCGGCATCAGCCAATCAGGGCGCACGCCAGAGATCGTCAGCGTGCTCGAGCGGATGCGCGCCACGGGCGCTCGGACCGTCGCCATCGTCAACGCGAACGACAGCCCGCTGGGCGATGCCGCCGACGTGATCATCGATCTTTCAGCGGGGGGCGAGATCGCGATTCCGGCGACCAAGACGTTCACCGCAACGCTGATCGCGCTCGCCCTTGTGGCCGCGGCGATGGGGCCGGTGCCGTGGAACGATCGTGATCTCACCGTGCTCCCGGAGCACGTCGGTCAGGTCCTCGACGATCGCTCGCGCGCCGAAACGGCCGCCCGCCGCCTCGAGGGAGCCAACCGGGTGCTCACCGTGGCTCGCGGGCCTCTCCTCGCAGCGGCGAGCGAGACGGCGCTGAAGATCCGCGAGACGTCAGCGATCTTTGCCGAAGCGTTCTCCGCGGCGGACCTTCGCCACGGACCGATCGCTGCGGTGACGCCCGACGTGCCCGTGCTCGCCTTCTCCACTCCCGGGCCTGCCGCTGCCGATGTCGCCGCACTCTGTGCGGAGCTGCGCGCTCGCGGCGCAACAGTGACGGTGATCAGCCCGGAGGCGGGCGCCGACCTGTCCCTTCCCGGCGCCGTCCCGGAGGCATTGCAACCCGTTACCGCTGCCGTGCGAGGCCAGCAGATCGCGCTTTACACGGCGCTGGCGCGCGACCTCGAACCCGACTCCCCCATCGGGCTCAGCAAAGTCACGCTCACTCGCTGAGTCATTGGGCGACGACCCCGGCGAAGAGGCTCTGCTCGGGGAGCGGCTCGGCAGCGCTGCCGCGGGCCAGGATGAAGCGCTCGGTGCCGAGCGTCGCCTCGAAGATCTGCGCCGCGATCGTCGAAAACGGACTGTCGGGTTCGTACTGGCTGAGATGAGACAGGAATGCCGCGCGCTTCTGTTCGAGAAACGACGAGACGTCAACGACGGTGGTGATCTCCGCGTCGGGAATGCCGACGATCTGCCCCACCTCGATGGGAAGCACGGCCCCCGTCGCGCGTGCGCGCTGCTCGATCTGTTCGACGGCACTGCGCGGCACCGCGTGCATGTAGGCCTTCGCCGGCTCCCATTGCTCCGCGCGGAGCAGATCCAGCGCAGCGAAGGCCGCCTGATGCGCCTTGACGTGATCCGGGTGCCAGTAGGTCCCGTCCGGTGTGTACGTGACAACGACGTCCGGCCGCTCCTCGCGCAGAAAACGGGCGACATGCTCTGCGGCCTCATGCAGCGGCGCCGCCGCGAACGAGCGCGGGTCGCGGTTGCTCGCGGAGCCTGCCATGCCGGAGTTGCGGTAGCCAAGGAAGTCCTGCCGGTCGACGCCGAGGATCGCACACGACTGCATCAGCTCCGCTGTGCGGACCTCGCCGAGACGCGGCCGGACTGCGTCCGCATCCATGTTGTGGATGTCCCCTTCCTCGCCACGTGTTGCGGTGAGCAGCACGACACGGACACCCTCGTGATGCGCGCGCAGCATGACCCCACCCGTCGCGATGCATTCATCGTCGGGATGCGCGTGAACGAGCAGCAGAGTTGTCATACAGACCTCGTCCTAGGAGAAGTCTGAGACTACCCGATTCCTCCCCTGGTGCTTCGCGGCGTAGAGGTTGCGATCCGCCTGTCCCAGGAGCGCTGCCTGGCTGACACGTCCGGCCTGACGAGCCGTGACACCAAAGCTGGCGGTAAGCACTTCGCCCTTCATCGCGCCCTCCCAGACAAACGACTCGATCGCTCTGCGGAGGTCGTCGCACCGGCTTGCCGCCTCGGTGAGGTCGAGACCCGGGAACACAAGGAGGAATTCCTCTCCGCCCATGCGCGCAGCCCAGCCCGACTCCGCCGTCGCTGCCGCCAGGACTCCACCCATCTTTGCGAGCACCTCGTCGCCGACGGGGTGCGAGTACTTGTCGTTGACCCGCTTGAAGTGGTCGAGGTCGATGAGCGCAATCGACAGGGGCGATTCGTCATCGCGTGCACGTGCAAGCAGTACGACCAACTCCGCGTCGACGTACCGGCGGTTGCGAAGCCCGGTAAGTGCGTCTCGCAGCGACAGCTGCCGGAAGTGTTCACCCTCACGGCGAGCCTCCGTCGTCTCGAACACCGCCTGGAGCGTACGCGCATTCGCTTCGCGCTGCGACGCACGCAACGCTGCATCCTCGGCGTGGAATTCAATGTACTGCTCGTATGCCTGCTGATACAGCCCCTGCGCGGCGAACACACGCGCGCGCTCCTCGAGTGCTTCGACGCGGATGCCGAGGATGCCGCGCGACTCGCACATGCGGATGCACCGGTCGAGGGTCGCGAGCGCATCTGCCATGTGCCCCTGCATCCGCTGAGCAGAGGCGCCCGTGTTGAGTGCTTCCGCGAGACCTTCGATTGAACGGGTATCGAGGTGCTCATCGTCGAGGATCGGTCGCAGTGTCGCCTCGGCCTCGGCGTAGCGACCCAGCTTGAGCTGCGCGTTCGCCACGGTATCCAGGCAGGCTGCGTCGAGCGTGACGCCATGACGGTCCGCAAACGCCTGCATCCGTTTGGCGATCTCCATCGACTGGTGCGTGTCGCCGGCATCGTCCTCGAGCCACGCGAGGTTGTTCAGAATCTTGACGCGCAGGGGGATGTCATCGAGGCCGTCTGCCAGTTGCAGGGCGGTGCGATAGCGCTCACGTGCCGCGTCCCATGCGCCGGTGCGAACAAGGACCTGTCCGAGACCGAAGAGATGATCCGCACGCATGCGCTCGGACATCGTGTCGTCGAGCAACTCGACGGCGTGGACAGCGTGCTCCCACGCACTTGGCACATCGCCGATGAAGTCGAAAAAGACCGAGAGCAGACGGCTGCTCCGCGCCATGAGGTGGCGGTCTCCGTGCTCGGTCGCCCAGTCGCTGATCTCTCTGATCAATTGACCGCTCGCGGTGTGCTTGCCTTTGCGGCACAGCACATCAGCCTGGATCAAGAGCGCACGGCGCTGCGCCACCTCGTCGTCAAGCGCGCGCGCCCTCCGCTCCAGCGCTACCGCCGGCTCGTAGGCAGCGTCGGGATCGGAGAATGGCAGCATCTCGAGAACGTCCAACTCGAGGGCGAGCCGTTGCAGACGGCGTTGCATGGCGGGAGAGACCGAACCCGCCTGCACGGCTGAGTCCGAGGCGCCGGGAATGACGCGCAGGAGCGGCAAGGCCCCTCCATCCGCATGTGGGGACATGCCGACGACGATAGGTATCTCCACCGGCCCGATCAGGTCGATCGACAGTCCGTCACAACAAAGTGCGTCTTCTCGCGGCGGGCGTGCGGTCTGTCATCACGCCGTCACGGCGGAAATCCGTTCCGCCGCAGTCCTTCGTCTCCACGGTGGCCGAGGTTCTCTGGAAACGCCTGCGATCCGGCAGCGGTCGCCTCCATTGATGCGTTACAGCCGATCACAAGGCATCGTACATCGACAAAAAGAAGTGAACCGGTGCGCTCTCATACAAGAGGCACGCGACACGAGCGGCGTCGTGCAGCTTGGTCGGGACTTGGAGAGGGTGATCGATGGACAGTTTGGGGACGCCGCCGAACGAAGCGGGAAAGCGTTGGCGTTCCCGGCCGGTGTTGAGTGCCGCAATCCGCGCCATTGCGGTCATTGGGCCGGCAGTGCTCGCATTTGTCTTTGCGGTGGTGGCGGCTCGCCTCGTTCCTGCTCCCTCAGCTGTGTGGCCGATGGTCCTGCGGTGGGTCGTCATCACCCTGCTCAGCGTTGGAGTCCTGATGGCGGCGCAACGTGTCGCGCGCCGCCTCCTCCCGCTCGCAGCGTTGCTGAACCTTTCCTTGCTCTTTCCCGACCACGCGCCGCAGCGATACAAGATCGCCCGCAAGGTCGGCAGGCCCAAGGACCTCGAGCTGCAGTTGCAGCGTGCCCGCCGCGCTGGGCGCCCTGGTGCGGAGATCCTCGGGCCGCAAGCTGTGCTCGAGCTTGTCGCTGCGCTGAGCGTCCACGACCGCGCCACGCGCGGTCACTCCGAGCGCGTGCGCATCTTCACGGATCTCATCGGTGAGGAACTCAAGCTCTCGCAGCACGACCAGGATCGCTTGCGTTGGGCTGCCTTGCTCCACGACGTCGGCAAGTTGAAGGTCCCCGCGGCAACGCTGCGCAAGCCTGGAAAGCCCTCGCCGGCTGAATGGGTGACGCTTAAGGAGCACCCCACGCAAGGCAGCCTCCTCATCGCTCCCATCGCCCCGTGGCTTGGTCCATGGGCACTGGCCGTGGAACATCACCACGAGCGGTATGACGGAGCCGGTTACCCGCATGGGCTTCATGGCGAGCAGATCTCACTCGGGGGTCGAATCGTCGCTGTGGCCGACTCGTACGAGACGATGACCGCCGCACGGCCATACAAGCGACCCATCTCGCCGGGAGCCGCGCGCAACGAGCTCGTCGCGTGCTCGGGGGCTCAGTTTGATCCCGTGATCGTCAGGGCGTTCCTCAACATCTCACTCGGGCGCCTCTGGCAGACGGTCGGCGTCAGCGCCTTTCTCTCGCAGATCCCGCTGATTCCCCAGGTCACGTCCGGATTGGGCGTCGCCGGCGCGCAAATGGCACCTCTGGCTGCCAAGAGCGCACTCGGCTTCGCTCTTGTCACCGGAGCGGCAGCTGCTGCACCGAGCCAGTCGGCTGCCAGCGGATCCACGACGCATTTGACGGCGCATACGCAGGTGCATCCCGGTCGATCACATGGCGCTCCGCCAGCCCACGACTGGCTGACGGCGAGTACGACGCGCCCGCACCCCGGAAAGGCCGCTCCTCCGCCCCATCCGGGTCGTCCGCCCAAGGCTGGACCGCCAAAAGCGGCTCCGCCGCCGCCAAAACCGGCTCCACACAAATCGGCTCCGCCGCCACCCAAACCGAAAGCTGCCCCACCACCTCAGCACGAAACGCCTGAGGGGCCGGACAAAGATCCCGGAAAACGCTAGGAAACCGTCCGGCGACATCGCTCGCCATGCGGTTCGTGTTGCGAGATGAGCGCTCGAAGCGCTGTCAGAGCCAGGGATTGACGAATGCGATCAATGGGACCACGAATGGTCTTGCGGACCGGATAGGGCCTCATGATTCGCGGCCTCATCCGCAGGTCCAGCTTCGGTCCCCACGCCACCCCTCGCTGTGCGCCGACGACTCCGTTTCTCGTGATACATGTTCTCATCCGCCAACTTGAGCAAATCGTCGAGGGAGGCTTCACCCTTGAGCGCGATCGCGTAGCCAAGGCTCACATGGACCGGCGCTCGATCTGCACCTTTCAGGCCGCGCGCCAACGTCGTACTCAGCTTGCGGAGCGCCCGTTCAACCCCCTCCAAAGACGTAGCCGGGAAAAGCAGGCCGAACTCGTCACCCCCAATGCGAGCCACGGTGTCTGAGCCTCGCAAGGAGTCCATCAGCCGCGAGCCTACGTCCCGAAGGACCGCATCGCCGGCGGCATGACCGAGGGTGTCGTTGATTTCCTTGAAGTTGTCGACATCGGCGAGGGCGATGCCCACGGGTGTTTTGAGTCTCCGGCCCATCAGGAGTGCTTGATTGGCGCGTTCACGGAAAAGTGCCAGATTGGGCAGGCCCGTCAGAGCGTCATGGAACGCCATGTAGTAGATGTCGCGGTGTGTCGCCAAACTTCCGAGCACGCTCTCAATTTGCATCGCGAGTGTCCTGGCCGCGGCGCGCACATCCGAATCCATACGCTCGATGTAACGGCTGCCAAAGCTCATGACACCGATGACGTTGCCAGAGTGGCGAAGGGGGAAAGCGAACCCGCCACCGAGCCCTGCATAAGCCGCCGACGGCGGTGCCGCGAAACGCTCATCACTGAGCACGTCTTCGCTGAAGAGAGGTTCGTCTCGTTCCCAGGCAAGGCCGGTCAGTGACTCCCCAATCCGCCGTCGACCATCGCGGAATTCGTTGCCGAGGTAATCTCGAAGATCGTCCGTCGCAAAGTACGCGTGTTTCCAGACAAGCTGCTGGCCGTCGCCATCGACAAGCCAGACTGCACCGATGTCCCAGCAGCGGCTCGCGCAGACCGCCTTGAGGATCTGCCACGCCGCCTCGTCCCAATCAGCGTATTCGCCGGCGATGCGTGTGACGGCACTCTTCGCCACCGCAAACTGGTGATCGAGTTTCGGTTTGGTGATGTCGTGCGCAGCCGCATAGACGCACCCATCCTCAGCGCTCGCCGTCGCCTCCCAGGAAAGCCACCGAAACGAGCCGTCGCGGGCTCGGAATCGGTTCTCGTAGCGAGAGACATGTTTCCCATCGGCGAGCATGTCTGGCGCTGATGGTGTTGTCTTGCGATCGTCCGGGTGTATGAACGCTGCGTACGGCCTGTTGCACATCTCCGCAGCTGTCCATCCCAAGGCGTCCTGCCACGCCGGGTTGACCAATTTCAGGCACCCATCGAATCCCACAATGCACAGGAGGTCCTGAGCGAGATTGACGAGCTCGTACAGCTGGTTGTGACCCAACATGGAGGGTGCCGCCACCAGCGACTGCCCGGGTATCCCAGCCACCAACTCATCCGTCACGGGAAGGTCCGTCGCGAACATCGACGTTGAGTGTGGTCAGACGGTACTCGTGCTCGCAATCACAGCCGTGTCACGAAGCACGTTCGGGACCGTCGAATCCTGTCCTCCCGAGCCGCTGAGGTCGCCGGTGCGCGGCCTGTGCGCTAGGCTGAACTTGGCTTCCGCCCCAGGACGGCCCGCACGCATCGAGGACGATAGTCAGGAGACCAACCCAACGTGACGAGCCTCAGCACGGATGTCGATCGCCGTTTCGAGACGTGTATCGCAGACTGGGACGGAACCCTGGTCCCAGATCGACGTGCTGATGCCGGCCGCGTGCGCCGGCTGATCGAAGCGCTCTGTGCATACGGGTTCGACTTCGTCGTTATCACGGGCACGCATGTCGACAACGTCGATACGCAGTTGCGTGCCCGCCCATCAGGCCCGGGACGGTTGCTCCTGTGTGTCAACCGCGGTTCCGAGGTCTTTGAATGCGGCCCGACCGGACCGCAACTCCTGACGCGACGCAACGCAACGGCGGATGAGAATGCCCAACTCGACCGGGCAGCAATGCTCACGGTCGATCGGTTGAAGCAGAGCGGCGTCGACGCAACCATCGTTGCGCAGCGTCTCAACCGGCGGAAGGTCGACATCATCCCGCTGCCAGAGTGGGCGGATCCGCCAAAAGCGAGAATCGTGGATCTGGTGCGCGCAACCGAGGCGCGGCTGAATGCTGCAGGTATTCAATCGATCGCGGCGGTGGTCTCCATTGCCGAGAGTGCCGCACGCGAAGCCGGCCTCCCCGATGCGCGCATCAGCAGCGACGCCAAATACGTGGAGATAGGCCTCACTGATAAGGCCGATTCCGCTCATTGGGCATTCGCGGACCTATGGGCTCACGGAATAGCCCCTGGCGACGCCATCGTCGCCGGCGATGAGTTCGGACCTTTGGGTGGTGTGCCCGGCAGCGACTCGCTGATGCTCGTTCCTGAATCGGAAGGCTGCCTTGCGGTCACCGTCGGCGCCGAGCCCTTCGGACCGCCAGAGCACGTGCTTGCGCTCCCCGGCGGTCCCAAGAGCATCCTCGACGTCCTCGACGACCAGCTCCGCCGGCGTCGAGAAGGCCAGCCCCCACACCCGAGACCCGACGGTACGTGGCGCATCGCCATTGATGGCATCGACGAACGACGCGAGGTCGCGCACTCGACTGTCCTCACTCTGGCGGATGGCCGGATCGGGACCACCGGCGAGGCGATCACAGCTAACCGCGTATCGGCTCAAACACGGGTTGCCGGGCTCTACGAAGGCGAGGGCGCGCAAGAGCGCCTCTGCATCCTTCCCTCGTGGAATCGACTCGGGCTCTCGTCCGATCTAGCTGCAAATCTCTCTCGCGTTCTCGACCTCCACACAGGAGTCCTCGTCCAGGACATACAGCAGTCCGAACATTCGCTGTCGGCAGTGGAGTTCAGCTCACTCGCAGCACCGGGAACCGCGGTTGTATGGGCAGCCGGCCAGGATGCGTTGCTGAGCTCAGTGACGACGGGGGTCGTCGAACACGAAGTCCGCTCCAACCAAGGCGAACCGTTCGGCATACACATGACCGACACTCGACAGGACGGCAGCACCGCGGTCTACGAACGCATTGCTGTGTATGCGCCTGGCCAGTCGAACGTTGCACGCGCTCGCGCGGAGGCGTCTGTGGCCCTCGGAGTCAATGCGCTCCACCGTCGCCACAGAGAATCCTGGGCGCGCCGCTGGAGTGACGCGCATATCGATCTTCGCGGCGATGAGGAGCTGCTGCGAAACATCCGCTACTCACTGTTCCAGTTGATCGGCGCCGTCGGCACCTCGGATGAGGCGGCCCTTGGCGCGAAGGGCCTCAGTGGCGACGGCTACAACGGGCACGTCTTCTGGGATTCCGACGTGTTCGTTCTGCCGTTTCTCGCAGCGACGTGTGCTCCCGCCGCACGAGCGATGCTCGAGTATCGGATTCGCCGGATCGCGCCTGCCATCGAGCGAGCTCGCGAGCTTGGCCTTCAGGGGGCCAAATTTCCCTGGGAGTCGGCGAGCTCGGGACGCGAGACGACCCCCAGCTCGGTCGTGGGGCCGCGGGGCGAAATCGTGCGCGTCCGGACTGGCGAGATGGAGGACCACATCGTCGCCGACGTCGCATGGGCCGCGTGCCGGTACGCCGACTGGACCGGCGACGAGGCCTTCGCACGCGGTCCGTTGGTGCAGTTGCTCGTCGAGACAGCTCGGTACTGGGCATCTCGCATCGAATGCGATGCAGATGGGTCAGCGCACATTCGCCATGTGATCGGCCCCGATGAGTATCACGAGGATGTCGACGACAACGCGTTCACCAACGTCATGGCGCGATGGAACCTTCGTGCAGCCGCAACTCGATCCCGTCACGCTTGCGACGAGGGCGAGATCCGGCGATGGGAAACGCTCGGAGATCTGCTCGTCGACGGCCTTGGCTCGCACAATCTGATTTACGAGCAGTTCACCGGCTTCTCAGCGCTGGCTCCATTTCCGCTGCGCGATACCTACGGAACGGCCCCATTCGCAGCAGATTCTGTTATTGGTTTTGACCGCATTCGGTCACTGCAGGTTGTGAAGCAAGCCGATGTCCTGATGCTGCACCTGCTGCTCCCCGCAGAAGTAGCACCAGGATCGCTACGCCCCAATCTGGATCGCTACCTGCCGATGACAGCCCACGGCAGCTCGCTCTCGCCGGCTGTTCATGCCGCGCTGCTCGCACGGCTTGCTCGCTATCCGGAGGCAATCGATCTGCTCCGTTTCGCGGCAGGCATTGACATCAACGACATTTCTGGTTCGACGGCGCATGGACTCCACATCGCGACAATGGGAGGCGTCTGGCTCGCGCTGGTGGAGGGATTTGCCGGGGTCAGCGCCGATGGCGACGGCCTCTGTGTGCGTCCGAGGCTCCCCGCCGAGTGGGAGACGCTGACGGTACACCTGGTATATCGTGGGATCCGCGTTCAGTTGCACATCGGGGGTGAGGCAGTCCAGGTGGAGACGAGCAGTCCGTTGCGCGTGAGAGTCGTGAGGGATTGACGGAGTAACGTCAATGGTTTCACTGGTTGGGTGTGGCAACCGATGACACAGCGTCATGTCGTGATCGTGGCGCCTCCGTGGTATCCGGTTCCACCACGCGGATATGGCGGCGTCGAGCTCGTGGTCGGGCTGCTTGCGGATGCTTTGCGCCAGGCAGGTGATCGCGTCACACTGCTGGCGGCCGAGGGTTCGCAGGCCGAGGCGATCGAGTTGGCGCCGCGCGCCTGGTCCGCTGATCTCGGCACCCCGGCCGAGCGGCTTCGCGAGGTGACCTATGCGTCTCGCGTGTCCCGCGCGCTTGCCCAGCTCGGTCATATTGATGTGATTCATGATCATTGCGGGTTCGCGACACTTGTGGCCGCATGTGCTGCGGACGTTGCTCCGGTCGTCCACACAGTGCACGGCGATATCCCTGAGGCCTACGCGACCTTCTACTCCTCGGTCGTGGCCCGAGCTGGGTTTGTGGCCATCAGTTCGGCGCAGCGCCGCAGTCTTCCGGACTTGCCATGGATCGGCGTGGTGCACAACGCCGTAGACGTCCAGAACCTGATGGTGACGCCGACGCAGAAGGTCCCGTTCCTGCTGTGCCTCGCGCGAATTTGCCCGGACAAGGGACAGCACATCGCCATCGAGGTGGCGCGGCGCACCGGTATGCGGTTGGTCCTGGCCGGCAAGGTTGAAAGCACGCCGCAGTCGACCGAATATTTCAAACGTCAGGTCGAGCCGTTTATTGACGGCATACAGATCCTGCATTTCAACAATGTCGTCGGCTACGAAAAGGCGCAGCTCCTCGCGCGGGCATCCGCATTGCTCGCTCCGCTGCAGTGGGATGAGCCGTTCGGGCTCGCGCTCGTTGAGGCGATGGCGAGCGGTACTCCTGTCATTGCCTTCGGCCGTGGTGCTGCTCCGGAATTGGTTACCGAAGGAAAGACGGGCCTTCTCGTGAAGGACGTGAACGAGATGGTGAGCGCCGTTTCCCGGGTATCTGCCTTGGATTCTTCGAGTTGCGCAGCTGCCACACGAGCACGCTTCAGTGCAGCCGCCATGGCGTCGTCGTATCGGCGCATGTATGACAAGGTCGCCTGCGAGTCCGGTGCGTCCGCCGAGCCGGCCGGACTCGTCGGAAACTCGGCCGCATGAGGTCCTAGCCGCCAACGGTCGTGCTCCGGCAGTGCTTTCTTAGCTACAGTGGCTCTATCAGGTAAACTGATAGTTATGGTGCCAGCCGGCGGACTGAGCGTCGACATGCGGGCCAGCCGTGTCTCTTCGCCGGGATTCCGAGTGGCCTGGTTTGGTCACGCTGCCGGCCGACGAGCGGACGGCCTGAGCTCCTACAGCGCCACGACAGTCCGAGCCCTGCGGCAGCGCGGGGTAGACGTCGCGTTCTTCTTCCATCGGCACGACGGCGCAACGGTTCCGGCCCCACAGGCTGTCTCGCTGTCTGCGGCGCGCTTCAGGACGCTCGTGATGCCGCCTCCGGGGACGGCGGCACGAATCGCCGCAGCATTGGCCGCGTTTCAACCCGATGTGGTGCACATCTCATTCAGCTTCTCGCTGCTGGACAAGTGGCTGCTGGCGCACTGTCGGCGTCAGGGGATTCGGACGGTTGCCACTGTCCACCTGCCATATGCTCGAGATCTCCGCCGATCTGATCATCGCTTTCAGGCACTCTTTCGGTTCCACGCGCAAGCGCTCTCAGCTGCCGACCGATGCATCGCCCTGAGCTCCGAGCAGCGCGACCTCCTCCTGTCAGTGGGGTGCGCCCCGGGTCAAATCGCGGTGATACCCAATGGCGTGGACACCGATGAAGTCGTCCCTGGACCTTCGAACCTCCGCGCTATATGGGGAGGCGACTTCACCATCGGATACCTTGGTCGGCTCGATCCAGAGAAACGAGTGCTCGACCTGGTCCATTCGTTCCAGCGACAAGCGTGGGCGCACGATAGTCGCCTGGTGATCGCCGGCAGTGGCGTGCAGGAACAGCGAATCCGACGTATCGCTGCCGCTGATCCGCGAATCATCACGCTCGGCGCAATCCATGATCGGCAGCGGTGCATTGAGGTGCTGCGCGGCATCGATGCCTTCGTGCTTCCATCCACGGTTGAAGGTCTGTCGCTGTCGCTCTTGGAGGCGATGGCCGCGGGCTGCGCTGTGGTAGCGACCGACGTGGGCGATGATGGGGCACTCGTCTCGGGGGCCGGCATGATGCTGCCCGCTCATCCGCTCGAACCTTCGTTGACCCAGGCGCTCACCGCCCTGCACGGCGATCCATCCCTCCGCAACCGCTTGGGGAAACTGGCTCGCGAGCGGGTCGTCGACTCCTTCTCCATCGTCGCCTCAATCGATGCGCTGATGCGACAGTACGAGGAGTTGCTGGGGCGCTCGCAGGCCGTCGCCTGAGGCCGTCTTTTCGGTCGGTAGCTCCCGGCGTTAGGCTGCGGCCTGCGGCTGCCGGCCAGTGGCTTGGACGATGAACTCCGCAAGCTGGGCGGGCGTCATCTCCGACTTGACGCCGAACTTGAGCGCACCCAAGCCAAGCCCGAGCTCGCGGACGGTCGGATCGCCGTCGTTGCTCAGCATGATCACGGGGATCGATTTCGTGGACGGCTCGGCTCGAAGCCGCCGCAACACCTCGAGACCGTCGATCCCCGGGAGGCGGTAGTCCAGGCAGATGAAGCCCGGAGCGTCGGCCTGCGCCATCGTCAGGCCCTGCTCGCCATCCGAGGCGACGATCACCCCGTAGCCACTTGCCTCCAGGTGAAGGCCGTACATCTCGGCGATGCAAGGATCGTCATCGATGATGAGGACTTTGAGATCAACTCCGGTCATCCCCTATCTCCGCAAGCATCTGATCGATTCCGCTTCGGTATGACGAATCGCCACTCGGTACGCTAGCGAACCGAAGGCTCGCGTGTCAACTTCTACAGTCCACCGGCCTCCGAAGCTCCGGTCGACTGTGGCCAGCCGCAGGAACGAGGGTCAGCCCGTAGGGCCTCGCGGCCGCTGGCTGCGCCTGCATGGGCGGCGTGGCGCCGCCATCTGGTGAGCGTCTCAGTCTGCCTTGTGCGATCTCGCCAATGGTGGGAAGGGGTCTGGTGCAGGGCTGTTGGAGGAAGTAACTGAATGCGCGCCACCACACACCTATCGTGGTGGCGCATGGCCATACAGTCTCGATCGATGTCGGCGGCTGAGTCCGTCACTCGGTGGGGCGCCGGCGATCTCGAGCGAGCCATTCATGCGGGCGAGATGGTCCTGCACTACCAACCGAAGGTCGACCTGCACACCCATCGCGTGACTGCGGTGGAAGCGCTCGTGCGCTGGCAGCGCGCTGACGGAACATTGGTCCCCCCCAACTCCTTCATTCCCCTCGTCGAAGCGTCTGGGCTCATGCCGGCGCTCACCGCCGCAGTCCTTGATCAGGCCCTGGATCAGAGCGTGTCCTGGAGGGCCGCCGGCATCCATCTCATCGTCGCCATCAACGTCGCGGCTTCCCTCCTCGCGGATCCGCGTGCTGCCCCCCACGTCGCTCGCGCACTTGCGCTCCGCTCAGTCTCACCGGCCTCGCTCACCCTCGAGGTCACCGAGAGCGTCGTCATGAGCGACGTCGAGCGCGCCTTGCAGACTCTTCGCGCGATCGATCGAATGGGATCACGGTATCAATCGACGACTTCGGCACCGGCTACTCATCGCTCGCTTATCTCAGCCAGATGCCTGTGCGTGAGCTGAAAATTGATCGCTCCTTCGTCATGAACCTACCGGTCGATGAAAACAACCAGGCCATCGTTCGCAGCATCATCGGCCTCGGGCACGGCTTTGGACACCACGTGGTCGCCGAAGGGGTTGAGGACCTGACGACGTACGTCATGCTCCACAGGGCCGGATGCGACATGGCCCAGGGATACTTCGTGTCCCGCCCACTTCCCGCGTCACGATTTGATGAGTGGCTGCTCAATGAATGGCCGGCGCGCATCCCGCAGCTCGCGCGCGCAACGCTGACGGACATACCGATCCCGAGAGGAAGTTTCGAGCTCGACGATCAGTCCGACGTGCTCGGCGCTCGTCTGAATGTCTACGAACAGCTGATCGCGTCGAAGAACCCGGCCGCAGTTGCGAAAGCGCTGCACGAGTACGTGCTGGCGGTCGGCGGTCGGGTGGGCACCGGCGACGAGATGAACACGGCCGACCTCCTCCCCATCGATATCTCTGTTGGGGAAGGCAATCCGATGCTACCGATCGCTGCAGCGGGGAGCCGGGCGCGTCGCCAGCTGGATAGAACGCTTCCCAAAGTGGTAGCCGATGCTCGCCGAATGGCAGCGCTTATCAGGGATCACGCCACGTGATGCCAACCCGTGCGGCGTCCGATCGCGACTCCTCCATCTTCATGGCGTTTCTCGGCGAGCGTAACCGAGCAGCTGCCATCGCCCATGTCATCGGACTCGTCGATGCTGGACTGAGCGCGCACGATGTCGTCACTCGCATCCTGGCGCCCGCCCAACGCGAAGTCGGTCGGCTCTGGGAGATCGGTGAGTGGTCAATCGCGCAGGAGCACATCGCGACGGGAATCACCGACGACGTGCTCCATGCCGTGTCGCAACGCCACGTCCAGGCGACGTTGTCCCGGGGTCACATTATCGTGGCCTGTATGGAAGGCGAGTACCACGCGATGCCCGCGCGTATGCTCGTTGAAGTGCTCCGCGGCGCGGACTTCGGTGTGACGTTTGTGGGTGCGTCGCTTCCCCCAGACGCCCTGTCGTCGCTCTTGCAAACAACGCCAACGCTTGCCTTGGCAATCAGCTGCTCGCTGACTCCTCGTCTCCTCCAAGTCGCGGCTGGCATTGACATCGCGCACGCGTACGGCGTGCCGGTGTTGTGCGGCGGCGCAGCGTTCGGCACCGATGGAATGCGGGCCGAAGCGCTCGGCGGCGACGCCTGGGCGGCGGACGCGTCGGGCGCCATCAGCATCTTTACGGAGTGGGCCGTCGCATCTCCTGACGGGCTCAATGTGGCCCACCTGGTGCCCGGTGAGGAGCTCGACCTCATCGGACTTCGCGCCAGCCTCGTCGAAAAGGCGTTAGCGGCCAGTCGGGCTGCGCATGCCGGCGACGAGGTCGACGATTCAAGGGCAACAGCGCAGCTGCGTCACGACATCGGGGATGTCATTGACCACCTCGCAGTGGCAGTACGGCTCAGGGATGTCTCAGTGCTGAGCGATTTCCTGTCGTGGTCAGTCCGCATCGATGCGACCGCCCCCACCGTCGCGCTCGCGCTTCTGACTCAGGTGCTGCCGAACCGGCTCGCTGACTCGCACCGTCTGCTCTCGCGAGCCCACGGCGCAACACTGTCACCGTTCACCCTCTGAGGGCTACTCGAGCCGCCCGCCCGTGAGATCAGCGCCACCCTGGAGGCGCGCCGAGCATCATCAGAAGAGGGTGACAACCAGGAGGATGGCGGCGGTGCCCATCACCCCTGTGGCGATCCAGACCAATGTATTGCTCCAAAAGCCGCTGCGGTGCTCCTGCATGACACCGCGATCTCTCGCCAGCAACGCAATCAAGACCAGGATCGGCGGGGCGACCATGCCATTGATGATTGCTGTGACCACGAGTGCCTGGATGGGGTTGATGTTGAGGAAGTTCATCGCCAGGCCGGCGAGGATGGCAATCACAATGAGCGCATAGAACGTCGGACGCGCACTCACCCTCTCGCTGAGGCCGCCGCGGAAGCCGAAGAACTCCTTGACCGCGTATGCAGCACTGCCGGTCAGCACAGGAATGGCGAGCAGACCGGTGCCGATCATGCCGAATGCGAACAGCACAAACGCAAAGGGTCCGGCGAGGGGCCGAAGCGCTCCCGCAGCCTGCGCGGCGCTGGCAATGCTGTCGTGACCCGAGCCGTGCAGCACGGTGCCTGACGTCAGGATGATGCTGTACATGACCAACTGCGAAAAGAGCATGCCGATCGTGACGTCGACGCGGGCCGCCTTGAGTTCCTTACGTGTTGTGCCGCGTCGTTCCTTTTCCGTGCGTGCCCCCGCTGCCTTCATCTCGTCGACTTCGCTCGACGCCTGCCAGAAGAACAGATAAGGACTGATTGTCGTGCCGAGGATGGCGACGACGATGCCCAGGAACCCTTTGTTGAACTCGAAGTGAGGCGTAACCGTCGCTACGAGGGTCTGTACGAGCTGGGGATGAACGACGAAAACCGTGATGACGTATGCAAACAAAGCGAGCGTCAAATACTTGAAGACTTTGAAGATGATTGAGTAGGACAGTCGCAACTGCATGAAGCCGGCCAGGAGCGCTATGGGGACGACCAGCCATTCAGGCTGCACATGGCTCCCGGTGAGCAGCGAGCCACCGGCGGCGACCGCGCCGAGATCGGCGCCGACGTTGATCGTGTTGGCGCAGAAGACCGCGAAGATACAGACGCCGACCAGAACGGTCGGGAACTTGCGGCGCAGCGATACGGCGAGGCCAACTCCGGTGTGCAAGGCGATCCGTGCGCACGCTTCCTGCACGGCGACCATGAGCGGGAACGTGAAGAGTGCGAGCCATAGCGTTGCGAGCCCGAATTGGCTGCCCGCCTGCGAATAGGTGCCGATGCCGGATGGGTCGTCATCGGAGGCCCCGGTGATCAAGCCAGGCCCAAGGAGTTGCAAGAGCCCCGTCGGTCCCCTATGGAGAGCCTCCTCCACGCTGCTCTTGCCGCCCTGGGGCGCGCCGGTGGCGGCCTGACCAGCCGCGGTCTTCGTCACCTTCCCGGGATGGGGCTCTGCTTCAACGCCGGTGACTTTGGCCGCGACGACGCGGAGTGGATCCGGTCTCTCCTCAGCCGGGGTGGTCGGTCGGGGTGTCGCCATAGGTGACAATGATAGCGGGCATGTCATGTAACATTAGCGCCTGAATGCCAATAAGCAGGCCGGCCACCGAGGGTAGGTCCCGGATTCCTCCGCTCAACGGGTCGGCGGGCCTCAGCGCAATGCTGGTTCGACGTAACGGGCTGCGGTAGCGACGCTACAAACGATTGGCCCGATACACGCGTTCGCGCGAGACAGTAAAGGCAGTTCGGTGCCCTGTTTGCAAGGGGATCGGTTGCGTTCAATGCGGAGGCACCGGCAAAGTCCTTCTGAGGCAAACTCGATCCCGCACTCGCTCGACTGGGTGCTGCGCCGGCTGTCTTCTGCTGTCGCTGCTGACCACCGCTGGCGTCTCAGGCTTGGCTGCGTTCGCAACGCGAAGGAGCCAACGCTAACGCTTTGGACTATCCGAAGAACTGCGAGACCCCGGCTGCGGACATCGCGTTACTGAGGTAGTCGAGGCCATAGACGGTCTCGATGGCGCGAAGCACCGCATAGTGGTTGATCGGGGTGCTGACATTCCCGATGCCGGCGGCTTGATTGCTGATGACGACAGTGGGAATCTGGTTTGTCGCACCGGCGTCGCCCTCATCCATCGTGATGATCACCGTCGATGCATAGTCACGGAACCACGATGACGCGACGACCGGCTCAACATTAGCAGCCAGCCACGCATCACCTTGCTGCGCCGTTCCATCGTGCATGTCATCACGGAGGTCAGGCGTGATCCAAACAAGGTCGGGTGCGGATGGACTGTCGAGCTCAGTGACGAGCGCACGCGATCCTCGATACGGCAGTACATGGGCTTTGCAATCCGAGATCGCGATACTCTCGACGAATGGGTCGTGTTTGACAACATAGCCGCCGGCATTGGTCCTGTCGCACACGGACGGCATTGACTCCATGAACGCCGTCCATGGGATGCCCGCCGCTTCGAGTTGGCTGCCAAGACTCGGCCCACTGAATGGCGCGCAGCCGTCGCTGTTGCAGCCGTGCGTCGACCCCGAAATGATGGCATAGTAGTTGGGCATCGAAGGATGGCCGACCCCGTGCGAGTTCGTGAAGTTGGCATAACTTGCTGCCAACGAGCAGAAATACGGGTCGGCGTAGCAACTGTCGAGAGTCGCAGCGTATCCCTTGTTCTCTTCCATGACTATCAACACGTGGGCGGCAGCCGAGTGTGTCGGGGCCGGGGTCGGACCCGACGTTGTTGCCGGGAGTTGTTTGGGAGTCACTCGAGCCGGCGCAGTACCGTTGGCGCCGCAAGCGACGAGCACCGCTCCTATGCACAGAGCGATGAGGACTCTGACTCTGGCGACCGTCTTGCGGGTGTAATCTCGGCGAGGTGGGCAGGGTTCATCGCCCGTTTGTTCTGCTCCGATCAAACTCATTCCAAAATCGTACGCGGTCGCTGTCTCTCGATCTGTGCGCCTTGATGTCGGTCCACACGCGGGTGCCCAATGCTTTCGCGACTGTTGAGTGACCGGTGCGACGTGGTCGTCGATAAACAAGCTCGTACGTATTGCTGCGGTCCTCAGGCCCCGACCGTCTTCCGGTTCCGCATCGATCGGTACCGCGCGCCAGACTGCTCGTGGTGCCCGAAACCCCGACCCCTCCGACGCCGCGTGAACAGCAACTCTTCGAGGCGGCGACGGAGGCGTCGCCCGCGCAGTTCGTACGCCTCTGCGCGCGGTTCGGAAAGGATCCGCGAACGATGCTCGATTCATTCGATGCGGAGCCATGGCGCTGGTTCATCTCGTTCTGGGCAACGTCTGACGCGCTGATGCAGGGCATCCGCGACATACCGTTTCCGCCTGAAATTCGCTCTCGCCTCGACGAGGTCCGGAAGTACCTCGACGCACCGCGGTGGCGGAAGGCCTTTCGCCGCTGAGGTGTGCCGTTCCGCTAGCGCCGGTGGCCCGAGCGCCCGGCGGGCGGCTGTAGACGGATCACGGCAACGCCGGAGCGGATTCGACCAGCCCGAGCGGGGCGCGTTCCAGTTGGTGAGCCTCTGTCGGGGTGAGCCGGCCGGCGCTCACGAGCTGTTGGAGCACATATCCCATGCGAGCTACAGCCGCCGAGAGATGGCGAAACGGGTCGAGTGCGCTCGGCGCCTGGACGATCCCCGCGAGCAGCGCGGCCTGAGCCCAATTCAATTGTGCAGGCGCTACGCCGAAGTAGCCGCGACTTGCCGCTCGAATCCCGTAGTAGCCGTGGCCGAAATACACCGCCGAGAGATACATCGACAGGACTGCCGTCTTCGTGAAGTGGGCATCGAACTCGAGCGCGAGTGATACACGTCGGACGCGGCCCCAGAATCCCCCGGTGACCGACGGATACAGCACATGCGCAAGCTGGATCTCGATCGTGCTCCCACCAAGATCCCGGCCGGTGAGGAAGCCCCAGAACGCGCGCAACAGCGCGAGGCCGTCGACGCCATGGTTGGAATAGAAAGTGGCGTCCTCGGAGGCAACGAGCGCCTGAGCGATGTGGAGCGATCCAGCGATCATCTCTGGAGATGTTCCGTGCGATCGATCTATCGCAGCCACCACTGCGGGTGCCCCCTCCACGCGCGGATCGGTGGCCACGTTCACCTCGAAGACCGTCACGACAGCGATGAGGCAGACCAAGACGATCCGCGCCGAGAGTCGGAGCCCGCGACGCGTCAACCGGTGACCCGGCGCCGCATCTACGTCCTTGGGTTCACGGGTGCTGCTAGAACGCAGGGTATCGGGCGCCGCTACTGGTGGGTCGGGGCTCGTGGTGGCAGACATGCATTGACCATTGATTCGGGCGCGAAAGACCCTCCCTCGCTCAGTGGAAACGTCACACGGACGCATTTCGCTTCGCTTGAGCTTCGGCCGCAGCCGGGTGACCCGGCCGGCAGTCCCATTCGGAATAGGCCCACACGCTGAGGGTGTAACCGGCGGTACACCCGGGTACGCCTTAGGCGGGCCGCTTCACCCGGCCGACATTCATCCGAGGAGTCACCGTGCCTGTATTCCTTCGCTGGTTGCTCATTGAGATCATCGCCGTTCGCATCCTGCGGCGCCTGCGGCGTCGCGCCTATGCCGATCACGTCTACCGCATGCAGTCGCCCGACAACGGACGCGTCAGCCGCATCTACGCACCCGAGGGGAACTATGGATACCGGCGTCGCAGACGCCTCTCCGGCTGCTCCGGCTGTCTTGTCTTTGTTGCCGCAATGACGCTCGGCATCGCCCTGCTCATTGCCCTGGTGCACTGGGTTCTGTAGGAGGGGGTCTCAGCCTTGCCTATTTGAGAGGCTCTGGCGAATCGGCTCTGCAAGAGGGCTGGTGGAAATGCCTCCCTTGCCAATTGCTGCGCCCGCAGGTGGCGGTTAGCAAGCCCAGCCGACATCTCTTACGGCAGACGAACGTCGGCTGTTGAGCGCCGGACTGATCGAGTGGAGGGGTCCTGGGCGTGCACTGATGCGTTTGCGTACGCGATGGGATTCGCAGACGTCGAGGATCTCTTTCTGCAATCCAAGCGGCTTGTGCCGGTACTGCATAACGGCCAATCTCTGTCGCGACGCGATTCGACTCGCGCTCTGTCGGCAACTGAGATTGTCTTCGTCAGTGATGTCGTAGGGTCAGGACCCGATTGGCAAGCGACGCTCGGATGGTCTGATCACGCAACCATGCTCATCCTGCGGCAAATCCAGCGCAAGCTGAGGCGTGCACAGGCGCTAGCCTTAGATGCGCAGGGACGGCGCTTGCGTCAACCCTTTATCCATCGTGCGAATCCTTCCACCAGCCGACGAGAGATCTGCGCTTCGGCCATCTCTTCGGGGTGCCATTGCACAGCCAGGAGCATGAGATTCGGGGCCTCGAGGGCTTCGACGCATCCGTCGCTGCTGACGGCGGCAGCGTGTAGGGATGGCGCCAGGCAGTCGACAGCCTGGTGGTGGCCACTATTCACCGCTGCGACGTCAACACGCAGGATGTGTCGCAGGTAGGTGCCTTCAAGGATCTGCACTTCGTGAATCGGTGCTGTAGGGTCCGCGCCCCACCGGGGGTGATCGACGTGCTGTTGTAACGTTCCGCCCAACGCGACGTTCAGCACCTGCTGCCCTCGGCATATCCCGAGTATCGGAAGGTTGCGAGCACGAGCTGCCGTAACGAACTCGAATTCAAGCGCATCCAGGTCCTCGATGGACGTCTGCGCGTGCGGTCCCGGCTTCTGTCCATACCGTGCTGGTGCAACGTCGGGGCCGCCGGGTACAACGAGGCCGTCAAGGCGCGTAAGGATCGTCGTCGATGATTTCGGCGTCACCAGGACGGGTACGAGGCCAGCAGAGCTCAGCAGGCTGAGGTAGCGCAGCGCGTTCTCGCCGGGAGCCGCAGAACGCGCGACGATGTCGTCCGTCCAGGTCAACCCAACCATCGGATTATTTATGCGCACACACTGCATACAGGGAGCGTAGCGAAACGCCCGGCTGCTGAGGCCACTCGACTCCGGAGGATGCATTCCCGAGAAGGCCAGGGTCCCTTACCCTCGCCAGGTCCGCCGGTAAATCGATAATGGCGCCTCGAACAGTGAGCGAACAGGAAGAGCTTCTCGCCCGGGCGATCGACGCGGTCGACCCTTTCATGAGCACGCTGACCATTAGAGCAGCGCGACGACCTAGGCGCCGCGTGGCAACAGGCGCGCCTTGCGCTGCTCGAGGCTCTGGGTAGCGCCGGACGGCGATCCGCCCGTGGCAGCAAAGTGTTGTGTCAATTTGACGCTCACTCGCCGATCGAGAACCCGGCTTGTTCTCACAATCGCTGTGGCGGTCCCTGGCCGCTGTGATTGACCCTAGACGTTCGGGCGCGAAGCCGCCGGTGCCGCCAAACGCAGGGCCACCAAACCTGGAAGGCGCCCACCTCAGGGACCAACGAACGCGCCGCTTCGTCGCGTCGTCAATCGGTCATGACATCGTGGCTGACACCTCCACGCCTCGAACATGCACTTGCCCGTGGAAAGCCATACCGTTCGTCCCCCTGGAGCGCGGCGCAGCGCCACTCGTGCCAGAGGATCGTCCTGCGGTCGCGAGCGGTCAGGCGCTTGATTCGGCCTCCGTGCCGCCCGGAACGTCGGGCTATTATGGAAATCGCGGCCAGTTGAGGATCTCGCTGGGTGGGGGCGCGACTTGCCTGGTCGGCCAGAGAGAGGTGTGCGATGAGTTGGATGGCACCGCCCGGGGTACGCGCGACGATCCCCATACTCGTCGTCGGGATGCTGCTGACCGGATGTAGCGTGGTGCAGCAACCGGGTCTTCCACCCACGCCGATGCCCTCACCGACGTCCTGCAACTGCGTCGTTCGTATCCCGGTCCGGCCGCTCGATCCGCCCCCGTCCATCGTCGTGCATCCCCTCACGAAGCTCGCGGCGAATCACTCGACACCACTCCGACCCTCCGCGGCACCTGTACCGCCGCACAAACGGCCACATCGCCGTCATCCAGGCCGTTGAAGGATTACCCTCACTCGAGCTCCGACCGCCCATAGGCATCCCGGTCACGCGTGTCCTCGCCGGATTCGGGAATCTCCACTTCGACGGTCCCAGGGTTTCGGGAAGGTATGAGTTTATACAGATCCGTGGATTTGCAGCGCCTCGTGGCGGCCCTGCATTCAAAATGGTGGTGCCGAGGGACAGGATCGAACTGTCGACACCAGGTTTTTCAGTCGAACAAACTGACGTTCGCCGAGGTCCACTACGATCCATTATCGTATTCAAAACGCGCCGAATCAGCGGGTTGACGTCCGCAGATATCCATCATCGTGCACGGGCGAAGGTGTCAGGTTAGGTGTCATTCTTGACCGGCACTTTCCTTCGCTTGGGACCCCCAACGTGACGCCCTCTGAGATGTGTTCTAATCCCTTTGGCGCGGGAAGAGTTCCAGCAGGGCGACGGGGGCGCGCCGACACCCTTGGGGCATGGCAGATTGAGTGGTTCGCCCCATAGGCGTGAAGGCTGAGGGTTCGAGTTCCGTCGGCGTGACCGCCGGTGATCACCAAGGGGGAGAAGCATGAACACAGGCATAAAGATCGCAGCGACCGGTGCCGCCATGGTCCTGGCCTTGCTGGCTGGCTCGCGGGGAACACCCGCGCTCACATCGGGGTCGGTCGCGCCGATCTCCCTGAAAGTGCCGGTGGGAACGACCGGAAGGGTCACGATCGTCAACTTCCAAGTCGGCCTCACGTGCAACGGCACGGGCGTGCCGATGGACTACTCGCTAAGTAATAACTCGGCGACGGAATTCTTCAGCGCCGCGCAGACCTTCAACGACGGCACACAGAAGAATTCTCAGGGGTTCGGCGAGCAAGGCTTCGGGACGACGGTACCGGGGAACGGAGCGACGATCGTGCTCGCGATACGCGAGCCTGCGACCCAAGCAGTTGTCACCGCCAACCTGGCCCTTCTCCAGAGTAACGCGGGCGCGTGCTTCATAGAAGGCACCAAGATTACGACGTCAGCGGCCCACTAGACGAAGCGCTCACTCGCCGGTTGCGTTTCTTGCGCGCCAGCCGCACGTTCGAGGACACTCTATTGCCGCCCCTGCGCGGTTGGGGCCAACACTCCTCCGGCGCCGGTGCTGTGTAACGTCGCTCACATGAAGTCGAGATGGGATGATCTGAGGTGGCTAATCGTTTTCAACGGAATCGCCGACAGGTGGCTATGGAGCTTCGACGCTGACGGATGGCGGCTTCGCTATGAGGATCCGGCCAACGGCACTCTCGGCGTCCTCCCGATTGATGATGGTCAACCAGCGACTCTGGGGGATGCGATGTGGCTTGCAGATGTCTTCGCCTACGACCACGACGCACCAGTTGGCGTGTCGCCCGGGATGGAGGGCATTCTCCCCGACGCCCGGACGAGGGACCCTGCCGCGGAACCGAGAGCGCAGCCCATCCATCCGCTCAGAAATGGGTGGGCACTTGCTTACTGGCAGGCGCTAAATGGGTCGTATGGCGCCGCAGCCGAACTCCGATTCAACGGGTCGTACGTTATTCGGTATGACGATGACGAGGGCGCACCGACAACCGCCTTTTCGCTTCGGTTTGCGGGCAGAGAAGAACTTGTGGGGTTGTATGCAATGGCTGCCAGACAAGTTGACATCCTTATCGAGTACCTGTGCTTGTACCGTGTGCTCGAAGCCGCAGACACCGGAAATGGCACTGCGTTCGCTTCTAACGCGCTCGCGAGCCTTGCAGCTACGGATTTTGGAGTTCTAAAGGTCGTAGGAATTGAGGGCTCTTACGACACCGCTCCCAACGCGTTTGATGTGTACAAGCAGCGTGCACTCGACGAGATCGCGGCACTAAATGATACCGGTCAAGCGATTCCTAACTACCTTTACCGAATCCGGAACTCAATCGCACACGGCAAGCACGACATCTTAACTGGCGGTAGCGGCCAAGCCTTCGAACGAGCAGCACGGGCCTTACCCGTCCTGAAGCTTCTCGCGCGGATGGCCGTCGAGCCAACACATTCTCCAAGCTAGAACAACGGCAACTCACTCGAACGGTCAGGTCTTCCAGACCCCAGGCTGGCGGTCGCGTTAGCCCCGTAGGTCGCCGGCTTCACCTATTTCCCGCGGAGATGCGTAGCCGCCAAACCACGAGTGCGGACGACCGGTGCCTGACTGAGCGTTACGGTCTCCCTAGGCGCACCTGGTCGACCGTCAGCAGGTGCACCGGCGGCACGTCAGTTACCCACGCGTATTCGAGCGCAGAGATGTATCCGTCCTTGACCCATACGAGCAGCGTGCCGATCGGTGCACCGTCCGCAGCGAACACTCCGCAAACCCGACGCCGGCCCATCGCGGAAGGCCGATTTGGGGGCGGTAGCACTAACGCGCTGAGCTTCCGCATCCCGCGGCGGGGCAGCACGGAGCCATTGGCGTCACACATTCACCAGGCCCTCAATGAACTGCTCGACATCGGATCGGCGATACCGAGCACAGCGACCCAGTTTGAGGCGCCGAATCTCCCCCGAGGCTACGAGCGTGTGGAATTTGCTCCTGGAGATTCCGAGCATACGCGCGGCTTCGATGTCACGCAGGAGTGGTGCTTGCGCGCCCAGCGAGACCGTAGCAGGCCGCGAAGCGGTCGTGGGCAAATCAGTCACTGTCAATCCCGGTAGTATTCGACGGCGCTCTCGAATTCAATATTGAGCACTTTGCAAACTTGGCGGAGCGTGCCTGCTGTCGAGTTTCGCTGTCCCCGGAACATGGCACTAACGGTAGTGCGATCCAAGTGGGCCAGGCGAGCCAGGTCGCGAAATGTGAGTCCAGCTCCGCATCGTGCTTGCTCCAGTGCCAAAACATCGACGGTCCATCGCAGTACCGGATTGGCGCGTTGCCAGGCGGTGCGGTGATAGGAGCGTCTCGGCCCTCGCGCCCCAGCTCTTAGTCTATGCGGCTGCTCAGCGAATCCGGCGTCGGTGAAAGCGAGCCCTGGGACGTTGTGATCCTCGCTCGTAACACACATGGTAGTCATGGCGACATGATGACTTGACGCGCCTCGCCCGGCGGCTCAATTCCTGCTCAAATCGATAGTTCTGAGCCAACTTTCGCGCCGAAACCGTTTGTAGCCAAAGTAACTATCCGGCTAGCGTAAGATCCCACATTTCCGTGCCCCAATCTGGCCTTTGTCGATCTGCGGCGATTGACCGTTAGGGCAACGAGTTAAGGCGTTATGAGGCGAGTGTTACTCGAGAACGCAACGCCAACACGGAACCGTGCGGGTCCAGCGGACGAGTTGCGAAGGCGGTCTAGAACTGCCCGCGACGGGGAGAGCCGCCGCGGGTTTTGCGCCCGTGCCTCAGCTAGCTAGTGCAGACCCTTGAACCCCTTGACCCTTGGTTTGGCGGATAAATCGTCGCGGCCCGAGGAATTACGCCGGCGCGGACTGAACTCGGATATAGGGTTCAAAATCTAATGCTGAGGCAGATGGCGCTGTTCAACGGCAAGGGTCATGAATGGGTCAGCCGTGGGTCCAAGGGTCGACGGGCTGAGCAAATCGTCGCCTCGCGGCCGTCGCGGAGAATTAGCAAACCCGAACGGCCCCTTTGCCGCTAGCGCATTCCTCGCATTTGTCCCGTCCAGAACGGAATGACGCGTCTCGCTTTGCCAAGGAAGCTGCGCGCGGACGGACGGACGGTCAGCCGTGAACCGCCCCGGGTTTCATCAGAGACTCGGTTTATAAAGTCCCAGCCATCGCGACTGGGGGTGACTGATGGTAATAGGTCGCCTCAAGCTCGGCGGGAGGGATCATCCCGATCTCGCCATGTAAGCGGCGCTGATTGAACCAATCGATGTACTCGAGCGTCTCGAACTCGACGTCATCGAGACCGCGCCACGGCTGACGGTGGATCAACTCTGCCTTGTACAAACCGTTGAACGACTTAGCGAGCGCGTTGTCGTACGAGTTACCGCGCGAGCCCACTGACGTCACGACGCCTGCTTCTGCGAGGCGTTCGGTGTACCGAATCGCGAGATATTGCACGCCACGATCGGAATGGTGAATAAGACCGTCGAGACGTTCACCACGGCGCGCCCAGATGGCCATCTCGAGCGCATCGAGGGCGAGGTCGGTGCGCAGTGATCGCGACGCCTGCCAGCCGACCACAAAGCGCGAGAACACGTCGACGACGAAGGCCACGTAGACCCACCCCGAGTGCGTCTTCACATACGTCAGATCGGCCACCCAGAGGCGGTTTGGCGCCTCGGCACGGAACTGGCGATCGACCAGGTCTGCCGGCCGAGCTGCTGTCTCGTCAGGGAAGGTGGTGCGCACGATCTTGCCGCGCACCACACCGCGGATCCCCAGATCGCGCATCAGCCGTTCCACGGTGCAGCGAGCAACCTGGAATTCCTCACGCTTCAGTTGTGCCCACACCTTGTCGGCTCCGTACACGCGGCGGTGCTCGTTCCAGATGCGCGTGATCTCTTCCTTGAGTTCGTCGTCGCGCAAGCTCCGTGCTGACGCTAGGCGGCCCTTGGCGGCGTAGTACGTGGCGGGGGCGAACTGCAGCACTCGGCAGATCGGCTCGACCCCGTATCGATCGCGCTGGGCGTCGATGTATGCGGTCATCTCGGTCGTCGACCGTCGAGCTCGGTCGCGAAGAAAAGCGAGGCGCTCTTGAGGATTTCGTTGGCGCGCCGCAACTCACGCACTTCCCGTTCCAGGAGGCGCAGTTGTTCCCGTTCCTCGGTGGTCAGTCCGGCGCGCTCACCCGCGTCCACTTGAGCCCGGCGCACCCAGATCCGGATGCTCTCGTGATGCACGCCCAGCTTCTCGCCAATCGACCTGATCGCTGCCGCTTCCGATGGGTACTCGTTGCGATGCTCGCGCACCATGCGCACGGCCCGCTCCCGAAGTTCTGCCGGATACCTGCCCTGTCTGCTCATCGCTCCATCCTCTCAAGGAATGGAAATCTCCAGTTTTCCCGGGGCGGTTCAGCCGAGCGCATTTGCTCGCGCGCGCACGCGTGGGCGGCAAATATGGAGCCTTTACCTGGGCTACGAGTTAGTTTTTACGTATTGCAAGCACTCTCGGGCCATCTCCGATTCTGCCACGGGGCTTGTGGCTCTGAAGTCCGCTCAGGTCCACCAAACCTACGTCGACGGTTGAGAAGTGCCTGGCACTCGAATTGGTCCCGGCCGCTCGCAGCCCGCACGAGCCACTACATGACACCTCCGGTGAGACCGCACCGTGACCGATGGGACACCTTAGCGACGGCTTGCCGCCGCAAGATGCCTCTGAGGGGCAAGGCCGTCTGACCTCAGCGCGAATGGGCAGCCCGAATTCTCGTGGATAACACGGGCGGGCCACCATCGGTGAAGGCGCGAACTGTGCGGGACGTCCGTAAAACGATCGCGAATGGTGTTAGGAATAGTGTGCTCGCATTGTCCAGCCTTACTTCCGTGAGTGAGGAGGCGACCGGCCGATCGTAACGAGTCTGTCGTTGTCGTCGAGGCTCGACGGCTCTACAGCCTCGCGATGTCCATCCTTGCTGACGCCGGCGAAGCCGAGGATGCCGTTCAGGAGACCTTGCTCAAAGCATGGCGTCAATGGGAGCCCGTCTCTGCGATGGACCGGCCGTCGGCGTGGCTGACGCGCGTCTGCGTCAACTATTGCATCAATCGCCGCCGCCACCTGCGCTCTCGCGGCTGGCCCCATCTGGGATTGCTCGATGGGACGGAGTTGCCGGGTAGAAGCGGGGCGGACGCTGAGAGAGTTGACATCAGCCGGGCTTATCGCCGTCTCTCCAACCGGCAACGCGCCGCGATCACGCTGAACTACCGGCACGGCTACTCCGTTGAGGAGTGCGCTGTGCTCATGGGATGCCGTCCGGGAACGGTGCGGACGCATCTTGAACGTGGTCTTGCGACCTTGCGAAAGGAGCTCAAAGATGCCTGATCTCGACGCACGTATCGACGCCGAGTTGCGGTCGGAATACGAACGTCTCGAGGCAGAAGCGCCGCCAGCCTGGCTCTTGGACTTCGATCCGAAATTCAAGCGCTCCCGAGATAGGCGCTTGAGTGCCTTCGCGGGCATCGCCGGCGTTGCCGTTATTGCGGCAGGCATAGCGACCTTTGGCATCGAGCTTGGTCGTCATTCGCGACCGGCGGCGCCCACAACGCACTCTTCGGCCGCCGCGACACCTACGGTCTCAACCTCTGCGTTTCCGACGACATCTCGCGTCGTGATCCCTGTCATTCGGGGGAGCGGCTCGACCGAGCTACCTATCGTCATCAGCAACGGACGGCTGCTCTACGTGGCATTCGAATGTGCGGGCGACGGCCAGCTCCAGATCCGAGCCAAGAGTGTGGATGTGCTGGCGCCCGCACAACCGGCAGTCACCGTGCTGCAGTGTTCCAGTTCGACGACCAGTCAGCGAACCTATGTCGCCGCAACTCCCGGGACCGGGACGCCGCTGACGTTGACGATCGTCGCCAAGCAATCGACGCGGTGGGCGCTCGCCGCGGCCGAGGGCGATGTTTCGGCGAACTTCCCGAGCCTGAGCGACGTGGTGCCCGAGAACGAGGTCTCGACGATCTTGCTCTGGGATACCTATGGATCAGGGGTGGCTTCACTACCGACGTTCACCCCTGCCGCGCCCTCCTGGATTCAGTTTGCGTGTCTCGGGAGCGGGCCTATCAGTATTCAGTCGTCGACGGGCACGGCGCTGTTTACCTCTCAGAGTTGCGACTCTCCCGGGCTCATCGGGCTGACCGTGCCGGCAGATGAAGTGCGTGGCAGAGCCCTTGCCCTCTCGGTACACGCGGGCTCCTCGACGACCTGGGAACTTCGCATCGTGCAGAAGGGGAATGCTGCGATGCCGCAACCGTTTCAGACGGTTCCTGGAAAGCCGTCCCCGGGCAGCGTTCGGACCGGAGGACTGATCCCACTGACGCACGGCGAGGGCGCAGCTACCCTCCCGACCTTCACGCTAACGACGCCCTACTACGAGATCGAACTGTCCTGCTCCGGGCCTGGGAGCGTGACGATAGTCGGGCCGCCCGGCTCAACGCAGAGTTCAGTGTGCGATGACCGTGGGACATCCGGCGGGTCGGTGCAGGGAGCGACGCCAGGAATTCCGATATCCCTCAAGCTCACGGCTGACCCAGACACGTCGTGGGATATCGAAATCTTCGGTGTCTCGCAGCTCGGACCGCAGCCCTAACACGACGCCGGTTGTGGATTGCCGGTTGGATCAAGACGACCGCAGTCAGACATTCGACACTGAGGCACGGGACGATCTCAGGGCCAACATTGCTTCAGCCGTTCCCGAGTTGGCTCTCGATACCGAGCGGAGGACGACGCCGCTCCCTCGTTTTCGCGACTTGCTTCGGCCTCGGGCTTCGTGTGGTCCTGACGCTATTTGCGGATGTAGAGTCTTGCCATCAGGCCTGGTCTATTCCTCTCGCCGGCGCCGACTGGCCCCTCAGCCCTTCTTCCAAGACCCGGAACATGGCAAGCGTTGTTGGCTCTGCCATGGCAGCGCTGGGACGCTATCCACTACACGCTGATCGCGGCGGACGGCTACTGAACGCCAGCTCATGCTGCGTTTCTTCCCCTGTTTCCTATCCTTGAACGCGCTGTTAGTCCGCTGGCCGGTGGCAGTTTCGCGGTAGCCGGCGTCGTAGTCAACACGATCGCGCTCGTGGCCGGGATGTACCTCCTTCACCGCTTAGCGACGCACGAGGTTGGCACTGCAGTGGCCGACCGAACGCTGATCTCTCTCGCGCTTTTCCCGACCTCCTTCTTTCTGTTAGCGAACTACGCGGAGGCTATTTTCTTCGCGCTGAGCGTCGGGGCGTTATTCGCAGCGAGGCGTCGACTTTTCGTACTCGCGGGCACAAGCGCCGCCTTGCAAACGCTTAGCCATGACCAGGGCATCATTCTCGTCATTCCGCTTGCGATTGAGGTCTATGGCGCGGCGAGAGAACGTGCTGGAGGGGTAGGTTTGCATCTCCGCGCTGGTGATGCGGCCGGGTTGTTGCCGATCGTGGTGTTGGCAGCCTGGTGGGTGTACGTGAGCCTCGGCCTTGGCATCGTCGGCGGGCCGGCCGGCGCTGAGTTGCGCTACTGGGGTGACCGCCCCGTGTTTCCTGTGAAGGTCCTGTATGACTACGTAGCGTCACTATTCAACGGCGTTCCGGGACCTGGGAAGTCGTTGATCCTACTTGATCTTTCTATCGTGGCTCTTATAGCCGTGGGGGTCATTCTCATGTGGCGGCGACTGCCAAAAAGCTACTCGGCCTATACGATGCTTAGCGGGCTAGTCGCCATCTCACGCGAGGTGCACGGGCTGCCCGTCGATATAGCCCGATTTGCGATCGTCATCTTCCCACTCTTCATCGTCTCAGGGATGAGATTGACTGGCGAGACTTCCGTGAAGCGGACAGTCCGGATTGTCGTTGCGGCCGCATCAAGCGCAACACTCTTGGATCCCACTTACCGCTTTGCTCACTGGGGATACGTGAGTTGAACGGCGTGAACTCGATCAGTGGTGGATGCCGCCAACTCTCCTGGGTTGACGCTGTCGGGTCGCTTGCTTGTCACCGATTAGGCGGCCCTCGTGGAAAAAATGCCGTTGGTCCGTCGCGCGGCTCTCCCTCGGTCCTTATCCCAGCGTGACGCGAGTTTACGACGGGGGATTCGGACTTTTTGCGATTGAGCCCGTCCGGGACTACTGGACTGAGATCGATCTTGCAGAGAAGGTACGCGGCTGGTTTCTTATACTGCCCGATACGCGTGGTAGGCCACAACGGACATGCAGTTGTGTTCTGGAGGTGGCGTCAGGACGTGGTACTGCGAGCCCTGGCTAACCGCGGCGTCCCGGCAATCACCCACAGCCCGCCACCACGAGTTTGGGGCCGCCCTTGGTTAGCGAGGTCCAGCGACCGCGAACATAGCGGCGCTGCCGTCACAGTGAGCAGCCACGCTCGAGCCCAGGTGCACCAAACCTAGGTCATCGACGCGTGACGGTTGACCGCCTTGCGATTCGAGGACGACGTGGGCCGCCCTCCGGGTCAGCCGCATGACACCTTCGATAACACCTTCTCGTCACGGATCTCCGCCGCTGAGAGCAATCTCTGTTCAGCAGTCGTGAGGTCATCCGTAACCGCGTCTCATGCCGCCATTGGCGATCTCGCGGACGGCAGTCGCGCACCCGCGAAGGACAGTAGAAGAACGACGACCGCTGTGACTCCGCCGAGCAGGGCGCATTGCCACGCTGTGAAAGCGGGCAGGAATCC
Organism: Candidatus Dormiibacterota bacterium; assembly: GCA_963754015.1. Taxonomy (GTDB): domain Bacteria; phylum Chloroflexota; class Dormibacteria; order Aeolococcales; family Aeolococcaceae; genus Palsa-851. The sequence goes on from CAVWEG010000005.1 coordinate 135,674, forward strand.
GATGCCGTAGGGAGTGGGGCACTGGGCGAAAGAGACGCATTGCTCTAACGAGCCGAGTTGCGCCGTCCAGAGGCCTAAGCCAACGCCCGCCGCAACTGCCGCTATCCAGGACGCCTTACCTGCCAATGCCGACGGCGGTTGCGCGACCGCCTGGGAAAGGAGGAGGAGCACGACTGCGGCAGCTGCACCAAACAAGGCGCACGGCCAGGTCGCGAACGTGGGCAGGAAATGCACCGCGATGAGGAGGCAACCGCCCTTCGGCGGGCACGTATTTTGCGGCGGCGTAACCTGGGCGGCCCCGACACCAACGCCAATCCCCACTGGCACAGACGCTAGCCGAAGAGCAAGCGCAAGAATGCGCGTCATTCAGTAATGCTATCGCGCCAGTCTGACGAGGAGGAAGACGAGGCGACAGAGCTCGCAGCGGCCATATCGATCATCTCTGACAGGCTGCGACGGGCTGAATCGCACGGATGTGCCGCGGACGGACGGACGAACAGTTGGACGGTCGGCTCAGCCTAGCTGCCCCGCGCGCGTAGCGGGATCTTTGCTTCCGGGATGGACGTCGACCGCCCGAGGTCCTGACACTGGCAAATCTCAATACCGCGTCCGGACCAACGGGCGCGCTGCGGCCCACTCAGGTCCACCTAGCCTGAAGTCGGTGGCCGAGAAGTGAGAGTTCTTCTACTGGCGCAAGCCGCCTCCGGGCGCGCACCCGGCACGCGAAGACACTTCCGATGACACCTTTGGCCAGTGTGCCACGCGACGCTCCTCCGGCGCGGATCCGTCGACGCTGCCGAATGCAGTGGATACGGCCTCAACAACCGCCGTACCCGGAGCTCGACGCGCTAGCCCGCCTTGCCCTAGTTTCCTCAAACTTGCGAGTCGGATCGTCGGCGGTAAGAAAACGCGGCGCTCGTGGCATCTTGTATGCCGTGGTTCACCCGATCGCGTCCGTGCGGGCGTCTTCCAGCGACGACGACCCTCAGGCGGCCTTCGCGCGTGCGGTGGCTCCTGAGACCACGCGCCTTTTTGGGCTCGCCTTGGCAATCGTGCGGGATCGCGGCGAGGCAGAGGATGTCGTTCAGGAGACAATGCTCTCTGCGTGGCGGAGTTGGTCGCAGTTGCGGGATCCCTCAAAGCAAAGAGCCTGGCTCACGCGGATCTACATAAACCACTGCCTCCATCGGCGGCGCGATCTCCTCCGCAGGATCCTCTGGCCTCAGGATCGATGGGCATCGATCCCAGACCCTCGACCTTTCCCGCTCGAAGGTCGACTCCTGTCGGTGGATCGCGCGTTCGAACGCTTGTCGCCACCCCAGCGGGCGGTTGTCACATTGCATCTCTACTACGGGTTCACGGTCAAGGAGTGCGCGGCAATGCTCGGCTGCCGGCCGGGGACTGCCCGCAGCCACCTCGGACGGGCAACGACCAAACTGCGGAAGGAGCTCAGCGATGCCTGAACACGACGCGGTTTGATGAGGACGTGGCTGGCGTCAGCCGGGCGTACCTCGCCCGGATACATGACCAGCCAGCTGCCTGCCTGGTCTCGAGGATCGCGCCATGCTGTTCGCCTTGTCAGGGGGACGTGCGAAGGTGAGCGCGCGCATTCTGGGCGCAGCACTCGTAGTGCTGATCAGCGCTCTTACGGCGGTTGGAGTGCTCGCGTTCCACCACGGTGAGAAGACGCCGCGCGTACCCGCGTCGGGCCCTGCTGCGCAGAGTCAATTGCACATTGTCCGCATCCCAGGCAAGCTCGTCCTTCCGCCACTCGACCGAACCATCAGCGGCAGTCCGACAACCCTGCGCCTCGCGATGGACATCCGCGGTCTTCCGCTGTTCCCGAAAGATGAGCGATGCCTGGCAAGTTTCGGACTGTCTTATTCGCTCACGTTCACATCAGCCGGATCATCGCCCTGGACCGCGACGATCGAGGCGCAGGGCTGCGAAGGCGTCCAGGTCGCTGGACAACCCATCCAGTGGGCCGCCCACTCCCCAGAAATCTGGACGGACCTGGCCATCCTTCTCGGGCTCCGAGTGGACCAGGTCCAGCCGTCCGTTTGCCTCGGCGCGGAAACCCAAAATTGCGTGCCGCTCGTCACGGATCCTAGCCCACCGGCAGGGTGAGGCCGGCATCATATTTTGAACGTCGTGGAGCGGGCCTCGATATGCGGTCCCGCCGGGTTGAGCTACTGGGAACGTCGTTCATTCGAACGATACGTTGCACCTATGAGCGGCAGATCGATCGCCGCGTCGCTGGGCGCCGGCCAGCGACTCAGGTCGTCCGCAGACCTGCTATCGCTAGGCTAGGCGCCTCCGGACAATCGCTGCGACACTGGGACGGAGCTTTGCCGCTCCACTTAGCAGCGCGCCGCTATCCGTTAGGGAGCGGGCGGTGCTGGCCGCACGCAGGACGAGAGCAGACACTTGATTCCCACGCAGGATGAATCTGCAAAGGTTCTCGGCGATGATGCGCTGAGGCTCTGAGAATCGCGAACGACGTGACTCCGCGGAGCGCGGCCACGACCAGTGCAGCTACGTGCAATTGGACGAGGCTTGCGGCGAACTGTGTCAGCAACTGCTTTGGAGCTCAAGCCGTCGATCTCGATAGCAATGTTGCCCTCAAGACGCATGAGGATCCACTCGCCGCGCCAGGGCGCGTGCTGTTGCTGCATCTCAAGCCACGGCCCATTGGACAACGTGAGTGGACGGAGGATCGATTTGAACGCATTCCATCGGGAAGCTGGGGTCGAGGAGATCCGCTGACGACTGCACTGACTTATCCATGTGGATGGCGCGAGTTTCCGGCTGAGCCCGATTGAGCACTGATGAAGATCCCGAATCCATTGACTGGCGCGGAGCCCCAGGTCACCCGGTTGTACATGATCACCAGCAGGCAAGACAAGGTTCGACGGCAGGAACGGCTTGAAGATCAAAGCCGATCGGAGTAACCGGAGGTCACTGAGCGCTGACTTCCTGCAGGAGACGCTCTGATTCAGTCAGATGGACGGTGCCGTGGTCGTCGGTCACCGAGCGAGGGTGCTGGAGCAGTCGCCGCGACAGCAACCTGTCCTCCGGTCGTCAGAAGTCAAGAGCTGCGATCGCCAGGCAGCCCGCATCGGACTGCCCAACGCCCTTGGCCATTTCGATCCAAGCTCCAAGGCATGGCCATATTGTGCGCCGTGACATTCGGGTTACACACGCATCGCGCTGACGGGGCAAGTGCAGCTCAACATCTGGGAATGCCGGTCGCAACCCAGCCATAGCTCGGTCCGATGTTAACAATCGACAACAGCATGTTGGAGCGCGCATTCCCTCCATTCAAACGCAATGGTCGCGCGAGGAAACGCGCGAGGAAGGATGACAGCGCTATTGCTGACCCTCGGGCTAGCCGTGCAGCCAGTTGCGAGGGTTGCTTGCTAAATCACTACGGGAAAATGAACCCTGGAACGTTTCATAGCCTCGCGGCGCACCCTCTCCGTAGCGTTCTAACTCCGAAAACTTTTCCTTACAGTCGGTGCGAGTAGCAGCGGTCCTGTAATCACGACGGCTCCCGCCGCATAAGCCATCCCCACTAGTGCGATCAGGCCCTCACCGCCGTCGGCAAACGGGCCGTCTGTTCCTGGGTTCGTAGGCGTGCCGGCGTGCTGGGCTGCATAGCTTCCGAGGGCCCAGAGAGCGACGCCCGGGACAAAAAGAAGAACCTCAAAGACGATCGTGAGATGGCGAGCCCGGACCGAGAGAAGTCCTAACTTAGCCGATGCAAGGAACATTCCCGTAGCGATCAAACCGCTGGAGCACGGCGACTCCCAGCGACAAGGCGGCGAAGGGAAGCTCTTGCGCACCTGCGGTCAGAGACACGGCGGCGAGCAGAAGGGCCAGGAGGCTCGTGGCTGACGTGGCGAAGGCCTGAATAACGAGAGTCCTTCGCGTCGACTTCGAAGCGCTCGAGAGAAAGACCCGGCCGGAGACACTTGCTGCCACCAGCTATGGATTCGGAACTCGGGTAGCTCTGCCGGGGTAATCCAAGCGGGTGTCGGCGGTGGCGGTGGGAGCGGGTTCATATGGCTTAGAACGACGCATCTCGACCTGAGGTGCTGGTTGAGGCTCATTACCACCCTGGACCCATTCACTTCAACCGCCCCTCTCGGCGGCCGACTTAGGTTTGCTGGACCTGCGGTGGTGTCGGCGGCAACTGATTGCGGCATGACCAACGCCCCACCCCAACGAAAGGCTTCCCCAAGGAGATCACCACGATGATCGATCCGCTCCTCGAAAATCGTGTGGCGAGTACGGCGTCCTCGGGATTTTATGCGTAGAGTTTGTGTGTGTAAGAGCTCTTGGGGTTGTCGGGAGGCTCAAACGAGGAAGCGAGCGAGCGGCTGACGTCAACCCGGCAGGTAAAGGCCCAGAACAGCGGAGCGCAGACACAGAGCCACGAGAGTCGACCCAGGGCCTTGTTTTGATAGGGGCGCATGCGGGTAAGCGGCGATCCGAATGAACTGATCATCGCGATTAACGAGTAAGCCGGAGCGTGGAGCGCTGTGGCCGCATCCAGTCGAGCCAGTGTCCACCACGGCAAAGACCGCCAGAATCGAGTTCAGGAGGACGGCACGGCAAAACGAATGGTGTTGTTTCTGCGAAGTCGTAGGTCTCCAATACGCATCACCTCGGCAGGCTGTCTCCCGTTGCCAGTCAGTCTCGTCCCGAGCACGCTCCTGCATCGATCCTCGAAAGTGAACGCGACCGGGGAGGGCTAGTCCGGGAGGAGTTATCGGTGGTGAGCGTCGACGAGCCTGGTCTCGTGCTGCGCCTCCACCGCATCGTCACCTTGTCGGCGAACGAGTTCGAGTAGCGTGGGGCGATGACGTGGCGGAGATGGGCGAAGGCTTGCCATGGACGTCCACCCCCTCGATCCACGGTCCTGGTTCGTCGGCGAGTTTGTGCACGGCATCGCGTTCGGGTTCAGTGTTACGGACGGAATCAACCTCGTCCTTGCGCCTCTACTTTCCGTAACCTCTCGGCGGCTAGCGGAACAGTCGCGGCGGCACTCTCTTGCGGGTGATTCCTCACCTACGGGGTTGGTCTATTTCGCCCAAGCGGCTCCCGGTGTCGCCCGACCCTAGACCGAGCTAACAAGAGACCGAAGGAGCGCCGGGGACTGACCGGCTTCTCCTGCGCCCTCTCTCAAGAGCCAGTCATCAGTCTCACCACAGACGTTAGGTTTGGTGGATCTGAGCGGACTTCAGAGCGATAGCCCCGCGGGCAGAATCGGAGATGGCCGAGGGTTGCACTATGTAAAGGCTAATTCGTAGCCCACCCAAAGCCCATGTTCGCCGCCTACGCGTGCGCGCGCGAGCAAATGCGCTCGGCTAACCGTCCGTCCGTCCGTCCGTCCGTCCGTCCGTGTACAGCTTCCTGACTTAAGACGACCAACGGCGCTTGGCCCGTTTCGAACGGGTTCGACAAAGGGTCTTCAGGGCCCCAAACCTACGTCGACGGTTGAGAAGTGCCTGGCACTCGAATCGGAGCGGGCCGCTCGCAGCCCGCACGAGCCACTACATGACACCTCCGGTGACACCGCGCCGTGACCGATGTGAAGTGCCACTGAGAGCATGGTTCAACCTGTCCGACCGGCTTTCCATACGGCGGAAACGCTGACGGTGGTGACAACCATCGTCGATCATGATGCAGACAAGGGACACAAACGGTTGCAAACCGCATCCGACCGGTCATCGCGGTAGGCCCGCATGCCGAGTGTCGTCCCGCTAACGCATTGGAGCCGCTTGTGATGATGAGTTGCCGTAGTCCCGCGACGATCTCCTCGATCCTCCCACGCGTGATCCTCCTACTTGGCCCATTTCAGATCGAATGGCCGGCCGCAACAAGGAGCACGATGCACAGCAATGCGAATGCGGTAAGACAACCTCCAAACCGTCGGATATACCAGTCCGGGTAGCGCATAGTGTCGCCCGGAAACTGAGAGAAGAAGGCGTAGGGCAGCCCCGGGCGGCGGATGAGAACGACGCAAACGTCCCGATTCCGAGCATGACTGCGAGAGCAACCATCTGCTCACGGTGTCCATACTCAAGGCCACAACCAGGATGGGAGACCCGATATCGGTTCACCACCGGCGGGCCGGATTGGGCACGTTCATCGCTCGAGTGTGGCCCCGATCCACAACATGTACGTCACGACCCCGCAACGAAGATGGACCTGTGGGATCAGCGCTTTTCGCAAGAGTGTCGCGTCGTAAAGGCGCCCGAGCCATCACGTCTAGAAGACCGATGGGTCAGAGCGCTTCTCGACGCAGCGCGTCCTGGAGGAAGTCGTTGCCTTCAATTATCCGTGCCGGCTGCCAATGCAGCTCACCGACACCTGACTGTGCAGGTTCACCAAATTAGGTCAGGCGGATGAGCGTCGGCCGCCGTCGTATTCGCGAGCGACGCTTGATGTCGCCTCGGCTCCACGAGGAGACGCCTTTGCTGACACCGACGCCGCACGTGTCGTAGGCGCCCAGAAAGAGGTGTCCGCGTGCCCAGGGCGTCCGCCCCAGCCGTAGCCGGTCTCACGAGCGTCACGAACACGCCGGGGTGACGCGACGCCGGCTACCGCTTATCGCGTGGGAACTGACCTGGCGAAGGGTCTCTGGCAGACGCGACGGCGCGATGGGATTGAATGAGCAAGCGGCTGGACCCCTCCTGAGACCCAGAGCCTTGTCACGGCGCACGCTCACGGAGACGGCGAGGGGCGCGACCACGGCCGCGTCGGCTTCGGCCGTCCCGGAGCGCGATTGAGCGCGGCTGCCAGACGGCTATAGCTGGCAGCTTGAAAACACGGATGCGTCCCGTCCTGCGCCTCAACGTCCACCCGCCCGACGTTAATCTTGCCCTGCACCGAAATGGCTCGGAGGGTCAGCGCCTCGTCCCAACTGATGTCGGCATCTCCGGCGACCCGGACTTGGAACGCCATCGTCTGAACCGTATGCCGGCTCGGTCCACCGTAATTATCCCTACCAGGCCGATCCCCTTCGCCCCTGCGCCATGGGCGCGAACCGCGGTTGGTCTCGCAGCGATGCCAAGTCGCACCTCGCCCTGGCCGACGAACAGGGTACCTGGTCGGCACTACTGCCAACCGCTTCACATTATCGCGTCGCAACGACTGAAGAAGCAGTGTCCGTGAGGGGTCCACTCGACCAGCATCGCGACGAGTGATCCAGTAAGGACTCCGGCATATTGCACCTGCAGTTTCCACAGACAGTTGGGCAGCGACCGAGGCAGCCGAGCAGGGCGCGCGTCCCGTGGGTTCCGCAGACTACACCTCGCAGCCCCTGAAGTCCGGATAGCCACAGCCAGATTCTTTGTCGGTGCGGGACCAACAACCTTGTTTGCAACACAATTATGACAAGGCTTGGGTCAGACCTCGTAGGTGGCCGAAAGTGCCCAGAGTTTTTCCCACCTTACAGTTGGACCACAGTCAGCCCGCTTCGACCTCCACAGCAGGGCAGACACCTCCTCCCGTCGCTTCGATTAGGTACAGTACACCAAACGTGGCTTGGACCGTAAGGGTCTGACGAATACCAGAGAAGCTTCAGTGACGGGGCGGCCCCGTCTGCGGCTCACCAAGACGCCTCGGCCTCAACACTACGATGCGCGAGTTACAAGACGACGACCGGTTCCGTGTCTTTCACCGCCCGGCGAGCCGTCTACGAGCGGGGCGAAATCGATCATCGCGCGTCCGCCGCTGCCGCCGCGTATCGGCTTGGTGCTGAACTGCGCCTCGGGGACGAGACCGGCCACCGATCGTGGCTGCACGCTTCGTGCAGTAAACGACGTCGCCATAGCGTCCCGACGACGGTGCGGAGGCGTACCAGCGACGTCTTCGTCCCCTACCTGCGTATCGATCGTTTCTGCTGCGGGGACTCGCAGCGAGGTGAGCGTGCTCGCGATTTCCTCTCAAGGAGGAACTTCCCCTTCGTCTGCTCGTTCCTCAACCCTGCTGTCGGGCGGCACGTCGCTTAGAGAGAATACGTCGCCGCGGAACGGGTCAGGTCTGACGGTTTCAGAGCCGTCGAACTGCTGCTTGCGCTTGCTGGGTGCGTTTTTCAGTTACCGAGCCGGTATCAAAGTCCCGCACAAATGTCGAGCCCTAGTCAATCGCAGCACACTGACTACTTTGGACTCGTGTCACCAACTAGGTCAGTCATTACACCACTTCCATGGGTTCCGTTCATATCAGAAAGGCGCTGCGTCACAAATGCTTCCTACTAAGTAGGAACTGCCGCGAGCATCGCGCTTTTCAGAGCATTGAAGACGGCTCTGGGAGGACTGGCGGCGCGGACCCGCAGAGTCCAGTGATACACCTCTAACGCCTGTGAAATGGATCCGAGGCTTGCGGATCCACGGATGGGTTCGAAGCGCAAACATGGGCCGAAATAAAGGAGTGAGGCTGAGGCGAGATCCTTTCGTAAAGTTCGAACAGCGTGGATCAAACCCTCGATCCGCCCGGCACCTCCCGCACGCCAAAAATAGCGTCCTCTGCCATTGATAACCATCGACCTCGCCTTCGACCTTGCCGACCCCCATTCAGCCACAAACTGCAGGTCAATCAGTGAGGTCAGTCGACCCGCCCACTCAACTTCAGTCGGGACTGTGCACTGTTAGATCTCGTGGGATTTTGCGTTGGTTCGTGCAGTGCGGAAAAAGACAAGTTAAGTTCGAACAGCATGACGTCACCACCGACCAGATCGTCAGAGAGCACAGGACCAGGCGTCCAACGCTGTTTAAAGCACTTACGCTTCTCCATTAGGTTAAAGCCGAGCCGCGTATTGGCGCTGTGTACGCTGGTCCAGGTGCTTACCGTCGCGCGATTGCCGATCGCGCGGTGAATACGGCGGATGTTCATAGGTACGGCCCAGTGATCTCGCAGCTTTCCTTCGGCGGTTCGGCTTTGCCTCCATGCGGATGCCCGTTTGCTGCAGCCACTGGCGCAGATACGTCGTTTCTGATATCGCCTGAGTGGTGCAGCATTCCGAGTTGTCAGACATGCCCTCCCAGGATGGCGGATCACGCCTCGTACCCGCGTCTCGGTGGCGAATCCGCCGACGAGCCCGATGGACCCGCCAGTCGTGATAGGGCTGCGTGCAGTCGCCTGCGTCCGCCCCGTAACCCCGCCATGGAGAGGGTTCGGGATCCGGTTCTCCATCGGCGCCGCATTTGGTTGAGGGTCCCGGTGACCGTGATCGTCATGAGACCAGCGCGCTCCCTCGTGACCTGCCCGAGCGCTGCGATTCATGGGACGGTCGGAAGTCCACCAGTGGCTGGAAGAACGCCATTCGAGTCCGATGCCTCAATTGTCGTCAGTCTCGCCGAATCCGGGGGTTTCAGCACTGTTCCAGTGCCGAGCCTGGGACTATCCCGCAGACTTCCGCTCGGAGGGCGTACTGTTAGCGCCCCTCGCGTGGTGCGCTTGGCCACGAACACATGGCCTACGTCAAGTGTTTCCAGAAGATCGGGCCCCAGTCCGGCGCGGGGCGGTGGTTGTTCGTGGTTTCGAGCGACCCGCGATACGGGCGAGGACATGATGCGCAAACTTGTCGGTGACCACCACGTCGCAGTAAGGAACCAGCCCAGGCTGAGCGCATCGATGTCGTTGATGTCATTCGCGGTCCAGCGCAGGTCCGCATCCCTGTGACGCGTCGGTCTTGAGCACGATGGCGACGTCGGGTGCCTCGGCATCACCTCCGTCGGGACGGCGGGTCGGTTCCCGATCATCGAGACGTCACCCAGAGCCAAGCCGCGCCTGGTTGAGTGCTGCCTCGACTATGTCTGACAGTTCGTCCCACGCCTCCCCGCGCGGCCACCACGTCGCGAAGGCGCCCCACCGCCACCTGGGCTCGCAGTAAAGATTCAACCGAAGATCTTCTTCCTGTCCAGCACGCTGTTCTCCGACCTTTCTAATAGCGCCAAGCGGGTCCGTAACCTTGCTCGACGAGAGGCGGACAGATCCTGGTCGAGCAGCCCTGTCAGACAAGGCTGCCGCTCCAGCGTCAACCCCGCATCCTTGAGCGCCGCCCGCTGATCGGCCGAGAGCTGATCGGTGATCTCGCACCTTCGCGTCACCGGTACGCAGTCCGCCCCACATACCGAAAGCTCAACCGATACCAAACCCCAGTAGGTTGACGATCTCGGGGAAGACCTCGGTGCTGCCCAGCGTGTCGATCGCTGCACGGACCTCGGCCACCATCGCGATGGAACGCGACACGAGCGTAGTGAGTTCCGGAAGCTGCTCCATAACCGCAGCGACATCCTGCGCTGACGTGGATCCTGATTGTACATCTCGATGTAGTGAGCGGCACAAAGCGGAAACAGCGCTCCCCCGCTTGCCTCGCCGCCCTGCACGCGTCCAGCGCTTCACGATAGGCGGTTCCCGAGCATGGCCGGTGTCGGCCTGAGCGAAAGAGATCCAATGATTCAGGTCCAGGTAGACGAGCCGTGGCGGCCAGGATGGCTGTACGAGAGCCCGGGGCCACATCAGCGGCATGCATCGACTGCATCGGTCACCACACAGTCTGTCTCCGTTATTGAGGTAGACGTTCGGCAGCGGTGCCCTCATCCGGAAGGTCAGGCAACCTATCGGTAAGCCAGGTTGCCGCCTCGGGGTCAATCGGGTACAGATAGGCGACCAGCGCTCGGGTGAGCCATGGAGGCCAGCCACAGCGTCTATGAGCAATGTAAGGTATCCGGCGGCCATGAGGCTCGCCAGCTCCACCGCGCCGCCCAGATCCTTCGGATCTTTTCAAGAGTTACGACTGCAAGAGCCAGCGCTTCAGTGAGCGGCTCTGAATGTTAGCGCCTGAGATCGCGTGGTTAGCACGATTTCAAACCTCGTCCGCTACGGGGCCTCCGATAGGCGGCGACCTCGTCCGCTAAACCGATCGCGGTGTCGATAGCGGCACAGCAGCCCTCGAACACAGCCCAATCGAGCATGTCTTCGGCGGCCTCAGCGTCTCCGTTCTCGGCCCGAGCGTGAGTTCCCGCAGGGTGGTCAGATCGAAGTTCCCCCGCAGGTGAGTGTTGGTGGGATCACCGTCCATGATCTACTTCTTCGGCACCCCCCGATGCGCTCACATGGATCCGCCACCTGGCACGAACCGAGATGCTTCCTGTCCGCTGAGGTCGTGCGGGCTCGCGGCGTCGTAGCAAATCGCCTGTTCCCGATGCTACCTCACGCCGATGCGATCGCCGACACCTCCATAAGACGGACCTCCCGCGCTAAGACCATCCGCGGTGCTAAGCGGCAACTCGAGGCTTGACAAAGTGGCGTGCCGAGCTAGGCGGCGGCTTCCTTGCGGCCCCCTCTACCTCCGTCATCAGGTCGTCGTGTCTGTCCCGAATCTTTTCGAGCGTTGCCTTACTCCCGTCTGCCGTCACCCACGAGCCCGGTTCCACCGCCCCATTGCGCTTGACCATCAGCCTTACCCCACGCGGGTCATCGTCCTCAACAATCACAAGGTCGAACTTGTCCCGAATTAGAGCCCAACGCAGCAGGTTTTCGAGCTGCAAAACATCCAGAGAGAACTCTTCGAACCGCTCTTTCGCGTGCGGCGTGAACCACGCAAGCATCTGGCACTCGGCAAGGTCAACGTGTCCGCTTCTCAAGGCGTCCATTAGCACCCGCCCACGGATCGTTATACGGGTCATCTTGTGCTGGGCCGAGCGGCCCCACCAAGCTAGACGAATGTACCTCAGCTGGAACTCCACCTCGCCATCTTGTTGGAATGTCTCCATACCCTTTCGCAGCGACTTGTACGAACAGCACAACATGAAGGGAAAGCTCATTCCTTCGCAGGCGTTGCCTGACAACGGATACGGCTGTGCCAGGACCTTGGAATGGATCACTGACCACGTGCCGGCTGTTCCATCGACCTCTTGTCTCAATCCCCAAATCGCGCCACCTCGAGGGCCGTCATTCGTGACGATCCCAGGAAACTCGCCGGTCATGTACACAACATTACCTTCAGCCTCGTTGGCGCTCTGGTGGGCCGCCCCGCGGCGAGCCGTCGCAACGGTCCATCCGTCCGGTGGTGAAAGCAGCCGCACAGACATCCTGGCCCGCCGGACCTGATTCCGATATGCCACCCACGCGGATACGAGGAACCCCGTAACGCCGGCCGCGGCCGCCAGCGCAGGCAGCATCCTAGAACTCCCTCACCGCCGTCGACTCCGTCCGGTGCAGCTCCTCCCGCATGGTGACAATTGCCGCCTCGCCCGCGCTTATCGTTGCCTGGCCATCCTCTCGCGCTTTGCGGTGCGCCGCGGCGGCGACGTCCGTGGACTTCGGCTCAGCATCTGAGATAAAGCTATCCAATTGCCGCGCACTCCCAACCGACACGAGGTAGTTAGTGACGAGCTCGTTGAACTCGCGCACGGCCTTCCATACGGGCTCACTTCCCACAAGAGCGGACAGCGCCTCGGAAGCGAAGTCGACTCTGTCGGACGTTGGCTGCGGCAGCGGCGGGACCATCTCGAACGCATCCTTGTTCATGGCCCATTGGATTTGCCGAGTCCAGTGTCCGATATGGCGCGCGATCGATTGATAGGCGTCTAGCTTCCGCTCCTGATCGCGCTCAGTCCACGCTAGCGCCGATTCGTGTTTCCTGTTCGCATCAGCCTCAACTGCCGCCGCGCTGACGCTTCGGCTAGTTACCTTGTAGGTCACGATCGCGGTTATGAGGGCAGCCAGAACCGCTCCTCCTACCGCCGAGAACGCCGCCACAATGGCGACCGAGCTGTCTGTCATCCTTCGCCCCGTTGCTGCGCTTCGAGTTTCACCACAATCCGCTTCACGGCCTCACGCGTTGCCATTGTGGTTGCGAATACTTCGTCCCTTATCGCAGTCACATCGTCCCCCTGTTTGACCACCTCGGCGCCTACGTCAGGCCGAAGAGGTCCTCCCTCTCTGGGCATCTCCTGAATCAGCGCCTCGAGGATCTGCCTAGCCGTTCGGTAATCCACCGCTCTCGAACGCATCTCCGCTCCGGCTACGGCCACCTCCCGGGTTAACGGAGAGCTTTCGAGCCGGTCGAGCAGTCGATCGAGCGATCCGATATCTCCGACATCACTTGCATGTGCGGCAGCCGCTTCGTTGATCAGGCGGGCAGCAGCAAGGACGTCGTAGAGGTACGGACGGAAATGCTCGTCGGCACGCCAAGCGTATTCGCGGCCAGCAGCAGCGGCGTCTCGAGCAACTTCATGACGCTGCTGCCTCTCGGCGAGCCAGGCGGCAGCAATGAAACCAATTGTCGGTCCGGCGAGCCCGACAGCGATCCCGACGACCAAGGTCCAGATCATCGACTGGGTCGGCGTCTCTGCGGTTCAGGCAGTGTCGCGGCGCGACTTACTCGCACGTCTTATCCACCGTGTTACACCGGATTCTAACGAGCCCAAGGCTTTGCCCCAAATGGCCGACGGCCTGCTACTCGAGATCGAAAATGGGCCATCAGTGGGAGCGCGCCATACCAAGGCATTCGCCATGCGGCGTAGACGACAATGGCTATCTGGGTGCTGGATCCGCCAACGCCGCGTCGATGGCATCGGCCGCTTGGCGCTGCATATTCGCCGTCACGTGCGAGTACAGATCGAGCGTGATGGCGATCGTCGAGTGTCCGAGCATTTCCGAAGCCATCTTTGGGTGGACGCCACGGCTCAGCATGAGCGTGGCCGCGGTATGGCGGAGGTCATGGAACCGGATGGTGGGAAGACCCGCCCTAGTCAGCACCCGCCGCAGCGCCAACCGCAGCGTGGTTGGGGAAAGAAAGTCGCCGAACTCGGTCGAGAAGACCAACCCAAGATCGCGCCATTCGCTGCCAACGAGGAGTTGCTCCTGCGCCTGCCGGTGGCGATGATCCCGGAGGGCAGTGACCGCGACCATCCCCAGAGCCACCGATCGAGACTTGCCTGACTTCGGGGTGGCGATGTTCAGAGTTGAGCGCGATTCGCCTTGGAGCGATCCAGTCACGGCCAGCACGGCTCGATCGAGATCCACGTCCTTCCACCGAAGCGCCAGCAACTCGCCCCGGCGCATCCCAGTGGTGAGCGCCAGGACCAGCAGCGCCTCCAAGCGCTCTCCTTTGGCCGCCTCGAGAAAGCGGCGAGGCTGATCGCCGGTGGCGATCGTCTTCATCTCGACGCGCCGGACCTTAGGCCGATTCGACCGACCCACGAGTGCGGCGACGTTGCGTCCCAGAACGCCGTCGTCCATCGCTCGCTGGAGCGCCACGTGGATAACCGCGTGGATGTGATGCACTGAAGTCGAGCTGAGGCCGGAGCCGAGCTTCGCGGCGTAACAGCCGGCGAAGGTCGGCCGGCTCAAGCCGAGCGAGGGTTTCTGGGCCAGATCGCTCGTCGGCAGAGTGGCGGCGAACGTATCGCTCGTAGTAGGCAACGGTCCGGGGCTTGAGGGTTGCCGGTCCCAAGCCCAGCGACCCAGTCCAGGAGATACTCCAAAGGTCAGCCGCTGGTCTGGGAGCGGCTGGCCGGTGTGGACCACCGCGTGCGCTTCGCTGAGGCGCTGCTTGGCGTCGACACGATTCCTCGCGTAGAGGTAGCGAGGACGGCCCGTCGGGATCCCGTAGGCGGGCGACCCAGCGGCCGTCGCTGCCGCTGGAAGATCGAGCCGTCGCCGGGGTCACGGCGCCTGTGGTGTGGGCGCGGCCGTTTCTGCAGCCGCCGGGGAGATTGGGATCCACTGCGAGACCACCTGTACGAACCGGCCAGTCCGCCGGCCGTTGCGCCGCTCGGAACCTCCGCCGAATCTCCTTGATTCTAGCGAGAAAATTTCACGAAGGTGTCAGGGAAGGTGTCATACCAAGCTGTCAAGGCCGTCATAGGCATCCGCGCAGGTCCTGCGGCCGATTTCGTATTCAAAAAAGTGGTGCCGAGGGACAGGATCGAACTGTCGACACCAGGTTTTTCAGACCTGTGCTCTACCAACTGAGCTACCTCGGCGATCCGCGTCGCAGTGTAACGGCCGCACCACCGAGCACCTACGCCGTCTGCGTGAACGTTGTCGCGATCGGCGGCTCCTCCTCACAACGGTCCAGCACGAACGCGTTGACTCGCTGCACGGGACCGCAGATGGCCTCGTAGGAGGCAAGGAACGCAGGGTCGGAGATCCAGCGCTTCGGGCCGTAGGGCCAGTTGGCGACGAGATAGACGGCTCCAAGGCCATGCGGATCGGGCCCATCACCTGCCACACGCTCGGTCGTCGCCAGGAACGGTTTCATGTCGTCGTCCTCCTCCACTTCATCCAGACCGGTGTTCGGGAGCACCAGGCAGCCCCCTTGTGTCGCGGCGAGATACGCGGGGAATTCCGCGATGTCGACGATCGTCGAGAACCCACCCGGATTCATGATGTAGCCGGACAGTGGGTCATCTGCGCTGAACGAAATCTGCAAGCCGAAGTGGCGCCCCGCGACAACCAGGCCGCTGAACCCAGTGCCGCTCAGGTCGGTGCCGGCCAGCTCCTCAATCGTCCGGATATCGGTCCGCACACTGGTCTTGTCGAGCAGCCACGACTGCAGCGACGCCGGAGCGCAGTCCGCGTGTTCGAACCGACCGCCGTCGTTGAACTCGTTGACGATGGTCATCGACGCGTCCTGAGAGATGCGGACGACGTGGCCGACACTGCCAGGCCCGGTGAACGGCCTGCACGTGTTGCGATCCGCTCTGATGGCGAGGAGGTAATCGCTGCTCATAGCCTCGGCGCGAGAGCTTCGCGGATCCGCGGCGCGCGCACAAGCCCATCGAAGATGACGTGCAGCGTTTGCTGAGTTCAAAGCGCCAGTACAATCAGCACATGGCCCGCGTCATTCACGTTCGCCTCCATGACGTCGCGGCCGAGGACCGGGATGCCCTCCACGAGCGCTTCACGGAGCTCGTCACGGATCGGGAATGGCGGGATCAGGTTCCCTGGCTCGCAGACGCGTACACCACCGACCTGTTCGGGCAGCTCTTCTTCGAGCAGGTGATCGCCGAAGACATCCGCGAGCACCCCGAGGGCAGCGATCTCGCGGCCGCGGCGTTCATCCATGTCGCCGGCGACGAGACCGATGCGCTCGCGCTCGTCTTCGTCCTCCGCGACCTCTCCGAGCGATTCTCGTGCCGGGTCGTCGTCCGCGATCCCGACAATCCGATCGCCAAGCTGCGCACCGTCGACCTCGTCAACGGACGCCTCGCCGACCACCGCGCCCTCGAATCGATCCTCGTCCGCCGGCCGATCTTCAAGCGCATGCGCGGCGGCGAGCGGATCGAGATGTATCCGCCCCGCGCGCTCGGCACCGCATTCGGCACCCTCGACGGCGTCGATGGCGAGCGTCGCAGCTGGAGCTTCCTCGTCCACGGCATGCGCGACTCGCGGCCGAGCTTCCTCGAGGCCGAGGCGGAGGCGCTCCGGATCTGGCGCGGGCTCCGCTTCCTCGAGTGAGGGCGGTCGTCCAGCGGGTCAGTCGCGCGTCGGTGGACGTCGCCGGCGAGCGTGTCGGCGAGATCGGGGATGGCCTGTGCATCCTCCTCTCGATCGGGCCGGAGGACGACGAAGGCGTTGCCCGGCGGTTCGCCGGCCGCATCGCGACGCTCCGGATGTTCGCCGACGCCGGCGGGCACATGAACCTCGATCTGGCCGCGATCGGTGGCGCTGCCCTCGTCGTCAGCCAGTTCACGCTCCACGCAGACACGTCGCGCGGGCACCGGCCGTCCTTCATCCGGGCTGCCGCCCCGAAGCAGGCATCGCAGCTGTACGAATCGTTCGTCGCAGCGCTCCGCGCCCTCGGGTTCACGGTCGCGACGGGACGCTTCGGCGCTCACATGGACGTCGATCTCGTCAACGACGGTCCCGTGACCCTCGTCGTCAGCAGCGGCGAACCTGCCTGGACTGCCGACGCCGGGTAGCCGTTAGCCGGCTCGGCGAGCCCTCAGTGCGGCGAGCTGCTCGTCCTCGCCGCCAGCACCCGAGTAACGGAGCAATTCGGGCGGACGTCCGCCAGTCCCCGCCGGCGAGCGGAAGCGCGGGATGCGCAGGCGCAGCGCCGCCACCTCGGTGTCGCGGACGGGGCGCAGGACGCCGGAATCGCGGAGCTCCTGGATACGGCGCCGGAAGGTCCGTTCGCTGCCCTCCGGGCCGCCGTGGAGCGCCACATGGAGGCGGAGCAGATCGTCGCCGGTGAATACGTCGCCGACGAGCGCCGCCGCCCCAGCGAGTTGCCGAGTGTCGGCCCGAAGCCGATCGAGAGCGCTCCGCAGGGCAGACGCCCCCGGTGCGTCGAGATGCAGCCCGCGGCCGGTTGCCGACCAGGCCCCAGGGCCGGTCAGCGGACCGTACTGGGCCGCCGCGTAGTACCAGACGGTGACGCTCCGCGTGCGCGCGGGGTCGTCGTCGACCCCGACGAGATGCAGCCGCTGCCCGCCACGGGTAGCGCGACGGCCGCCGCCGAGATCGATGCCCGCTTCGGAGGCCGCCCGGAGGGCCGCCTCGGTGAACCGCTCCTTGGGCCCGAGATCGCCTGTCGGCAGGGTCCGCTTCACGGTGAGCACGTGCAACGCGCGGCTCGCCGGGGTCCCGGGCTCAGGATCGAACCCGAAGACAGCAACCCCCGCGCTCAGCGTCGCCATGGCTCCCTTGGTCATGCTCCGGCCTCCTCCAGACTGGGCTTTCGTTATGGAAGATGATGGCACGAACTGAGGAATTTTTGCCGTTTGGCGTACACGTTTCCCCCTCCCCGATCTCGGCGCGAGTTCGGCGGCCTAGCCCTTCTCGCCGACCGGGCCCTGGCCCATGACGGTCCAGCTGACCGCCGGATCGGCCTCGGCCTGATCCCGCGAGCCGGCCAGCGCCCGTGGCCAGCTGACAGCCATCCTAGCGCCGCCGAGCGCTGAGGTGCTCACCTCCCAGCGGCCGTGGGTGTGGCGAACGACCGCATCGGCGATGGCCAGGCCGAGCCCAGAGCCGTAGCCCTCGTCCATGGCCCGATGGAAGCGATCGAAGATCTTGGGGCGCTCTTCCTCGGGGATGCCGGGGCCGGAGTCCTCGACGATGACGCGGACCCTGCTCCCCTCCACACCGGCGCTGAGCCCGACGGTCCCGCCCGTCGGCGCGTACTTGAAGGCGTTGTCGAGGAGCACACCAAGCAGGCGATCGAGCCAGGTGGACGAGCCCATAACCGCGAGCGGGCCGAGGCCCACCGACACCTGCAGGGTGATCCCCCGGCTCTCGGCGACGGCGGCGAAGCGCTCTCCAGCCTGCTGGACGAGGATGCCGATCTCGACGGGCTCGGCGCCGGGCCTGCCCTGCGGCGTATCCACACGCGCCAGCCAGAGGAGGTCGTCAACGAGACGCCGGATGCGTCCGCTCTCCGATCCCACGCGCTGGAATGCATGCCGGTACCACGTGGGGTCGCGGTCCTGGCTGAGGGCGAGGCTCGTCTGGGCTTCGATCACGGCAAGCGGTGTTCTCAACTCGTGGGAGGCGTCGGCGGTGAACTCGAGCTGGCGCTGGCGGGCGATCTCGATCGGCGCGCCGACCCGCCGGCCGACGAGGAGCGTTCCGGAGAACACGAGGATGAACAGCACCAGTCCGGCGACGGTCTCGGTGACGATGAGCGATGACCGTGCCTGGGAGACGGAGTCGACGTTGAATCCCACGACGAGACGCGCCGGGCCGAGGTTCGTCAGCACGGGGGCACCCACGATGCGAACGTCGACGCCCTTGAGCTGGATGGTGGTGGGCTCTCTCACGGCCGCTGCGGCCTCAGGGAGCGTGGTGCCGTCCGCGATGCTGGTCACCTGGTGGCCCTGTGAATACAGGAGCCACACGAGCGGCGGTGAGTTGAGGCCGCCCTGACCGGTGTCGCCGACGCCGTCGGTGGTGTCCGTCCGCGGCAGAAAGGTCTCGTAATGGGAGAGCGTTGTCGCCAGCTTGCTGTCCACCTGGGCCATCAGGTTGCTCGTGACGACCATGACGACCGCGACCGAGAGGATCGCGTAGACCGCGGCGACGATGCCCGTACTGATCAGTGCCACTCGGAGCGAGGCGACATTGACCCGTTCGAGCCGCCGGTTCACGCCTCCTCCAGCCGGTACCCGGCACCACGCACCGTCACGATCTGCACGCCACTATTCGGCAGTTTCGCGCGCAGACGGCTCATCTGCACATCAATCGCATTCGACCCGAGCGGTTGCGTCTCGTCACGCCAGGCGTGCTCGGCGATCGATTTGCGGTCGACGACCGCCGGCGAACGGCGGAGGAGCAACTCGAGGATGTTGAACTCGGTTGAGGTCAGGTTTACCTGCGACCCGTGCACGTCGATCTCCCGGCGCGCGGGGTCGAGGGTGAGCGAACCGCGGGTGATCGCCGGGCCGTCGACATTGCGCGGGCGGCGCTGCAACGCCCGGATCCGCGCGACGAGCTCGCCGAAGTCGAACGGTTTGATGAGGTAGTCGTCGGCTCCCGCGTCGAGGCCCTCGATGCGGTCCGACGGCGTGTCGCGTGCCGTGAGCATGAGCATCGCTGTCGGACGGTTGTTGCGGCGCGCCCACGCGACGACTTCCAACCCGCTGACGCGCGGCATCCGCCAGTCGACAACCGCCACGTCGTACTCGTAGAAGCGCAGCTGGTCGATCGCCTCGTCGCCGGCCGCGACTGCGTCAACGAAGTAGCCGGCCTCCTCGAGCCCCTGGACGAGGACCTCCCGAAGACCGCGATCGTCCTCCGCAACGAGCACTCGCATCAGTTGATGGTGTCACGCACTGGCTGGTGCGCCACCCCTACCTCCACCGAAGCCCCCGCCGCCGAAGCCGCCTCCACCGCCGAAGCCCGCCGTGCATCCGTTGGCGCCGGCCGGGGAGATGGTCAGCGTGCGCGCGGCGACCGCGCCGGAGCTGTCCTTCGTGCCGAGCGCGGTGAGGCACTGCCCGGTCTGGAGCGCACTCGAGGTGACCACGGTGGACACGGTCACCTTGACGGTGGTCGGCACGTCAATGGTCGTCGTGGTACCTGTGGTCTCGGTGATCGTGACCGACGTGCCCGAGACCGACTTCACCTGCCCCCGCGTGGCGGTGAATCCTGCGGAGCCCGCGGGCGGTGAGAAGCTCGGTCGCGGCGAGAAGCTCGGCCGCGGGCTGCCGGTGCCCCCGCCGCCACCGAACCCGCCGCCGAATCCGGCTGTGGCACACGAGCCGTCCTTCGGCGCACTGAGCGTCACCGTGGTTGCCGTGAGGGTGCCGTCGGCACCCTTGCTCCCGATCGCGGTGATGCAGTTCCCGGCAGCGATATCGGCGACGGTTTCCGTGTCGGTCTGCGTGATCGCGGTGGTCGACGCATACGTGACCGTCGAGTCGCCGTTGGTGCCGCTGAGGATGAGCGTGGTGCCGTTGATCTGCACCAACTGTCCGAATGCGCCATTGCCGGCAAGCCCGCGGCGGGCGCCTGGGGATGCGGACGGCCGGCTCGTTGCCGCCGCATTTGGTGCGGAGCTGCCGCAGGCGACGACCGCGAGACACGCCATGACGCCGGTGGCGCCGAGGATGGCTCGATTCATGAGGTGGTTCCTCCCAACAGGATGAATGCGGTGAGTGTCATTCGGCTCGAAGCGCCGCGATGGGTGCGAGACGGGCGGCGCGCGCCGCAGGATAGACGCCGAAGATCAGGCCAACTCCGGCAGCAACGACGACGGCGACGATCACCGGCGTCGCCGTGATCGTCACCGCGATGTTCGCCAGTCGCGGCACGAGGAAGCCCGCGAGCAGTGCTGCGCCGACTCCGAGCACGCCCCCGACGAAGCTGAGCGTCGCCGCCTCGATGAGGAACTGCCGCAGCAGATCGCTCGGCGTGGCACCGAGCGCCTTGCGGAGGCCGATCTCCTGGGTCCGTTCGGTGACGGACACCAGCATGATGTTCATGACGCCGATACCGCCGACGAGCAGCGAGATCGCCGCCACGCTCGCAAGCAGGATGGTCAGCGTCGTCGTGACCGATGCGGCCGTCGACGCGAGTGTCGACGCGGAGGTGATGCTGAAGTCCGCTGCCGCGCTGTTCGTGATGTGGTGCGTCTGCAGCAGCAGCTGGTCGGCCTCGTCATAGGCCGAGCCGATGGTGCTCGAGCTGCTCGCGCTGAGCAGGATCCGCTGCACGGAGTTGGGGCTCCCGCCGGTGACCTCGTCCTGGGCAGTCGTGATCGGAATGACCGCGAGGTCATCGCTGTTCGTGAACCCGGTGCTGCCACTTGCGGTGAGGATTCCGATGACCTGGAAGGGATTCCCGCCGATGGTCACCTGGTCACCGGTAATCGCATTGAGGTCGCTTGCGGTCGTCGCACCAAGCACGATGACCTGCGCGTGGGCCGTGACCTCTTTCGATGTGATGAAGATGCCGGACGAGAGCGTGCGCGCATCGGTGGCAAGCCAGGATGCCGTGCTGCCCTGAATGGTGGTCGTCTCGTTGGAAGCTGTGCTGACGATCGTCGCGCTCCCCGACACCACGGGTGCGACAGCCCCGATGTCCGGCGCATCCTGCTTGTCCTCGAGGCCGGTGACGTCACTCATCGTCAGCGTGTTCGCCGACCCTGCGCCACCGCGAACGCCGAAGCTCACCGTGCTGCCCGGCGACACCGTGAGCAGGTTCGTGCCCAGCGCGGCGATGCGTGAGTTGACCGAGTCCGCAGACGCCGTGCCGATCCCGACCGTGCAGATGACGGCGGCGACGCCGAAGAGGATGCCGAGCGTCGTCAGCACGGAACGCAGGCGATGACCGAGGAGCCCGCGCATGCCGGTCTCGAAGGTACGGAGCAGGCTCATGCGGCCACCCGGTCGCTGAGGTGACCGTCTGCCATCTCGACAACCCGCTCGGCCACGCTCGCAACGCTGGGATCGTGCGTGATGAGCACGATGGTGTGCCCCGACTTGTTGAGGCCCGTCAGGATGTCGAGGACCTCGCGGCTGGCCTTCGAATCGAGGTTGCCGGTGGGTTCGTCGGCAAGGATCATCGTCGGATCCGTGACGAGTGCTCTCGCGATCGCGACGCGCTGCTGCTGACCGCCGGAGAGTTGATTGGGCCGGTGCTGCACGCGCGCGGTGAGCCCGACCTGCGCAAGCGCGTTCAACGCTGTCTGCTTGCGATCCCGCGCGCTGCGATACAGCAGCGGGAGCTCGACGTTGCGCCACGCCGACATCGACGACAGCAGGTGGAACTGCTGGAACACGAAGCCGATGCGGCGATTGCGGATGCTCGCGAGCTCGCGCTCGTTCATGCTGCTCACGTCCTCACCGGCGAAGCGATACTCGCCACTCGTGGGGACATCGAGGCAGCCGAGAATGTGCATCAGCGTTGACTTGCCAGAGCCGGAAGGGCCCATCACTGCAAGGAAATCGCCTTCCTTGACCGAGAGCGACACACCGTCAACCGCTCGCACCTCTGCGTCGCCTTCGCCGTAGATCTTGCACACGTCGACGAGGCGGATGATCTCCGCGGCCACGTCAGCCCGCGCGGCCTGTGCCGCCGCCGCCGAAGCCGCCGGCGCCACCAAACCCGCCGCCGCCCGTCAGGGTGCGGCCCGTCGCGCCGGTCGCCGACGGAATCGTGCTCGTGATCGTCGCGATGACCACCACGTCACCGGCCTTGACGCCGTTGAGAATCTGTGTACGGGTCGCGTCAGCCGCGCCGACGGTGACCGCTACCGGATCGGGCTTGCCGTTGACGTACAGCGAGACGGTGCTGCCGGCACCGGTCGTGTGCACCGCGCTCGTCGGCACGGTGACGACCCCGACCACCTGGTTGATGACCACGCTCACCGACGCCGACATGCCCGGCCGGAGCGACGGACTTGCGCCGCTCAGCACGACGGTCACCGGAAACGTCGCGACGCCGGACGTCACCGTCGCCTCTTCCGCGACCTCGGTCACCTTGCCTGCGACAGCATCGCTCGACCCGGCAGCCACAACCTCGGCTGTCTGCCCGACGGCGATCTCGTTGACAAGTGCGTCGCTCACCGATCCGGTGACCTCGAACACGCCAGGCGTGATGATCACGATCGCGTGGCTGGACGAGCCCGATGCTGAGGCGCCGCCTGTGCCGCCAGTCGCGACCTCCTCACCCGAGGTCACGTTGACTTCCTCGACGATGCCCCCGCTGGACGCCTTGAGGGTCGTGGCGGCGACGGCAGCCTCAGCATTGGTGACGCCAACCTCTGCGATGTCGACCTGGCTCTGATCCATCTCGATCTGTTGTGCGGTGGTCGATCCCGACTTGAGCGCCGCCAGCGAGGCTTCGGCGTTCTGCCATTGCACCTTGTCGGCATTCACCTGACCCTGCGCCTGATCGTCGCTCTGCGCAGCCTTGACCTCGTCGGCTTGCCATGTCGCGAAATCCTGGTTGAGGGTCTGCTCGTCCTGCGGGCACGGTGGAGTCGTCGACGATGTGCTGCAGCCGTCAGTGGTGGCAGTCTGCTGCGCCTGGGTGTACGCGCTGTACGCCTGGCTCACCATCTCCGCGTTGACGGCCTTGGTGTCGGCGAGGCTCGTCACCGCCGTCTCGTACTGCACGTTGGAGCTGCTGACCTGACCCTCCGCCTGCGTGAGGCTCGACGCGGTCGCGCCTGCACGATCGAGCGACAGCTTGGCGTTCGCGGAGGTGAGAGTCGCCTGTGCCTGCAGGAGACTCGCGTCGAGGCTCGATGGATCCTGCGTTGCCAGGACCTGACCGGCGGCGACTGTCTGGCCGGACTGCACGTTGACCGACGTCACCTTGCCGGCGCCCTCGAAGTCGAGGTCGGTCTCGCCGTCGGGCGCGAGATTCCCGGAGAGCGAGACGGTCTGCGTCACCGTGCCGAGTGTCGCCGTCGACGTCCGATACGAGACACTGGCTGCGTCGCCGCGCGTGAGGAAGAACGTTCCAACTCCGGCAAGAACGACCACGACGACGACGCCGATGATGAAGGGCTTGCTCAACAGGCGCCGTCTCATGACGCGCGACTCCCATCGAATACCCATACCGCAGCCATCGCGTTGATCGTCGGGCCATGATCCTTTCGAGTGAGTGACAAATGCCCGGACAGTCGACGGCGTGGGCGGAGCAGGGCTCGAACCCGCGACCTCCTCGGTGTAAGCGAGGCGCTCTAACCAGCTGAGCTATCCGCCCGAATGGACTGTATCGCCGCGCGCACCGGGGAGTGCCGCTTCAGGGCGCTGTGAGCCGGTCCACTGTGCCGTCGGCATGCCCGACGATGACCATTTCGGCCATGCCGAGAAACAGTCCGTGGCCGGCGCAGCCCGGCGTCGTCTCGATCGCCCGGGCGAGCGCTTCCGGATCGTCGATGGCCGCCTCGTCGCTGTCCGCGATGTAATCGCCGTTGTCGGTCTGGAAGAGGCCGCCGTCGGCGCCGGCGCGCAGCGTGAAGCCAAGCCCGGTCCGGTCCGTCAGCACACGAACCGTCCGAATGCTCCCGAACGGGATCACCTCGACAGGGACCCGGCCGCGCAACACGGGCGATGTTTTCGAGTCGTCGACGATCACGACGAAACGCGCAGCGGCGCCGGCGACGATCTTCTCGCGCACCATCGCGCCCCCCCTTCCTTTGATGAGTCGCAGCGCGGGATCGACCGAGTCGGCGCCGTCCACCGCGATGTCGAGGCCATCAGCGCCGAGGTCCTCAACCGTGATGCCATGTGCCGCAGCGAGCGCGGCGCTCGCCTGCGACGTGGCGACGGCACGGATCGTCAGACCGGCGCGAACCCGCTCGGCCAGCCCGACGATGAACCAGTGCGCCGTCGTCCCGGTGCCGAGGCCGACACGCATGCCCTCGGCGACAAGGGGCACTGCCGCTGCACCGGCAGCGCGACGGGCTGCGTCGACGTCCACCCCCGCAGCGTAACGGTCAGGAGGCGAGCCGTCCCCGCAACTCCGCCGTCGCCGTGTGCACTGCCTCGTTGCGCTGCATTCCATCCGGCTGGCGCATGAAGCGCTCCTGGACTGCGAAGACCGCCTCGATCAGCTCGGCGGCGGACGTGCGCGGACGGAAGACGACCCCGCGACGGCGCAACGCGACGAGCACTCGTGTCGGGATGGGTCCCCCGCGAAGGTTCACTTCTTCGAGCTGGGTCAGCAGGCCGTCGAGCTCGCACAGCGTTTCGCGTCGCTGCACCCGAAGCCGTTCTTCTTCTGCTGACCACACCAGTTGATTGAGGACGCGGTTTCGGACGAAGGTGGCCATGACGCTCCCCCGGGGCGTCCACCGGGTTCGGGGGTTTGATGTGACGTAGGGTGAGTCGGACCGAACAGATGGACGTCCTGTGGTCGCGATCCTACAGATCTGTGTCCCGTTTGCATAGAGGAACACATGTTCGTGTGCCTGCTACCCGGTGGTGACTACCTGAGAATTTCGCGATGCGCCGCAAGGGCGGTCCCACGACGGGACCACCCTTGGGCATGAAAGGGGAGGCTGCTATTCGCCGAGCAACCGGAGGATGTGATTGACGTCGCTACGCGCACCGGCGAGGTCCGTGCGGGCCGTGCCGATGTTCGAGCGAGCGCTTTTCAGGTCAACCTCGTTGCCGGGCCAGCCGGCGGCCGTGAGATGGATGACCGACGCGGTAACGCCCGAAATTGAGGTGTGTGACGCGTTGACCTTGCTCGCGAGGTCGTTGAGGTCGGCCTGCGCCTGCGCCTTGACGGTCGCCGAAACCGACGACGCATTGATCAACGATTGCAGCTCCGGGATGAGCGTCTCGAAGGTCGCGTTCACCTTGCTCACACCGTCGGCAGCGATGACCTCGTGAATCTTCGGATCCTCCATGACGTACACGCGGTAACCGGTCACGATGCGCTCGCAGTCCGCGTGCGCCTGCGCGAAGGTCGTGTCTCCCTGAATGGTCTTGTCGAGCGCGGTGAGCCCCAACTCATCAGCGCCGATCTGACTCTCGAGCGCCGTCTGATCCGCGCTCGTCAGCGCAGTCGATTGCTTGACGAAGATGTCGTCGGCGCCGAGCGTCCCGAGCCGGCGCTGCACTGCGCTGTTGCAGCGAACTTTGAGTGCGGCGAGACCAACGGTGTGCGGCGCCGGGGTCGGCGCTGTCGTGGGCGCCGCCGACGGTGATGGCACCGGTGTCGTATCAGCGTCGACGGCGACCGAGCCGGCAAGGCCGAGTCCGGCGGTGAGCGCCAGCGTGGCTACGCCACGCGCGATCGTTCGCGTGTTCACTGGGCTGGATCTCCTTCACTGCTGCTCAGCCCGGCGTTGGCAGCCTTGATCTGCCCGTCGATGGAGCTGAGCTGGTTGTCGATGCTGTTGACCTGCTGATCGACAGCGCTGCTGCTGCCGGCTGCCGGATGTGCCGTCGACACGGCGGCTGCCGCTGAGACGCTCGCGGGTGTCGCGGCGCTGGAGGAGCCGTGGACGGCGGTGGCGCATCCCGCGATCGCGGTCATGGCGAGCAGGCCCAGGATGGCGTTCCTGTGCGCGCTGAGATGGGTCATGCGAAGTCTCCTTGCGATGTCCGGAGGGGATGCACCCATCCAACCATCGGCATTGCACGCCGACCTGAGACCGCGCGGAGACGGCGCTGAGAAAATCCGGAGAGCGCGCCTGCGGTCCGGTTAGAAAGAGCCTTGGCTCAGGCCGCAGAAGCGGACGGCATGCCCCGCTGCAACAGCGACGCCAGTGGACCCGCCGGCTCCAGCCGCAATCCGAACGCCCTTGCCATCGCGCCCGCGAGCACCGGCGCGACCTCCTCGGGCGTCTGCCCCGGGGCACCGAGGGTCTCCAGCGATGCGACGCCCGAGCCGTCGATGCCGCACGGCACGATTCGGTCGAACCATGAAAGGTCGGTCGCGACGTTCAGGGCGACCCCGTGTGTCGTCACCCCTCCGGCGAGCTTGACGCCGATGGCGCCGAGCTTGCGATCTCCCGACCACACCCCGGTCCACGGTGGCCGCCGGGTCACCTCGACGCCGTAGGTGGCCGCAGTGGCGATGAGCCCGCTCTCGAGCGCCCGGAGATAGCGGATGACGTCGCCGTGGGCGTGGTGGCCCGGGATCGGGAAGATCCCGGCGAGCCGGACAACCGGGTAGGCGACCAGCTGGCCCGGCCCGTGGAAGGTCACGGAGCCGCCTCGATCGACCTCGACGAATTCGGCGCCCGCTTCGATCAGTGCCTCCGGCCCCTCGCCGAGATGGCGCGCCTCGCCCTGGCGGCCCATCGTGTAGACGGGGGGATGCTCGAGCAGGAGCAGCGCGTCATCAGCGAGCTCGCCGCTTCGCCGGGCGACAGCGATTGATCGCTGCAGTGCCAGGGCCTCCGTGTACCCGAGGGTCCCGAGCCAGGCCCAGCGCAATGCCGGAGCCACCGCCGTCTCGCTCATCCAGCGGTGGCAGCGACCGCCTGCTCGTGGGCGTGATAGCTCGAACGAACAAGCGGGCCGGACTCGACGTGGGCGAACCCGAGTGCTTTGCCGTACGCCTTCAGCTCCGCGAATTCGTCGGGGTGCCAGTAGCGGATGAGCGGGTGATGCTTGAGCGACGGCCGGAGGTACTGGCCGATGGTGATGATCTCGATGTTGTGCTCGCGCATCTGGTCGAGCAACTCCTTGACCTCGGGCATCTCCTCGCCGAGACCGACCATGAGGCCGGACTTGGTACGGCTTCGGGGCTCGACCTGCTTGGCGACGCGCAGGAGCTCGAGGCTGCGCTTGAGCTCGGACTTCGGCCGCACCCGCCGGTAGAGGCGGCCGACGGTCTCGACGTTGTGGTTGAAGATCTCCGGCTTCTCGGCCATGACGATCCGGAGCGCATCGTGGTCGCCCTGGAAATCGGGCGTCAGGACCTCGATCGTCGTCCCCGGGGCCATCGCCCGGATGCTCTGGATGGTCGCCGCGAACACGCCGGCGCCGCCATCGGGAAGATCGTCACGGTCGACAGAGGTGACGACGGCGTGGCGCAGCTGCATCGACCGAACGGCCTCGCCCACGCGGCGTGGCTCGTCCCAGTCGATCTCGCCGCCTCGCTTGCCGCTCTTCACCGCGCAGAACGCGCAGGCTCGCGTGCAGACGTCGCCAAGGATCATGAACGTCGCCGTGCCATGCCCCCAGCACTCCGCGATGTTCGGGCAGCGAGCCTCCTCGCAGACGGTGTTGAGCTGCTGGCCGCGCATGATCCCCTTGATCTGCGAATACCCGTCGCCCACCGGGAGCTTCACGGTGAGCCACTCGGGGCGCCGGTCGACCCCCTCGGGGAGGAGCCGCTGATGCAGCGGCCTGGTGTCCGCCACGGGCAGGGGCCGCAAACGGATCTGGTCCATAGCTGCACTTCACTCTACACACTCGCTGCGCCACAATCGCCCCGATGAGTACCCCCCCACCGAGAAACGAGCCCGTATCGCTGTATGCCCCTGGATCTGCCGAGCGGGCCAGCCTCCGTCGCACTGTCAATGACATGCAGGCGACCGCCCCACACCAGGTGCAGCTGCATATCAATGGGGAGTGGGTGGATGGCGAGGGTGACCAGATCACGGTTCGGGCTCCTCACCGGCACACGCTCGAGCTGGCGGAGTCTCGTGTGGCAACCACGGCCGACGTCCGGCGGGCAGTCGACGCCGCCCTGGCAGCACGTCACGACTGGTCGACGGCCCCGTTCGCGACGCGCGCCGCGGTGTTCCTCCGTGCGGCGGACCTGCTGAGCGGGCCGTTCCGCGACCGCCTCAATGCAGCGACGATCCTCGGCCAGAGCAAGAGCGTCCATCAGTCGGAGATCGACGCCGCCTGCGAGCTCGTCGACTTCTGGCGCTGGAACGTGCACTTCGCAGAAGAGCTCCAGGAGATGCAGCCCGTGTCGCCGCCGGGGCAGTGGAACCGCATGGAGCACCGCGCGCTCGAGGGCTTCGTGCTCGCGATCAGCCCGTTCAACTTCACCTCGATCGGCGGCAACCTCGCCGGAGCGCCCGCGATCATGGGCAACACCGTCGTGTGGAAGCCGGCCACCACGGCGCTCCTCGCGGCCAAGGTGATCATGGAGATCTTCGAGGCGGCGGGCATGCCGCCCGGGGTCATCAACATGGTCGCGGGACCGGGCGCCGCGGTGTCAGAAGCGGCAGTCAAGCACCCATCGCTCGCGGGCATCCACTTCACCGGATCGACGGACACGTTTCAGAGCCTCTGGACGAACGTTGCCGCCAATCTTGGCGGATACCGGACGTATCCACGTCTGGTCGGCGAGACCGGCGGCAAGAACTTCGTCCTCGTGCATCCGTCGGCGTCGGTTGACTCACTCCTGGTCGGGCTCCTCCGCGGCTCGTTCGAGTACCAGGGACAGAAGTGCTCCGCGTCGTCGCGGGCATACATCCCGCAGTCGGTGTGGGAGCGGCTGCGCGAGCCGCTGGCCGCCGCGACCGCCGAGATTCGTGTCGGCGATCCTGCGGAGTTCAGCACCTTCATGGGAGCGGTCATCGATGAGCCGGCGTTCCGCAAGCACGAGGCCGTGCTCACCGAGGCCCGTACTGCTCCCGACCTCGAGCTCATCGCCGGCGGCGAGAGCAACTCGGAGGTCGGCTGGTTCGTGCATCCGACGATCTATGCGAGTCAGAACCCGCAGCACGATCTCTTCAAGCGCGAGCTCTTCGGGCCGATCCTCGCCGTGTACCCGTATCCCGACAGCGAGTGGCACTCGGTGATCGACCTCGTTGACCACACCTCGCAATATGCGCTCACCGGAGCCATCTTCTCCGAGGACCGGCGTGCCATTGACGAGGCGTCGAGCCGCCTGCGCTACGCGGCCGGCAACTTCTATATCAATGACAAGTCGACGGGCGCAGTCGTCGGACAGCAGCCTTTCGGCGGGGCGCGTCTGAGCGGAACCAACGACAAGGCGGGCTCAGCGCTCAACCTGCTGCGCTGGGTGGCGCCGCGAGCGATCAAGGAGACGTTCGTGCCACCGACAGAGTGGCGCTACCCGCACCAGGATCCCGACTGACGCAGCAGCCGACCTGGTTCCGACCTCGGAGACCGGCTTCTCAGGCCCGCCAGCGAGTGCAGGAACGGGTCGGCCGGCGCCGGCAGGAGCAGCTTCCGGGGTGGCGGGGCGTCCGCCTCGCGGTCGACGGCTCTTCGGCGGCGACGCGGATCAAGGCCTGAAAGCGACGCTCGTCGATGATGCCCTTCTCGAGAGCGCGTTTCGCCCACGCGGGTGGGGTCCGAAGCCCCCATGCATCGAAAGTGCCGTGCTCGATCATCGTTCCTCCAGATGATAGCCAGGACTGACTAAACGAGGGTTCCGGTCGGGTCGATGCCTTCGAGGAGTTTTTGAACGGCGATGACGAATCGGGTCGCCTGGAGACCGTCGTTGATCCGGTGATCAAACGAGAGGCCGAGATTCATGATCGGGCGGATGGCGATCGCGTCGCCGACGACCACCGGCCGCTTGACGACGAGATCCATCGTCATGATCGCCGCCTGCGGCTGGTTGATGATCGCCTGGGTCATCACCGCGCCGAGCGCGCCGGTGTTGTTGAGGGTGAAGGTCCCGCCCTGCACCTCATCGAGCTTGAGATGGTTGCTCCGGGCGCGTGCGCCGAGGTCGGCCATCGTGGTGGCCAGGCCTGAGATGCTCAGCCGATCCGCATCACGCACCACGGGCACGATGAGGTTGTCCTCGAGCGCAACCGCAATACCGAGATTGATGCTTCGCTTGACGACGATGCCCGCGTCACTCCACGACGCGTTCAGCGTCGGATGCCGTTGCAGGGCCTCGATCACCGCCTGTGCGACAAACGGCAGGAAGGTCAGCTTGACGCCGTGCCGCTGCTCGAACGCCGCCTTCTCGCGATCGCGGATCCGCGAGACGTTGGACATGTCGACCTCGACCATGACGTACGCGTGTGGCGAGGTCTGACGGCTGCGCACCATGTGATCGGCAATAGCCTTGCGAACGGGCGTGAGCGGAACAACCGTGTCCCCCTCCCCACTCCCGAACGATGCGGGCAAAGGCTGCGTGGCCGGCGCTTGCGCGGGCTGCGTCGCCGCAACAGCCTGCGAGGCCGGCGGAGTCTGCGCGACGCTGGTCGGCGCCGACTGAGCCGGCTGGGCTGCCTGCGCAGGCGACAGAGCCTGGGGAGTCGCCGGAGCGGGGATCCCGGCCGGCCGGGCCGAGGCGCCCTCGCCGGCGTCGCGCTGCTGCACGTACTCCAGCACGTCCTTCTTGGTGATTCGCCCACCGAGCCCGCTCCCGGCGATCTGCCCGAGATCAACTCCATGCTCCCGAACGAGCATCCGCACGGCAGGCGTCAGGTGATACCCCGCCCCGTTCCCCGAACCGCCGTCACCCGTTCCAGCACCGGACCCCGCCGCTGGCGCTTGCGGGCCCGACAACGAAGCTGACACCGCCGCAGCCACACTCGCCTCGCCACTCTCCGGGCCGCCCTGCTCAGGTTCTGGCAAGGCCGGAACTGACGGAGCCTGGTCGGGAGCAGACGCGCCGGCCGATGTCGCAGTCGGCGCAAGCGACGGTTGGGATGTCTGCGGAGGCGACATAGCCTGGGGAGTCGCCGGAGCGGACATCCCGACCGTCGCCGTCGCATCGGGCACAGACACATCGGCCGGAGCCGCGTCTGCGCCCGCTCCGGCGACATCTATGGAGCAAATCGGTTGGCCGACGGGCACCACTGCTCCTTCGGCGGCGATGAGCTCGGACATCACGCCGTCGGCAGGCGCGGGAATCTCCGCGTTCACCTTGTCGGTGATGACCTCGGCAATCAACTCGTACTTGGCGATGGGATCGCCGGGCTGCTTGAGCCAGCGCGCGATCGTCCCTTCGGTAACGCTCTCACCGAGTTGCGGCATCGTGACGGTCATAGACATGCGGTGGACGTCCTCGTGTTCGGGTTCAGTACGCGGCGAGCTCGCGCAGCTTCGCCTCGACCTTGTTCGGCGTGACGAGATAGAACTCCTCGAGCGGTGGCGAGTACGGCATGGCCGGGATCTCCGGACCACCGAGCCGCATCACCGGTGCATCGAGGTAATCGAAACACTCCTCGGCGATGATCGCCGCGACCTCGGCAGCGACACTCACCGCGAGGTTCGCCTCCTGCACGACGAGCACTTTGCCGCACTTGCGCGCGCTCGCGACGATCGCTGCACGGTCGATCGGACGCAACGAGCGCAGATCGGTCACCTCGCAGGAAAACCCATCTGCAGCAAGGCGATCGGCCGCCTCGAGCGACGTGTGCACCATCATCCCGTAGCTGAACACCGCGATATCCGAGCCCTCCCGTGCGACGCGCGCGCGATCGAGCGGGACGGTGTAATCGCCCTCGGGCACATCGCCCTTGATGGCGCGGTAGCAGCGCTTGTGCTCGAAGTAGAGCACCGGATCCGGATCGCGCAGCGCGGCGATGATCATGCCCTTCGCGTCGTATGGCGTCGACGGCACCACAACGCGCAGTCCCGGGATATGCGCGAAGATCGCCTCGATCGACTGCGAGTGATAGAGCGCTCCGTGCACTCCCCCGCCGAACGGTGAGCGCAACACCATCGGCACGCCCCAGTCGCCGTTGCTGCGGTAGCGCATCTTCGCGGCTTCGCTGACGATCTGGTCCATCGCCGGCATGATGAAATCCTGGAACTGAATCTCGGCGATCGGCCGCAGTCCGTTCATTGCAGCGCCGATGGCGACGCCGACGATCAACAACTCCGCGAGCGGGCTGTCGAGAACCCGCTCCTGGCCGAACTCCTTCTGGAGGCCCTCGGTGACGCCGAACACGCCGCCCTTGGCACCGACGTCCTCACCGAGGATCATGACCCGGCCATCGCGTTGCATCTCCTCGCGGATGCCGTCGCGGATGGCCTCGATGTACGTCTTCTCAGCCACGCCAGTCACCCTCTTCGGCGTACACGTGGCGCATCGCCGTGTCGGCCGCCGGCATCGGCGCCGCCTCTGCCTCCTCGGTGGCGCGATCCAGCTCGAGGACGAGCTCCGCGCGCATCTCCTCCGCATCGCCGGGGTGCAGCACACCGAGCTCTTCCAGCGTCGCCTTGAACCGGAGCAGTGAATCGCGCTCCTTGTCGGCCTCGAGGTCTTCGCGGCTGCGATAGCGGCGCTGGTCGTCGTCGGAACTGTGCGAGGTGAGGCGCAGCACCTTGGCCTCGACGAGCGTCGGACCGTCGCCACGGCGCGCGCGCTTCACCGCCTCACGTGCGGCCGCGTAGCAGGCGATGGCGTCGCTGCCGTCGACGACGACGCCGGGAATCCCGTATCCCTTGGCGCGATCGGCGACGTCCTGCGTGGGCATCTGCTTCTGCCACGGCACGCTGATCGCGAAGCCGTTGTTCTCCACGAGGAAGATCACGGCGAGCTTCTTGGTCGCGGCGAAGTTCAACGCCTCGTGGAAGTCACCTTCACTCGTGCCGCCCTCGCCGATCGACGTGAACGTGACCGCATCCTCCCCGCGCATCTGCGACGCCAGCGCGATGCCCGTCGCATGGATGAGCTGCGTGCCGATCGACGAGCCCGTGCTGATGATGTTGAGCCGCCGGCAGCCATAATGCGCGGGCATCTGGCGGCCACCGCTGTTGGGATCGTCAGCGCGCTGCAGCCCCGACAGGATGTGATCCTTCGGCGTCATGCCGAGCACGAGCGTGAGCGCAAGGTCGCGGTAATAGGGAGCGACCCAGTCATAGGCCGGCTTCAGGTTCATGCCAAAGGCGACTTGAACTGCTTCATGGCCTTCCGCGGAGATCCAGAACGGCGCTCGTCCCTGGCGGTTCAGCACCCACAACCGCTCGTCCGTCAGGCGCGAACGGAGCATATGCCGGTACATGAGGCGAAGGGTCTCCGCATCGAGCCCCGCCCGCGCTTTGGTCTCTGTCTTGGTCATCGCCATTGCCGGCCCATCCCTCCGATCGAAGCTGTCACCGACGACGCTGCCTCGAACGCTCCATCGCCGCTCAAATGTGGATCGCCTCCCCACTCACGGCAAGCGCAGCTTCTGAGAGCACTTCACTGAGTGTAGGGTGTGGCGCGACTGCGTGTCCCATCTCGAATGCAGTGCCTTCGAGGAGGCCGCCGAGCGCCGGTCCCCAGATCAGCTCGGTCACCTCGTGGCCGATGAGGTGCACACCGAGCACATCGCCCGACGTCTTGTCGGAGACGACCTTGCAGAAGCCGTCCGTGTCACCCCAGATGACGGCCCTGCCGTTGCCCAGGAACGGCATCTTGCCGATGGCCACGTCATGGCCGGCGGCACGTGCCTCTGCCTCGCTCAGACCGAGGGAACCGATCTGCGGCGTGCAGTAGGTGGTGCGCGTCACGAGTCGCGGGTCGAGCGGATGCGGATCGCGCCCGGCGATGGCCTCGACGGCCAGGACGCCTTCGTGGAGCGCCTTGTGCGCGAGCTGAAAGCCGCCGACGACATCCCCGACGGCGCTGACTCCGGCCTCGCCGGTGCGCAGCATCGCGTCGACAGCGATGACTCCGCGCTCCACGACGACGCCCGTGCCTTCGATGCCGATGTTCTCGACGTTGGCGGCACGGCCGACGGCGACGAGCAGCACTTCGGCGGTGAGGCGCTGCTCCTTGCCGTCCGGCCCCGCGACGGTCACGCTGACTCCGCCGTCGGTGCGCTCGACGGAGCCGAGATCGAGGCGATGCCCGGTGAGGCAGGTGATGCCGCGCGCCTCGAACTGGCGCTGCAGCTCCCCGCCGATGTCGGCGTCCTCGAGCGGGACGAGGCTCGGCAGCATCTCCACCAGCGTCACCTCGGCACCGCAGCTGCGATACAGCGACGCGAACTCAACCCCGACCGCACCGGCGCCGAGCACGATGGCCGACGCGGGGGCCTTGTTCAGCTTGAGGGCCTCGTCACTGGTGAGCACGGCGGTGCCGTCAGCGGGAACCCCGGGCAGCTGCTTCGGTCGCGACCCGGTGGCGATGATCACCGCATCGGCCTCAACGTCGGTCGTCTCGCCGCCGGCGGCGGTGACGCTGAGGCGACCTGCGCCGGCCAGGACGCCGCGTCCGCTGACGACGCTGACCTTGTTCTTGCGCAGGAGGAATTGGACGCCCCGGTGGAGCTGGCTGACGACTTGGTCGCGCCGGTGCCCCGCTACCGCGTAGTCGAAGCTGACGTCACCCGTGGTGACGCCGAATGCCGCGGCGTGGCCGAGCTCGTCCAGCAGCGCAGCGCTCTGGAGCAATGCTTTGGCGGGGATGCAGCCGCGATGCAGGCAGGTCCCGCCGACCTTGTCCTCTTCAACGAGGACGGCGCGCAGGCCCAGTTGAGCCGCACGGATCGCCGCCGGATACCCGCCCATCCCGCCGCCGAGGATGGCGATGTCGAAACGTTCGGCCACAGCGGCTGAGTATATCGGCGGGTACTACAGGGCAAACCGCGCGCGACGATAGGGGGCGCCTACGCGAGGTACTGGCGCGGGTTGACCCACTGACCGTTGTGGTTCACGCCGAAATGCAGATGGCATCCCGTCGAGTTGCCCGACGTCCCTTCGTAGCCGATGAGCTGACCCCTCGCCACCGTCTGACCGTTGTGGATCGCGAAGCTCGCCAGGTGCCCGTAGAGGGTCTGCCAGCCGTTGCCGTTGACGATGATGATGTAGTGCCCGAAGCCGTACGGCTCGTACGGTTCGATGTAGGCGATGCCCGAGTTGGCCGCGATGATGTGGTTGCCGCAGGCGCCGGCAATGTCGAGCCCGTTGTGGAAGTGCTTCTGCGGGCAGGCCGCGTCATACGGCTCGAACGGGTACGGCGTGCACCCGAATCCCTGACTGATGGGACCGGTGTCGGGCCAGATGAAGTGGCCGCTGCCACCGCCGGCGGCCCGCGCCGCGGCTTCCTCCTTCTGCAGCTGCGCGATCTGCCCGTTGATGGTGTTCTCGGCGGCCTCCCACTCCTGCGCGCTGCGCTCGTCCTGAGCCTGGATCTGCTTGAGGTAGGCGACCGCTTCGGTCCGTGCTGAGAGGTCGTCGTCGAGCGTCTGCTCGATGACGTACAGCTGCCCGAGGAGTTGCTGTTGCTGCTGCTGGTCACTGCTGATTCGCGCGACATCGGTCTGCACCGCATCGCGTTGCGCGGTGACGGTGTCGAGGGTCTGCACCTCACGCGCGCTGATGCGGCCCCCGTCGATGACGTCCGTCCAGAATTCGTTGAAGCTGCCCGATGTCAGCAGGTTGCTGAGCGGCGTCGATTCGTTCTCGAACTCGTAGTAGACGACGAGCTCCTGCGAAAGTTGCTGCTCTTCGGTGCCGAGCAGCGTGCGCGCGTCGGCGAGTTGCGTCTGCGCGGTGGCCAGTCGCGTGTTGATCGCGGCCAGCTTCGCCTGTGCTGACCCGACCTGAGCCTGCGTCGCACCGATCTGGTGATTGAGGCCGGTGATGATCGAGGCGAGCGCCGTTTCTTGATTCTGTGCCGCGGCGATCTGCGCCTTGAGCGATGCGATCGCCGACTTGGCCTGGTTGAGCTGTTGCTGCTCCCGACTGATGTGCTCGGTGATCTGATCAGCCGCGGTCGGCTGTGCGATGGCGAAGAGCGACGTCGCTACGGTCAGCGACACGATGCCGCGAACCAGGGTCCCGGAACTCACGCTGAGAGGAAACGCCTGACGCCGAGAAAACTCCCGAAGGCACCGACAGCAACACCACCGATGAGCAGGAACGCGAGCAGCGTGACCGTGTAGCGGCCGTCAAACGGCACGCTCAAGAGATGGCCCTGCGCCGCCTGCACGAACACGCGATATGCGGCATAGACGACCGCCCCGGAGAAGATCGCGGCTAACAATCCGCCGAGCATGCCCTCGAGGATGAACGGCCAGCGCACGAACCAGTCGGTGGCACCGACGAGCTTCATGATCTCGATCTCGGTACGGCGCGCGTAGACCGCCGTGCGGATCGTGTTCATGATGATGACGATGCTGATCGTCATCAGGATCACCGCGATGATCGCGCCCACCCACTCGATGATGGTGATCACCGCGTTGAGCTTGGAGATGACGTCGGAGTTGTAGTCGGTCGGTGTTGTCTTGTCGACGATCGGCGTTGCCGCCGCCATCGCGTTGAACTGGCTCAAGTCGGTCAGCTTCCGGACGACGAGGTTGAGCGACGCGGGGAGCGGATTGCTGCCAAGCACGCTGAGCGCCTGTGAGATGTCGGGATTCTGGGACGCCTGCTGCGCGGCCTGGTCCTTGTTCTCGAAGCTGACGGAGATGACGCGCGGGTCATTCTTCAGACGGCTCTCGAAATTGGCGATGGCCGCAAGCGATGCGTTGTCCGAGATGTAGATCTTGAGGTGGCTCGCGTTCTGCTCCTGCGACTGCAGCACCGTGTCAACCGAGTGCGTGAAGAGCAGTCCACCGCCGACGAGAAAGATGATCAGCCCCATGGTGAAAACGCCCGCGAGCGAGACACCGAGATTGCGCCGGAAGTTCTGTCCCGCGCTGTGCAACGCAAACCAGAGCGAGGCGGCGACCTGCCTCACAGTGTTGCGGTTCCTTCGCGCAGGTACTGACCTTCGGCTTCATCGCGGACGACGCGTCCGCCCTCGATCGCGATGACGCGACGGCGGACGAGGTCGACGACTTCACGGTTGTGCGTCGCCATGAGCACCGTGGTACCGCGGTGATTGATCTGCAGGAGCAACTGCACGATGCCCCACGACGTGTCGGGGTCGAGGTTACCGGTGGGCTCGTCCGCGAGGAAGATGCGCGGCCGGTGCACGAGCGCGCGCGCAATCGCGACGCGCTGCTGCTCACCACCGCTCAACTCATCGGGGAACGTGTCGAGCTTGTCCTCGAGACCGACGATCCAGAGCACCTCCTCGACCTTCTCGCGCATATGGCGCTGGCCGGGGCGGGTCACCTGCAACGCGAACGCGACGTTCTGCGCGACGGTGCGCCGGCTGAGGAGCTTGTAGTCCTGAAAAACGATGCCGAACTTGCGCCGTAGCTTGGGGAGCTTGCGCCGCGACATCCGGCTGATCTCCTGTCCCTCGACGAAGATGCGCCCCGTCGACGGCGCCTCATCGCGAATGAGGAGACGGACCAGCGTCGACTTGCCGGCGCCGCTCGCGCCGACGAGGAAGCAGAAATCGCCTTGATGGATCGCCAGATCAACGTCGCGCAGGGCCTCCGTTCCGTTCGGGTAGACCTTGCTGACGCCGTGAAAGGAGATGACTGGGCGCAACGCGTGCTGAGGCGGGGCCGCAGATCGTTCAGCGACTGCCACGCTCACCAGGCTGCCCCCTGGGGCGATGTATTCATAAGATGGTTTCTGGGATCGCTACTGAGTCGGCGGCCAGTATAAACCGGGGTTCCGCCAGACTCCCGTCGAATTTCACAGGACGGTCACTTTCGTACCGGCCCGGGCTCGGTATTGCGATCAGGATGCCTTCGATACCGCTTCCTCATCAGCGGCCCAGTGCAGATACCCCTCGATGAACGGATCGATGCCTCCTTCGAGCACTGCCTGGGCGTTGCCGACCTCGACGTTCGTTCGGTGGTCCTTGACCATCGTGTAGGGGTTGAGGACATAGGAGCGGATCTGGCTGCCCCACTCGGCGGCAATCAGCTCGCCCTTGAGATCGGCGATCTTCTGGGCGTGGGCGGCCTGCTGGAGGGCCAGCAGCCGCGAGCGGAGCACTCGCCAGGCAACATCGCGGTTCTGCTGCTGCGAGCGCTCGTTCTGGCACGTGACGACGACACCCGTCGGAATATGGGTGAGCCGGACTGCGGACGACGTCTTGTTGACGTGCTGTCCACCGGCGCCGCTCGACCGGAACACGTCGGTGCGAACGTCGTCGGGATCGATCTCGACGGTGACCGTGTCCTCGATCTCGGGTGTCACCTCGACGAGGACGAACGACGTGTGGCGGCGATGGGCGGCGTCGAACGGGCTGATGCGAACGAGGCGATGGACGCCGTGTTCGCCCTTGAGCAGACCGTAGGCGCGCGGACCTGAGATGCGGATGGTCGCCGACTTGATGCCCGCCTCATCCCCCACCGTCTCCTCGAGGAACTCGACCGGCATCTTGTGCTGCTCGCACCAGTTCAGATACATGCGCAGGAGCATGGCGGCCCAATCCTGGGAGTCGGTCCCACCGGCGCCTGCATGGATGCTGAGGAGGGCGACGTGATCGGTGTAGGGGTCGCTGAAGAGGAGGTCGATCTCGCGGCGCGCGATCTCCTTCTCGAGGGACGTGATCTCGCGGTCGAGGTCGCTCGCCATGCCCTCGTCGGGCTCGGCATCGAGCAGGGCGGCGAGCTCGCGGGCGTCCGCGGCACGCTGCGTCAGCGATTCCCAGGTGGCCAGGTCATCGCGGATGCGCGACGCCTCCTGGTTGAGTGCGGCGGCGCGGCGGGGGTCGTCCCAGAGATCCGGGTCGGCGATCTCCCGGTCGAGCTCGACTAGACGGACGCGTTTTCCGTCGAGGTCAAAGATGCCCCTGAAGCTCGGCGATGCGGGCGGCAACGGCGGAGGCGCGGTCGGCAAGCTCGCTCATGAGCCGAGTATTTCACAATGATCTGATGCACCCCGCCGTCGGCGCGGTTCCCGCCTCGATCGGCGAGCTGTTTCCCGACCTGCCCCGCGCGTTCGACTTCGACGATGTGTCGCTCGTCCCGCGTGTGCCGTCGTCATTGGCGCATCGGATGGAGGCGGTACCTGCGGTCGAGTTCGGGCCGTTGCGGTTGTCGGTGCCGTTGGTGGGCTCGCCGATGCCGGACGTGTGTGGCGTCGAGATGTGTCGCGCGCTTGCGGAGCACGGTGCGCTCGGGATCCTGCCTCGTTTTCAGAGCATCGACGAACAGGCGTCTCAGGTGCTGCTCGTCGGTGCCGGAGGCGGTGCGTTGGCGGCCGCTCTGGGGGTGACCGGGGATTTCCGTGAGCGGTTCGAGCGCATCGTCGACGCGGGGTGCCGGATCGTGTGCCTCGACACTGCGAACGGCGCGCACGAACAGGTCGCGCGAGCGGTGCGGTGGGTGCGTGAGCAGTCGGTGCCGGTGTTTCTCATCGCCGGGAATGTCGCAACGGCCGAGACGTTTCGCTGGCTCGAGGATCTCGGGGTCGATGCGATTCGCGTTGGTATTGCTGGGGGTTCGGTGTGTGAGACGCGGACCGAGACCGGCGTCTACTCGCCGACGCCGTACAGCGTGCACGAGTGCGCACAGGTTCGCGAGCGGGCGTTGATCGTTGCGGACGGCGGGATTCGGAGCCCTGCGGACATGTGCAAGCTGCTTGCGCTCGGGGCGGATTGCGTGATGGTCGGGTCGGCGCTTGCGGGGACGTACGAGGCGCCTGGACGGGTGCTCGTCGTCGACGGCAAGAAGTTCAAGATCATGCGCGGCGCTGCGTCCTTCTCGGTGCAGCAGGAGTTCGCCGGCGAGGACCCCGAGTACATCGAAGGGGCCGAGTTGATCGTGGCGTACAAGGGACACGTCGCCGATGTCGTGCAGCGGTACGTCGCCGGATTGCGCAGCTCGATGTCGTACATGGATGCGCGGACGCTCGACGAGTTTCGGGAAAACGCGAGCTTCATCCGGATGCGGTAGGGACGCTCGATGAGCATCGGCGAGGCGGTTGACGACGCAGACCTTGAGCTGGTTCGGCGTGCGACGGAGATCGTCGACCGGTGTGGCGACGGCCGGATCCACACCGTTGCCGCGGCGGCGCGCGCTGCCGATGGGCTCATCGTGACGGGCGTGAACCTGTACCACTTCACCGGCGGGCCGTGTGCGGAGATGGTGCTCCTTGGGAATGCCGCGGAGTTGGGCGTGGGGCCGCTCGAGGTCATCGTTGCGGTCGCCGACCGGACGCGAGGAGTCCTGCCGCCGTGCGGGCGGTGCCGGCAGGTGCTGCTGGACTACCAGCCTTCGATCCGGGTGCTCGTCCCGGTCGATGGGGGTGTTGAGTCGGTGCCGATTGCGGAGTTGCTGCCGTTCGGGTTTCGGTGGACGGTGGAGTCGGGCTCAGTGCCTGCGGGGGATCGGCGCAAGTTCAGCTGAGCGCGGGGGTGCTGGAGGCCGTTCTCAGCCGCCCGACGCTTACGAACGTTTGTTCTACACTACTGATATGTGTAGTAGCGACGGCGAAACGGATGCCCTGGCGACACTGCTCGCTGCCGTCGAAGCCTTCACTGAGGGTGCCACGGTCACGCAATTCACGGGAGCGGAGCTCGCCGATCGCTTGGTCCGCCTTCGCCACGGCATCAATCTGCTCGAGCTTGCCTTCGCCGTGGAAGCCGCGGCGTTCGCGGCAACCGAGGAGTACGACATCCAGGGTTCGGTCTCCCCGATCGACTGGGTTCGCCACAACTGCCATCTGTCGAGCAGCGTAGCCGCCCGAGCAGTGACCCTCGGCGAGCAGCTCGGTGCATTGCCCGAGAGTGTCAACGCACTCCAGGAGGGACAGATCGGCCTCGGCCACATCCAGATGCTGGCGAGCAACGCGCGGGCTGCCCGTGATCGTTCCGGCGTCGATGCGGTGGAGTTCAACGAGGCGCCCCTCCTGGCTCTCGCGCGGGAGCACTCGGTCGGGAAGTTCAGCTTCGACTGCACTCACGCCCGCCACGTCGCCGATGCGACCGCCGTCCTCGACGAGCATGTCGATGCGGTGAACCGCCGGCGCCTCGAGTTGATCCCGTGCGAGAACGGGATGCTCGCCATCCGCGGCTTCCTCGACTCCGTTGCCGGAGCAGAGCTGCGGACCGCGCTTATGCCGCTCTCGAAGCCGACCGGCGTCGATGACCTCCGTCTCCTCGATCGGCGCCTCGCGGATGCCTTCGTCGAGCTCGTCCAGCACGCCCTGGATCGCGGCGTGATTCCCGACACGGCGTCACAGCGCACCCACCTCATCCTCACCGCCTCAGTGGAGACCGTCCAGGGCCTGAAGGGTGCGCCGGGCGGCGATCTCGAGTTCGGCGGAGTCGTCCCCGCGGCCACCGTGCAGCGGCTGGCCTGCGATGCCGGCATCCGCCGCGTGCTCCTCGGCCCGGATTCGGTCCCGATGGACGTCGGTCGGGAGTTCCGGCTCCCCTCAGGGGCGACCCGGGCGGTGCTCCGGCGCCGCGACGGCGGCTGCGTCTGGCCGGGCTGCGATCGCCCGGCGTCGATGACGATCGCTCACCACCTGGTGCATTGGGCGCACGGCGGGCCGACTGATCTCGCCAACCTCGTCAATCGTTAGTACAACCCCAGGCCGCGGCCGGGTCCGCGCGTCGAGTAGCATCACCGTCGCTTGAGACAGTGCGGGACTGCCGCGCTTCTCGATAGCGAAGCGCAAAAGGAGAACAGATGCAGAGTGTGGCTTTTGTAGCACCGATTCTTCCCGGGAAGACGGAAACCGAGCGCCAGGCAATGGAATCGGTTGCGCACGGTGAACGACAGGCCGCCTTCGAGGCCTCGCGAACGCGGCACGGTATCACCAGAGAGGCCGTGTTTATCCAGCAGACACCCGGCGGTGATGTCGCTGTCGTCTACTTGGAGGCGGACGATCTTCAGGCTGCATTCCACGGACTGGGCTCGTCCGAGGAGCCATTCGATGTGTGGTTCCGTGGGCATGTGCTTGACGTTCACGGGATTGATCTCGCGCAGGGCTTCCCGCCGCCGGAACAGACGGTTGACTTCCGGCGCTGAGAACGCGCGACCCTAGTCTCTGCGGAGTCGACATCGCGCCCGGCAGGCCAATTTTCAGCGTCGTTGCCACTGGGATCGGCTCTCCCCAGACGATAGCGGTGGTCATCAGCACGGCGATCGTTCGAAGGGGCGCGGGTCTTACATGACCTGGTGCTCGCCCGCTGGTGAACGGGTGAAGCTGCTAAGCGTGAAGCTGCCCGAGCCGTCCGAGGTGCCGACACCGTTCTCGAAGAAACAGCCGCCCCCGAAAGAGAGGCCCACGACGGTGGCGTTAACGGCCGCAGCATTGAGCGCGGCTGCATTTGCGCTGCTGGGCTGGCCGTTCCAGTCACTCCATGCTTGCGCGGAATCGACGAGGGCAGACAGCGTGCCAGGGCCGTTCGCCAGAGCCGCACTTCCCGGCGTGACGTCCGCCCACCAGTAGTTGGTGTAGGCGAATTTGCCGCCGGTCTGGAAGAAGACGCGGACAGCCGCCGGGGTTGTGCCGCAAGATGGTTCGCCAGCGTAGGCGAACGTAACGCTGACGCCCTGCACCGAGTACGAGGCGCTCAATGGTGACTTGGGATGGGAGAAAATGTAGCTGGCGAACAGCCAGCGTGTCCGCACCAGTCACGGCCAACTTCAACGAGGGATAGCGAGCGGACATGTATTGGGCCACTACGACGTTCAGCGTTACCGCCACGATACCCGAACTGACAGCCGCGCTCCAGGCTTGGAAACAACACATCGACGAAGCTCATCCGTTGATCAAGGCTGTTCGGTGCTACCGATTCGACGGGGAACGAGCTTTGTTTGGCAGGAGGGATTTGAGAATTTCAACGACTACCAGGCTTTGATCGAGCAGGAGGACGACGTCTGTGAAGGCGTGATGGCCGCGGTCTTCAAGCACAGCGTGCCAGGAACGCGAACGGGAAGATCTGGGGCCAGGTCATCTGAGGTAGACCTTCGAAATGCCCCCTCAGCGGGGTGCTGACGACGCACTAACCGTTAGCTTCCTTCTGCTTATTCGATCTCGTCCTCGATGGTCCAGTGTGACAAGCAGAGAAGAAGTTGGCTCGAACCAAGGCTAACCTCCTCAAAGGCAATGGTGGAGGCACTCTCTGGTGTGTTGATGCACGATGGGGTGACTTATGGGCCTCGTCCGCGTGACCCCAGCCGCGACTCTTTTACGGCTTAGATCGATCGGTCTCAACCCACCTTTCGCGGGTTCGTCGCGACCGATCACGGTCGGCCCGATCCGTGGCGCACCATCTAGCCTCTCCACCCAGTTCGCCCTGAGCGAATCAAGACCACAGGGAGCTCCCGCACCTGTTTCGAGTTGTTGAGCCTGCCGTCGGTGAGCCAGCGCTTGAACTGTTGCTGGAAGCGAGGTCATCTGTGTAGCGGTCGGCAAGCTCTGCTCCCGCCCCAGGACCGCGGGATCACGTGATCGAAGTGAAGGTGGTCTCGGGCGCCGCAGTGCCGGCAGCGACCACCG
This sequence comes from Candidatus Dormiibacterota bacterium, assembly GCA_963754015.1. GTDB lineage: Bacteria > Chloroflexota > Dormibacteria > Aeolococcales > Aeolococcaceae > Palsa-851. Next base: position 179,812 of record CAVWEG010000005.1, read on the forward strand.
TCGCGCTGCCAGACGAAGAAGCGCGTGTCGATGTCTACAGGCGTCGTGTCTCGAGGGTCACGCGAATCGATCCGAGCGCCAGACCTGGTCATGTTGGATCTCAGCCGCACTGCGAACGGCGCGCCGACTAGGACGGATGCCCACCCGGCGAGTCGGGGTCGCGGTCAGTGGCGACGGGCACTTCTGTGGATGGCGCCCACCGCATCAAGCTGAGCAACCTGGTGTTGCTCTGTCATCGCCATCACTGGAATGTGCACGAGGGTGGCTGGCAGTTGGTGCGGGGTGAGGGTAGTCACATGCTCGCGCTCCCGCCGACGCCGATGTACCGGTCGTGGATCCGCGCGCCTGACGGGGTGGGCGCTACGTAGGTCGGCGGCCGCGCGGCCGACCCAAGGCAACTGCGCAGTCGGTTCTCTCCTGTTTCGGCACGACGTCTTGTGATTCCGTAACGCCGCTGGGCAGTTCCAAGCCGGGCTGGTGGATAGGCTGAACCCACAGCGAGGTGGCGCCGTGCTGCCATGGTCACGATCACACCAGGCGGCTTCCACCTTTTGAGGCGCGCGCCGCCGGAGGGCTCAACCTTGCCCCGACGGCGACCCGCTCCGGGGACGACATCTCGACACGCCCGCTGGCCCCACGGTGTCTCGAGCCTGCTGGCTGTGACAGCCGTGCTGACGCTGCTGTACCTCGGATCCACGATCACGCGCACGCCAGGCACGTCGAGCTTCTTCTTCGATGTGGTGATCGCCAACCTCGGATATGCCGGGACCACGGCGTTGTGTGCCTGGCGTGCCGTGGCGCGGCATCGGGGCCGCTGGGGCTGGGGAGCGCTTGCCGCCGGCCTCTTCCTGTTCACGTCGGGCTCGGTCCTGTGGACCACGTGGGTCCAGTACTTCGTCCCGGTGCCATATCCCTCGATTGCCGACGCCTGCTTCCTGGGCTTCTTTTTTCTCGCCTTTATCGGGATCGCACTCCTGGTGCGCGAGACCGTGCCACGTACCTCCAAGACGATCTGGGTTGACGGCGTCATCGCGGCGTTTGGAGTAGGGGCGCTCGAAACCACCTTCGTGATCAGTCCGATCGCAAACCTGAATAGCGGCAACCCCATCACCGTGGCAACGAACATGGCCTATCCGATCGGCGACCTGGTGCTCGTGACGATGGTGGTCGCCGTCTTCGCCGTTCGCCGCTGGCGTCCCGGCCGTCTCTGGTGGATCCTCGGCGCCGGCCTGGTGATTTTCGCGGCCGCCGACAGCGTCTACGTGTTGCGCGTCTTGTCTGGAACGTATGTGACCGGTACCCCGCTTGACAGCCTCTGGCTGATCGGCGCCTTGTTCATGGCATCCGCGGCGTGGCAAGGCATGGGGATGAGATTGAGCGCCACAGACCCGGCCAGGGGGGATGTGCCCAACGTCATCCCAGTGGTGTTCCTGCTGACCTCGGTCGGCATCATCGTGTACGCAACCACGCACGCGAAAATTCTCGGGCTCGGCGTCATCCTGGCCACGGCGACGCTCGTCCTGGCCATCGCGCGGTCGGCGTATTCGTTTCGACAGTTGCGCCTCCTTGCAGAAAGCAGACGCGAGGCACGAACCGACGAGTTGACCGGCCTGCCGAACCGGCGGTTCTTCTTCGAGCATCTTGCCGCCTGCCTCGCACCCGGCAGCGCCCTGACGACCGCGGTGCTCATGATCGATCTCGACCGGTTCAAGGAGATCAACGACAGCCTCGGGCATCACGTGGGCGATGACGTCCTGCGCGACCTGGGTCCGCGGCTCATCGCGGCTGTCGGGGACATGGGCACGGTCGCCCGCCTCGGCGGCGATGAGTTCGGCCTGGTGCTCTCGGCGCCGGCCGATGCCGCGGCAGCCATCGACATGGCCGAACGTGTTCGCGAGGTGCTGCGCGACCCCTTTCAGCTCGAGGGCATGAGCCTTCGCGTCGATGCCAGCATCGGCATCGCGCTTGCACCCGAGCATGGCACCACTCCGGAAGCACTGCTGCAGAGGGCGGACGTGGCCATGTTCGCGGCCAAGCGCGGGCACGCCGCGTGGCAGGTCTACTCGGCGCAATACGACCAGAACGCTCGAGAACGGCTCCAGCTCATGGAAGATCTACGCGACGCCCTGCGCCGCGGCGAGATCGTGCCCTACTACCAGCCCATCCTCGACCTGACCACCGGCATGGTCACCGGCGCCGAGGCCCTGGCGCGATGGCACCATCCGACGCGGGGCGTCTTGCAACCCGCGGCATTCCTCGGGTTGGTCGCGGATGCGGGTCTCATGGGCCCGTTCACCATGGACGTCCTCGACAAGGCCTTTGTCCAGCTCGCGCATTGGTCCATGTCGGGATACGAGTTGGGCGTTTCGGTGAACATCTCGGCGATCAGCCTGCGTGACGATGAACTGCCCAACAAGATCGGCGCGCTGATCACGCAGCGCAAGGTCCATCCGGGACGCATCACCCTCGAGATCACCGAGGACTCGTTCATCGCGGATCCCGAGCAAGCGTTGCTCGTCCTGGAGCGGCTCCGCTCCCTCGGCGTGGAACTGTCCATCGACGACTTTGGCACTGGCTTCTCGTCCCTGACGTATATACGTCGCCTTCCGGTGAGCGAGTTGAAGCTCGATCGCACCTTTCTCACCGGCGCGCCTCAGGACAAGCGGGCCGTGTCGATCATTCGCTCGACCGTCGACCTCGCTCATTCCCTCGGGTTGCGGATCGTCGCTGAGGGAATCGAGAACCTCGACGCGCTCGAGCTCGTCGACGACCTGGGGTGCGATGCAGCGCAGGGCTATTTGATGGGTCGGCCCGCACCTGCGGAGGACTTCGATCTCAGCGACGCGGTGCACAAATCACTGCATGTCGAGAAGCGCAGTGCCAGGGCGGCCGGACGACCGCGGACGCTCGCCGGCTAGGCCGGCGCGGCCAGCCATCGAGGGCTGACTCACTTGCCGTGGCAGTACTTGTACTTCTTCGGGGTCGAGAAACACGCCTTGTCTGCGAAGGGGATTCACGCGGCTACCCTAATTCCTACCCTGAATAGCCTCGGGGTGTCGGGAGTGATGGCATTCCTCGCGCCGCTCGCACAAGGTACCGACCGTCGTCGAAACCGTGCTTGACGGCCGAGACGAACGGATGTACTGTGGAGAAGCCGGATCTCTACACAACAGACAAGGCGGATCCAATGAACTCGACAGACAACGTCACGGCCGAGGAAGTTGCCCAGGAGATGCGCGCTGCAATGCGCCGCATCGCGGATGAGGAGATCACGCTGCTGATCCGAAACCGACTTATCCCCTGGGAACATCGCATCGAGAAGCTTGAGCGGGAAGTGAATAAGCTTCGCCGGGAGCGCTGACCGATGCCGACCAGCAAGAAAGTTGGCTCCAAGGCTGGCAAGCTCCTTGAGAATGCGAGGACACCCAAAAACGTCAAGAGCGTGGCTGGTGCTGCTCTGGCAGAGACCAAGAGGAAACCGGCCAAGAAACGGTGATCACCGAGATCGACTTTGAGGGTGGCCGCTGGTGGCAGGCGGACGATCCAGCCTGCACAGCCTCCTGCCCATTGACGCTCATCAAGCTGACTCCTGAGCAGGTCGAGACAACCACCTTCGGCTCCGGTGGTGCCAGGACCTATCTGCCTGGCCTGGGCAACGCCACCCTGCTCTGTGCCGACCACCCCGCGGTCAACTGGAAGCGCAGCGAGTAGCACGCCTACCGTCACAAAGAGACCCCGATGTTTCGCGGTAGATTCACGGCAATGAAGGCGAGGTGGGTTGCGCTTATTGCCAGCCTCACGCTACTGATTGGCGTGGGGATCACCGCAGACGTGGTGGCCTTCGCGACCGGCCAGAGCAACGCCGCCTTTGCTCTCCTCGGCGATGTCCTCATATTCATTGGCCTTCCACTCTCCTACCTCATCTTCCGCACGGAACGGTTAGATGCGCGAAAGCGCGACCGTGAGTTGGTGCTCGCAATGTTGCGGGCAGCGCATGCGATCGCTTGGGGCGACTCCTACTTCACCGCCTATGACGACCAAGCCGCACGCTTCCGCGCCAAGGACGACTTTCGTTACGTGATGGCCTTCGGCTACGGGCAGGTCAAGCTCGTACCCGTCGAGCCGCTGACGGCTTTGATCGAACACCAAGGCAACGGGGGCTTGGTACGTCAGGAAACTATCGAGGCTGCCAACGAGGCGTTGTGGTACATCGGCGCGTTCAATCAACTGGTGCAACAGCAGACGGATTTCAACACCCATCACGCAGCAGAGATCGCTGACCGGGGGCTTTCTATGGGCCGACGCTTGGCGATCGCACACGCAGCCGAGGCGATCTCGGTGATGTTGCACCGTGATGGAATCGGAGATGCCGGCTGGTACAAGAAGCTCAAGGCTGCGCTTGAGACGAATATCAAAGAGTTGCGGCGCGACTAATAGCCGCGGTTGCATGTCCGTTGGTGCCTCATATACGACGTAACAAATGCCACCCAGGAGAGTTGGCCTTCCGCACCGAGCCGAGGATCGAGCTGGGGCAGGCGAACTACTGCCTCATGGGGACGGCAGAGATCCAAAGGTGAGGTTACGGAGGCGCAGGCGGACGTCACTGGACAGCCTGGCGACCGTCTTAGGGCCGCCGAAGGCCGACGGATGGGCGAGCCCGAGGACCACCCGAGTCCGGCCTCCAAGCACAACGTCAGCGCGCAGATCGCCCGCGCGGAGTTCCCCGAGCCACGGATATAGGAGCTTCGTCGCGACCGCGCCAAGAACAACGACGATTCGCGCGGTGCTCAGCTTGAACGTGGCCTCGAGGTATCGTGCTGAGCACGTTTCGGCGGCAGCGGACACACCTACTTGCTGGCGGGACTTGCAGTGCACTACCTCCGTCAGGGCGTAGTGCTCGCCAGGTCGGACGTCTGCAGGCGCTAACCGGAGAATTTCGGCGGCGCGCATCCGAACGCAACGCCAGTACTGCGACGACGGACGTCCGGAGTTGAGCTTGAAGCGACCGCCGAAGAATTCAAGCACCTGCACGTCGGACCATTCTCTACGGTCACGCGTAGGGAAGCGCTCCATTCTGTCGATCGATGGATTCGACGCCACGAACAGGAGCGGGGCTCGCACGATGTCGCCATTCCACGGCTCGGGTAACTGGTGCGCCGCTGTGTCTATGGAGAGTGGCTCGCCGTGTTGATAGCGAACGATTTCGGAGCAGCGGCTTGTCGTTCCGGCGATCACGGCTTCCATCTCCTCACAGTGCGCGATACGCAAGGCAAGTGACGCCGCGTCGACTGCAGCGTTTAAGTAGGGAAGCGTGTACCTCGGCTTCTGGAAACTCATCGTCCGCGCCGGCTCCAGCACATGACCTCGGACCCCGGCGTCGCGCGAAACGGCGTCAGATGTCCGGCTCTCGATTCACGAACAAGCGTACGATCGATTGCTGTGGATGGTCTATCGCCGTCAGCCGCTCCTGCCGTACTCGACCCGTCCGCGCGCGACGCGCCGGCGGCCGACCCGCTCATGTACGACCAGGACATCTTTGACACCTTCGACGCGATGATCCCCGGCGCCGTAGCCGCCGCCGGTGCCGACGATGTCAGGGTACGCGCCCTTGCGCTGGAGACTGCGCTCTTCGGCATGATCCCTTGGGATCAGATCGCGCCTCAGATGCAACCGAGGACGTCCTCGGCTGCCTCGCCGATCGAATGAGCTCGCCGAGCGCGCGCATCCGGCTCACCATTGGCGCATACCTCTGGAAGCACGGGCATCCAGCGCACAAGCGGTACGGCGCCGACGCAGCGGCGGCCGCACTGGAGTGGAGCCGCGAACTCTTCGCAGCGCCACGCGGAGAGTACAGTCGGCGCTTCCACGACGCGTTTCGTGCGCTCAGCACCGCCGCCGAACTTGGTGTCGCGTCTGGTCAGAAGCCCCTGATCGCGGAGGTCTGTCAAGCGACGGTTGACTTGATGACGGAAGCCGCGACACGCAACGACACCGAAACGGCCTCGTTTGCTCTCGATGTCGTTACCGAAATGCGCGCCCGCTTCACCGATGAGCAGAGACGGATTATCTGCGAAAGCTTGACGAGCCTCCACAATGCGGCACTGGCGCTCGTCACACCGCTGAACCCGCCCTACCTCGCTGGCAGGCTCCTAGAGCTGAGAAGGATCTTGTTCCAGACCAGCAGTAACCCGGACGAGGCACTCCGTTGCGACCGGGAGCACGCGGCCCTCCTCGCCGAGCATGCTGCCGACCGAGCCGATGCCCTCGTCGAAGCCGCGTTTCTGGAGGACGCGATCACTCTGGCCGTCCGCGGTAACGAGGACAACGTCGTAATCAACGAGTATCGAGTGCGTCGTCGCGATGCACTCACCCGAGGCACAGCGACCATGAAGCCGATCAGGACCATCGTGCAAGTACCTGAAGAAATGGCCGAGGCGATCAGGAGGGAATCGTCCAGGATGGTGGATCTGCCTCTAGCGGAGTTCGTATTTGCCTTCGCTCTCGCTTCACGCCCCACTCTTACAATCGTCCGCGCTTCCGTCGAGGCTGCTGCCACGAGCGCGCCTTTGTCCCAGATATTCGGGCGGGTCATCATCACGTCGCCTGGAGAAACCGTTGCCCTGGGCAGCAACGCTTCTGACTTGGAGTTTGAGCATGGTGTTCTCATGCTGCAGCTCGGCGCTGCCCGCCACCTGGTCCCCATCTGGAAAGCGCGTCAAGAGCGGGGCGATCTCACCGTCGAGGCGCTCCTCGACAGCCTTCGTGCGAGTGGCAACTTCCAAGAGGATGCGCTCGACACCATCGCCGACGGCCTCGATGACGCTTTTGCCGGGCGTACCACGAGCGCCATCCATTTGCTCGTGCCCCAGCTCGAGGATGTACTCCGCCGCATCCTCCAGATGAGCGGGCATGACCCGGGGAAGCAGAACCGATCGGACCTCTCCGTGACCGAGGAGATGACCCTTGGCGGCATCCTCCAAGCGCTGGAGTCCGAGTCGGTCATCACTCCAGACGACGCGTTCCTCTTCCACCTCGTGCTCGACGATCCTCGCGGCCTGAACCTGCGAAACCGCACGGGCCACGGCCTGATGCGCAGAACCAGCTGCTCTCCCGAGGCTCTCACGTGTGTATTGCAATGCTATGCAGTCGTCGCGTCGCTTCCCCCGCGTCACTGAGAGACGTCAAGGAGCTTCGTGACCATGGGCAGGCGCTGCGTGTTTTGCGGTGACCGGGCGGACAGCAAAGAGGACGCTGTCCCGCATTGGCTGCTGCAACAACATGCCCGCCTTTATGGCACGGGTGATGTCGCGCATCGCTGGGGTGCCTTAGACGACCCCGAGCTGGTGCGCCGCGGGACCTGGGATGGCCTGGCGATGCAGGTTCGTTCTGTTTGCAGGGGTTGCAACAGCGGGTGGATGAGCAACCTCGAGAACGAGACGATTCCCATCCTCGGTCCAATGCTATCCGGGCTGGCGACCCAACTCTACGAGCTGCAGCAGCGCACTTTGGCGTTCTGGGCCCTCAAGACGGCTGCGGTGCTGCAGGAGGCGAACAGGCGACTTGGCCTCCCGATGCCGCGACCTCATATCGAAGCGCTGTATCAGGGGCGAGATGTTCATCCACGCCAGCTTCCGACTCAGACAGTTGTCTGGGTCGCGAAACATCTCGGACCATCGGTTGGGCTCGCGTACTTGACGCCGTACTCAACGTCCGCGGAAGGCCGTTTCGCTCCACGCGCCATCAACGACGAGCATCGCTACTGGATCGGCCTTCGCGTCGGTACGGTCGCATTCCATATTCTCGGACACACGCTCCAGCCAACGAGTGTCCAGCACTGGGTCAACGAAGACTCACTACTGCAAATCTGGCTGTCCCAAGCACCGGTACTGGCATGGCCACCTCATCGAGGTCTCAACGATGAGGAGTTCGAAAGCCTCGCGCGCACGTCACTGCCACAAGCAACCGTACGCCGCGGCGGCGTCTGGGTGAGGGACGCAGGCGTCGGAATCTCAGGGCAGGTCCGATAGCGCCCGCGCCATCGTTGTCAGCGCAAGCACTGCCTCCGACTCCACCCGACCCCACGCTCCGTTCCAGTCAATTGTTGGCGTGGGAATCCCGAGGCCGGCGAGCGCTGCTGATAGTTCTCGGTCAGCACCCACATGCTGGAATGCTGTGCGTATCTTGTTGATCAGAAGCAACCTATCGAAAGCGACCCGCAGATCCTCGGCCGCCGCCGCCGTGTCCTCGGACGCCGAAAGGCGGTAGACGAGAAACTCCTTCAGTCGTACGAGCGGCCCAGCGACCCTGGTTTCCTTCGTAAATGAGACGTCGTCTTTCGGCGCCTCGATGGTCTTGAGAACGGCATCCAACTCAGAGAACTTGGTTGAAGAACTCCGCGCGAACTCGTACAGGGCTGAGCGAGATCGGCCAAGACGGCCGCCCTTCGGTGCTTGAACAGATCTTGGCGCCCGGAGAGCGACGACGCGCGCCAACTCGCATCCACGTAGTCAATCGTGGTCATCAGTGATAGCGCCGGCAGAGCGGCCTCCGAAGCTACGCGCGCCTCAACCACTCGCTCGCAGCATCGGTGTCCGCCAACTCGGCAATCGCGGGGTTGTGAGATTTCAGGTTGACCAAGCTCGCACATCGCGCCGATCACTCGCCTGGCGACCACACCGGAATCGCTCACAATGCCAATCACTTCGGGATTGATCAGATGAGCACAAAGCACCTGCGCGTCGGGCATCTCACACGCAGAGCAGAGGTGCTCGGAGGTCGGGGCAACAAAGCGAAGCCCTTGACGGCCGATAGCCGACGGATCATCAGCGAACGAGGCCGTGCAGATAAGCCGGCGCGGCTCGCGAAGTTGAAACTCGCACGCCTTCGGTCCCCACGCCTGCTCCAACTCGGGCAGATCCTCCGCCCTAACGTCCAGGTTTGTAACCGAGCTCGGCTCCCCCCCGGGGGGACCGTCGGCGAGGAGCGCTTCGATGCGACGGATGCCCCACCGCAGAAGAGAGTTGACAATCGCGTCGCTTTTCTCGGTCGAGCGGTTCTGGAGGTCATGCCCGAGCATTGTCTCCACCTCGAAGCTGAGCCGCAGGACGTATCGATGCGCTTGGCGAGCCTCAGCGTCCAGCACACGGAGGCCAACCGCGATGTAGTCGCCACCGTGATCCGCATACACCTGATCGAAACGGATGCGATGTTGGAGTTGGTTGGGGAAACGCTGTGTCACTCGATCTACCAGACGAACAGTAACGGCGGCGACGGTCTGGCGACCCTCAACTCGACCACTTTACGGAAACCGGTTCCTTGTAGCCTAGGGCAGCTCGGAAGCGCTGCCGACGAGAATACGAACCCGCGGTCCAAACCGCGCGTTGATCCGATCAACCATGGCGGCGGTGCCAGCCGAGTCCGCGTGAGCGTAGGTGTTGTACGTGAACCCAGGCGATGCGTGGCCGAGCATCTTCGACACCAGCTGAATCGGCACACCGTCGGCAATCGCGAGCGTGGCTGCGGAGTGTCGGAGGTCGTGGAACCGGACCCGGCGAATGCCCGCCTGGTCGCACATGGCCATCCACCGCTTGTAGAACGTTGACCTCGCGATCGGCTCGCCATCGGTTCCCGGCCACACAAGAGCGCCAAGCCGCGCTGTGCGCACCAAGGCATCCACACAAGGTTCAGACAGGTCGAGGGTGCGACGAGCTCGTGCGTCTTCGGCGCGGCAACGACTCGCCTCCCCTCGAGATCCACGGTTGCGTTGCCGCGACCCGGAGCGTACGCCGCTGGATGTCGACACATTCCCACCGAAGCCCCAGCAGCTCCCCTTCGCGCAAGCCGTGCAGCACCGCGAGTGCATATGCCGCCTCGAACGGACTGCCATGGGCCGCTGTGAGGAGTTGATTTACTTCATCCCAGTTGAGTGGGTAAATCTCGCGCTTCCAACTTTTCGGCTTGTCCACCAGCTTGATTGCCCGGCTCACCCGCTGACCACGACGCTCAGCCGCGTTGAGCGCGATCGCCAGAGTCCTGTGAATCTGTACGGATGTGTTGCCGCGAACGCGACGAGCGGCATACCCGTGCAGCTTGTCAATGTGTTCGGGCTTGATCGCGTCAAGCGACACCTCGCCGATCGCCGGGACGATGTACAAGCGGCCGTGCCGCTCATAGGTAGCCCACGTAGATGCGGCGACGAGCCCACGGATGAACTCCAGCCACTTGGCGAACCAATCACGCACAGTGGGTGAGCGCGACATGGCGAGACGCACCTCGCGTCTCCCCTCGTTTGCCTTGGCCTGCGCCTCACTCTGCGTGATGCCGTAGAAGCTCACCTGGTGCCCATCGACGATGATGCGGCACTCCCAGCGGTCGCACCGCCGCCGCATGCTTGCGGTCCCCTTACGTTGGCGAGCCATCGCGAGCAGATGTTACCGACCCGAGCGTCGGCGCCGACGCTCGGGCCACGGGGTGACTGCGATGTCTCGGCGCGACATCGCAGCGATGTGCGCGTCGAGATCGACGATGCGGAATCGGACGACACCTGCACTGATCCGCGTCTTTGGAATGCTCCCAGCACGAACCAGGCGCTTGAAGGTGCTTTCGCTGACCGTGAGGTATCGAGCGGCATCCTCGTTTCGGAGAAGGCCGGCGCCGGTCACGTCGACTACAAGATTTCCGAACGCAGATCACCCGCCCTTCAGCAGCGACATCATGTCGCCTCGCTTGACTGCAAGGTGACGAGTCATACCTGAGTGACACGGACAGGTGATGGACGGTCGTGCGCAGCAGTTGGTCCGTCGGTACGCCAAACCGTCCGTGCCGCGTCCGCCGCTGCGAGTCGGTAATCACCGGCATGCAAATGTCCGCCGTTGGTCCACTGTTCCTCAGGCGTCGTCTGAGGAATCACCCGGGGCAGCCGTTCCTCAGCCGGCGTTCCTCGGCCGTGCGAGTCGTCACCACGCCGCTCAATTCGGAATGGGCCGGCCCTGCCTTCAACGGGCAAGCATCGAGCTTGCCCGCCGATCCCGCACCTCACCCCCACATCATTGTTACTGGACCCTCAGGTGGTGGTGAGGTGCGGTACCGGCAGGGCCTCGAACGAGTCATCAGGAATGGTGACGTGAAGAGCGGTGTCCAATGACGGTTACGACAGCGCCGCCCAACGCTGGTCCCAACCCCGAGCGGAGGATCGTACTCATTCCACCGCCTCGAGGCACGACGGGATCCCTGGTGCTCACGCGGCGTGATGAGGAGCTGCTGCTCTGGGTCGCTCGGTTCGGTCCAGTCACGCGGGAGCAGATCGGCCGCCGCTTCTTTCCATCAATGAAGCGCTGCTACCGACGCGTGTTGCGAACTCGAGCGAGCCGGCCTTCTCCGCGGGGATCCCGCCGCAGCCGATGTCCGTCACGTCGTCCGGACCACCAACGCCGGCATTCGAGCGGTTGGCGGCGACCTCCGATCGGCGAGCCTCGACCACGGGAGAACTCCGGCACAACCTCAGCGTCGTCGACCTCAGTGAGCGACTTCTCCGGGACTACCCCGAGTCGGCGTGGATTACAGAACGGGAGCTGCGGCGGGACCGGATGCGCGACGCTCACGGCGATCCCGCTGAGCGCCAGCGGCGCACGCCCGACGGCCTACTTATCCTCACCGATGGACGGCGCGTGGCCATTGAGCTCGACCTCACGGCAAAGAGGACGCGTCAGCTCGACCAACTGGCGAGGGCGTATGCGCTTGAGCGCGAGCTGGCCTGCGTGTGGTGGTACCTCCCGAGTGAGACTGCCGCCGCGCGTATGCGGTCTGTGGTCGCCACCCTCCGGCTCGATCGTCTGATCGAGCCACGCTCGTGGCAGAAGGCAGACGACTGATGGACCGCGGAGATCGTGATCTCTGGCTCCGGTCTGCGCCACCTCCTCCGCCCTCGCAGCACGACATCTCGGCCGCGCTTGGGATTGAGCTCAGTCGTGGCACCTCATTTGATATCGCCGTACCGAGCGATCTCAGCCAACACGTGACCCTCCTCGGCGTCACGGGCTCTGGCAAGACAACGAGTGCGGAGCGACTCGCCGGCGCCGCACTCGGCGCTGGCGTTGGGGTGGTCATCGTCGACGCCAAAGGCGGCGGCCTGCGAGGCGCTGCCCAGCGCCTCGCGCGTGCCCACGGTGTGGACTACCGACATGTGCTTCCCGGGTCGCCGACATCGCTCGGGTACAACCCGTGCGCAGTCGGCTCTCGATCGCAGGTGGCCGACAAGCTCGTCTCTGCTTTCAGCCACGGCCCCAACGCCGAGGTGTATCGACTTATCGGTCAAGAGGCGATCGCGATCATCGTTGGCCTACTCCGCGCCACCGGCGAAACGGTCACGGTACGCCGCATCAGGCAGGAGCTTGATCGCCGGGCGATGCCCGGCCTTTCGCAAGCCGGAAGCGACGTCGCTCCCCAGCTCGCGAGCGATCTGCTCGAGCTGAGCGACAGAAGCAAGCTCGCCGGCGACGCCCTCGATGGCATGCGGGCGCGGCTTGGAGCGTTGCTCCACGGCGAGTATGGCGAGCTGTTCGACGACTCCTTGGAGACACTCGACCTCTATGGGGCGCTGGACGCCGGTGCCGGCGTTACGTACATCGGGCTCCCTGCACTGGCGGTGAGCGCTGACACCGCGCTCATGGCGCGCGTGCTGATCCAGGATCTGAAACAGGTGGCCCACCGCCGGCTCATCGATGGCGGGTCGAACGCAGCCGTGCTCATCCTCGATGAGTTCGCGGCACTCGATGATCCGGCCCAGCTTTGCGACCTGTTGCGCCAGGCGCGCGAGGCACGTGTGTGCACGGTCGTGAGCACGCAGCACTTGCCCGATCCGTTGGTTGCGTATGCGCTCCGTGCGTCGCTACTCGGTGCGGGCCTGGTCATCGCCCATCGGGTGAGTCACGACGACGCGGAGGCCGTCGCCAATCTCGTCGGCACTGAGAAGGCAACCGAGGTCACGCACCAGGTCGCACAGGGCAGTAACACCGGGCAAGGCACGGTGCGCCGCGTCGACCGCTACGTGATCAACCCAAATGTAATCAAGCAGCTCGCTACCGGCGAAGCGATCGTGCTCTCCACCGTGGGGAGACGACGCGCAGCCGCCATCACTGTCTATTCAGGGGGATTCTTGTGAAGCGAGCGACACCGCTCCAAACATTCAGCCAGGGCGTGCTGACACGTGCGACCCGCTATGCGGAACTCGCGACGACGGGCCGCCCTACCCACTTCACCTCCGCCTGGGCGTGGGCACTTTTTGGCATTCGGCGGCAATGGCTCGCGGCCGTTGTGTCTCTGGCGCTCGCGTGGTCGGGACTTCTGGCTGCTCATGTCCGCAGCCGTAGCGTTCATCGTCATCAGCAGCCTGCTGAGCCTGGTCGCAGCTCTCGTCATCGGTGGTCCAACCGCGTTCGGCTTCATCCTCATAGCGGTCAGCTCGACCGCACTCGCATCGGTTGCAGTGATAGTCGGCTCCCTCGACGGGTTGCCAGCATCGCTTGTTGGTCTCTCGACTGGGGCAGTCATGTCGATCACTGCCTTCGCGCTCACTGTCGCGTGCGAACCGCTGACCCTGCAGTTGCATGGCCATCGGCGCTTGAGCCGGCGCGAGCGCGAGCGCGTCGAACACCTTCTGCACGAAGCGGCCCGCCGAATGGGACTCGCAACCGCGCCTCCCATCCTTATTTCGGATGACGGGAATCGCAACGCCGCAACATACCTCCGCCACATCGTCGTCAGCCGCACGCTCTGCAACGAGCTCGATGACGATCAGCTTTCGGGCCTTCTCGCACACGAGCTCCACCACTGGGCGTGCGCCGACACAGTTGGCCAGCAGTTCGTTTTCACCTGCGCGTTACCCCTCGCGTTGCTCTACAACCTCTCCACACGCCTGTCGCGGGTCGGCTCCCTCCGATCGGTCGTCGGCGGCTTCTTCCTGTGGCCGGCCTGGATGCTCACTCGTGTGGTGATCCGGCCGCTCATCGCCCGTGAGGGGCGCCGGCACGAGTACGAAGCGGACGCGGCCGCCAAGGCCGCCGGGTACGGCGATGGGCTGTCGCGCGCGCTGGCCTACTTGGGCGACTTCGAAGCCGGCCGATCGGGTTGGGAGCAAGTCGTCGCTGCGTCACACCCCCCGACCGAATTGCGTCTCGAAGCTCTGGAATCGCCGGTCGTACTGGTTGGGGGACAGAAGTGAGCGCGGATGCGAACGACTGCCCCGAGACGACGCTACGGAGCAACTTCGATTGGGACCGGGTCACTTACCTCGAACAACGGCAACGCGGCACCCCGCCAGCCGTCCCGGAGCACATCAGGCTGCGATTGCCGATTCTCGATGACTTCCGCATCGTTCTGTCGCCGCATGACGAAGGCTACCTTGCCGTGGAGTTTTGGAGCGCGCGGCTCGGGTTCATCGTTCACGGGTTCCCTTGGCGTGACTTCCTCGCCGAAGAATTCTTGACGTCTCAGGAGTTGCTCTTCGGAATCGGGGCGGACGACGATCCGCTGATCGAAATCGACATGGGCCAAGAACTCTTCATCTGGAGAGCCGGACCCGACGTGCTCGTGATCCAGGGCGATCCGGAAAGCGACCCAGGCGCGTTCCGTGTTGCCCTACGCGTGCCTGAGGACGTCTTCGCTGGCGAGTGGTGGCGAATGGTCAAGGCCGTTCGTCGATACGCTGGGCCAACCGCCCCGACGGAGTAGGGAACACCGCGGGTCTCGGTCGAGCCCTAGGCGTACGGCTCTAGTTCAATCACGCTGTAACTGCATCCGCTGTCTCTGCGAGTCGTACTCGTATTCGCTGATGGTCTCTGCCTCGATCAGGCTGACGGCATCCTCAATGGCTTCGAGGGGCACCGCGAACCACTCGTTCGCATCCACGACGTGGAGGTCGTTGCGTTCGAACCAGGCGTCTAGTCGGACGGCCGCGAAGATGTGGTGAAGCATGGCCTCGATCTTCCGCTCCGCACCCACGGGCACCGAGAACTCCTCGACAAGGCGCACCGGTGCCGCCAGGAAGGTCGTCTCCCGGTCCGCACCGGCGATGCGAGCCGCGACCCCCTGATGCGTCGAGCCGATTTTGTGGAGGTTAGGGAAGTCGCGCACCTGGGGATCGGTGCTCAAAGATCGCAAGACGTAGACGCTGGCCATTGGTGTGTCGGACGCCAGCGTCATCGGCGCGAGGTCGACCGGCACCGGATCCGTGACCCTCTTGCCAAACCGATAGAGCTGGCTGGAGAGAGAGCGAAGCAACATGTCCGCCTCAGTGCCGTTGTCAAAAATGCAGCGAAGCCGGGCGTTGATGCGACCGTGCTCCTTGACCTTCTCGGCCGAATCAGCGACGTAGACAAGCAAGCCCTTGAGAACGTAGTAGGTGCCGGGTCGGATTTGCTGCTCGCGCCGGAACGGAATGACCTTGCGCACGCCACGGCGCAACTCGGAGTGGCACTGGGAGAACAGCGGGGCGAAAGTGTCGAAGTCTTTGCAGACAGTGCGCTGGGCGATCCGACCGGGCACCGTTGACTTCTTGGGCACGTTGCGGATGGCGAAGATATCTTCGGCTGCGTCGTCGAGCAGACCCATGTCGTCCGACGCCAACGCCTCAGCGACCGTCGACGGCGGCTCCGGCTCGCGGAGGAGGCCAAGCTCGTCGGCAGCCGAGAGCACCGCTCGGTGTGCGTCGTTGCCCCTGATCGCCCGCAGCCGCATCCCCAGATGGGCTTCGCTCACGTCCTGTGAATCGAGGTTGGGCGACCGACCCTCGCGCCGCGCAAACTCCGTGATCTCCGCAAACCGCGTCAAAAGCCGCTCATCGGTCGTAAGAGGCTTGCGCTCCTCGCGCAGTTCAAGGAGACCGTACTCGTCCTCCGCGATCATCTGCTCGAGGCTCTCGCGTGAGAGGCTCACAAGCCTTGCTCCCGACGCACCTTCTTTATAAAGAGCAGGGCCTCGGCCATTCGCCGCTCCAGAGGGTCGGACGACCGCACGCTGGGCGGCATCCCATGTTGGCGATGGAAAGCCTGAACCTTGGGCCAAAGAAGGAGCGCTTCCGCCTCGGTGATCTCGATTCGAGTTGAATCAATCGCATCCTGAATAAGTCGAAGCACCTGTTTGGTCACCGACTTGGAGAGAATCTCGAACGCCCTTTGGAAGGGATTGACCGTGTCGATGAGATCGATATTGAGGTCATCGATGTTCACAAACTTTCCGGCCATGAGGACGAAGCGCTTATCCGCAACCGTCTTGATCTCGCTTGTCTTGATCACAGAGTCGGTGACGACGTACTGGCGCACTTCCTCCACCCCCGCCTCAGGCAGATCCGGATACCGCGTACGGATGATCTGAGGGATCAGCACCTTATTCATTACCTCAGGATCAACGTTGCCCGGCATCGCTTTGAGCATGCTCTGGTCCTGCAGGATCTGCGCCTTGAGATCATTGAGGTCAGACTCGACGATGTTGCGTACCCGATCCGTAGACGGCTCCTTGAAGCCGCGGATAACCAACTCGCCGGGCGCACTGACGTCGTTGGGATCGCGCTTGGTTTTGAACTTGAAGTTAGGCGCTACCACCTGCTCCATCAGCAGTGATGCCGTGATGGCCTTGAGCATGTTGTTCACGGCCACCCTGACTTCGTTATCGCCGGCATCCGGTTGAGCGATGAGGTTGGTGAACTGAGCGTGTGTCTTGTTCGGACTATCTCGGGTACAACGTCCGATGATCTGAATAATCTCAGTGAGAGAGCCCCGGTACCCAACGGTGAGGGCATGCTCGCAGAAGGGCCAGTCGAAGCCCTCCTTCGCCATGCCTAGCGCGATGATCAGGTCCATGTCATCAAGCTCGCTCATCGAGCGGAGGTACTCAATGATCTTTCTCCGTTGCGTCTCGTCGTCATTCACAAGATCGGCAACCTTGATGATCCGGCCGTCTGAGTTGCGACGCACCTGCAGTACCCCGGTCACGGAATCCTGCGCGACAAAGTCCCCAAAGCTGTCGATGATCTCGTCGACCTCACGCAGCTTGTCTTTCGTCGACTCTCCCGACTGCACGCTCGGGATGTGGAGGATCGTCTTCTTGTTGGTGTCGAGTATCTCGTGCACTGCCGAGGTGTACTTGCCTTGGTAGAAGTGGTAGCCGATGCCCAGGGACTTCAACCATGTGTACCCGTTGAGCTGCTGGTAGTAGTTGTATGTGACCTTGCGGAAGCGCTCCTCATCCACCGGCTCTAGGACCGGGACGGCGTCGCCGCGAAAATATGATCCGGTCATCGCCACAATATGTGCATCGGTACCCCGCATCACGGAACGCACCAGCTCCCCGAGACGGCTGCCCTCATCCGCCGAGACGTGGTGGAACTCGTCGATTGCAAGTAGTGAGCCGTCAAAAAGCCTCTCGTCGACCGTGTCGTGGGCGAAACGCAGGGTCGCGTGGGTGCAGAGAAGAATCGCGTCCGGGCCTTCGAGGAACGTCCGCAGCGCGCGCGCCTTGCTGGCGTCGCCTCCCGGGGTACAGAGGTTATTGCGGTCCTCGATGACCCAGTCGGCGAAGAATCCGTGATCGGTCAACCGAGTGTTGCCGAAAGAGGCGGCGATTGCCCGCTCAGGAACCGACACGATGACCTTTCGGATTCCCTGGTTGAACAACTTGTCGAGCGCGATAAACATCAGCGCCCGAGACTTGCCGGATGCCGGGGGCGCCTTGAGCAGAAGGTACTGACTGCGCCGCGCCTCAAACGCGTTGTGCTGCATCTCGCGCATCCCTAAAGCATCAGTAGCAGTGCTGAGGCCGGTCTGCTCGTATTCAACCTCGACGAGATTAGGCACTCGCGACGGCCTCGAGTTCTCGACCGACGGCGCTGGTGTATCCGTCGAACAGTGCGGCAAGTCGCGCCTCATCCGACTCGAACCCACTCGGCGAGTACAGTTGATCGACCGTCTCGTCGAGCGCCAGGTGGGCAGCGCGCAACGCTCCGGGCATGTGCGCCGGATCGTAGAGATCGCCGAGCGTTCGCTCTGGGAACTCTTCGCGCGCTTGAAGCACGGCCAGTGCGTGGTTGCTTAGCCGTTCCCGAGTGGAGTTTTCCAGAGCGGGGACATAGAACGTGTTGTAGACCAACTCCGCCGAGTACCGGTATCGCGTCTCCAATCGCCCCCCGACCGCCCGGAGCCAGGTCATGTGCATCCGCGACTGGAGCAAACCGAGGATCCACGGGCGAGCGTCGTACACCGCATTGGCGCCATTGGAAATGACGGTTCGCTGATCCAAGAAGTCCATCGGAACGTAGTCCCGTTTCTCAGACGAGTGGCTCGGAATGATGACGGAGGGAGTGTCCTTGTGTGCGCGCTGCACGAATCGGTAGGGCTGGTCGGCGAAGCCCTCAGTACTAGGAGCCTTACTCGCTCGACGCATCGCGCGAACCTGGGCGAGCCGCCTTGCGATCGGCGGAATCGTCGCAGCATCGCTGGCGTCCTCGTCCGCAATCCACAGACAGTAGCGTTCAATCCCCTGGATTAACTCCGCCGAACCCATGTATCGGCGGATGAACCGGATCGCCTCCGGATGATCCAGAAGGATTGCTCGCCGATCCGCCGGCTCAAGGATTAGGTGCCCACCGTCGCGAGGCATGCTGCCATACACCATCGGCGGGAGGTCCGAGATGCTCACCTTGGATGCACCGACGA
The DNA here is from genome assembly GCA_963754015.1 of Candidatus Dormiibacterota bacterium. GTDB lineage: Bacteria > Chloroflexota > Dormibacteria > Aeolococcales > Aeolococcaceae > Palsa-851. Next base: position 198,516 of record CAVWEG010000005.1, read on the forward strand.
CAACGTGCGAACTTGTAGCTGCTTTCAGATATGGGCTGATCTTCGCGACCAGCCGCATCCTTCCGTCCTCGTACAGCGCTTTCGACTTCCGAACGTCTGGCTGACTTAGCCCGATGATGACGCACGTAACACCTGCATTGTGTTTGGCGCTATTCGACCAGCGGAACGAGGAATGCGCGAATGCGATCTCGGCCCCGATTCTCTGAATCCACGGCCACAGGAGGCCAACGTGGTTGCCTTGGCAGACCGAGTTAGTCGTGACAAAGCCCAACTGAGCTCCGGTTGCCATCACATAGCGGGCACCCTTGACGAGCCAGATCGACACGTAATCGACGTACCGATTCACTCTGTACTCTCCAAACGCGGCAGCGATATCGCCCTTCTGATCAGCCGACTGCTTCGTTCCGCCCTGGTAGGGCGGGTTGCCGAGAACATAGATTTCGTCCCCAGGAAGCACCGGACACACTTGATCCCAATCGAGCCGGGCGGCGTTACCGCAAACCACATTCCCGCCCTCCTTAAAGGAATCAAGGCGATCTCAACACCGAACCGTTCGCGAAACTCGACGTTCATTTGGTGCTTAGCCAACCAAAGCGACAGGATCGCGATCTCGTGTGCGAAGTCATCGATCTCGATTCCATAGAAGTTCTCTAGGCTGATGCGCGACAGACTGAAGAGCGTCCGCTTCGCCGGCTCGAGATCGACGATGCGCTCTAGGATTCGATGCTCCAGCCGGCGGAGTTCCTTGTACGCGATGACCAGGAAGTTGCCGGATCCGCAGGCCGGATCGAAAACCTTGATGGCGCTGATCCGTTCCAGGAGCCGCTCGAGCTTACCCACGGTGTTGGCTGTCTCGAAGTGCTCGTGCAGGTCGTCGAGGAAGAGCGGTCGGATAACCTTCAGAATGTTTTCGACCGACGTGTAGTGCATGCCGAGGCTCTCGCGATCGCCGGGTTGTACCACCGCTTGGATCATCGAGCCGAAGATGTCCGGATTGATGCGCGACCAATCGAGGGTGCCGCACTCGAGCACGATCCGCCGCGCCTTCGCCGAGAACACCGGCGAGGGCGCTGTCTGGTTGAAGAGGTTGCCGTTGACGTAGCCGAAGCCCTCGAAACGCTTCGGTACTCCCGCGCGCGCAGTGGGTTCCGTGTTGAGCACCACGAACAGCTCGTCGAGGAAGGTGTTGGTGTCCTCGCCGCTCGCCGCCGTCAGAGAGGCGATCGCATTGGTGAACTCGCTCACCTCGAACACGCCGGTGTCCTCCGCGAAGAAACAGAAGAGCAGTCGGGAAAAGAACACATTTAGCCGGTGAACAGCAGCCCCTCCGGTGACGTGGTTCTGCTTGATGACCTCGTCATATAGCCGCGCCATTTTCTCCGCAGCCTTGACGTCAGCAAAGTTGATCGTCTCGAGCTGAGCCTTCTCGATTCCGGCCCAGGGAAGAAAGAATTCGAAATGGCGGGCGAGCTCGACCAGCGGAACGTCCAGAGTCGCCCGGGTTCGCATGTCGAGACCCAGGAGCCGGTCTCGGCTCCGCACAACCAGGAACCGTGGATCGAGCTTGACGATGTTCGGGTTGGCCGCACCGGTGTCGATGACGTCGTGTACGTCCTCAGCGGCCTCCACGAACCGATACCAGACCTTGGCTCTCCAGAGGCACTCGTCGCGACGAGTGGCGCGATTGAGGCCGCCGGAACGGAGCCGGGCAATTGATGCCCGTGGGAAGCCATACGCCGCCAGCAAGGCGAAGATCAAGTCGAATCCCTGGTCGGTGTCAACGCCGGCCACTCGAGATTCGATGTCGGTCAGGTTCACGTTGAATACTATGGCCCAAGGCGAAGCTCAGATCGCGGAGCCCGCCGCGGCTCAGCCCATCGTAGGCTGGTCCGCCTTGTGACGGCGACCCAGACGCCGAACCGCAGGGCCGACTTTGCAACCTTGACGCATCGCGCATTAGTCCATGGCGGGCGCGTCGGTTACCTCGATGCCGTAGCTGATGCGAACCTGGCGGAGCCGTCTGGGAAGTTCGATGACGATATGCAGTGACGCATCGAGGTAGTCCTTGAGCAGCGGCGGGCGCCGTCCACCGAGGTACATGTCTGGGCGCTCACTGAGCGCGGGGAACAGAGCGAGTTCGTCTGGGCGCGTGATGTTCTGGACGACGGCAGGAACGAACCGCACTCCTGCCTTCCGAAGGGCATATGCCCTGTGGCTGCCGTTGTTGAGGATGAGCCTGTCATTCACTCGAACAACATTCAGAGCGTTGCTGCCGAAGCCGACGAGGATTCCGATGACGCCGGCCACGTACCCCTGGGCTGTGTAGCCGGAGATTTGCTTCGGGTCCAGCGGCGTCACCTCGAGGCACCTCAGGTCCGTCGACTCCGACACGAAGGTGTATCCGTTCTGCGCCGCGGGCGCCTGGCGCATCGGCGGCGTTGGCTGGTCGAGTCCGAGCGAGAACCGCATCAGGTCACTCGCGCTGAGTTCCGGGCCGAGTCCGAGGCCGATCTGGTGCGCATATCGGAGGTTGACCGACTTCTGAAACACGACAACCTTGTCCAGATCGACCATTTCGACGTCCGACGGAAGAAGTGCGAACGATCGCTTGATCATCGGATCGCCGAGGTAGCGGTCGCGCAACTCCTGCAACTCCGGCGCTACCGGCGTCGGCGCAGCGCCATCCGCGGCACCAGCCTCCGATATCTCGAGTGCGACGACGCGGTCGTTGGCCGTGCGCCACGACGTCATCAGTGCCCCTACGTCGGAGGGCGTCAAGCCAGCGGCCTGCTGCGCGATCGCGAGATACTCCTGAATAGGCGGTCGGCCGGCAAGCAAGGCATGCCTGTCGCGGATCGGCTCCTTGCGCCCGACGACATCAAACGTGCCGAACCCGCTTGTTGGGGCAACTGTGTTTGAGGTGCCAACCTCTGCGATGGGATCCGACATCTCGGTCCTCCCGTGGTGGTCTCTGGCGAAATACGCCGATCTGCGGATCAGCATAGCAAACTACGCAGGTCCGCGGATCAGCGGTTATGCTCCGAGGTCAGTAGCACATGGAGGCCAGTAGCCCATGCCGAGTCTCGGGGAACAGATCACGAAGGATCGCAAAGCCAAGGAAATGAGCCAGAAAGAGCTCGCCGGCCTCGTCCGGAAGGAGGACGGTCAGCCGATCTCCCCGCAGTTCCTCAATGATCTCGAGAGGGACCGGCGCCGCCCCAGCAATCAGATCTTGAAGAAGTTCTCGCCGAGGTCCTTGGTGCGAGTGTCGATGAGTACCACCTGCTCGCAGGCCAACTGCCGCCCGACGTCGTCGCCGGCGTGGCGCCGCCCGGCAGGGTCGACGAGGTGATGAAGGCGTTCCGGCGGACCTATCCCGGATGAAGTGGGTCCGAGACACCACGGGACGTTTCGCACAGCGTCCTCACTACGACCCAGCGGAGATCGACGTCGAGTGCGAGTTCTCTCATCTCGCAGTTCCTGCGTCATCGGCATGACGTCGTGAGGTACCCGATCAGCACCGACGACCTCATCGTGCTGCTCGAGCGCGAGGCAGCTGACGTCGACATCTACGCCGACCTGACCGACGAGGGTCCCGCCGTGGAGGGGGCAACGTACTTCGACCCGAAAGGGAAGCCGACGATCAAAATCGCCAGGCACCTTGCAGAAGACCCGTGGGCGATCAACCGGTTCCGGACGACGGCAACGCACGAGCTCGGCCACGTCCGCTTTCACGCGTTTCTCTGGCCGCTCGAACCGCTCCCCAGCCTGTTCGAACTGGGTGACACCCACATCCGCTGTCGATCCCTCGCCGCGCTGCCAGCGCGACAGTATCCAAACTCCGAGGGCCGTCGATTGGATGGAATGGCAGGCTGGCTATGCCTCCGGCTCCCTCCTCATGCCTGTGGGCGCTCTCCAGCGCGTGGTCGAGGCGGCCCGACGGTCAGCCGGCCTCATCGTCTCGCCGACCGAAAGCTCTACTTCCGCGGCAGCGCTCATCAAGACGGTGGCCGCGGCGTTTGAGGTCTCCGCGGACGCCGCCCGCGTGCGTCTCACGCAGCTGAGACTCTCTTCGGCCAGCAAGTGCACAGACATCCGACCTTCCGTTCTGAGGCGCGGATACCCTAAAACGTACCCTGAATGCGGGCTGACCGGAATGGCCTCCATCGGCCCCATATGACCTTCAATCCAAGTTCAGAGACCGATTACAGCCGTCCCGCTACTTGCCGTGGCAGTACTTGTACTTCTTCCCGGATCCACAGGGGCACGCCTGGTTGCGGCCCACCTTCCCGCTCGACGGACCCGTGGCGGTGAGGCCGCCGTTGCCGTTGATGGCGCCCGCCGGATTGCTATCCGCCCGTTGCGTTCCCGCTCCTGACGATTCGACGATATTGCGCACGATCGGCTTCGAGGTGAGTGGCGCGGACACCCGCGTGCCTGTGGCCCGAGCAAGCGCGCCACTTGCGAGCGCAGCCGCTGGCCGCGCAGGCGGAACGTGCGCGCCATCCGTCGCACCACCGGGTCGGTCCGCACGCGGAGAAGCAGGTGCCGTAGCCTCGGCCGCTCCCGTCGTCGGGGTAGGGACGGCTGCCGCGTCAGCGCCGTTCATACCGGCACCGTTCGCACCGGCACCGTTCGTACCGGCGCCGTTCGCCGCAGCACCGTTCGCCGCGACGCCATTCGTCGCAGCGCCATTAGCAGCACTGTCGTCCGCGATCGCCGGAACCGCATCCGCGCCATCCGCCTCAGGCCCACCGGCGGTCGCCGGATCCACGCGACGGATCTGCACGTTCAACAACGCCCGCACGATCTCGCGCTGAATGTCCTCGGTGAGGTCCTGGAACGCCGTGAAGGCCGCGGCCTTGTACTCGACGAGGGGGTCCATCTGCCCGTACGCCTGGAACCCCATCCCCTCGCGGAGGTGGTCCATCTGCGTCAGGTACGCGAGCCACCGCGAGTTGATGACCTGCAGCATCACGCTCTGCTCGACCTCGCGGAGCAGCTCAGCGCCGTACTCCTGCTCCTTCTCCTCGTAGAGGCCGATCAGCTCGCCGCTCAAGGTCTCCGAGACCTCTTCGATCGAGTTGCCGAGGCTCTCTGTGCTGACCTCCGAAAGCGGCGGCAACGCAGCCGCGAACTGGTGCATCCGCTCCCACAAGCCTTCGATGTCCCAGCTCTCGCGATGTCGACCTTCGCAGTACGTCGGCACCTCGGACTCGACGACGTGCTCCACCATCCCGATGAAGTTGGCGCGCGTGTCGGTCCCTTCGAGGATCTTGCGACGCTCGCCGTAGATGATTTCGCGCTGCTTGTTCATGACGTCGTCGTACTCGACGACATGACGCCGGCTGTCGAAGTTCGAACCCTCGACACGCGCCTGCGCGCCCTCGATCTGCTTCGACACCATCTTCGACTCGATCGGCGTGTCCTCGTCAACACCGAGGCGTCCCATGATCCCCTGCATACGCTCGCCGCCGAACACGCGCATCAGATCGTCTTCGAACGACAGGAAGAACCGCGATTCGCCCGGGTCACCTTGACGTCCGGCGCGTCCACGCAACTGGTTGTCGATGCGCCGCGATTCGTGCCGCTCAGTGCCGATGATGTACAAGCCGCCGAGATCCGCCACGCCCTCACCGAGCACGATGTCGGTGCCGCGGCCGGCCATGTTGGTGGCGATCGTCACGCTGCCCGCCTGGCCCGCATTGGCGATGACGTCAGCCTCTTTCTCGTGCAATTTCGCGTTGAGGACCGAATGCTGGACGCCCAGCTTGTCGAGCATGCGGCTGATGCGCTCGCTCTTCTCGATGCTCGTCGTACCGACAAGCGTCGGCTGTCCCTTCTTGTAGCGCTCTGAGATCTCGTCGACCACCGCTCGATACTTGCCGTCCTCGGTCTTGTAGATGAGGTCGGCCTCGTCAAGCCGCACCATATCGCGGTGCGTCGGGATCGGCACCACTTCGAGCTTGTAGATCTTGTGGAACTCTTCTGCCTCGGTCAACGCGGTACCGGTCATGCCGGCGAGCTTGTCGTAGATCCGGAAGAAGTTCTGGAAGGTGATCGTCGCGAGCGTCACAGTCTCCTGCTGAACGCTGACGCCTTCCTTCGCCTCGATCGCCTGATGCAGGCCGTCTGACCAGCGGCGACCGGGCATCGTGCGCCCGGTGAACTCGTCGACGATGATGACCTCGCCGTCGCGCACGATGTAGTCCTTGTCGCGATGCCAGAGCGCGTGCGCGCGCAGCGCCTGGTTGATCTGATGCGCCTCGGCGACGTGCTCCATGTCGTACACGTTCGAGAGTCCCGTCCACTTCTCGATCTTCTCGACGCCTTCCTCGGTCAGCGTGGCGGACTTCGTCTTCTCGTCGATCGTGTAATCGTCCTCTGCGACGAGTCGCGGAATGAGCCGCGCGTAGGTGTAGAACTTGTCGGTGGGGTCGCTCGCCTGACCACTGATGATCAACGGCGTGCGCGCTTCGTCGACAAGGATCGAGTTCGACCTCGTCGACGATTGCGTAGTGCAACCGGCGTTGCACGCAACGGTCGAGCTTCTGCGCCATGTTGTCGCGCAGATAGTCAAAGCCGAGCTCGTTGTTGGTCGAGTACGTGATGTCGGCCGCGTAAGCCTCACGCCGTGACACCGGGCGGAGATGCTGCAAGCGCGGATCCGGATGCGCGTCGTCGGTGTAGGCCGGGTCGTAGACAAAGGAGAGATCCTGTCCGGCGATAACGCCGACCGACATGCCGAGAAAGTCGTACAGCGCAGCGTTCCATCCAGCATCGCGTCGGGCCAGGTAGTCGTTGACGGTGACCAGATGCGCCCCGCGTCCCTCGAGCGCGTTGAGGTAGAGGGCGAGCGTCGCGACGAGGGTCTTGCCTTCGCCGGTCTTCATCTCCGCGATGCGTCCCTGGTGCAGCACGATGCCGCCGATCAGCTGCACATCGAAGTGGCGCATGTTGAGGGTCCGTTTGGATGCCTCGCGAACCACCGCAAAGGCCTCAGGAAGGAGATCGTCGAGGGCGCGGGCGCGCTCAAGGTCGCGTTGGTGCTCCTCCGCCCGCGCGAAGGCCTCCTCCTCGCTCTCCTCGGTCAGTCCGGCGGCGAAAGGCTGCCCGTGGCTGATGTCGCTGCCGGTGACCCCGAGCCGCTCCCGGAACTCTCGCGTCTTGTCCTTGAGCTCCTCATCGGAGAGCGCGGCCATATCGGCCTCGAGGTCGTTGATGAGCGCGACGACGCCTTCATAGCGCTTGATTTCACGCCGCACCGGGTCCCCGAGGACCTTATTGAGCGGCTTCTTGAATATGGACATGCTCCTCTTCATTCTGGCAGGGGATGCCGGTCACGGCACCACCGCCACGACGATGACGTGGACCCGGGACGCTCCTGCGGCGCGCAATGATGCCCCGGCAGCCTCGACGGTGGCCCCTGTCGTGAGCACGTCGTCGACCAGCCAGAGACGTACCCCATCGAGCGGCGATCCAACCCACGCGAAGGCATCGGCGACGTTGCGACGGCGGCCCTGCTCGTCGCACACGCTCTGCGGCTTGGTCTCGCGCGTCCGGCGGAGGCCGTCGAGGAGTGGGACGTGGCGGATCTCGGCCAGCACACGCGCCAGGATCTCCGACTGGTTGTAGCCGCGCTGGCGACGCCGGCGTGCGCCGAGTGGGACGGTGACGATGGCGTCCGGCGCAGGCGCCGCGGCGCGCGCCGCATCGAGCCGCTCGGACGTGAGCGGGACGGCGAGGGACCCGTCGAGGCGTTCGGAAGTCAGTGCGGCGATGGCACGCAGCGCCGACCGGTCTCCTCCGTATTTGCCCTTGTGGACGATGGCTCTGACCGGATCCTCGAACTCGAAGCCGGCGAACGCGGTCCCATGAGCCATCGGTCGCGGCATCGGGACGAACATCCCTTCGAGAGCGTCGGTGCAGTCAAGGCAGATCGGGTCGCGGGAGACGGCGTCGCAACCTGCGCATCGGCGTGGGGCGACGGTGTCGAGGAGCAGGCGGGCCAGATCTGCGAGCACACCGAGATGTATGCGGCGCGGGCGGAGACAAGGGCGGGACGATCGGCCCCGGGCGCGGTCCGGTCGCTTAGGCCGTACCGACCTCGGTCGTGAACGCGTCCAACGCACTCTGCATGCAGCTGATCAGGTGCCGCGCGGACTCCACGCTCAACTCCAGCGCGACCCGCTCACTCACCGGACGCCCCGCATTGACGAAGTCGAGCAGCAGCGCGTGGTCGAGTGTCGCGTGGAACGGGTGATCGACGGAGACCACCGCCCCGGTGATCGGCGCCCACGTACCGGCCGCCTTGGCGCTCCCGGTGACATCGGTCTTCTCAACGATATACGAGCACATTCCAATCTCCCTACTGCAGATGCCGGCCGTAGAAATCAAAGACGAGGCGCCAGCCTTCGACCGCCGCGGCGACCCGGTAGGACGGCCGGTCCACCGCAAAGAAGCCGTGCCCGGCGTCGTCGAACGAGTGAAACTCGTGCTCCTTGCCCAGACGGTTCAGCTCCGCATCGATCTGGGCGACCTCGTCCGGCGACGGATTCTGATCTTCCACTCCAAAGAGGCCGAGGATCGGGCATGAGATCTTCGGCGCGCGGCCGATAACCGCCTCCATCGGATAGGGGAAGTCGGGCGGGGAATCCTGCATGACACGAGCGCCGTAGCAATCGACGGCCGCGTCGATGGGCAGCTCACATGCTGCGAGGAACGACTGACGCCCGCCGGAGCAGTAGCCGATCGTGCCGACCTTGCCGTTGCTGATCGGCAGCGCCCGGAGGTACGTCAGCGCGCCGCCGGCGTCACCGAGGAACTGATCGGTGGGCACCCACCCCCCGGCGCGCGCGGCTGCGGCGGCGTCGTCGGGCGAGAGTTCGGGACCGAACCGGTGATACAGGTTGGGGCTGATCGCCATGTATCCGTGATACGCGAACTTGCGGACGACCTCCTTGCTCCACTCGTCCCAACCCGGCGCGTGGTGAATGACGATCACCCCGGGAAACGGTCCCGGACCGAGCGGACGGGCGAAGTACGCCCCGATTTCGTCGCCGCCGTTGCCCGTGATCGTCACGGTCTCCGCGAGCAGTCCTTCGTACACGTCGATCCTCCAGCGCTGGTGTTGCGATGGACGACGGTATCGAATCAGGCCGTCTTCAGGACTTCCGTGCGACGTGCCGCGACGACCGGCTCCAGCCTCGGTTACGTGAGCTGGAGAACGTCGCCTGTCTTGACGCCGAAGCGGTTCATCGTTCCGGCTGGCAACTCGATCGCCGCCTTCGCGTGCCGAACGATGCGAACTCATCCGCCAGGGCTTGATCGAATGGCAGATGTGGACGATCTGACCGTCGGCGTCGACGAACACCACATCGAGCGCGATCCGCATGAAGAACATGTGAATCGAGCTGCACGGCTTGAGGTAGAGGCCGGCGCCTTCCTTCAGCTCGCGCTTGCCCATCAGGCCCATGAAGCGCCGGTAGGGGTTGTCGGCCACCGCGACGTCACCGGCGACGGTCGTGCCGCTCGCCGTGGCGAGACGGAAGCTCTGCTGTTTCGATGCCATGCGCAGGATCGTACTGATGCGCTCCCGCGGTGCAGGCGCCGTCGCTAGGTCGTCGCGCGGCTGTCAGGGACGGTGACGCGCACCTCGGTCCCCAACCCGAGCCCGCTGCGGACCTGCACCCGGCCGCCGACCAGCGCCGCGCGTTCGCGCATCTGGATCATCCCGAGCCCATCTGTCCGTCCCAGACGAGCGTCGGTGGCGCCGACGTCGAAGCCGTCCCCGTCGTCCTTGACCACCGCGACCACCATCCGAGGCAGGAACGAGATGATCGCGTCGACCCGCTGCGGTCGCCCATGCGTCAGCGCGTTGTCGATCGCCTGCTCGAGGATGCGATACACGGTGATCTCAGCGAGCTGCGGCATCCGGCGCTCGCTGCCAAGGGTGTGCAGCATGACGGTGCCCCGTTCGGCCCAGCCGGAGATCAACTCCCGCAGAGCACCGACCAGCCCCCGGTCCGGGTTGAGCGGCAGCAATCCCGCGATGACCTCGCCAAGGCGCTCGGAGGCATCTGCTGCAGCGGTCCGGCAGCGCGCGCTGGCACCGACCGCCGTCGCGGGCTCACGGGCGATGCTGCGGCCGATCAACTCGGCCTCAAGTGCGGCGTCCCACAGGCGCTGCATCGGCCCTTCGAGGATGAGCCGGGCGGTCTCGGCATGCTCGATGTCGGCGATCTCGTAGATCTGGCGCGCCGCCTGGCTGTAGCGGCTGGCCCGCTGGTCGGGGTCGACGGTCGCCTGCCCGGGCACCTGGGCGATCTCGCGGCTCAACTTGCGGAGCACCGCCTGTTCGTCGGCGATCTCGGTGAGACGGACCCGAATTCCCGCGGCGCGGGCCTCGAGGCGGGTGATCTCGGTGGTGATGTCGAGATCCTCGGTGAACGTGGCGGTGATGTCCGCAAGGAGCTTCGCTGGACGGGACGACAGCGCCGGCAGCACCTCCAGCGCCGCCTGCCGAGCATCCTCGACGCGGCGCAGCCGGACGAGCAGGTTGGCCCGCCGCGCGCCGATGTCGATCAGCTGGCGCTCGAGATCGCCGACAAGCTCCTCGAGGTCTGCCGCGCGGCAGTCCATGTGGAATCGAAGGCCGACGAGCGGAGCGCCTGCCACCCGGACATCGATGTGCCCCGCGGCCGTGCCTCGCTGCGCGGTTCTCACTGATCGATTATCGCCGGACAATGAACCGAAGACGCAAAAGATCGTACAAAGTGCCGACGGAATCGCGAACCGCGCTCACCCGCGAGTCCTCCTTGTGTTCCCAGCGCACGGGAACCTCGGCGACGGTCCATCCCAGACGCCGCGCACGGAGCAACACCTCGGCGTCGAATCCGAAGCGCAACGTTCGCAACGGTTCGAAGCATGCAATCGCTGCCTCCGCCGTGAACGCCTTGAAGCCGCACTGCGTGTCGTGCAACCCCTTCAGCGCCGCGATCTGCAGCAACCGGTTGTAGGTCCGCCCCATCACCTCACGACGTCCGGGCTGGTGCACTGCAATCCGCGACCCGGGGAGCGCACGCGACGCGATCGCGACCGCGCACTGACCGTGCAGCCGCGCGCGCAGGCTCTCCATCTCCTCGATGGGGGTGCTGAGATCCGCGTCGCTGAAAACCCGGTGGTCGCCTTTCGCGGTGAGCATGCCAAGCCGCACGGCCGCGCCTTTGCCGGTGTTCTCCGCTAGAGCCAGCACTTGCATCTGCGGCCAGCCCTCGGCGATCGAGCGCGCCATCGACAGCGTGGAGTCCGAGCTCCCGTCATCGACAACGAGCAACTCGTACGGCTCATCGCGCCCGTCGAGATACTCGCGCATCCGCTTCAGCGTCGCGGGCAGGCGCTGCTCCTCGTTGTACGCCGGAACGATGACGCTCAGCACCGGGAGATCATCGCTGTGGGGCGGTCATCGCCCGGCGCGCTTCACGGCGTTCGAGCCACCAGTACACGGGAAGCACGGCTTGTCGACGGACTCGCCACGGTTGGATCGCGAGCCGCCAGGCCCATTCCAGACCCAGCTTCCGGATGATCGCCGGCGCGCGGCGCACGCGTCCCGCCAGGAAGTCGAGCGAACCACCGACGCCGATGCCGGTCGCAGCACCGATCGCTCCGAGCTGTGATTCGAGGAACTGCTCCTGACGTCCGGCCCCGAACGCGGCGAGCACGATCTCCGGCTTCGCCTCGGCGAGTCGCGACGCCGTCAAGCCGTCCGGCGCGCCCGCGCTGGCCGCTACGACGCGAAGCCGGGGATGGGCGGCCACCATGCGATCCCGGGCCGCACGGGCGACCCCCGGGGCACCTCCGACGAGCGCGATCCGGTGGGACCGCCGCTCGGCCTCGGGGAGATACGCGCTGATCAGGTCCGCCCCACCGACACGTGTCGCCTCGGGATGGCCGCGGCGGTGCAGCGCACGCACGATGCCGATGCCGTCGGGGACGAGCATCGTCGCCAACTCGAGCAGCGAGGCGAAGTCGCCGTCACGCCGCGCCAGCATCACCATCTCCGGGTTGATCGTGACCACGACAGCCGGCGACGCCGTGGCATCGCGACGGTGTCGCTCGACAAGTTCGATCAGCGTCCGCACGGCAGCAGCCATGTCGACGACGTCGACCGGGCATCCGAGCACGCGAGCCCTCGCCGTGTCTCTGGCGACGGGCGGCGAGGCCACTACCGCTTGGTGTACTGCGGCGCCTTCCGAGCCCGTTTGAGGCCGTACTTCTTGCGCTCTTTCTCGCGCGAGTCGCGGGTGAGCATTCCGGCCGCCTTCAGGACGGCGCGCAACTCGGGATCCGCCGCGATGAGCGCACGAGCGATCCCGTGGCAGACCGCGCCCGCCTGACCGGCAATGCCACCGCCGCCGACCTTGACCGATACGGTGAATCGACCTGTCGTGTCGGTGAGCCGGAGCGGCTGCGTGACGACGGTCTCGAGGTCGCGCCGCCCGAAGTATTCACTCGGAGAACGATCGTTGACCGTGATGACACCGTCGCCAGGGACGATGCGCACACGTGCGACAGCCGTCTTGCGCCGGCCGGTCGCCTGCTTGTACGCCTCAACTGCTGGTGGCAACGATGATCTCCCCTAGCTCGCCGAAGGTAATCGGCTGCGGTCGCTGCGCTTCATGGCGGTGTTCCGAGCCGGCGTAAACGCGCAGATGCGTCAGCTGTTCGGCACCGATGGTGTTGTGCTGGAGCATGCCGCGCACGGCGTGCGTGATCGGCGCCGTCGGGTCGACCGCCATCGCCTCGTCGTAGGTGCGCACGCGACGGCCGCTCGGATATCCGGAATAGCGGTCGTATGTCTTGAGCGTGCGCTTGCGCCCGGTGACCACGATGTCACGCGAATTGATGACGATGACGTGCTCGCCGGTGTTGATGTGCTGCGTGAACTGCGGACGGTGCTTGCCGCGCAACACACGCGCGATGTTCACCGCGAGCCGTCCGAGCGTCTGTCCGCGCGCGTCGACGAGGAACCAGCGCTGCTCGAGCTCACCGGGTTTGGCCTGATATGTCGTCGTGTTCATGCTGCGCGGCTCCCGGACATTGCAAGCTCTGGCTCGTAGCGGACTGACCACTGATGCAGTCCACGCGCAGGTGCGACCGTCAACGACGAATCGCGTTCAGTCGCATTGTCGACGAGCGACGCGAGCCATGCGGCTGTCGCGCGTCCCCGGCCGATCTTCACGAGCGCGCCGGTGAACGAGCGCATCATCCCGCGCAGGAACGCGTCCGCGTTCACGGTGATGGTCACCGTCTCGAGGATCGGCGCTGCACCCAGTGCCGCATCGAGCACGTGGCGGTCGACGCTGATCGACGTGACCGTGCGGACGGTGCTGCCGCCTGGACGAGGCGCGCTGCCGAAGGCCGCGAAGTCATGCCTGCCAACGAGTTCCTGCGCTGCAGTGCGCATCGCATCGATGTCGAGTGCACCGCGAACCGTCCACGCGGTGCGCCGCGACACGGGCGCGTTCCCGTCCCTGCACACGATGAGGTAGCGGTAACTGCGCTCCACCGCGTCACGCCGCGCGTGGAAGCCGTGCGCGGCAACAGCGACATCGCGCACCGCGAGGTCAACCGGCAGCGCCGCGTTGAGCGCGTGACGGAGCGCATCAGTTGGCCACGCGCGTTCGAGCACGATGCCGGCCACCTGGCCATGCGCGTGCGCACCCGCATCGGTACGACCGGCTGCGGTGAGCGCAGGCGATTCGCCCGTCACCGTCCGGATCGCATCCTGGAGGACGCCCATGGCCGTGCGGACGCGCGGCTGGATCTGCCATCCGGCGAAATCGGTGCCGTCGTACTCGAGCGTGAGGCTGTAGGTGGGCACTGCGTCCGTTCCTATTCGACCAGCTCGATGATCGCCATCGGCGAAGCGTCGCTCCGACGCGGCGGCAGCTTGATCACGCGGGTGTAGCCACCGGGGCGCTCCTTGTAGCGCTCGAGATACGTCCCGAACAGCTTGTTGGAGACTTCGCGATCGATGACGTACAGCGCGACCTTACGGCGCGCGTTGAGATCGTCCGGCTTGGCGTCGGTGATGACGCGCTCGACCCAGCGGCGCAACTCCTTGGCCTTGGCCTCGGTGGTTGTGATCCGGCCGTAGCGCAGCAAGGAGGTGATCTGGTTGCGCGTCATCGACTGACGATGCGCAGCGCTGCGCCCGAACTTTCTGCCGGCGATCCGATGTCGCATGAGGGAGTCCTGTTACCTCGCCATCGGCTGGAACAACGTCTCCAGCTCTTCGGGCGTGACGAGCTCGCGCTGCACGAGCTTCTCGCGAATCTCGTCAAGCGACTTCTGGCCGAAGTTGCGCAGGGTGAGCAGCTCTTCCTGCTTCATCGCGACGAGCTGTCCGACCTTGGTGATGTCATTCGCCTTGAGGCAGTTCAACGCGCGAACGCTCAGCTCGAGGTCCTCGATCGGCACGTCGGCGAGACGGCTCGGCAGGTCGTTGCCGCGAGTCGTCGGGTGCGTCGGTGCTGCGAGGTTGTCGCCGAAGCGGACGAAGAGTCCGAGGTGCTCGGTGAACAGTCCGGCCGCGCGGCTGACCGCCTCGACCGGTGCGAGCGTGCCGTCGGTCCAGACCTCGACCACGAGCTTGTCCCACTCCGTCTCCTGCCCGACACGGGTCTTCTCGACGTAGAAGTTCGCCTTGCGGACCGGGGTGAAGATGGCGTCGATCGGGATCACGCCGATTGCCTGACCCTCTTTCTTGTTGCGCTCGGCAGTGACGTAGCCCTTGCCGCGCTCGACCATGAGGTCCATGCGCAACTGCGCCTTCGGCGAGTCGAGCGTCGCGATGTGCTGTCCGGGGTTGCGGATCTCGACGTCACTCGGCAGCTCGATGTCGGCCGCGGTGACCTCTTTCGGCCCGTGCTGATCCAGGCTGATGCGCACCGGATCGGCGCTGTGCGAGAGAACGTTGATCTCCTTGATGTTCAGGAGGATCTCGGTGACGTCTTCCTTGACGTTCTCGATCGAGCTGAACTCGTGCGCAATGCCCTCGATCGAAACCGAGGTGATCGCAGCACCAGGAAGGGACGACAGCAGCACGCGGCGCAACGAGTTACCGAGCGTGACGCCGAAACCCGGCTCCAGTGGCTCGATCTCGAACTTGCCGTAATCGGCGCTGCTCTCAATCTCTTTGACGGCGGGGGACGTGATCATGTCGATAGCCATTCAGGCCTCCTCATCAGGGGTAAACGTGGCGCCACACCGGGCGCGGAGCATCGTCATCTCGAGTAGTACTCAACGATGAGCTGCTCTTCGACTTGTATTTCCATTTCGTGGCGCTCGGGCAGGCGCATCACCGTGCCGCGCAACGCTGCGGCGTCGAGCGTCAACCAGTCGGGCACGGCGCGACCGCTGACGAGCGCCTGCGCGTTCTCGAGCACGAGCATCTTGCGGCTGCGCTCGCGCACCTCGACGACATCGCCGGGACGGAGTTGCGCCGACGCGATGTTCAGCGCCTTCCCGTTGACTTTGAAGTGTCGGTGGCTGACGAGCTGGCGCGCCTCGCGACGCGAGCTGGCCAGACCGAGGCGGTACACGATGTTGTCGAGCCGACGCTCGAGCTGCTGGAGCAGCACGGTCCCGGTCACACCCTGGGCACTCTCGGCGCGCTCGAAGTAGTGACGGAACTGGGTCTCGAGGACGCCGTAGATACGGCGCGCCTTCTGCTTCGCGCGCAGCTGGATGCCGTAGTCGCTCGCCTTGCGGCGGCGCGCCAGACCGTGCTGTCCGGGGAGCAGACCACTGCGCTTGTCGAACGTGCAATTG
Organism: Candidatus Dormiibacterota bacterium; assembly: GCA_963754015.1. GTDB lineage: Bacteria > Chloroflexota > Dormibacteria > Aeolococcales > Aeolococcaceae > Palsa-851. The sequence continues at coordinate 214,350 of CAVWEG010000005.1, forward strand.
GTGAGGCACTTGGCGCCCTTGAGATAGAGCTTCGCGCCCTCGCGACGGCAGAGTCTGCAAACAGGACCGGCTTGATTGGCCATCGGCGCTTCCTAGACCCGCCGCCGCTTCGGCGGACGGCAGCCGTTGTGCGGAATCGGGGTCACGTCGGAGATGGCGCTGACGTCGAGACCACTTGCCTGGAGGCTGCGGATCGCCGCCTCGCGGCCGGCGCCCGGTCCCTTGACGAAGATCTCGATCGACTTCAGCCCGTGCTCCATCGCGCGCCGAGCGGCCGCCTCAGCGGTGACCTGCGCGGCAAAGGGCGTGCTCTTGCGCGAGCCTTTGAATCCCTGCGCGCCGGCCGATCCCCAGGCGATGACGTTGCCGTCGGGATCGGTGAGGCTGACGATCGTGTTGTTGAACGTGGCGAGGACGTGCGCGTGTCCCACCGCGATGTTCTTGCGCTCGCGGCGCCGGGTTCGGACGACTTTCTTCTTCTTGGCCATGTCTTACTTCGTCGCCTTCTTGCGGCGCACGCCGACTGTTTTCTTCGGCCCGCGACGAGTGCGCGCATTGGTGCGGGTGCGTTGGCCGCGAACGGGCAGGCCACGACGGTGGCGCAGGCCTCGGTACGTGCCGATCTCGGTGAGACGCTTGATGTTGAGCGCGATCTGGCGGCGAAGATCGCCTTCGACGCGGCCCTGCAATTGCTTGGCGATGACGTCGCGCAACTTACCCACTTGCGCATCGTTCAAATCCTTCGTCCGCGTATCGGGGGCGACACCGGCCAGCGACAGCATTCGCTTCGCTGTGGTCGGCCCGATCCCGTAGATGTACGTGAGGGCGATCTCGATACGTTTGTCACGAGGGACGTCGACGCCTGCAATACGTGCCATGGCGCTGCGCTACCCCTGCCGCTGCTTGTGCTTAGGGTTCTCGCAGATCACCCTCACGGCCCCGTGGCGCTTGATGACCTTGCAATGCTCGCAGAGACGCTTGACCGATGCTCTGACCTTCATTCCGGTGACGTGTTCCTCGTGGTTGGCGGCGTAGGGCGCCGATGGCTTGGTGCTCGTTGCGCCCCGGATCGATCCGTGACGCTGGTGCCGGCGGTACCCCGATGCGTGCGCGCCGAACCAGGCTCCAGCGAGAGCCCGAGGTACTGAGTATAAACCGCAGCCTGATTCTCAAGCAAACCCGTCGAACCCACCTAGGCGTCCGCCATGACCGGGTCGGGGCGGAGGGTCAGCACTTCGGGCCCGGACTCGGTGATTGCAATCGTGTGCTCGAAGTAGCAGGAGAGCTTGCCGTCGGACGTGACGACCGTCCAGTCGTCATCGAGCACCCGGGTCTCGGGCCGGCCGACATTCACCATCGGCTCGATCGCGATGACGTACCCGGGCTTGAGCATGTTGCCCGTCCCGGGCGTGCCGTAGTTCGGGATCTGGGGCAGCTCGTGCATGTCACGGCCGATCCCGTGACCCACGTACTGGCGCACCACCGAGTAGCCGTTGGCCTCGACGAAGCCCTGGACGGCCGCGCCGATATCGCCGATGTGGTTGCCCGGGCCGTGCCGCCGCGATGCCGACATCGAGTGCCTCTCGGGTGACGTCGATGAGGCGCAGCACGTCTTGTGAGGCGTCGCCGCAGGCGACGGAGAGACCACTGTCGGCCCACCAGCCCTCGAGGATGAGCCCGCAGTCCAGGGAGACGAGATCACCATCGTGAATCACCTGAGGTCCCGGGATCCCATGGACGACCTGCTCGTTGATCGAGACGCAGAGTGAGTTCGGGAAGCCATCGAACCCGAGGAAGCCGGGAATGCAGTTGTGATCGCGGATGAATGTCTCGGCCTCTCGGTCGAGCTCGATCGTCGCCATGCCGGGCCGGACCATCGCCGCGAGGTGCGAGAGGCAGGCGCCGAGGATCCTGCCGGACACGCGCATCTTCTCGATCTCGTCGGGCCGCTTCAGGCGGAAGCTCTCAACGTGACGGCGGCTCACTGTGAGGTCACCGCGACGCCGTGATGGCGCAGGGCCGTGATGATGCGCTCGGTGATCGTGTCGATATCGCCAACGCCGTCGATCTCCTCGATCCGCGTGCCAACCGACTTGTAGTGGTCGAGCACCGGCCACGTGTCCTGACGGTAGACGACGAGGCGGTTCTCGAGGCCCTCGATGGTGTCGTCGCTCCGGCCCTCGATGTTGGCGCGCTTGAGGATGCGGGTCCTGAGCTCGTCGTCGGGGACTTCGAGCGAGATCACCTCGGCGACGTAGTCGTCGCGCGCCTTGAGCATTCGGTCGAGCGTGACCGCCTGGGGAACGGTGCGCGGGAACCCGTCGAGCATGACGCCCTTGATGGCGTCCTGCTGATTGAGCCGCGCGTTGATCATTCGGACGACGAGATCGTCGGGCACGAGGCCGCCGGCGTCCATGATCGGCTTGGCTTCACGGCCGAGGTCGGTGCCACGCGCCACCTCGTTGCGGAGCATGTCGCCGGCTGCGACGTGCGGAATGCCGAGGCGGACGGCGACCCGCGAAGCCTGCGTCCCCTTGCCGCTCCCGGGCGGGCCGAACATGACGGCGATCACTTGATGAAGCCCTTGTACTGGCGCATGAGCAACTGCGTCTCGATCTGCTTCATGGTGTCGAGCGCGACGCCGACGACGATGAGGATCGCCGTGCCGCCGAGGTAGAGGCTCGTCGACGGGACTCCGGTGAGCACCGCGGTCAGCAGCGGGAGCACGACGGTGATCATCGCGAGGAAGAGCGCGCCGGCGAGCGTGATCCGGCCCATGACCTTGCCGAGATACTCGGCGGTGCTCCTGCCCGGTCTGATGCCCGGGATGAACGTCGACTGTTTCTTGAGGTTGTCGGCGACGTCCACGGGATCGAAGACGATCGCCGTGTAGAAGTACGTGAAGCCCATGACGAGCAGGAAGTAGATGCCGTTGTAGAGGAAGTTCAACGGGATGAAACCACCCGTTGCCTGCCAGTTTGTGGTGATCCACGACGACACTGCAAGCGTCCAGCCCGTGCTGCTCTGGAACAGGTTGGCGAAGATCGTCGGGAAGGTCATGATCGAGATCGCGAAGATGATCGGGATGACTCCCGCGGCGTTGACTCGAAGCGGTAAGAAGTTGCGCCGCCCTTGCGAGGCCATACCGGTGCGCACGTTGAGGACGCGTTGGGCCGATTGCACCGGGACTTTGCGCTGTGCCTGCTGGACCTCGATGACTCCCGCGGTGACGGCGACTGCGATGAGGGTCATCACTGCCAGCTGGACGATGTGCGCGGTGCCACCGGTGCCGCCGTAACCGACGATTGCCGCCGGCAGCCTCCCGATGATGCCGACGAAGATGATCAGTGAGACGCCGTTGCCGACGCCGTATTCCGTGATGAGCTCGCCGAGCCACATCGCGATGATCGTGCCGGCGGTGAGCGTGAGGATGATGCTGATCTCGGTCGCCCCGCTGGGGTTCGAGAGGATCGCGCCGTCCTTGGTCACCTGCGGGTTGGTGAAGAGCGCGAGGTAGCCGTACGCCTGGAGCATCGCCAGCGGGACGGTGAGCCAGCGCGTGTAGCGGGTGATCTTCTTGCGGCCGATCTCCCCTTCCTTGCTCAACTCCTTGAGGCGGACGGAGACGACCGTCATCAACTGCATGATGATCGTGGCGTTGATGTAGGGATTCAGTCCCAGGGCAACGATGGTGAAGCGCTGCAAGCCGCCGCCACTGAAAAGGTTGAGCAGGCCGAGCAGCGAGTTGCCAGAGAAGAGGTCGTTCAGCGCCACGGGATTCGCCCCGGGGATCGAGATGCTTGCGAGGATCCGGAAGGCGAGCAGCAGGCCAAGAGTGAAGAGCAGCTTGCGTCGCAGCTCCGGAATCCGCAGTGCCTGGGCAAGCGCCTGGAGGAGGTTCACTCCGAGTCCTCGGTCTCCGCCTCGTTATCAGGTGTGCCGTCGGGCTCGGTCTCTGGAGCGGATTCGGCCTCGGCAGTTGCCTTCGGGGCCTTTGCCGCCTTTGCTTTCGCGTCAGCTTTCTTCGTGCGGCGGCTCGGCGCCTCGGCTGCCGGAGCATTCTCCGCCGCTGCCGCACGGGCGTCCGACGCCTCCGTCTTGGCTGCTTTCTTCGTCGCCCGAACCGCAGCGCGGCCCCGGGTCACGATCTCCGACTCAGGCTGAGGGCCGACGAGCTCAACGGTGCCGCCTGCAGCTTCGACCGCGGTGCGCGCTGCGGCCGAGATCCGATCGACCCGGAGCGTCAGCGCGTGCGTCAGATGACCGGCAGCGAGCACCTTGATCGGTGAGGACGCGCGCGGGATCAGACCCGCTTCGGTGAGCACGTCGGCATCAACGACGCTGCCCTGCTCGAAACGAACGAGCTTGCCGAGGTTGACGACGACGAATTCCTTGCGCCAGCGGTTGTGAAAACCGCGGAGCTTCGGGAGCCGCTGCTTGAGTGGCATCTGGCCACCCTCAAAGCCGCGGGGCAGTCCGAAGCTCGAGCGCGACCCCTGGCCCTTCTGGCCGCGGCCGCTCGTCTTGCCCTGGCCGGCACCGTGACCGCGGCCGATCCGCTTGCGGGTCTTTCGGTTGCCCTTGGCGGGAACCAGCTCGTGCAGCTTCATGCGGCGTCCTCTGCCGCGAGGCTCTGCAGCAGCGCGACACCCGCCGGAGAGTCCGCCGGCTCGCCGTTGACGGCGACCAGGTGACGCACCTTGTGGACCATGCCCCGAATCGACGGGGTCGCCTCGTGCTCGACGGTGTGATTCAGCTTCTTGAGACCGAGCGCCGCGAGCGTGCGCTTCTGGTCCCAGGCGTAGCCGATCGAGCTCTTGCGGTAGGTCACGCGGACGGTGCTCACGGTGCGACGACCTCAACAGGCGCGACATCGGCCGCGGCAGGCGTGCGACCGAGCATCCGGTCGGCCATCTTGCGGCTGCCGACGATCTGCTCCGGCGTGCGGCCGCGCAGCTCGGCGACAGATGCCAAAGTGCGGAGGCTCGCCAGCGCAGACACCGTGGCACGCACGACGTTGATCGGGTTGTCCGTGCCGAGGCTCTTGGTCAGGATGTCCTTGATCCCTGCCGCCTCGACGACGGCGCGCATCGAGCTGCCGCTGATGACGCCCGTTCCCGGGACGCCCGGCTTCAGCATCACCTTGGCGGCGCCCAGCTTGTAGCGCACCTCGTGCGGGATGGTCGTTCCGACCATCGGCACGGTGATCATGTGTTTCTTCGCGTCGTCGACGCCCTTGCGGATGGCATCCGGCACCTCACCGGCCTTGCCGAGACCCGCGCCGACGCGACCCTTGCCGTCTCCAACGACGACGAGCGCGCTGAACGAGAAGCGGCGTCCGCCCTTGACCACTTTGGCCACGCGGTTCAGCGAGACGATCTTCTCCTGGAATTCGCTGCCGCGGTCATCGCGGCGATCCATGCGCATACCCATGTCAGAACTTCAGGCCGCCCTCGCGGGCAGCCTCCGCAAGCGCCTTGACGCGGCCGTGGAAGAGGTAGCCGGCACGGTCGAACACCACGGTGTCGACACCGGCGGCCTTCGCACGCTCGGAGATGGTCTTGCCGATCGCAGCCGCGCCTGCGGTGGTGCAGGCGTTGGCGTCGCCGAGGACGGACCGCAGCGCAGGCTCGGTCGTCGACGCGGCGACGATCGTATGGCCGGTTGCGTCATCGACGAGTTGCGCGCCGATGTGGCGGAGGCTGCGGAACACCGCGAGACGCGGGCGCGCGGCCGTGCCGGACACGTGCTTGCGGACACGGCGGTGACGCCGTGCGCGGGCAGCGCGTCGATCGTGCTTCGTGAACATGCTGATTCAGCCTTCTACTTACTACTTGGTCTCGTTACTTGGTCTTGCCGGCCTTGCCCGACTTGCCCGCCTTGCGTCGCAGCTTCTCGCCGCGATACAGGATGCCCTTGCCCTTGTACGGCTCGGGCTTGCGGAATGAGCGAATCTTCGCAGCTACCTGGCCGACGACCTCTTTATCGGATCCGCTGATCGCGATCTGCGTGGGAGCGGGAACGTCGATGGTGATGCCGTCGGGCGGTGTGTAGCGAATCGGGTGCGAGTAGCCGAGCGTCAGGACGAGGTCGCCACCCTGCTTCGAGGCGCGGAAGCCGACGCCGACGAGGTCGAGCTCACGGGTGAAGCCACCGCTGACACCCTGCACCATGTTCGCGACGAGCGTGCGTGTGAGCCCGTGCAGCGAGCGATGGATGCGCGCGTTCGACGGCCGGTCCACGGTGATCGTCTCGGGCTCGACGTTGATGAGCATCGACGGTGCGAACGTGCGCTCCAGCGTCCCGCGCGACCCGGTGACGCTGAGGCGATTGCCCGTTTGCAACGCGACCTCGACTCCGGCGGGCACGGGGATGGGGAGCTTTCCGATGCGCGACATGACTACTGCCTCACCACACGAAAGCGACGACTTCGCCGCCAAGCCCGGCGCGCTGCGCCGCGCGTCCAGTCATCAATCCACGGGACGTCGAGATGATCGCCACGCCGAGTCCACCGAGCACGCGCGGGATCTCGGATTTGCGCGCATACACGCGCAATCCCGGGCGGCTGATGCGCCGGAGGCCGGAGAGGGCGCGCCCGCGCGGGCTGCCCGGCTTCAGCGTCACGGTGAGCAGCTGCATCGGCGCGTCGCCCGAGACTTCGTAACCGTCGACGAAGCCCTCCTCGGTGAGGACGCGCGCGATCTCGACCTTCATCTTCGACACCGGGATCTCCACGGTGCGGTGATGGGCCTGGTTGGCGTTGCGGATGCGGGTGAGCATGTCCGCGATGCTGTCACTGGTCATGGCTTACCACGAACTCTTCTGGACGCCAGGAATCTGTCCGATGCTGGCGAGTTGACGGAAACAGATCCGGCACATGCCGAATTTGCGCATGTATGCACGCGGACGTCCGCACACACCGCACCGATGGTGCGCTTGCGTGGAGTAACGCGCCGGCCGATTCGCCTTTGCGATCAACGACTTCTTTGCCATCGCTCAGTTCTTCCTGAAGGGCATTCCGAGCCCGGTGAGGAGCGCACGGCCCTCCGCGTCGGTGCGGGCTGTGGTCACGATGCATACCTCCAACCCACGCAACTTGTCGATCTTGTCGTAGTCGATCTCCGGGAACACGAGTTGCTCGCGCAACCCGAGGGTGTAGTTGCCGTGGCCATCGAATGCCTTCGAGTTGACGCCGCGGAAGTCGCGGATGCGGGGCAACGCGACATTGAGGAGCTTGTCGAGGAAGTCGTACATGCGGCGGCCGCGGAGCGTCACCTTGATGCCGATCGGCATGCCCTCGCGGAGCTTGAACGCCGCGACGGACTTCCGCGCCTTGATCACGATGGGCGCTTGTCCGGTGATCTGCTTGAGATCCGAGATGGCGGCATCGATTGAACGCGCGTTGGCGATCGCCTCACCCATGCCGATATTGACGACGACCTTCTCGATCGCCGGCACCTGCATGGCGTTGAGGTAGCGGAACTCGGCCACCAACGCGGGCACGATCTCGTCCACGTAGCGGCGGCGGAGGCGCGGAAGTTCGGCGACTGCGACGGCCATCAGACCTGTGCCCTGTCGTAGTGCTCGCCGCACTTCTTGCACACGATCACGCGCCGCCCCAGCTCGTCCACGGCGTGGGCGATCCGGGTGCGCTTGTCGCAGCGGTTGCAGACGAGCATGACGTTGCTATAGGCGACGGGACCGTCGAAGTCGACGATGCCGCCCTGGATGTTGCCCTGCACTCCGGACTTGGTGTGGCGCTTGAGCAGGTTGATGCCACGCACGGCAACGCGCTGCTGATCCGTGAGGACGCGCTCGACGACACCTCGCTTGCCCTTGTCCTTGCCGCTGAGCACTTCGACGTTGTCACCTTGGCGGATGTCGAGCGGACGCAGCTGTCCACCGGCCCAGCCCTCATGGCGAAGCGTGTTCCGGCGCTTGCGGATGACGCGTGGCGTCGGCATGTCAGATGACCTCCGGCGCGAGGCTGACAATCTTCATGAAGTTGCGCTCGCGCAATTCACGTGCAACCGGTCCGAAGATGCGCGATCCACGTGGGTTGTTCTGCGGGGTGATGAGCACGGCCGCGTTCTCGTCGAAGCGGATGTTGCTGCCGTCGGGGCGCTTGTACTCCTTGGTCGTGCGCACGACGACCGCGCGCACCACATCACCTTTCTTGACCTGCGCGTTCGGCTGCGCGACCTTGACGGTGCCGATGATGACATCGCCGACGGACGCGTACTTCCGATAGCTGCCGCCGAGCACGCGGATGCAGAGCAACTCGCGCGCGCCGCTGTTGTCGGCCACCTTGAGGACCGATTCCTGCTGGATCACGTCAGCGAGCCTTTTCCAGAACTTCGGCAACGCGCCAGCGAATCTCCTTCGAGATCGGCCGCGTCTCGACGATGCGCACGCGATCACCGACGCCGCAGCTCTCGTCGTCGTGCACCTTGAAACGACGCGTGTGACGGACGACCTTCTTGTAGAGCGGGTGCGGCTTTTGCTCCTGCACCACCACGATCACCGTCTTCTCCATCTTGTCGCTCACGACCACGCCGTCGCGGGTCTTGCGACGGGTGCGCGGAGTGACAGCCGGGGTCGCGTCAGTCATCGACATTCTCCTGATCGTCGGCGGTATCGGCGACCTCCACCTCGGGCTCGGGGAACTCGACGACGGGCACCGCTGCCGGCACGACTGCAGGAACCTGCAGGCGCGGTTCGGCCTTTGCTTTCGGCTTGGTGGGCTTGGGCTTTGCAGCCTTCGCCGGTGTAGCGGGCGCAGCCGCAGCAGCGAGCAGCAGCTCCGGCCGGAGGCCACGCTCGATCTCGATCTTCACGGTCATCGCTCGCGCGATCTCATGACGGATCTCGCGCACCTGACGGTGGTTCTCGACCTGGCCGGTCGCCTGCTGGAAGCGGACCTCGAAGAGGCGGCGGCGCTGCTTGCTGAGGTGGTCGTCGAGCTCGGCCACAGTCATGCGGCGCAACTCGACAAGTGCCTCGACCTGCTTCGTCATACCGTCGCCTCCAGATCGGCGCCGGTCTCTTCGCGCTGCAGGAAACGGGTCTTGATCGGCAGCTTGAACGCTGCGAGGCGCATCGCTTCCTGCGCGGTCTCGCGGGTGACGCCGGCCATCTCGAAGAGCACGCGACCGGGGAGCACGACGGCCACCCAGCCCTCGGGCTGGCCCTTGCCGCTGCCCATGCGGGTCTCTGCCGGCTTCTTCGTGAACGCGTGGTCGGGAAAGATGCGGATCCAGATCTTGCCGCCGCGCTTGACGTGGCGGGTCATGGCGCGCCGGGCGGCCTCGATCTGCCGGTTCGTCATCCAGCACTGCTCGGTGGCCTGGAGCCCAAACGTGCCGAAGTCGAGCTTGTTGCCACGCTGTGCGGCGCCGGTCCGGCGTCCGCGATGGAGCTTGCGGTGCTTGGTCCGCTTGGGCATCAACATCGCTTACTCCTCCTCTTCTTCGACGACGTCGGCGGGCGCGTCGGTCTTGCTCGCCGGCTTCTTCGGCGCGCGAGCGGTAGAGGTGGGCTTCTTCGCCGCAACCGGCTTGCGGCGCGCGGGAGCGCGTTTCGGTGTCAGCTTCTCGACCTTCTGCCCGTCCGCGGCAGGATCGACGCCGGCGGCCGCGATGACCTCCTCGTCCTCATCGATCTCGGGAACGTCCTCGGCCGTGACCTCGGCCTCCACATCCGGCTCCGCGATCTCGAGCACAACCTCCGCCTCTTCAGCGGGGGCTTCGACGACCCGCGGCGCGGCAACCGGCACGCGATCCTCGAGGCCGCGGTCCTCGGTGCGGTCCTTGCCCGCGGCGATCGGCTCGCCGGTGGCAGTGACGTAGTCGCCGAGGTACAGCCAGCACTGCACGCCGATCCGCCCGAAGGTGGTGCGCGCTTCGGCCTTGCCGTAGTCGATGTTCGCGCGCAGCGTGTGCAGCGGCACGCGTCCGTCGCGGTCCCACTCGCGGCGGGACATCTCCGAGCCGCCGAGCCTGCCGCTGACCTGGATCTTCACGCCCTTGGCACCCGCGCGCATGCTCCGCATCAACGTCTGCTTGAGCGCGCGACGGAACGCGATGCGCTTCTCGAGCTGCGATGCGACGTTCTCTGCGACGAGCGTCGCGTCAAGCTCGGGTGTCTTGATCTCGTGGATCGTGACCCGCACCTTCTTGCCGGAGATGCGCTCGAGCTCGTCGCGGAGTGCATCGACGGATGCGCCCTGCTTGCCGATGACGATGCCCGGCTTGGCAGTCTGGATGATGACCGTGAGCTGGTTCGCGCTGCGCTCGGTCTCGATGCGCGCCAGACCTGCGTTGCGCAGACGGCTACCGATGAGCCGGCGCATCGCGATGTCCTCGTGGAGCAGCTTCGTGTATTCCTTGTCGGCGTACCAGCGCGCGTCCCAGTTGCGATAGATGCCGAGGCGGAAACCGATTGGATTGACTTTCTGACCCATCTACTCGGCCTCTTCCTTGGGTGGCTTGGGGGCGCGACGGCGCGCCGGCCGTGGCGTTGCTGCAGGAGCAGCGGCTCCGGCCGCCGGCGCGGTGGCGGCGGCGGGAGTCACGACGGGTGTCGGCACGACGGTGCGCGGCATTTTCACCGCGCTGCGGCGCCGCACGTTCGCCGGCATCTCGTCATCGGTGACGAACGCGCGAAGGTGACTGGTGCGCTTGAAGATGCTGCCAGCCATGCCGCGAGGCTTGGCGCGCCAGCGCTTGATGATCATCGCGCCGTCAACCTCGACACGCGCCACACGCAGCGACGAGGCGTCGAGGTTGTAGTTGTGTTCCGCGTTGGCGGCAGCCGACTTGATCACCTTGGCGATGTCCTGCGCGGCGGACCGAGGCGAGAAGTTGAGCACCACCAATGCTTCGTTGACAGGCAAGCCGGTGACCATCGCCGAGACGAGGCGGGCTTTGCGGGCGGTGGTGCGAACCCATTTCGCGGTTGCGACGACTTCCATCTCAGCCCCTACTTCAGCGCCGTGCTGCGTTCGGTGTGGTGCCCGTGTCCGCGATATCTGCGGGTGTGGGCGAACTCGCCGAGCTTGTGGCCGACCATCGTCTCGGTGATGAGCACGGGAACGTGCTTGCGTCCGTCGTGCACGGCGATCGTGTGACCGACCATCTCCGGGAAGATGTCGCTGCGTCGCGACCAGGTCTTGATGATCCGCTTCTCGCGGGACATGTTCAGCTGCTGCACCTTCTTGAGGAGGTGGTCATCGCAGAACGGGCCTTTCTTGAGCGAGCGTCCCATGGTTACTTGCCCCGCCGGCGCACGATCATGCGATCAGTGCTCTTGTTGTGACGCGTGCGGAAGCCGAGCGCGGGCTTGCCCCAGGGCGTCTGAGGATGGCCGCCGGCGCCGCTTCGTCCCTCGCCACCACCGTGAGGATGGTCGAAGGGGTTCATCGTCATACCGCGGACAGCAGGGCGGATACCGCGCCAGCGCGACTTTCCGGCCTTGCCGACGACTTCGTTCTCATGGTCGACATTGCCGACCTGTCCGATGGTCGCGCGGCAACGCACGTCGACGAGACGCACCTCGCCGCTGGGCATGCGCACCTGTGCGTACGCGCCCTCCTTGGCGAGCAACTGCGCTGCAGTGCCCGCGCTGCGCACCAACTGTCCACCGCGCCCGAGCTTGACCTCGAGGTTGTGGATGGTGGTACCGAGCGGGATGTTCGTGATCGGGAGCGCGCACCCGGGTCGGATCTCGGCCCCGTCGCCGGAGCTGACCACGTCGCCGACGGTGAGCCCATGCGGCGAGAGGATGTAGCGCTTGTCGCCGTCCGCGTAGAAGAGGAGCGCAATACGCGCGCTGCGGTTCGGATCGTATTCGATCGTCTTCACCTTCGCCGGGACGCCGTCCTTCTGGCGCTTGAAGTCGATGATCCGGTAGGTCTTCTTGTGGCCTCCGCCCTGATGGCGCACGGTGATGCGACCGGACGCGTTGCGACCGCTGTGCTTCTTGAGGTGCTCGACCAGGCCGCGCTGCGGCGCGGCTTTGGTGACGCCCTCGAAGTCGCTCACCGACATGAAGCGCCGGCCCGGGCTCGTTGGCTTGTATTTCTTCGTTGGCATTAGTTGGACCTAGACGCCTTCAAAAAGACCTTCGATCTTCTGGCCTTCGCCGAGAGTCACGATTGCCTTCTTCCAGTCGGGGCTCTTGCCGAGGACGCGCGTCTGACCGCGCGAACGCCGGCGCGACTTGCCGCGAACGTTGATGGTGTTGACCTCGACGACGGTGATCTTCTGATCCACGAACGCCTCTTCGATGGCGCGACGGATCTGGATCTTCGTTGCCGACGGATGGCAGCGGAACACATAGCGTCCCGACGCCATCGATGCGTACGACTTCTCACTGATCACCGGCAGCACCAGGACCTGCTCGAAGTTGAGGCCCGCCGTCATGCGAACGCCTCCTCGATGTGCTCGATGGCGTCGCGTGTGACGATCACGGTCTCGGCCATGAGCAGGTCGCGGACCGACAGGTTGCCGGCGAGCGTGACCTGGACCTCGGCAATGTTGCGCGCGCTCTTCTCGAGCATCTCGTTGTGCGAGCCGAGCACGACGAGCACACGCTTGCCGGCGTCGACGGTGCGCAGCAGCGTCGTCACCGCGCGTGTCTGCGGCGCCTCGAGCGTGAACGCTTCGAGCACGACGAGACCGCCGTCCTGCGCCTTGGCGGAGAGCGCGCTCCGCAACGCGAGGCGGCGCTGCTTGCGGGGCATGTCCATGCGATAGGAACGCGGGTGCGGACCGAAGACGACACCGCCGCCTTCCCACTGCGGGGAACGCGTCGAGCCCTGGCGGGCGCGGCCGGTGCCCTTCTGGCGCCATGGCTTGCGACCGCCGCCACGCACTTCGCTGCGGGTCTTGGTGGACGACGTTCCCTGACGGGCATTCGCCAGCTGGCGAAGGAGCGCCTGATGCATCACGGGCTCGTTCGGCTCGATGCCGAAGACGGCCTCGGGGAGGTCGACGTTGCCGGTGACCGCGCCTGCCTGATCGACAACTCTCGCGGTGCTCATACAGCTTCTCCGAGAGTCGCGGAGCGATCAGAGTCGCGGACCATCACCACGCCGTTCTTGTGTCCGGGCACCGACCCGTGCACGAGCAGCAGATTGCGCTCGATGTCGACGCGGACCACCTCGAGGTTGCGCACGGTGATCTGCGACGCGCCGTGATGGCCCGCCATCTTCAAGCCCTTGAACACGCGCGCCGCGTCCGTGGAGCCGATCGATCCGGCCTGCTTGATGTTGTGCGAGCCGTGCGACACAGGGCCGCGATGGAAGTTGTGGCGCTTGTGCTGGCCCGAGAATCCCTTGCCCTGGCTCACGCCGGTCACGTCGATGCGCTGACCCTCGGTGAACATGTCGACCGTGAGCCGCGTCCCGACCGCGACGTCGCCGGCATCCCGCAACTCCTGCAGCGTGCGCTGCGGTTGCAGACCGGCGCGCTTGAAGTGCCCGCGCATCGGCTTGGGCGTGCGCTTGAGCGTCTTGTCGCCGAAACCGAGTTGCACGGCCTCGTAGCCGTCGACGGGCACGGTCTTGCGCTGCACGACGTTGCACGAGTCAGCCTCGAGCACCGTCACGGGGACCGACGTTCCCTGCGGCGTGAAGATCTGCGTCATGCCCACCTTGCGAGCGAGAATCCCTTTGCTCACAGCTTGATCTCGATGTTCACGCCACTCGGCAGGTTGAGTTGCATGAGCGCGTCGACGACCTTCGGGTTGGCGTCGAGAATGTCGAGGATCCGCTTGTGCGTGCGCATCTCGAACTGCTCGCGTGAGTCCTTGTCGATGAACGGTGAGCGCACGACGGTGTACTTGTTGATGGTGGTCGGCAGCGGCACCGGTCCCGCAACACGCGTGCCCGTCCGGGTAGCCGTCTCCACGATCTTGGACGCGGCCTGATCGAGGACGCGGTGATCGTATGCCTTGAGGCGGATGCGGATCTTCTGGGGCACGGCGGTTCTGGTGTTCCTCTGCTCTGGTTTCTGGTGTTGCCTATTTCTCGATGCTGGTCACGGCGCCGGCACCCACGGTGCGACCGCCTTCACGGATTGCGAAGCGCATGCCGTCCTCGACCGCGATCGGGGTGATCAGCTCGATGCCCATCTCGACGTTGTCGCCGGGCATGCACATCTCCTGGCCGTCCGGGAGCGCGATGGTACCGGTGACGTCGGTGGTCCTGATGTAGAACTGCGGACGATACCCGGTGAAGAACGGCGTGTGCCGTCCACCCTCGTCCTTGCTCAGCACGTAGACCTGGGCCTTGAACTTCGTGTGCGGCGTGATCGTGCCCGCCTTGGCAAGCACCTGGCCGCGCTCGACGTCCTCGCGCTTGACGCCGCGGAGCAGGCAACCGACGTTCATGCCCGCCTCGCCCGCATCGAGCAGCTTGTGGAACATCTCGACGCCGGTGACGGTGGACTTGGTGGTGTCCTTGATCCCGACGATCTCGACCTGCTCGTTCACCTTGACGATGCCGCGCTCGATGCGGCCGGTGACCACGGTCCCGCGACCTTCGATCGAGAACACGTCTTCGATCGGCATCATGAACGGCTTGTCGACGGGACGCGTCGGAACGGGGATGTAGGAGTCGACCGCCTCCATGAGCTTGAGCACGCCGTCGACCGAATCCTTGTCGCCTTCGAGCGCCTTGAGAGCGGAGACGCGCACGACGGGGATGTCGTCGCCCGGGAAGTCGTACTTGCTGAGCAGCTCACGAATCTCGAGCTCGACGAGCTCGAGCAGCTCCTCGTCATCAACCGCGTCGCACTTGTTGAGCGCGACGACGATGTACGGCACACCGACCTGACGCGCCAGCACGATGTGCTCGCGTGTCTGCGGCATGGGGCCGTCGGTTGCCGCGACGACGAGGATCGCGCCGTCCATCTGGGCTGCGCCGGTGATCATGTTCTTGATGTAGTCCGCGTGTCCGGGGCAGTCGACGTGCGCGTAGTGGCGCGTCTGCGTCTCGTACTCGACGTGCGCGGTCGCGATCGTGATACCGCGCGCCTTCTCTTCGGGCGCGTTGTCGATCTTGTCGAACGACACGAACGCGTTGTCGCCACCGACGCTCTCCTGAAGAGCCTTGGTGATGGCAGCAGTCAGCGTGGTCTTGCCATGGTCGATGTGACCGATGGTCCCGACGTTCACGTGCGGCTTGGTGGATTGGTATTTCTTCTTAGCCATTTCGTGCCTCTACTGAACTCCTGCTCTCTCCGTTGTCTCAGTTAAACCTTGGCTTTCGCGACGAGCTCTTCGGCAAGGCTCGACGGAAGCTGCTGATAGTGATGAAATTCCATGCTGTAGTTGGCTCTGCCCTGCGTCATGCTGCGCAGATCGCCGACGTAGCCGAACATCGTCGCCAGCGGCACCTCAGCATGCACGATGTGCGACGCGGCGCGGCCTTCCATCCCGAGGATCTGCCCGCGACGGGATGCGAGGTCGCCCATGACGTCGCCCATGAACTCCTCGGGCATGAACACGTCGACACGCATGATCGGCTCGAGCAGCACGGGCTTGGACTTGCGCATGCCGTCCTTGAAGCCCATCGAACCGGCGATGTTGAACGCCTGCTCAGACGAGTTCGACATCGTGGTACGAGCCGTCCACCAGCGTCACCTTGAGGTCGACGACCGGGTAGCCGGCGAGCACGCCGTTGGACAGCGAGTCCGCGATGCCGCGTCCGACCGGCGCGATGTACTCCTTGGGGATCGTGCCGCCGACGATCTTGCTGACGAACTCGAAGCCTTTGCCCGGATTGGGCTCGAGATCGAGCTCGACATGCCCGTATTGACCGTGACCACCGGACTGCCGGACGAATCGGCCGGTGCCGTGGCCCTTCGCGGTGATGGTCTCGCGGTACGACACCTGCGGCCGGCCGACGCTCGCGTCCACCTTGAATTCGCGAAGCATCCGGTCGACGATGATCTCGAGGTGCAACTCGCCCATGCCGGAGATGACCGTTTGACCGGTCTCCTCGTCGGTGCGCACGCGGAAGGTCGGATCCTCCTCAGCGAGCTTCTGGAGCGCGATCCCCATCTTGTCCTGCTCCGCCTTGCTCTTCGGCTCGACGGCGACTGAGATGACCGGCTCCGGGAAGGTGATCTGCTCGAGAACGATGGGGTACTTCTCGTCGCAGAGCGTGTCCCCGGTGGTGGTCTTGCGGAGCCCGATCGCGGCGGCGATGTCGCCTGCGCGGACCTCCTCGATCTCCTCGCGGTGGTTGGCGTGCATCTGGAGCAGCCGGCCGACGCGCTCGCGCTCACCCTTGGTGGCGTTGTAGACGTACGAGCCGCTGCGCAGGATCCCGCTGTAGACGCGGAAGAAGGTCAGCTTGCCGACGAAGGGGTCGGTGGCGATCTTGAAGGCGAGCGCCGCGAACGGCTCGCTGTCGCTGGCGTTGCGGACGACGGCGACCTCACCCTCGACCGCGGCGCCCTCGACAGAGGGGCGGTCGAGCGGCGACGGCAGGAAGTCGACGACGGCGTCGAGCATCGGCTGCACGCCCTTGTTCTTCAGCGCAGAACCGCAGAGCACGGGAACGAGGCGGGTCTTCACGGTGCCTGCGCGGAGGCCGTGCAGAATCTCCTCGGTCGTGAGGGTCGCACCGTCGAGGTACTTGACCATCAGCTCGTCGTCTGAGTCCGCGACGGCCTCGAGGAGCTCGTGGCGGTACTGGGCGACGAGCTCGAGCATCGACTCGGGGATCTCGGACCGCCGGAGGCTGGTACCCAGATCGTCGGTGTAGATGATCGCCTCCTCGGTGATGAGGTCGATCATTCCCTTGAACTCCGACTCGGCGCCGATCGGGAGCTGGATGGGCACCGCGTGGGCACCGAGGCGCTCCTTGATCGAGTCGACGGCCGCGTAGAAGTTGGCGCCGATCCGGTCCATCTTGTTGATGAAGCAGATCCGCGGAACCTCATAGCGATCGGCCTGGCGCCAGACGGTCTCGGACTGGGGCTCGACGCCCGCGACGGCATCGAAGACGGCAACGGCGCCGTCGAGGACGCGAAGGCTCCGCTCGACCTCGACGGTGAAGTCCACGTGCCCGGGCGTATCGATAATATTGATGCGATGGCCGCGCCACTCTGCAGCGGTCGCCGCAGACGTGATCGTGATCCCGCGCTCCTGCTCCTGGACCATCCAGTCCATCGTCGCGGCGCCCTCGTGGACCTCGCCCATCTTGTGGATGCGTCCGGTATAGAAGAGGACGCGCTCGGTCGTCGTGGTCTTGCCCGCGTCGATGTGGGCCATGATCCCGATGTTCCGGGTCTTCTCGAGGGGGAATGCGCGAGCCGCTACAGCCACAGCCATCTCAGTACCGGAAGTGCGAGAAGGCTTTGTTCGACTCGGCCATCTTGTGGGTGTCTTCCTTCCGCTTGATGGACGCGCCCACGCCGTTCGCGGCGTCCATGAGCTCGCCGGCGAGCTTCTCGGACATGCTCTTGCCGCCGCGTCCGCGGGCGTAGCGGATGATCCAGCGCCGTGCGAGCGCCTGGCGGCGGTCGTGGCGGATCTCCACAGGCACCTGGTACGTGGCGCCGCCGACCCGCTTCGGCTTGACCTCGAGGATCGGGGTCACGTTGCGGATCGCCTGGTCGAAGACGTCCAGAGGCTCCTTCCGCGAGGACTTGCGGATCTTCTCGAAGGAGTCGTAGACGATCTTCTCGGCGATGCTCTTCTTGCCCGCGAGCATGATGCAGTTGACGAACTTCGCCAGTCCGACGCTCCCGTAGATCGGGTCGGGCAGGATGACGCGTTTCTGGACGCGGGCACGACGTGGCATTGCTTGCTAGCTCGCCTTCTTCTCGCGCTTGGCGCCGTACTTGCTCCGGCCCTGCTTGCGGTTCTTGGTACCCGCGGCGTCGAGGGTGCCGCGGATGACGTGATATCGGACACCGGGGAGGTCGCGAACGCGGCCGCCCCGGATGAGCACGACCGAGTGCTCCTGCAGATTGTGGCCGATGCCAGGGATGTAGGCGGTCACCTCGACCTTGGTGGTGAGGCGAACGCGGGCCACCTTACGGAGCGCCGAGTTGGGCTTCTTGGGCGTGGTCGTGTAGACACGGACGCAGACGCCGCGGCGCTGAGGGCAACCCTTGAGCGCGCGAGCCTTGGTCTTGTGTGTCGGCTTGGTGCGGCCCTTGCGGACCAACTGTTGAAAGGTAGGCACGACCCGTCCGTTTATGAGAGGTGCGCGAAGCCACGAAACAGCGCGCGCGAATACGAGGAACGCTCGTGGAGCGAAGCGACAGCCTACCAGAGGTTGAGTTCACACGTCAAACCTGAACTACCTCGTTCCAGCGGCCAGGTGACCGCGGACCGACAGGCCCGAGATCAGGCGCGCGCGACCCGCATGCGAATCGACGTTCCCTGGCCGGGGACCGAGTTCGATCGACAGCTGCGCTCCGGCCTCGGCAACGCGCTCCTGGAGCAGCGAGAGTCCGACGTGCCCGGACTGCTGCCGCCCATTGAGCTCGTCGGGGCTGAAGCCGGCACCGTCGTCGGTGACCTCGAGGTCCATCGCGCCTGTGACTGCCACGAGGCGCACCAGGAGTTTGGCTGCGTGGGCATGCTTGACGACGTTGCGGATGCCCTCCTGGGCGGTCCGGTAGATGAGCGCGGTGTCCTGCATTGAGAGCGTCCTCGCCGAGGGATCCACGTCCACGACAACTTCGAGACCGGCGTCACGGGCCACGGCGCCAAGCCGCTCGAGCGCTGCCCCGAGGCCGCCGCGATCGAGATCCGGCGGCGCGATCTCCATGATCATGGTGCGGAGCTCGCGAATCGCGGTTCGCGATTCCTCGGACGCCGTCTGCATGACGCTCAGCAGCTCATCGTGGGACGGCTGCTCGCGCTCCGGGTTGCCGAGCCGCATTGCCGCCGACCCGAGGGTGAGGCTCACGGCGGTGAGGTTCTGCACCGGCCCGTCATGCAGGTCGCCGGCGATTCGCCAGCGTTCGGTCTCCGAGCTGTCGATCGCACGCTGAAGCAGGACCGCCCGTTCGATGCTGCTGCGCTGGAGCCTGCGGGCGAGCCGCCAGCTCAACGGGATCAAGAGGAGGAACAGCAGCCCGAGCCCGGCGGTCAGCGCCGGAAAGATGCCGTTCCAGACGCGCGCCTGGTCCGCCTGTAGCGCCGTCTCGAGCTGGTAAGTCTCGAAGAGGAGGTTCGTCCCGTTTGTCGCCTTCACCGGCAGATATACCTCGACAAGGCTGCCGAAAGAGCGCTCGAAGCGATTCTCCGGCTTGGAGAGGTCGCTGACCTCGGAGTTCGTCTGCCCGCTTTCGAATGCCTCCTGCTCGTCGTCGCCGAGCACGAAGTGCTCGCCGATGAGCGCGTGCTCGTCGGAGTAGACGATCGTCCCCGCGGCGCTCCAGATCTTCACCCGGACCACGCGGCTGCCGATCACGCCGTCCTTCACGGCAGAGTCGACCGCCTGGATCGCTGCCGGCGATCCGGCAAGGAGCGCTGGCGTCAGCAGCGGCTGCACGATGCCGTGGGCGTCGATCTGGGTGACCGTCTCGGCGTCGTTGATCGCCTCGGCCGTCGCCGCGCGGCTGACCTGCCAGAAGCTGAGCCCACCGATCGTCGCCGCGGCAAGTGCGCAGCCGGCCACGAACAGCAACACCTCGCGGCTGACCGAGATCGGGCGGGCGAGTTGGGTCGTGCTGCGCTTGCGGAAGGGCAGTGCGACCCGTGGCAGCCGGGCTGCTACGGAACCGAGCACTCGGCCAGTGTGGCCACCGCATGCGTTTGCGTCGGTCGCGGCATGGCGACAACCGCGCGACGCCTGCTACGATTTCGGCCTTCCAGCAGACGACATGCCGTCGTCCGTTCGCCGAAGACCGCAGGCGCGGAGCCGGATCCGCTCAATCTCCTGCGCAGGTGGGCAACGCTGCCGGTTCGTGCCGTTGGCACGGGTCGGTGCCGTCCCTGCCGAATCGGTGGAGGCACGGCACCCGACGGAGGCAGCCGATGGCGTCCAGCACAGACAAGGCTCAGGTGACCCGAGCGGGCACGCGCAAGGTCGCGTCCGTCGCGCACCTGACCGAGTTGCTCACGAAGTCCACCTCGGCCGTGGTCACGGACTACCGAGGGCTCACCGTCCGCCAACTCGAGGATCTCCGCGGCAAGCTTCGCGCCGAGGGAATCGACTACGTCGTCGTGAAGAACACCCTGGCCCGGCGCGCCGCGGTGGACTCAGGCTCCAGCGAATTCGCCGCGGTCCTGGTGGGCCCGGTCGGGCTCGCCATCGGCTACGGCGACCTGTCCGCACCCGCGCGGATCCTCTTTGAGCACTTCCGCTCCACCCGTACGCTTCCATCGGTCGCCGCGCTTGCCGAAGGGCAGGTGCTCGATGCGGCCGAGGTTCGGACCCTGGCCGAGCTGCCGTCGCGTGATGTGCTGCTCAGCCGCCTCGCCGGCGCCCTGCTCGGACCGCTGTCGAGCCTGGCCGCCGCGCTCGATTCGCCCAACTCGACGCTCGCCGCGACGCTCGAGGCCTACCGCGACAAGCTCGCCGCCTAGCCGGCGGCACCTCACCCATCGCCTTTTAAAGAAGTAAGGAGAAGCAATGGCCACCAAGACCCTCACCCCGGAGGAGTTCGTCGACGCCCTGCAGACGTGGACGGTTCTCGACGTCGTCAACGCCGTGAAGCTCATGGAAGACAAACTCGGCATCAAGGCCGCCGCGCCGGTCGCCGCCGCCGCCGCCCCGTCCGCAGCCGCTGAAGCCCCCGCGGAGGAGCAGACCGAGTTCTCGGTGATCCTCAACGGCCCCGGCGACGCCAAGATCAACGTGATCAAGGCCGTGCGCGAGATCACCGGGCTCGGTCTCAAGGAGGCCAAGGACCTCGTCGATGCCGCCCCGAAGGCGATCCGCGAGGGCATCCCGCGGGCCGAGGCGGACAGCACCCTGGCCAAGCTCCAGGAGGCGGGCGCCAGCGCCGAGATCAAGTAGTTTCCAACGAGATCCGTGGACTGCGTCTGCAGGCGTTCGGGACGGCCGGGCGCCTGCGGCACGCGTCCGGTTTGGGGTCCGGACGCCGTGGGTAGATACCCCTAGCAATGTCTTTTCGGATCTTTACGCGACCCCGGCGTGCGAGCGCGCCAATCAGGCCGAACTGACTCTGACGGCTCTCCAGCACGGGTTTTTGCTACGATACGGGATTGTGCCCGTCGCCGCGCATGCCCGCGCGCATTCCTTCTCGGGGGAACTCTAGCATATGGTGCTTTCTCTTTCCACTACTGGCGCCCGCAAGTCGTACGGCCAGATTGCAGACAAGCTCGAGGTTGGAAATCTCATCCAAACCCAGCTTGACTCGTTCGAGTGGTTCAAGAAAGAGGGACTCAAGGAGCTCTTCAGTGAGCTCAATCCCATCACGGATTACACCGGCAAGAACTACGAGCTTCGCTTTCTCGACTATGAGTTCGGCGATCCGAAGTACGACGAGGAGGATTGCCGCCAGCGCGATATGACGTACTCCGCGCCGTTGCGCGTGAACACCCGGCTGCACATCAAGACCGGCGAGAACGCCGGCGAGATCAAGGAAGCCGAGGTCTTCATGGGCGACTTCGCGATGATGACCCGCGAGGGAACATTCATCGTCAACGGCACCGAGCGCGTTGTCACTTCGCAGCTCGTGCGCTCGCCTGGCGTGTACTTCACGAGCAGCGAGGACCGCACGACCGGCCGGCTGCTGTTCGCGGCCAAGCTCATCCCGAACCGCGGCGCGTGGCTCGAGGTCGAGACGTCGAGCAAGGACATCCTCACCGTCAAGATCGACCGCAAGCGCAAGGTGCCGGTCACCACGCTCGTGCGAGCAATCGGCTACGCGAGCAACGACGACATCCGCGCCTTCTTCGCTGATGTCGACGAGGATCCGGAGCACCAGTACATCGCCGCGACTCTGGAGAAGGACAGCAGCACCAGCGTCGAAGAGGCGCTCGTCGAGCTGTACCGGAAGATCCGCCCAGGCGATCCGCCAACGGTCGACAACGCGCGGACGCTCCTCAACTCGCTCTTCTTCAACGCACGTCGCTTCGACCTCTCGAAGGTCGGACGGTTCAAGCTCGACAAGAACCTCGGCATCAGTGAGGAAGAGGCGCGCGAGCGCGCGTGGGACAAGGACCGTCGCGTCCTCGACAACCAGGACTTCGTGTCGATCATCCGCAAGGTCATCCAGCTCAACAACGGGCACGGTGAAGCGGACGACATCGACCACCTCGGCAACCGTCGCGTGCGCGCTGTGGGCGAGCTGCTGCAGAACCAGTTCCGCATGGGACTGATCCGCATGGAGCGAATCATCAAGGAGCGCATGACCATCAGCAACTCGGGGACGATCACGTCCGCGAGCCTGATCAACGCGCGCCCCGTCGTCGCGGCGATCAAGGAGTTCTTCGGATCCAGCCAGCTGTCGCAGTTCATGGATCAGACCAACCCGCTCGCCGAGCTGACTCACAAGCGACGCCTGTCGGCGCTTGGTCCAGGCGGACTGTCCCGCGAACGCGCGGGGTTCGACGTGCGCGACGTGCATCAGAGCCACTACGGCCGCATCTGCCCGATCGAGACTCCGGAAGGTCCGAACATCGGGCTCATCGGATCGCTCGCAACCTTCGCGCGCGTCAACGAGTTCGGCTTCATCGAGACGCCGTTCCGCCGCGTGCACAAGGAAGCAAACGGCACGCCGTGGGTCAGCGACGAGATCGTGTTCCTCTCCGCGGATGAAGAGGACAAGTACACGGTCGCGCAGGCCAACGCGCCCGTTGACGAGCAGGGACATTTCGCGGTCCAGCACGTCGCGTGCCGCACGCGTCACACGTTCAAGGATCTGCCCATCACCGACGTCGATTTCATGGACGTCTCGCCGAAGCAGATCGTCAGCGTTGCAACGTCGCTGATCCCGTTCCTCGAGCACGACGACGCCAACCGGGCGCTCATGGGCTCGAACATGCAGAAGCAAGCAGTGCCGTTGCTCGTCTCCGAATCGCCGATCGTCGGTACCGGGATGGAGATCCACGCAGCACGCAACTCCGGCGAGATGGTGCTGGCACGCAAGGCTGGAACAGTTGTCGGCGTCGGATGGCCCGAGCCCGCGAGCAACGACCGTTCCGTCGAGAAGATCCTCAGCGGACAGGACAGCGGCATCGGCATCCTCGTGCGCCCCGACGACGGTGGCCCGGACCAGTGGTACGGCGTGCACAAGTTCGTGCGCAGCAACCAGGGAACGTGCCTGTCACAGCGCATCACCGTGTTCAGCGGCAGCCATGTTGCAGCCGGTGACGTGCTCGCCGACGGTCCGTCGACCGACGGTGGCGAATTGGCGCTCGGTCGCAACCTGCTCGTGGCGTTCATGCCCTGGGAGGGCTACAACTTCGAGGACGCGATCCTCATCAGCGAATCCACGGTCCGCGAGGACAAGTACACCTCGATCCACATCGAGGAGTTCGAGATTGAAGCGCGCGACACCAAGCTCGGTGCGGAGGAGATCACGCGCGATCTTCCCAACATCAACGAGGAGTCACTGAAGAACCTCAACGAGCGCGGCATCATCTACGTCGGCGCGGAAGTGCATCCGGGCGACATCCTGGTCGGCAAGATCACCCCCAAGGGTGAGTCCGAGCTGTCCGCGGAAGAGCGCCTGCTGCGCGCGATCTTCGGTGAGAAGGCGCGTGAAGTGCGTGACTCGTCGCTGCGCGTCCCGCACGGCGAGCGCGGCATCGTCGTCGACGTCAAGGTGTTCAGCCGCGAGAGCAATCACGAGCTGCCGCCCGGCGTCAACGAGCTGGTGCGCATCTACGTTGCCCAGAAGCGAAAGATCGCGCAGGGCGACAAGATGGCCGGCCGCCACGGCAACAAGGGCGTCGTCGCAAGGATCATGCCGATCGAGGACATGCCCTACCTGCCCGACGGAACGCCCGTCGAGATCGTGCTCAACCCGCTCGGTGTGCCGAGCCGCATGAACCTCGGTCAGGTTCTGGAGACCCACCTCGGGTACGCGGCGCATGCACTCGGTCTCAAGGTCGCGTCGCCGGTCTTCGACGGCGCGTCAGAGGAGACGATCGAAAGCGAGCTCGACAGGGCAGGACTCCCCAGCAGCGGCAAGGAGAAGCTGCGTGACGGGCGCACCGGCGAGTTCTTCGATCGCGAGGTCACCGTCGGCTACATCTACATGCTCAAGCTGCATCACCTCGTCGAGGACAAGATCCACGCACGCAGCACGGGTCCCTACTCCCTCGTCACGCAGCAGCCACTCGGCGGCAAGGCGCAGTTCGGTGGACAGCGTTTCGGCGAGATGGAGGTCTGGGCGCTCGAGGCCTACGGCGCGAGTCACATCCTCCAGGAGATCCTCACCGTCAAGAGCGACGACATCGTCGGACGCGTCAAGGCGTACGAGGCGATCGTCAAGGGCGAGAACACGCTCGAGGCCGGCATCCCGGAGTCGTTCCGCGTGCTGGTCAAGGAGCTTGAAGGCCTTGCGCTCGGCGTCGAGATCCAGTCCGACGACGAGCACCAGATCCTCCTCGGTGAGGAGGACATCCCCGACATTCCACTCGATCTCGGTATCCACCTCGAGCGCGACGAGCGCGACGACGTGGACGACATTCGATAGCAGCAATCGGTAGTTAGGACACACATGCTGAAACTCGAGAACTTCGATGCGCTGAAACTGTCGATCGCCAGTCCGGAGATGATCCTGTCCTGGTCACACGGTGAGGTCACCAAGCCGGAGACCATCAACTACAGGACCCTGAAGCCGGAACGCGACGGTCTGTTCTGCGAGAAGATTTTCGGTCCGACCAAGGACTGGGAATGCCACTGCGGCAAGTACAAGCGGTATCGGTACAAGGGCATCATCTGCGACAAGTGCGGCGTCGAGGTGACCCGCGCAAAGGTGCGCCGCGAGCGCATGGGTCACATCAAGCTTGCGTCGCCCGTTTCGCACGTCTGGTACTTCAAGGGCATCCCTTCGCGCATGGGACTCCTGCTCGACATGAGCCCGCGCAACCTCGAGAAGGTCCTGTACTTCGCCAACTACATCGTCACGTCGATCGATGAGAAGGCGCGCACCGAGTTGCTCGCCAAGCTCGATCCCAACACCGACGAGCGCGTCATCGCGCTCAAGGAGCGGATGAGCTCGGGAGCCGCCGACGCGAAGCCCGAGATCGAAGCACGGATCGCCGAGCGCGAAGCCGAGCTTGCTGCGCAGAAGACCCGCCTCGAGGAGGAGCGTGAGCGCCGTCTCGTGGCGCTTCGCGAGTCCGCGGCGGATCTTGACGAGCGCATCCAGGAGGCCAAGGGCCGCAAGGCGCCCGCCAACTTCACCCTCAGTGACTCGGTGATCACCGAAGTGGTCGCCAAGAAGGGGACGCTGCTCGAGGAGGACCTCGCGATCGAGGTGCAGGCTCGCGCCGAAGCGCGCGCCGAGGAGCTCAACGCGAGCATCTCGCAGCGCATCCAGGAAGCTGAGGACGCGGCCGGCGCCGACATCGCCGGCTTCCGTGCAGAGCTCCAGGGTTCGCGCGCCGAGCGCGAGGTCAGCGCCCAGGAGGAGCTCGACGCGCTCAAGGCCGAGGTCCAGAAGCAGCGTGAGGAGCTCGAGTCCCTCACCGTCCGCGACCTCCTCACCGATACCCAGTACCGCGAGTACGTCGAGAAGTTCGGCAAGGTCTTCAAGGCAGGGATCGGCGCCGCGTCGATCCGCGAGCTGCTCCAGCAGATCAATCTCTCCGACGAGGGGCTGCGCCTCCGCGACGAGTCGAAGTCCACGAGCGGACAGCGCCGTCAGAAGGCGATCAAGCGGCTGCGCGTTGTCGAGGCATTCCGCAAGTCGTCGACATCACCCGCGTGGATGATCCTCGACGTCCTGCCCGTCATCCCGCCGGAGCTCCGCCCGATGGTGCAGCTCGACGGTGGCCGCTTCGCGACGAGCGACCTGAACGACCTGTACCGCCGCGTCATCAACCGCAACAACCGCCTGAAGCGACTCCTCGAGCTCGGCGCGCCGGAGATCATCGTGCGCAACGAGAAGCGGATGCTCCAGGAAGCCGTCGATGCGCTCATCGACAACGGCCGGCGCGGCCGCGCCATCACCGGCACCGGCAACCGCAAGCTGAAGTCGCTGTCGGACATGCTCAAGGGCAAGCAGGGCCGGTTCCGTCAGAACCTGCTCGGCAAGCGCGTCGACTACAGCGGTCGTTCCGTCATCGTCGTCGGCCCTGAGCTCCGCCTCAACGAGTGCGGACTGCCGAAGAAGATGGCGCTCGAGCTCTTCAAGCCGTTCGTGATGCGCGAGCTCGTCTCGCAGAACAGCACGCAGAACATCAAGAGCGCCAAGCGCATGGTCGAGCGGGTGCGTCCCGAGGTGTGGGACGTGCTTGACGGCGTGATCAAGGAGCATCCGGTGCTCCTCAACCGCGCGCCGACCCTGCATCGACTCGGCATCCAGGCGTTCATGCCCGTGCTCGTCGAGGGCCAGGCAATCCAGATCCATCCGCTCGTCTGCAAGGCGTTCAACGCTGACTTCGACGGCGACCAGATGGCGGTGCACGTGCCGCTGTTCAGTGGTGCCGTCGCCGAGGCGAAGAACCTGATGATGTCGTCGAACAACATCCTCAACGCCTCCAACGGAAGCCCTGTGGTCGCGCCGCACCAGGACATCGTCCTCGGTGCGTACTACCTCACCCAGCGCGGCGCGGACGATGACCGTCCCGAGACCGATCTGCACATCTTCTCGTCAGCCGGCGAGGCGTTGCTCGCGTTCGAGCATCACGTCGTCAACCTCCACGAGCGCGTTCGGGTGCGTCTGCCCAAGCGCAACGTGCACGCGCATCGTGCGTCGGAAGAGGATCCCACCGGGACCGAGATCATCACCACGACAATCGGTCGCGTCATCTTCAACGAGGTCCTGCCGCTCGGCGATGCCGGCACGGACAACGACCTCCCGTCGATGGCCTTCCGCAACGAGTTCCTCGACCTCGGCAAGCTCTCCCACCTCGTCAAGGAGTGCTACGACCTGCACGGCGCCGAGACCACGGCGCTGCTCGTCAACCGGATCAAGCGCCTCGGCTTCCACTACGCGACAGTCGCCGGTGTGACGGTCGCGGCGATGGACATCAAGACTCCACCTGCAAAGGCGGGGATCATCGCAACGGCCGAGGACGAGGTCGAGCAGGTCGACCTGCAGTTCCGTCGCGGGCTCATCACCGACGACGAGCGCTACCTCAAGACCGTCGACATCTGGACGAACGCGACCGACAAGGTGACCGAGGTCACCATGAGCTCGTTCGACCGCTTCCACTCGGTGCTGATGATGTCCCAGTCGGGAGCCCGAGGCAGCAAGCAGCAGATCCGGCAGCTCGCCGGAATGCGCGGACTGATGGCCGACCCGACGGGCCGGATCATCGACCTGCCGATCAAGGCGAACTTCTCCGAGGGCCTCACGGTTCTCGAGTACTTCATCTCCACCCACGGCGCGCGCAAGGGACTGGCGGATACGGCCCTGCGCACCGCTGACTCGGGGTACCTCACCCGCCGGCTCGTCGACGTCGCACAGGACGTCATCGTCCGGATCGAGGACTGCGAGACCACGGCGGGGATCTGGATCGAGCTCGCCGACGATGAGCTCAAGGATCGCGTCATCGACCGCTACCAGGGACGCATCTGCGCCCAGGACATCGTCATCGGCGACGAGACCGTCATCCGCGCCGGTCAGGAGATCGACGACGAGACCGCTCGCCGCATCCTTCGCGAGCGTGACGCGGTCGGCCGCGTCAAGGTGCGCAGCATCATGACGTGCAAGGCCCGCGAGGGTGTCTGCCGGATGTGCTACGGACGCAACCTCGCAACCGGCCGTCTCGTGGAGATCGGCGAAGCCGTCGGCGTCATCGCGGCGCAGTCCATCGGCGAGCCGGGCACGCAGCTCACCATGCGGACGTTCCACACGGGCGGTGTGGCCACGGGTGGATCGGACATCACCCAGGGTCTCCCCCGCGTCGAGGAGCTGTTCGAGGCCCGCGTGCCGAAAGGCAAGGCACTCATCAGCGAGATCGACGGCGTCGTTGAGGTCATTCGCGGCGAGAACCGGTCGCAGAAGGTGAAGGTCACCTCGCGCGACGTCTTCGACACGACGTACCCCGTGCCCTCCAAGCACGCGGTTGCGGTTGCCGACGGCAGCCACGTCGCTGAGGGCACCGAGCTCATCCGCGGCGTCGACGAGCACGGCAACGAAGTCTCGATTCGCGCCCGGTACGCGGGCGCGGTCAAGGTCGACGGCGCACAGGTGCTGGTCCGCAGCACCGACGACGATTCGCGCGAGTACCCGATCCCGGTGTCGGCACAGATCAAGGTCCGCGACGGCGATCACGTCAGCGCCGGCGACAAGATCAGTGAGGGCTCGATCAGCCCGCAGGAGCTGCTCCTCGTCCGCGGTCGCGACGACGTGCAGAACTACCTCGTCCGCGAGGTCCAGCGCGTCTACAGGACCCAGGGCGTTGACATCAACGACAAGCACATCGAGGTCATCGTCCGGCAGATGATGCGCAAGGTTCGCATCGACAACGCCGGCGACACCGACCTGCTCCCGGGCGAGATCGTCTCGCAGCTCGAGTGGGAGGAATCCAACGCCCGCGCACTGAGCGAGGGTGGCGAGCCCGCCATCGCGCAGACCGTGCTGCTCGGTCTCATCAAGGCCGCGCTCAACACGGCGTCGTGGCTGTCCGCAGCGTCGTTCCAGGAGACCACGCGAGTGCTCACCGAAGCGGCCATCTCGGGCAAGATCGACCGCCTGCGCGGCTTGAAGGAGAACGTCATCATCGGCAAGCTCATCCCCGCCGGGACTGGGCTCGACTACTACCAGAAGCTTCGTGACGAGGCGCTGCGCCTCTACGAGGAAGAGGCGGCAGCAGCCGGTGGTGGTGACCCCGATTACATCGGTATGGGCGTCGAGGGCGAGCCTGCGCTGTCCCTCGAGCCGGAGCCGCAGCCAGAACCCATCGCGTAACCGAACCCGCGACGCGACGCAGACAGCACTCACGATCCGGTGACGGCTTCCGGGCTGTTACCGGATCGTGAACTGATGCGTCGCAAGCGCGGGATAGGCTGTGCCCGATGCTCCTTCTCCTCGCAGCTGCCGCGCACGCCTCAAAATCCTCCGGGTCGATTCCCGGTGACGTTTACCTGGCGGCAACCGGTGCACTCGTGTGCTGGGTTGTGGTCTATCTCGTCTATAAGGTCGTCATGACCGGCAAGAAGGATTTCGGCATGCCGGTGAAGCGCAAGGTCCTCTGCAAGCATCTGCGCGTCGACCACGATCAGAGTGCCGAGGTTCCCATCTGGTGGACCGATCTGCAGGTGCAACGCGCGGTACGCGCACACTGGCGGCACACGCTGAGGCTTCCCTTCGGGTCGGCGCCGGAGCCACGACCGGGCTTGTAGCGTTCTCGCACAGGCGTGTGACGGACACCTCCATTTCGGGAGCATCGGCGACCATACCTGAGGTCACGCGACCGATCGCATAGTCGGCAGCGGTGACGGCGGAGGAACCCATTACGTGGCTCGGATACTCGTCGCCGACGACGACGCGCTCATTCGGCGCTTCATCGGTGAGACGCTGGAGTTCGCTGGACACCAGGTGGCCTCGGTGGCCAACGGGTCCGCTGCCATCGCATCGGTCGACGCACCGGGCTGCTTCGATGCCGTGATTGCCGATTACGCGATGCCGCACGCCAACGGCGTCGACGTCGTTGCCCATGCTCAGCGCGTCGATCCGATGATCCCGTGCATCGTGGTCACGGCCTTCCGCGACCTCGAGCTCGCGATGCAGGCGATGCAGGCCGGCGCCGTCGCGTTCATCCCGAAGCCATTCACGGCCCTGCACCTCTTGACGGTGCTCGACCGCGCGCTCGAGCGTCGCGAGCTTGCCGCCGAGGCTCTGCGGCTGCGTTTCCTGGCGCCGATGCTCGAGCGGTTCACGATGGTGCTCGCCAACGCGCTCGAATCCAAGGACTACGAGACCCAGGAGCACTCGAGCCGCCTCGTCGGCATGTCCGACGCGATCGCACGGCACCTCAGGATCTCGGACGCAGACCGGAGCGTCATCCGTTTCGGCGCCTGCCTCCACGACATCGGCAAGGTGTCCATCCCCGAGGCGCTGCTGCGCAAGCCCGGCGCCCTGACCGACGAGGAGCGCGCGATCATGCGCACCCATCCGGAGGTCGGCGCCGGCATCCTCGCCGACATCGACACCTGGGAGGACGTTCGCTTGATCGTCCGCCATCACCACGAGCACTTCAGTGGCGGCGGCTACCCCGATGGGCTGCGCTACGCGGAGATCCCGCTCGGCGCCCGCATCGTGTCGGTCGTCGACGCCTTCGACGTCATGCGCACCGGCCGCCCGTATCAGGCCGCCCGATCCACCGAGTGGAGCCTCGATGAGCTGCGCCGGGAGAGCGGCCGCCAGTTCGACCCGGAGATCGTCCGGGCGCTCATGGCGGTGCTGCCCGCGGACGGGAGCGCGCTCGAGGCGCCACCGCTCGACCTTGATCTCCTGCCCGACCGCCGCGCGGTCGTCGGCCGCCGGCAGACGGACGTCGCGATCGCCTCGTGGGTCCGGGGAGCTCCCGCATCGATGGTCCGGGTGCCGCGCGCCGGCAGCTGATCCGTCAGCCGATCAGCGGGCTGAGCGCGGTGAGCGCTCCGAGATCCCCGGTGATCAGCGCATCGGCGAGGTCGGCGAGCCCTTTGCCGTTCGGTTTGGTCAAGACGACATCCGCCCGCCGCTTGAGGACGTCCACCGCGTTGGCGACGGCAACCGACACGCCCGCCACCGCGAAGAGGGCGACATCGTTCTCACCGTCACCGATCGCGACCGTCCTGCTCGGCAACTCGCCGACGACGCGCAACGCGACCTCGAGCCCGGTCCGCTTGCTGATCCCGGGCGGCATGACCATCGCCGAGTCGCGGTTGCGGACCACCGCGCGGTCGATCCCGAGCCTGGCGATCGCGGCGGACAGCTTCGCCGTCTGCGTGACGGACGTCGAGCAGAGCACGCGTCCGACAACGAGCGGCGTGACGCCGAGGCGCTGAAACTCCTCCACGAGGCTTCGGGGCAGCCGCGGCCCAAGGAGCGTCTCCACCCCGGCCGCGTCGATGACCACCGCTCCGTTCTCGACGACGATCGCCGCAAAGAGCGAGCTCCGGTCGAACACCGACTCGAGTTCCTCGCGAGTTCGCCCGGTGACGAGAATCAGGCGCATCCCGGCAGCAACCAGCCGTTCCAGTGAGGCGAGTGTCGCTGGGGAGCAGACCCCGTCAGTCGCGAGCGTTCCGTCGTAGTCGCAGGCGAGCACGCGATGACGCATCTCCCCTATTGTCCCGGGCACGTACCGAACGGGGTCCTCGGGCGCCGCGGTCGCGGACCTCATGGGACTCAAAGGTCGAAGGTCGCCCGGACCTCGGTTCCCTTGCCGATCGCCGAACGGATCTCGAGCTTGCCCTTGTCCCCATCGGCGCGTTCGCGCATGGTCAGCAGGCCGAAATGACGCGTTCGGTCCACGCGTGCCTCGGTGGCATCGACATCCATTCCAACCCCGTCGTCTCGGATGACCGCGCTCACCTGGGTCGGCAGGAACGTGATGACCACCTCGACGTTGGTGGCTTTGGCGTGCTTTCGGGCGTTGTTGAGCGCCTCCTGAACGATCCGGAAGAGCGTCTGCTCGAGGCCGCCGCCCATGCGGATCTCCTCGCCCACCACACGGAGGTGGGCGTTCACCGCGTTGCGTTCGCCGAACTCACCGACGAACTTGCGCAGTGTCGGCACGAGCCCGAGGTCGTCGAGCGTCATGGGACGGAGATCGAAGATGAGCCGGCGGGTGTCATCGAGAACGCTGCGAACACCGTTCTTGAAGTCGGCAAGTTCGCTGACGACCATCTTCGGATCGCGGGCGATGAGGCGCTCGATGATCTCCGCCTGGAGGACGAGGTTCGCCATCGACTGCGCCGGCCCGTCGTGCATGTCACGAGCGATGCGCATGCGCTCTTCCTCGATGATCTGAAAGACCTGGCGGGAGGCGTCGCGCAGACGCGCGGTGCCGTTCGCCGGCCCGGCGCTCGAGGCGAGCAGGTCGTCGAGGCTCCGGTAGACGGCCCGGAGGACCTCCTGCTCTGCGCGGATGCTCGTGAGCCGGGTGCCGAGCTCGACCTGGCGTTCCTCGGTGGCTGCCAGGTCCGCGCGCACCTTGGCAAGCGTCCGGAAGGCGGTGTCGATCTCATCGACGTCGCCCGCCGGGAGCACGCTGAGGAGTGCGCCCCACCTCGCCTCGGCGGCGCTCTGCGCGCTCCGCAGCTCCTGCAGCCGTATGGCGACGCCGGCAAGCTCCTCGTCGAGCGCGGTCGCCGCGGCGTCGAGCTCCTCGATGCGCTTGGTGACCAGGAATCGAACGCCGGACAATGCCGACGGATTCATGGTGGGGGCTGTTTCCACGTCGCTCACCACATTCATCATGTCACCGCAGAGTCGCACCCTGCCTGCAGTTCACAAATGGCTGTGACAGGCCTGTTGCACGGCGGGCTGGAAGTTGCGCCCAGCGTATAACCAGAACGAAGTTCCATTGCCTCTCAGGGAAGACTCACACACATGACGCACGGCGACCCCCCTCGGATTCTCATCGCGGAGGATGACGACTCTCTGCGGCGACTCCTCGAGCTGCGGCTCGCGAGTGACGGGTTCGACGTCCGTTGTGCGGAAGACGGCATGGAAGCGCTGGAGATCGTGATCAAAGGTTGGTTGCCTGACGCCGTCGTGTGCGACGTCATGATGCCGCGCCTGAGCGGACTCTCCGTGTGTCGTGAGCTGCGCGCTCAGGCAAAGACGGCAGAGACCCCGATCATCCTCCTCACCGCGCGTTGCTTCGACGAAGACATACAAGCAGTTATGGGCCTTGGCGGGATCACATACATGGGCAAGCCCTTCGAATTTGCGCATCTGCTGAAGATGCTCTGGTCGTCGGTCGGGCTCGAACAACCGGGCAACGCGACAGCGGCCCGCGTGATCTCGGGAGCATCACAGAGCTAACGCAGGCGGCGTGCAACAACGTATGAGTAGCGTGGCCGAGGTGGGGGTCCACGAACGGCGGAACACGTTCCGCGAGCGTTTGGATTCCTTCACCGCGCCGAGCGGACTGTTCCTGGCTGCAGTGTTGATCATCATGGCCCTGCCGGTGACGCGCACCATCCAGGACCCGGATTTCTGGTGGCATCTTCGCGCCGGCCAGTTGATCATTCAGCACGGCGGCCTGCTCGGCAACGATCCGTTCACATACACCGTCGCGAACCATCACTGGACGATGCACGAGTGGCTGAACGAGGTTTTCTTCGCCATCGAATATGCAGTCGGTGGGCTCGGCCTCATCGTGCTGACGCTGTCAGCGATCACGTGGTTCGGCCTCGTGTGCGTGATGCAGAAAGCACGCCTGCGCAAACCGAGCCGCGGTGTCCTCGGATTCGGCATGCTCATCGCCGTCATCGCCGGCTTCCCCATCTGGGGACCGCGCGTGCAGATGATCACGTTTGCGTTCGCGGCGCTGACGCTGCTGCTCGTCGAGCGCCACCTGATGCGCGGCGGAAAAGCCATATGGTGGCTCGTGCCGCTCTTCCTGTTGTGGAGCAATCTGCACGGCGAGTTCGTCATCGGCCTCGGCTTCATGGCCGTCATCCTCATCGCGGAGCTGATCGGCGGCGTCCTGCACATGCCCGACCCAGCGCCGCGTGAGCGGCTGCGACCAATCCTGTTTGTCCTGATCGCCTGCACGTTGGTGAGCATGGTCAACCTGAACGGTCCGGGCATCCTCCTCTATGCCATCGGCACGCAGGCGTCGAACGCGCAACAGTCACTCATCGAGGAATGGTTCTCGCCGAGCTTCCACGACTGGGAAGTGCTCATCTACGGCGCCATGCTGCTCGTCCTCGTGATGCTCGTCGTTGCCAATCGCCACATCCGTGCGCGCGACGCGGCCCTGGTGCTGGTGACGACGATGCTGTCGCTCCAGTCGGCGCGACACATCGCGCTGTTCGTCGCTGCCGCAACGCCCGCATTCATCGACCAGCTGTCGATGGCGATGCCGCGCATCCGCTCCGGCGTTCGCCGCATCCGGCGCACGTCGGCGAACGCGAAGCGCCGGGTACGCACGCAACCGCCGCTGCTGTTTCGCGCCACTGCATCCGCAATCGTGCTCGCCGGTCTCGGTGCGATCTCGCTTGCGTGGCTCGTTCCCAAGATGCAGGTCCAGGCGTACTCGCTCATCTATGCGCGCGAGTTTCCCGTGTGCGCCACGCAGTGGCTGATGGGCGCGCCGGAACCGCTGAAGATCTTCAACCAGTACGGCGAAGGCGGCTATCTGGCGTACGAGCTCTCGTCGCGCGGCGACAAGGTGTACATCTTTGGTGATGCCGCGCTGATGGGTGACCCGTTGCTCCTGACATATGCAAAGGTCGAGACCGCCGAACCGCAGTGGGACTCGATCATTCGCGATGCCGGTACGGACGTCGTGCTTTACGACGTCAACACACCACTTGCGGATGTGATGGACCACAGCGCCGGTTGGACCAAGGTGTACCAGGACGCGCTCAGCGTTGCGTTTGTGCCGACCGACAAGCTGGCGTCGCTGCACCTGCCGCCGCAGCCGGCGTCGTATCCCGCGAACAGTGTGTGTGCCCAGCTCGCCAAGGAGCCCGCGAGTGCCGCGGCGGTGACCCCATGACCGCCGCCGAGCTCGTGGTCATCGCCGACGCTGATCGGGAGCGCCGGGCGACGCGCGCCGGCCGCCTGGCCTGGATCGGTGCCGCCGCGATCGTCGTCCTCGTCCTCGCCGTGCAGCCGTTCAGCAACACCGACGTCTGGTGGAACCTCGCGCTCGGCCGGCTGATCACCGCAAGTGGTATCCCCGCGCACGAGCCGTTCAGCTTTCTCCCGGCCGCCCACGCCTGGATCGGGCAGCAGTGGCTCTACCAGGTCACGCTCGCCGGCCTCGTCGGTGCCGGCGGTGCCGGTCTCGCCTCGCTCGTCATGGGTCTCGTGACCACCGCTGCCGTCGTCCTTGCCGCGCTGTCCGTGCCGAGCACCGCGCGGGTCGCCGGTCCCTGGCTCGCGCTGGCGATGGTGATCACCGGCGTCGTGCTCACGAGCGTTGCCGGCGTCACGAGCGAGGAGATCACGGTGCTGGGCGTCGCGATCGTGCTCTTTGTCCTGAGCCGCTGGCGTGAGGGCCGTACCGCCGCGGTCTGGGGCCTCCCACCGCTCGTGCTGATCTGGGCCAACATGGACACGGGCTTCGCCGCTGGGTTGCTCATCCTGCTTGCGGCGCTGCTGCTTGTCCGCCCTGCCGGAAGCACCGGCCGGCGCCAGCTGGCAATCGCGCTGGCTGTCAGCGCCGTGGCCGCGGTGGCGAATCCGATCGGACCGAGCATCTATGCGTCAGTGATCGCGGGCGTGTTCAGCCCGGGCGCGGCAACGAACCTGATCGGCTGGGCCTCTCCGAACTTCCACGACTGGTCCATGCGCATCTTCGAGGCAGAGATCATCGTCATGGTCATTCTCTGGACGATCTCCGGTGGCCCCGATCGCTTCTCGGCGGTCGTCGGTTTCGGTCTCCTCATCGCGACGCTGTTCGCGCAGGAAAACCTGGGCATCCTGGCGATCGTCCTGACGCCGCAACTCGCCGTGCACGGCGCCCGGACCTGGAAGCTCCACGTCGAACCCCGGCTCGGCGACCGGAAGTGGTTCACGCGTCGCCACCTCCACCCCATCGCCACAAGCGGTGTGCTCGTTGCGATGGCGGCCGCC
Organism: Candidatus Dormiibacterota bacterium; assembly: GCA_963754015.1. Lineage (GTDB taxonomy): Bacteria > Chloroflexota > Dormibacteria > Aeolococcales > Aeolococcaceae > Palsa-851. Next base: position 250,220 of record CAVWEG010000005.1, read on the forward strand.
ATGGTGGTGGTGCTCGTGCCGCAGCTCAGCCCGACTGCGGCGGCTTCATACCAGGCGACCACCTACCCGGAGGCCGCCGCCAACTATGTCGCGTCGAACTTTCCGGGTCAGCGCATCTACACCGTCAACTCGTGGGGTGGGTATCTCGCATACCGGTTCCCCGACGGCCGTGTCGTCTTCCTCTACGACGAGCCCGCCGTCTTCAGCACCAGCGCGCTCAACCAGTACCTGGCCGTCGATCAGCTCACCCCCAACTGGGCGCACGTGCTCACCAGCGAGGGCATCCGGCTCGCGATCCTTCCCTCGGATGCACGTGAGGCCTCCGCGATGCACGCGCTCGGCTGGACGGTCGACTGCTACAACTCGACGAGCTCCAGCATGGTCATGTCCGCGCCGCCGGCCGGGACGCCACGGCCGACCGACGGGCTGGTCATCCCGCCACCCGGCGTCCCCGACTGCTGAACGCGACCCGAAGGGGCGCTACGAGCCAGACGGGTTGACGACCGAGCGCGCAGCCTCGAGACCGGCTTCGAGACGGGTCGTGCTGACGTCGCCCTGCGTCGGAGCGCTCTCCGTCCGGACTTGCGACGCGGGCGCCACGACCTGCGCGAGGTCGTCGCGTTCGAGGAGCCGGTAGATCTCGGCCGCGCCGGCATTGGCGGGGCGGGCAACGTCCTCGAGACCGGCTCTGGCCGCTTCGGCGCCGACGAGGAGCAGCGTCACCGCGCAGGCTTCGAGGTCATCCTGCCCCATCGAGAGCGTCACCGCCTGCTCGGCGTAGCCGAGCGCTCGCAAGAGCAGGCCGCGGCGAATCGCCACCTCGGCGAGCGCGCGCGAGCCCGCCGCTGCGAGCGGATCGAGCCCGAGGCTTCGGGAGATCACCACGCTCTCGGTGAGCCGCGACGCGGCCTCGTCGTTCGCATCGGCGATCATCGCGATCCTGCCCAGATCGTGGAGGGCTTCCGCGGCAACGGTCAGATCACCCGAACGGTGGGCGCTCTCGAGCAGCTCCTCACCGTATCGCGCGGCGGCGGCGAGGTCGTTGCGCGATCTCGCAAGACCGCTGAGCGCTGCGAGCGTCCGCTCGCGAATCTGACGATCCGCGGTGCCGCACAAGGACAGCGCCTGCTCGAGGCAGAGCTCCGCGTGGGCCACATCACCGGTCTGGAATGCCTCAGCGGCGACGTCGATGAGCAGACCGGCCGTGGCCGCGCGCAGGTCACCCCGCTGATCGCGGGCCAGCGCCTCGCCGATGTTGCGCATCGCGTGGCCGCCACGACCGGCGTCGAGCTCCACGCGCGCGAGATTGACGAGTGCCTTCGCGACGATCGCGTCGTCACCCGCGCGACGGCCGAGCTCCGCCGACTTCTCGAGGAGCGCGACAGCGGTGACCGCATCACCCGCGCGTGCGGCGTGCCGGCCCCACTCACCGGCCACGGCAGCCTGGAGGACGACGTCACCGCTGCGCTCGGCAAGGCGGAGCGCAGCCTGCCAGTACACGTCGGCGGCGCCGTTGTTGCCGCCGGAGAGCGCGGTTGCGAGATCCGACATCGCGCTCGACGCCCAGTCGGCGCGAGCGAGCGACCAGACGTTCAGTGCCCCGAGAACGTCTGCGGACGCGCCGGGAGCGTCGCCGAGCAGCTGGCGTGCGAGACCGCGTGCCAGGAGCGCCGTCCCCCGTTGCTCAGGATGCCCGTCCTCGGACAGATGGTCGAGCGCGCGGTCATACGCGGAGACCGCATCGGCGAGGCGACCCTCGCGGAGAGCGGCAGCCCCGGCTGCGAGGTCGTCCGGTCGATCCGGCTGCACTGCGGCGTTTGGTTGTAGAGACACGGCTGACCAGAAGTTTCCAGGACTGGGGCATGCATCCGTTCGCCTGTAACAGTGGGTGGTGCGGCATCGTTACGAGACCTTCGTCTGGCGAGACGGCGCGCCGCTTAGGCTCACGTGAGTGAGCGAGGCCATCCGCGACCGAGCGCGCGTGTCTGACCGTGGTGACTGAAGCCGTGAGCCGGGAGCTCACTCAGCCCGGTCCAGCACGCGCCCCAAGCGGCTCCGAACGACCCGCGGGGCGTCTGCCGATGCGCAGACCACGCTCCGATTCGACGAGCATGCCAACACGCGATCGCAGGGTCGGCATCGAGCGCACGATCGAGCTGAGCCGCTGGATGGTGCTCATCTTCGCCGCGGTGGCCAACAACTTCCCCGGTCTCGCGACCGGACAGTCGACGGCCGCCGTCAACCTCGTCCTCGGTAGCTGGGGCGTCTTCAACCTCGCGGCGACCGTGATGCTTCTCGCCCATCGCGTCCCCGGACGCCGCCTCCAGATCGCGACCATCGCGCTGGACCTCGCGGTCGCCAGCGGGCTCGTCTATCTCACCGGCGGCTACAACTCCGACCTCGCAGTCACGTTCTTCATCGTCGTGATCGCCAGCAGCCTGCGCTTCGGACTCGTCTCGAGCATGGCGTGCGCCGTCGTTGCCGGGCTTGCGTATTTCATCGTCGGATTCAATGTCGCAAACGGGCACCTGGACACGACGCTCGTGGACGCGCTCGTGTCGCGACTCTTCCTGCTCTTCGTTGTTGCGCTCAGCAGCAACCTGCTCGCGCGCGAGCTCGTTGGTGAACGCGACCGTCAGCTGCGCAGGTCCATCGAGCTCGAGCACGCGGCGTTCGCGGAGCTGCGTGAGGTCGATCGCATCAAGAGCGAGTTCATGATGCTTGCCTCGCACGAATTACGCACACCGCTCACGAAGATCAAGGCGTGGCTGACGTTGATGCACGACGCCGGCGATCGACTGCCCCAGGACGCGCGTGATGAAGGCCTGCACGAGCTGCGCCTCGAGGCGGAGCATCTCGCGCGGCTCACCGACAACCTGCTCTGCATCGCGCAGCTCGAGTCCGGCGAGATCCGGCTCAAGACAGCAGCCGTGGACCTCGAGAACGTCTTCCGCGAAGTGATCGCCCGATTCGTCGAGTCCGCCGACCACGATCGTTTCGCGATCACCGTCGCACCCGATGCGCAACGAGTGCTCGCGGACCACGAGCGCCTCGCGCTCGTTGTCGCTTGTCTCATCGATAACGCGCTCAAGTTCTCGCCGGAGTCCGAGCCCGTGCGCGTCACCACGTATCGCGCGGTGAACAAGGTGCATGTCGAAGTCCGCGACAACGGACGGCGCATCCCTGACAGCGACGTCGACCGTGTGTTCGCATCCTTCTATCAGGTGGAGTCGCCGTTGCTGCGCCAGCGCGGTGGGTTCGGCGTCGGCCTCTACCTCGCGCGCCAGCTCATCGAGCGTATGGGCGGGCGCATCTGGATCGACAACTCACGAGCTCGCGGCAACACGTTTGTCGTCGCGCTCCCGGTGCACGTGTGAACAACACGACACGCACCGCCGCCGTTCAATCGCGCGTGTTCCGGTTGCAGACACGTAAAGACGGGCAACGCCTGCGTAACCACGGGAATCGCGTCCAGCCTGCGGTGCTACCTTGCAGCGGTGGGCACGTTTGGTGCGCTCGACCCGAAGTGAAGGACAGATGACGACGTTCACCGAATCCATCCTGGCGCCGCTCGGCCACGGAGTCGTTCGCGCTCCCGCCGAAGCGACGGTGCTGGTCATCGACGACGACCCCGCGATGCGCGACATCCTGTCGACGGTTGCGCAGCAGCACGGGTTCGGCCTGCAGTTCGCCGAGGACGGCGCTGAAGGCCTCCGTCTCGCCGAGCAGAGCGATGTCGACCTCATCCTGCTCGACCTCAGCCTCCCGGGCATGCCGGGCCTCGACGTCTGCCGGCGCCTCCGCGGCGCAGGTGTCGAAGTGCCGATCATCATCCTGTCGGCAAGCACGGACACGGTCGACGTCGTCGTCGCCCTCGAGATCGGCGCCGACGACTACATCGCCAAACCCTTCGAGATCCGTGAGCTTGCCGCCCGCGTCAACGCGAAGCTTCGCCGGCAACGGACCTCGCAGTCGCAGGTACGCCCCGGCCGTCTGAAGTTCCCGGGCCTCATCGTCGACATCGGACGCCACGAGGTGCTCCGCGACGGCGAGTCGGTGAACCTCACCCCGACCGAGTTCGACCTGCTTGCGCTCCTCTCGGCGTCGCCGGGCCGCGTCATCTCGCGATCCGAGATGATCCAGAAGGTCTGGGGCCAGGGCGCCGACCTCGACCTGCGCAGCGTCGATGCGCACGTCTACCGGCTGCGCCGCAAGATCGAGCCCTCCGGGCCGCGACCGACCTATATCCACGCGGTCCCGGGAATCGGCTATCGCTTCGAGCGCCGCGGCCTCAACGAACGGTTGTCGCGGAGTGCGGCCGAGTCCGAAGAGACCGGCCTAGCCAGCTGACTGCTGCGGGGGATGCCACTTCGGGCGGCCGTTGAGGCCGCGAGAGAAGGTTCGGCGCTGCCGCGGACCGGACTCCTCGACAAGGACGAGCTGTCCACGATCGTTGAGCGTCGCGGGCCGCGCTTCGACGATCTGCGTTCGGAGCAACGAGAGTGGACGACCGTGCGGCCGCTCGAACTCGTAGCACATCGCCTCGTGGCCGTCCCAGAGACGCCGCTTCGAGGCGCCGGTGAAGACCGCGAGACTGCGGGTGACTCGGCGGAGCTGGGGGGTCTGCAGGCTGTACGAAATCCTGTACATCTCACCACGACGCAGCTGGAAACTCTCCACCTCTCCGTGATGGTCTGCACGCTGTGCATTCATCATTACTTGGAAGTATTGACGCGTTCTGTGCCGCGTCCTCGGACCGCGAGTGACGCGCGGGTGACAGAGCGCCATCGTCTCGCTGGTCCGCTTTCCCGCCCCGACCCGTGTTGGCTATCGAGTTGCGGTGCAAACTATTGGGCAGGGGACAAGTGACCACATCCATTGCATGCGTGTCTGGAAAGGGCGGGGTGGGCAAGACCACGACCGTCATCAACCTCGGCGCCGCGCTCGCCGAGCGGGGAAAACACGTCCTGTTGGTGGACTGTGACCCGCAGTCGAACCTCACGAGTGGCGTCGGGCTCGACCCATATGACGAGCGGCCCGGGATTGCGGCCGTGATTGCGGGCAGCGTCGACGCCGGCGATGCGATCGTCGAGACCGGGTGGCCGAACCTCTTCGTGCTTCCCGCTTCGCCGGACCTGTCCGCCGTCGAGGGCGAGCTCGCCTCCTCCATCGACAAGGAGCTCGTCCTGCGTGACGCACTCCGTCGCGACGGACGGCGCGCGACCTTCGACTACGTCCTCTTCGACACGCCGCCGAGCTTCGGGTTTCACACGATCAGCGCGCTGGCCGCGGCGGGCGAGGTGCTGATCCCGGTGCAGATGTCCGGGTTTGCGATCCGCGGACTGAAAGAGGTGCTGCGCACCGTCCACCTTGTCCGCAGCCGGCTCAATCCCGACCTCGCGATCCTCGGCATCGTCCCCACGTTCGTCAACCTGCGCACGAAGTTCAGCCGCCAGCTCCTCGACGGCCTCTGCGAGCTCGCGAACATTCGCGTCTTCGCGACGGTGATCACCCCGACGGTCAAGCTCCAGGAGACGTCGCTTGCGGGCATTCCCATCACCGCGTACGCCTCATCGTCCAAGGCAGCTGCCGCATATCGCGAGCTCGCCGGCGAGGTCATGACCGAGGACGAGGTGCTGGCGAGTGTCTGAGATCGGCGAACGATCCGCCCAAGGCGCCAACGGTCCACCGCTCTCGGGTCCCATGGCGCGATGGCTGGCGCCGACATCGGAGTCACGCGTCGAGCGGATCCCCATCGACGCCGTCCACGACCGTCCATGGTGGCCGGGGAGCGACGTCGATGCCGCGACCCTCTCCGCGCTGCGCGCGAGCATCGCATCTCGCGGGATCATCGAACCCCTGCTGCTGCGGCGCCGTGGGAGCGATCGCTTCGAGGTGGTGTGTGGCTCACGGCGGCTTCGCGCAGCTCGAGAGCTCGGCCAGACGCACATCCCGGCCATCGTGCGCGAGCTGTCCGAACGTGAAGCCCTCCTCGTCGCGGCGTGGACGACCGTCGAACGCCGCCAGCACACCGGCGATCGCACCGCGCTCAGCGAGCGACTCCTGGCGGCCGGGTTCACGCAGGACGAGACCCGCGTGCTTGCCGACCAGCCGTCGCTCGCCGTCGGACACGCCGTCGCACAGACCGCCCCGCCGTCCTTCGTACTTCGACCCAACCCGCTGTCGCGGCCCCGGCGCTTTGCCGCGGACATCGCGTTCGACATCCCCCACGCCGAAGTCCTGCCACTCATGGCGCCAGAGGCGCTTGCGACTGCGCTCGCCGCGCTGCACGGCGTGAGCCCGGTCGCGCTGGTGCGGTGAGCGCGGTCCCACGCCACTCGGAGGAGGAGCTGCGACAGCAGTGGGCCTTCCTTGATGCGCTGGTGGACCGGCAGGCCGCGAGTTTGAAGTCGGGCAACCAGGATCCCGAGGAGGAGGACCTCACGGTCGCCGCGACGGCGGCACCCGCCGACGGCCACTACCTGGAGGAGATCTCGGCGCTCTCCCGGCGGGTCACGACGCTCGAGGCCGAGCGCGCCACGCTGCTCCGCCGTATCGATCTCGCGGAGCAAGCACGCATGGCGGCCGAGGCGGGACGAGCGGCAGCCGAGACCGCGCGCGCAACTGCCGAACGCGCGCTGGCGGACGCTCAGGTACGGGAGCTGCAGCCACCCAAGGTCGCGCCGGCCGAGGTTGCCGCCGCTGCAAGCTCAGAGGCCCCGGTCGCCTCGGTGGCCCCAGCTCCTGTCGCGGCGCCCAAGCCCGCAGCGCCGCCGGCGCCACCCGTCGCGAAGAAGCCCGCGCCGCCGGCGCGCAAAGCCCCGGCGTCGAAGGCACGACGTCGCAGCTGGTGGCAACGCTTCAGGGAGTAGCTGCTCCAGCAGGCCTCGGGCGCCGGCCCTGAGCCATTCCCACGAACTGGCGGAGCGCCTCCGTCGGCGACGGCCGCGTGGCGACCTCGCGGAGCAGCATCTTGCTCTCGGTCAGCAGCTCCTGGTCCGGCAGCTCGCCGCGGCCGGATGTGGCAACCACCCACCCGGGCGAGTACCAGAGGACGGTCTCGAACGCGAGGCCGCTGAGGGTGAGGCCGTTGAGGAGCGAGTCGGTGATTCGTGACAACGGCCGTTTCGCGTTGGTGACAACGATGCCCCGGATGCGATCGAGCACTTCGAGCTGTTGCGCGAGCCCGACGGTCAACGCGGCCGCGCGCAGCGACAGAATGTCGAGCGCCGTCGGGACGACGATCCGGTCGGCTGCTCCCATGGGTCCGAGCAGCGACGGTTCATGAGGATGCGTGTCGAGCAGGATGATGTCGCAATCGTCACGAACCTCAGCGAGCATCTCCTCGAGTTGCTCCTTCGATGGCGATTCGTCGTTCAGGCTTCGATGTGACGCAACTGTACGGATGCCGAGCGGGTGATCGATGAGCGCATCACGAAGACTGACGCGCCCGTGCAGCACGTCGATCACGGTGACGCTGCGCTTCGCCCGCTCGAGCGCATTGCTCAATCCGCCAGTCGGATCGAGGTCGATGGCGATGACTTTGAGACCACCTGCGGCCGCGGCGGCGCAGAGTGCATAGCTGGTGGTCGTCTTTCCGACACCACCTTTTAGCGACGCTATCGTGATGACTTCTGCAGGCACGTCGGTAGAATATCCGCACATGGCCACCGCGGCGCCCCATGTCAAGCTACTGCGACAGCTTGCCAGCGCCAAAGATGATTATCTGAGTGGCGCGTTCGATATTTCCTGGGACGGCGCGAAAGCGACGCTGTACCTGGTCTTCGGGCGCCCAAGCCACGCTGTCTTCGATTCGGATCAAGCGCAGATCGAAGGGGAAGCAGCGATCGACGCGCTGCTTGCCGAACTGCCGAGAACGTTTGCCGTCTCCGACTGGAGACGCGCGATGTCGCCGCAGGAGACACTGTCGATCAGCATCGACGAGCTGGCAGGTCCCTTCGTTCGCCTTGCAGGTTCGTACGCGGACGATCCGGTCAGCGAAGAGACCCCCGAGTGGTGGACCGCCGATGACAGTTCCCCGGATCTCGCCTTTGGTCTCAGCGACTTCCCACTCCTCCCGGGTGGTCGTCCGCTGTGGGCCGAGACATCTCCCGAAAACGTCAACCTCGCCGAACGTCTCGCTGAACTGCCGCCGTCGATCCTGATTCTCACTGGCGCGAAGCTGCGTGCTGCAGCGGTCGTCAGTGGCGGTGACCTGATCGACGCCGTCTGGATCGATGACGAGGATCAAGCCCGCGGCGAGGCTGCGGGCATGGCGTTGCTCGGTGCCACCAAAGGCTCGCTTGCCGGGTACGCCCTCGACGATCCCCGAGTTGCCGAGGCGTTGACGATGCTCTGGCGTCTTCCAGTCGCGGTCAAGGGCATCGAGATGTCGTGGCTCGACCCCGCGTCGATGCTTGCCGCGTTCCGCGCCGACGGCCTCGACCGTGTGCTCGTCATCGACGGGCCGGTACGGGGCATCGCGCTGTTCAGCCGTGGCGGCCTCGTCGCCGTGTACTCGGAGACGCAGCGATCCGCTGTCGCCTCTCCGGAGCGCCTGCGATCGCTCCTCTCGCAGGCGCGCGGGCGCTTGACCGTCATGGAGCGCAAGCCGCGCCCCGTTGCCGCAGCGGCCGCACATACCGCGCCGAGCGCCACCGACTTCTTCGGTGTCGAAGCACCCGAGGCGCCGGCCGAGGTTGCGACGAGCGATACCGACGACGCCGCCGGCGAGTCCGGTGCTGTGGCCGATACGACCGACAGCGCGGAGACCGCGACGGTGGAGGCTGAGGCCGCGACGGGCGAGGCTGAGACCGAAACCGGCGAGGCTGAGACCGAAACCGGCGAGGCTGAGACCGCGACGGGCGAGGCGGACACAACCGAGAGCGAAACCGAGACAGACACGGCTGCAACCGCCGAGCAGGCCCCTGAAGGCACCGCGAGCGAGGGGCCTGCGGCGGAACCCGTCCATGACAGCGAACCGAGCACAACGCCGGAGGACGCGTTCGAGACCGTGGCGGCCGCTGCCGTTGATGAGCAGGCGCACGCGGACGGTGTCGCCGACGGATCGGAGCCACCACCTCCGCCGCCGCCGGATGCCGAGCACGAGCTGTCTGCGCTTGACTCGGACTTCGCTGCATCGGCCGAGCACGCGCCTCCGCCGCCCGAGGAGGACATGGCGGCATCGGCCGAGCACGCGCCTCCGCCGCCCGACGAGGACATCGCGGCATCTGTCGAGCATTCGCCTCCTCCACCCGCGCCTGACACCCCCGCAGCGCCAGACGTCAGCACCAAGCGCCCCTGGTGGGCCTTCGGTTCGAGGAAGAAGAAGGACAAGGGCGCCTCGACGGCCACCGCATCCTCTGCGACATCGCCGGAGTCGATCGCGGCGGCAGCAGCGGCTGCACACGAAGCCGAAGATGCAGCGGAGTTCGCCGGCTGGAGCGTCCGGCAGCAGAGCCCCGAACCGCAACCGGTCTGGCTTCGCCCGCGCGACGTTGCCGAGGCAACGGACGATGTCCTCTCAGACAGCGAACCGCCGCCGCCCGCCGCTGATCCCGAAGCGGAGGCACCCGCAGCTGATCCTGACGCGGAGGCACCCGCCGCTCATCCGGTAGCGGAAGCCGCAGCCGGCGAGACCGACACGGAAACCCCAGCAAGCGACGTTGAAGAGCCCGCTGCACCCGCGTCGACCTGGTCGGTGGTCGAGCCTGGGACCACCACGCTCCGAGCGGTCTCGTGGCCCTCGACATCATCTAACCCCGATGGCGCGACCGCTGATGAAGCCGGTGCTGCTGAACCTTCGACAGAACCCCAGACCGAGACCGCTGCCACGCAGGGGTGGTCCGCGCGCGACGCGTTCGCTGACTCATCTGGTTGGCATCAACCCGCCGAAACGGTGCATCGCGAAGACGAGGCAGACGCCGCCCCCGAAGAGGCGCATGCGGTTGAAGCCGGCGGTGCACACGACGAGGCGCCTGCGCATGACGCCGATGCCGCGCATGACGAAGGCAGCGAGGCAGCGCAGGCAGGCACCGATGAGACCGCGCACGAGACCGACGGCGACCACGAGGTGGCTGCTGAGGTCAACCACTCGGTGTCGACGTGGTTCCAGCCTGAGCATGCAACCGCAAGCGACACCGAACTGGCTGCCTCCGTGGAGGACGAGCCTGCGGACGTGACGGAACACGATTCCTCGGCGGAAGCAGAGCCCACGCATGACTTCTGGGCAGAGTTCGCGTCGCCCGATCCCGACGCCCATGCGGACACTGGTGAAGCCGAGCCTGACGCTCACGCCGGAACCGTGGCCGATGCCGACCCTGACGCACCCGGCGTCGAAGCACAGCCAACCGAAGAGCCGGCTTTCGTCGACCATTCCGATCTCTTCGCGCGCAAGCCGTCTGAGCGCACCTCTGCTCCATGGAGCTGGCCGCTTGCGGAAGCCGATATCGCGCCGGCCCCGGAATCGCACCCGAGTCCCGCGCCTGTCGATGAGACGCCAGAGCCGGCCACGACATCGGCCGAGACCCCGGGCGAATCCGACGACTGGGAGCCCGTGTTCGAAGGCGCCGGCGATCAGAGCTTCTTCCAGCGCGACGAGCCCGTCGGCTCGCAGTTCGTCGATTTCGACGAGGTGAGAACAGAGCTGGTCCAGATCGGCATCGTCTGGCTCGGTGAGACCAACGCAGTCCCTGTGACGGCGCTCCTCCGCAAGACACGGTCGACAATCGACGATTTCGTCGCCACCATCGACACGATCCGCGGCCTGCACCTCGAAGGCCAGGACCCGGCATCGGTCCAGGCGATGGCACGCGAGATGCATCAGCAGGCTGCCGAGCGGCTGTGCGGAGCGTGACCCGGTGAGCAACCAGCTGGTGAGCTGGATCCAGAATCACTCCGTATTGATCCTGGCCGGTCTCGCCGTCGTCGAGGGCGTCATCAGCCTCTCGCTCCTCCGGATGGCCCGGCACGCTCGCCATGAGATGAAGGCCGCTCAGGCTGCCGCCATCGAAGCAGCACGCGCCGCGGCAATGGCCGCCCCCGGCGCGATCGATCCCGAAGCCGTGCTCGCGCTGCTGCGTCAGGGACACGCCCCGACGCTCGACAACGTCTACGCGATGATGCGACGGCGCGAGGCGGAGTCGGCAGACCTGGCTGAGACCCAGGCGGCCGCCCCGGCAGCGATACCGGCTGCCGCGCCGACGACGACGAGGCCCGGATCGCCCAAGGCCGCACAGGGGGCGACCCCCGTGGCAGCGCCCACGTCGCTCAGCAGTTCCGAAGTCGAAGAGCGCCTGCGCCAGTACGAGCGCTGACCAACGCTAGCGCTTGAACTTTCTCCGCTCGAGCGAGGCGGGCCGGCCCCGCCCGCACGCCTCGGCGGCTGCGAGAAATGCCATGGCGACCGCGTCCTCACGGAGATGCGCGATCGCGTCCTCGGTCCGATGCAGCACGGCGACACTGTTGCGGATCGTCCAGCCGGAGCGACCCGAGACGGTTGGCGGCAGCAGTGCATCCCCGGGTGTGCGCACCGACCAGCTCCGCGGTGGCGCTGAGGGCGTAGCGCTCGAGCGCACCGAGTACGGCCGCGCAGCCTCGGCAACCGCGCCGGGGCGCTGGACCTCGACGAAGAACGTGTCGGCGTCGGGGCCCGTGGTGGGCGCGACGGGCCAGAGCACTTCGGGTGCAGGCGCAGGCGCCGGCTCGGTGTACTTGGCGCCCGCAAGGGCGAAGAGCGCTGCGGCGAGGTCTTCGCCGGAGTCGAAGGCACTCCCCTCTCCGAACCATTCCTCGTCCGGTACCTGGGCTCCTCCGTTGGATGCCACGGTCTCGGCACTTATCACAGTGAGGAGATCGTACCCGTCCGAGTTAACAACTCGTGGATGCTTCGAACGCTCGCGGAATCGAACGTGTATCGAAGCGGTTGCTCCTGAAAGATCGTCAAGCGTCAGCGCACACAATCGGCGCGGAACCGCTATCTGACCGAAGTCCTCTGACTGAATCCAAGGAGCACCCTCACGTGAGCATGGCAGCCGTCCCGCACAAGCTCGACACCCGGTACCTCGAGGCCCTCGGCCCGCTGCGTCCGCTCGTCGATGACGACAGCCTCACCGAGATCATGGTCAACGGACCGGAGATGGTCTACGTCGAGCGCAAGGGCAAGATTCTCCTCACCGACATCCGTTTCGACGATGAAGCTCACCTCATGCGGGTGATCGACACCATCGGCGCGGCAGTCGGCCGGCGCATCGACTCGCGCACACCACTGATGGATGCGCGCCTGCTTGACGGATCGCGCGTCAACGCGGCCATTCCGCCGGTCGCGCTCGACGGTCCGATTCTCACGATTCGAAAGTTCAGCAAGGATCCGTATCAGGTTTCCGACCTCATCGGCTTCGGCACGATGACGCAGGAGGCCGCCGCCTTCATCCAGGCTTGCGTGCTCGCTCGCGCGAACATCCTCGTCTCGGGTGGAACCGGTACCGGTAAGACGACACTGCTCAACGTGTGCTCGGGATTCATCCCCATCGACGAGCGCATCGTCACCATCGAGGATGCGGCTGAGCTGCAGCTGCACCAGGAACATGTCTGCCGTCTTGAAGCGCGTCCCGCGGACGTCAACGGCGAAGGCCGTATCGCGATTCGCGAGTTGGTCATCAACTCGTTGCGTATGCGGCCGGACCGCATCGTCGTCGGAGAGTGCCGTGGTGGTGAGGCGCTGGACATGCTCCAGGCCATGAACACCGGCCACGATGGCTCGCTGACCACCATCCATGCAAACAGCCCGCGCGAGACTCTGTCGAGGCTCGAGACCCTGGTCCTCATGGCCGGACTCGACTTGCCGCTGAAGGCGATTCGGCAGCAGATCGCAGGCGCGATCAACCTGATCATCCAGCTCAACCGTCTCAAGGACGGATCGCGCAAGGTCGTCTCCATCACCGAAGTGATCGGTATGGAAGGCGAGATGATCACCGTGCAGGAGATCTTCAAGTTCGAATCGCGCGGCGCCGATCCGTCGACTGGAAAGATCATCGGCGACTTCGAGCCGACCGGTATCCGTCCGCGGATCATCGACAGGCTGTTCGACATGGGCATCCCGCTGCCGCCGCGTCTGGCGCAGATCTTCCCGGACCGTCGCCAGGTTGGCGTCGCGGCCGAGAAGAACGGCCACCTCAGCGGCGTCGCTTAAACCTCTCCGACAAGAGAACGTAAGCCGGCTGCCAGCCGAACAGGAGTTGTGATGCGACCGAAAACGTGGCGCGCGCTCGTTCCATGCGCGGCCCTGATCACGTTGCCGTTGCTCGCTTCGTGCGGCGCGCCGGCAAGGCCGGCCGTCGCGAACGTCGCTTCAGCGCCGAAAACCGCTCGCTACCGACGCCAACGCCAACACCAACACCGGTTCCGGCGCCGCAGATCGGCGACGCGCTGCGTCATCGGCACGTGGACGGTCGTCAAAGCAACCCTCGCGATACCGATCCAGACGAAGGAGGGCAAGGTCGTCACGGTCAACGCCGTGGGTGGCGCCGGCATGGTCGAGCACCTCTACCCGCAACGGGACGGCCGTGCAGGACCTTGTCGAGCACGCCAATCACCGGCTCGAGCCAGGGATATCACGTCGTGATGCAGGTTTCGAGTGGCACGATGCGCTCGCCTGTGGTGTTCATGAACGGCTACGAGACCCTCGAGCCGATCGACGTCTCCGGCGCTCGCTCGACGTGTCATCAACGGCGGCCGCACCCAAGGTTGTGCCGATTGCGACCTATGGCGTCTACTGCGTACACCTGCGACGCAACGCACGCTCACCGAGAACGACCAGAACGGCACGGTGTACACGTACTCGCGGACTTCGTCACGACACCGTAGCGTTCCCGCTGCTTTGGTGCAGCGTCGACCTCGACCGGATTCGCGCTTACGCGGACCCCACGCTGTCCATCACGTGGATGGGCTGGAAGATCTCCTCGGAGAGCTCCTCGCCTGATGTCGTCAAGTGCTCGAGGAATGTCGGCAGCACACCAGTCGGCATGTACGACCCGACGACCTTGCCGTCCTCATCGACGCCGACCTGCTTGTAGTTGAAGATGTCCTGCAGTTGCACTTCGTTGTTGTTGCAACCGAGCACTTCGGTGATGCTGACGATTTTGCGTGTTCCGTCGCGGAGGCGCGACTGCTGCACGACAACGTTCACCGCGGAGCCGATCTGCTCGCGAATCGCGCGTGACGGCAGCTCGGCGCCGGCCATGAGCACCAGCGTCTCGAGACGGCTGATGCAGTCGTGTGCGTTGTTTGCGTGGAGGGTCGTCAGCGACCCGTCATGGCCGGTGTTCATGGCCTGGAGCATGTCCAGCGCCTCGCCGCCACGGCACTCTCCGACGACGATGCGGTCCGGCCGCATACGCAACGAGTTGATGACCAGGTCGCGAATCGAGACGCGGCCTTTGCCTTCAACGTTTGCGGGCCGCGTTTCCAGCGTCACGACATGATCCTGCCGGAGCTGCAATTCCGCGGCATCCTCGATGGTGACGATGCGCTCGTCCTCGGGGATGAAGCTGCTCAGGATGTTGAGCGTCGTCGTCTTGCCGGAGCCGGTGCCGCCGCTGACAACGACGTTCAGCTTGCCGCGAACGCAGGCCCGAAGGAAATCGACCATGTCCTTGGTGATGGAGCCGTACTTGATCAGATCGTCGATGGTCAGCGCTTCCTTGGCGAACTTTCGAATCGTCATGGTCGGCCCGCGCAGCGCGAGCGGCGGAATGATCACGTTGACACGGGATCCGTCCTTGAGCCGCGCGTCGACCATCGGCGACGACTCATCGACGCGCCTGCCGATGCTGGTGACGATTCGATCGATCACCTGCATCAGTTGCTGATCACTCTCGAACGATACGGGGCTCAGCGTGAGCTTGCCGTGCTGTTCGACGTAGATCTGCTTGTGGCTGTTGATCATGATTTCGGTCACTTCCTCGTTCGCGAGGAGTTCCTCGAGCGGTCCGAGTCCGAGCACGTCGTTGACGAGGATCTCGACGAGCCGCATCCGGTCCGGCCGGCTCATCGTCATGTTCTGCTCGGTGATGACGTCGTTGAGGATCTCCGAGATCCGCTGGCGAACGACCTCCGGCGGCACCGAGTTGGTGTCCTGCGCAAGCTCCTCGACGAGGCGCTGATGCACCTTGCCGCGAAGCGCGACGTGCGTGTTCGTGTGCCCGCCCATCTTGTTCAGACCGGGACGGCTCAAGCCGCCGCCGGTGCGGTTGAGCAGTGTTGGCGTGCGCGGCGCCTCGGCGGCCGGGCTCGGTCGCTCGGTCTCCGCAGGTCGGGCCGGCGCCTGCGGCGGTCGCATGGGAATCGGCGCGGGGGCCGGCTGCGGCGCCGGCGCCGGAACCGGCGCACCGCCGTTCTGACGGGTTTGCCAGCCGGTGGGAGCGTAGCGGTCGTTATCGGGGTCTGGCGTGCGCTCCGGCGCCGGTGCCGGCGATGCCGGCGCGTGGGATGGAGCGGGCGCGGGAGTGCCTTCTGCCTTACGCTGAACTCGGTCGAGAAGCGACATGAGAGCCCAGATCACCTCGTGTGATTACGATCGGATACCTGCCCGGAGGCTGAGAACTAGCATCCCCGGGATGCACGCGGAACGGTGCAACGATCCTGTCGAAGCACAGTCCCAGGGGCTCTGAGGGGATTAGATAGTGCCCGGCCGGAATCGATCGGTCGAAATTCGTGTGAAGGACTGTCATATGGAAGATCGGCCGGTGCCGTCGGCGTGGGACGAGCTGCAGCGAACCGCTCGAGCGGTGCGTTCGGAGCAGCCGGCTATCGCCGAGTCACGCCCGTGGGCGCACCTGGCCGCCGCCGTCCGTCCTGCCCTGATGACAATAGCGGTGCTCGCCGCCTGTGGCCTCGGAGTGGTCCATCTCGCGGGTGCTACCAAGATCGCCAGCGCGAACAGCGGCGCCGATGCCACGCTCTTCTCGCTCACCAACAGCGACCGGACGAGCAATGGCGTGCACTCGCTCGTCCAGAGCGGCACGCTCGAGTCGATCGGCGAGAACGCGCGCTATGACTGCAACGGCATCGAGATCAACGGACGCTCGGACGACATGATCCAGCGCAACTACTTCGCGCATCCCATCCTGGGATGCGGCCAGCTCGTCTTCTCGATGATGCAGGCCTTCGGCGTCCATTACAAATCCGCCGGCGAGAACATCGGGTGGGTGAACAACGAGGGCAGCTCGAGCGCAGCAGCCTCCTATATCAACAGCGCGTTCATGAACAGCGCCGACCACCGGTCCAACATCCTCGACTCCAACTACACCGAGATGGGTGTCGGCTCGGACGAGAGCGCTCCCGGGGTGACGTGGACCGGGGTATCGCCCGGCTTCCAGAACGTCTGGATGTTCAGCGAGGAGTTCGCCCAGGTCGGGACGGCCTCCGCTCCGCCCCCGCGCAAGACACCCAAGCCCGCACCGGGCGGCAGGAACTCCCCGGCGCCGGCCACTCCAGGCGTCCCCCCGGCGGCCACCGCGGTGCCGACCGCAGCGGCGGTCCCGACAGCGACGCCGTTCGCCGTCCCGGCCGGCAGCCTTCCCCAGGATCTCCCCGCTCCACCGATCACCCAGTACGAAGGGCTCCTCCCGAACAGCATCGAGTCCGTGCTCGAAGCATTCCTGACGTTTTAGTCCACTTTCCGGCAACGAGGGCCATGACCCTGACTCAGCTCGGCACTGTCGAACCGCCCTCGGGCGACGCCGCGGACAGCATCGTCGTCGCCTCGGGACTCCACAAGGTCTACCGGGTCAGCCGGCCGCCCCGCGAGGCCATCAAGGGTGTCTCGCTCACCGTGCATGCGGGCGAGTTCATCGCGATCATGGGCCCGAGCGGCTGCGGCAAGAGCACCCTGCTGCACATCCTCGGCGGCCTCGAGCCCCCCGATCAGGGGACTGTCGAGGTCCAGGGCATCGACATGTACGCCCTGGGCGACGAGGAACGATCCGCGTTCCGGCGCGATCACATCGGGGTGGTCTTCCAGTTCTTCAACCTGCTCCCGACGCTGACGGCGGCGGAGAACGTGGCGCTGCCGCTCCGTCTCCGCAATGACGCGCCGGCCAGGCATCGCCAGAAACTCTCGCGGCAGGCGATCGGCGACCGGGTCGACGCGCTCATGGAGCAACTCAACCTCCACGGCCTCCAGGGTCACGGCCCCGAGGAGATCTCTGGCGGCGAGCAGCAGCGCGTCGCGCTCGCCCGCGCCCTGGCAGCGTCACCGTCGCTGCTCCTCGCCGACGAACCGACCGGCAACCTCGACTGGACGAGCGGTCATGAGGTGATGGCGCTGCTGACCCGTCTCTGCCGTCAGGAGCACCAGACCGCGGTCCTCGTCACCCACGACGCCCGCGTCGCTGCGTACGCCGATCGCGTCCTGGTGATGCGTGACGGCGCCGTCGTCGATGAGGTGGCACTGAGCCATGAGGGCCAGGTCCCCGACGCGATCCCCGATGCGGGAGTCCTCGTCGCGAGGCTCGCCAAGCTCGACCTGTGAGCGAGATCTGGCTGCTGGCCGTGCGCGCCGTGCGTGCGCGCCCGCTCCGCAGCACGCTGACGGCAGTCGCGGTCGCGCTCGGCATCGCCGTCGTCCTTGCGGTCCAGATCGCCATCCAGGGCCTGACCGTCCAGGCCGGCGAAGCGCAGGCGCAGCAGGCGGGAGCGTCGTCGCTCGACGTGCGAGTGGACGCCGGCTCGGGCCTCACGACGGCGCAGATCACGACCCTGGGAGATCTCCCGGGCGTGCTGCAGGCCGTGCCGCTCCACGAGAAACAGGTCGCGGCCGGACCGGCCGGTGGCAGCCTCGTCGGCGATGCGGTGACGCTCGTCGGGCTCCAGAATTCGAGCGCCGCGCTGCGCAGCGTGACGGTGGTCTCTGGACGGCTGCCGCTGCCGGGCAACACCGCAGAGGTCGCCATGGATCAGGGGCTTGCCTCCGTGCTCACCGGCGGGGTCGGCAGTCCGATCGGGATCGGTCAGAAGATTCAGATGATCACCACAACCGGCCCGGACGCCTTCACCGTGGTGGGCTTCACTGCCGGGACGAGTGGCGGGCCGTCCTTCACCCATAACGCGGTCTTCATCGACGACGCGGCGATGACCGGCATCTTCGGGTCGGGGCTGCGGACGCCACTCGTGGCGTTGCGCTTCGGCCCTGGTGCCACGGTTGCGGCGGTCTCGCGCGAGGTGCATACGCAGTTCGGGGCGAGCGTGACGACGTACGACCCGCGCGCCGGATCGGCCGAGCCGCTCCAGGACATCGAGCCGATGCTCCTGCTGGTGACGGTCCTCAGCCTCATCGTCGGCGCGGGAGTCACCGCGAACAGCGCGGCGCTCGCGGCGTTCGAACGGCGCCGGGAGATCGGGCTGCTTCGTGCAGCGGGCGCCTCCTCGCGGCAGGTGTTCCGGCTCTTCGCCGCGGAGGTCGGCGTCGTCGCCGTCGCAGGCGTTCCGATCGGCATCGCCGGCGGCATCCTGCTTGGCGCCGCGTTCCAGGCCGGCATCGCGCCCGGCGACCTTGCTCCGCCACCGCTCATGCCGACCGCGCTCCAGATCATTGCGGCAGTGATCGCCGGCCTTGGGTCCGCGCTGGTGGGCGGCCTGCTGCCGGCGTTCGCGGCCGCACGGCTGCCCATCCTCACAGCCCTTCGCCCCCACCCCATCGGCGCCAATCAGCACACCAGTCCGATCGTCATCGTCGGAGCTCCCGCGTTCCTCATCATCGCGGCGTTGTGCTTCATCAGCACCAACAGCGGCGTTGTCGCGTTCGGCGTCGTGGCGTTCCTGCTCGGCATCGTGATGTCCTTGCCGGTCGTCGCGCCAATGCTCATCCGGCTGATCGCCACGGTGCTGTCCCCCTTCGTCACGGGCGCGATCCCCGGCGCCGACCACCTGGCGCGCGCACGGAACCGAACAGCCATCACCGCCGCCGGACTGGCGGTGAGCGTCGCGACGGCTGTCGGTGTGAGTGCGCTGAGCGCTGGAGCGCTGAGCGCCAGCGACACCTGGATCGCCAATCTCTTCGTCGGCAACGTGCTCGTGAGCAGCCCGGTGACGCAGGGTGACGCGGTGGCATCCGCCATCGCCAGCAGCCCGGGTGTCAGCCGGGCGACTCCGATGCGTCTCCTCTCGGAGACCGTCGCCGGCGCATCGGAGGGCGTCGCCGCGATCGACCCCGGTGCATATGCCGCCTACGGCGGTTTCGAGGTCATCTCCTCCAACCGAACTGCAGCGCTCGCCGCACTCGAAAATGGGCCGAGCTTCCTCGAGCCTGCCGGTCTGGCGGCGGCCACCGGCTGGACCGTCGGTTCCCAACTGCCGGTCGCGACTGTCCAGGGCACCGTCTATTTCACGATCGTCGGCGTCGTCAGCCACTCCTTCCCTGCCGGCGACGGCAGCGAGAGCCTCGTGATGGCCGACGATCTGGCGCGCACGTACTTCGGCACAGCAGCCGCGGGGTTTGACGACCTCATGATCACCAGCGGGTCGGCAGCGACCGTGGCGGCGACCGCCGCGAGCTATGGGATGCAGGCGGTCCCCATCTCGGTCATCGCAGCAGACGCACGCGAAGCGCTCGGACATTCGATCGGCCTGGTGCTCGCGGTGGCGGTCATCGCCGTCCTCATTGCCATGCTCGCGGTCATCAACACATTGCTGGTCAACGTCCGCGAGGGCACGCGTGAGCTTGCACTGCTCCGCGCGGTCGGCCTGGGGAGCCGGCAGGCCATGCGCCGCGTGCTGACGGAGTCGGGGCTGCTTGCCGGGACCGCGACTCTCATCGGCGTCGGGGCAGGCTGCATCATGGCGCTGCCGATGCTTCGTGCGACCACGACTCCCGAGTTCGTTCCGGCGTTCGGCTTTCCGCTCGAGACAGTCCTGGTGCTCATCGCGATCGTGGTGCTCGGCGCGGTGGTCGCCACCATCGGTCCAGCGCGCAGAGCGGTGCGAATCTCAGTGCTCAGCGCGCTGCGACACGAGTAGCGCGCGATGCGCCGCCTTGGCGGGTGGGGGCTTGCCGTGCTGGCGTTCGTGGTCGCGCTCTCCGGATGCGGGAGCGCCACTGCCGCGCTCGCGACCGGCAATCCGACTAGCTACCTGATCACCATTGATCAACTGGTCGCGCCGGACTTCACCGTTTCCAGCCCAGCCGCGCAGGTAAGTGCGAGCACGCTGGCGAATGGCGACCCGGTTGCCGCGGCTCAGCTCAATCTGAACGGTCTTCAGGCCGCTGCCAGTGTTGAGTACCAACGCGCCGTCGAATTCTCAACCGCCGACGGCCCGCTCGACGTCGTCGCGACAGCGGAGCGGTTCGCAACTGCGGCGGGCGCGACCAGCGAGTACAAAGCCGGCGTCCAGCAACTCGATGCACAACCCGGTGCGACGCCGGCTTCCACCGGACCGCTCGGTGATCAGGCGCACTCCATCAGCATCGTCAAGACCACGTCTGCGGGACTCCAGGCGGTGGAGATCACCCTGGAGTGGCGTGTCGGCAACATCGTCAACATCATCATTACGCGCGGTCGATACGGCGGTACGCGGCTCGACGATGCGCTGATCCTCGCCAACTTGCAGACTGCGAACGAGAATGAGGGGAGTGCTTCGTAGTCGTTGCGCCGCAACGTCTCAGCCCTTGGTCGGCTCCCAGCGAAACTTCAGCACGCACACCACCACAGCAGCGGCGCCCCACGCCGCCATGATCAGCAGATCGGTGCCGTTGAAGCCGCTCGACGACTGACGGCCGGGGTCGAACGCGGTGAACATCCCGTCGATGAAGTGGCGCACCGGGAACCACTCGGCGATCTTCGCGAGCACGTTGGACGGCGCCACGGGAAAGAACGTTCCCGAGATGAACACGATGGGCAGGAACACACCGTTGACGATTGCAGGAGCTGCTTCGGCATTGGGAATCGCAATCGTCATCGCCAGGCCGAGCGCGCAGAACGACAGGGCGCCGACTGCGATCGTCGCCGCCGCGGCGCCGAAATGCTCGGGAACGTGCACGCCGTACACGAGAATGCCGAATCCCGTCGTGAGCACGGCGAGGACGACGCTGACGATGATCGATGACCCGATGACACCGGCGATGAACGCCCAGGGTGGCAGCGGCGTGCCGCGCAAGCGTTTGAGGATCCCGTTGTCGCGACGAAGCGAGATGGTGACCGCGATGTTGGTGAAACACGCACCCATGACACCGAATGCGACGAGTGCAGGAATGTAGTAGTTGTCATATGACGTTCTGACGGTGCCGATCTGCACCGTCTGACCTTTGAACAGGCTGGCGAACACAACCAGGAAGATGATCGGGAACAGGAATGCGAAGAACGCGGCTGCGGGGTTGCGCCAGAACGATTTTTGCTCGAACTCGACCTGGTGCAGCGCCACCGTTGTGTTGTTCATGGGGTGTCGACTCCGGCAGGCTGACCGGCATCAGTCACATCGCGGTCCGTCAGCTCCAGATACACATCTTCCAGTGATGGACGGGTCACTTCCAGGTTGGGCAGCTCGATACCTTGCGCCACGGCCCACGTCGTGAGGTCGCGCAGACTCCGCGTCGGTGTCTGCGTCTCGATGATGGCCATGCCGTTGCTCATCGTCAGCGCCATCGGCACCGTTGCGGCTTCGATGCCGGCAGGCAGCTCGAAACGAATGTGCGTGCGTTGTTCGGTCTGCGCGCGGAGCGTCTCCGGGGTTCCCTCGGCAACGACCTTGCCTGCCGCGATGACGCAGATGCGGTCGGCGAGGTACTGCGCCTCATCCATGTAGTGGGTTGTGAGGACGATGGTCTTGCCGAGCGTGCGCATGTTGCGCACCACCTCCCAGGCCGCGCGCCGCGCCGATGGGTCGAACCCGGTGGTCGGCTCGTCGAGAAAGATGAGCTCGGGGTCGCCGACGAGCCCGAGCGCGACGTCGAGACGTCGCTGCTGGCCGCCCGACAGCTTGCGGACGCGCTCGCCGGCCTTCTCGGTCAGCCCGACCAGCTCGATGATCTCGTCGGCCGGGCGGGGTGACGGGTAGTAGCCGCGATAGAGCTCGACGAGCTCTCGCACCGAAAGCATCGGCGGCACCGCGGCCTCCTGGAGGACGAGCCCGACCCGCTCACGGAGCCTCCTGCCGCCCACCTGCGGGTCGATCCCGAGGACGGTGACGTTGCCCGCGTCGCGGTGCCGGTACCCCTCGAGAATCTCGATCGTCGTGGTCTTGCCCGCACCGTTGGGACCGAGCAGACCGAAGACCTCCCCCTCCTCGACGTTGAAGCTCACGCCACGCACAGCTTCGAGGGCGCCATACGACTTGCGCAGGCCGTCAACCACGATCGCTGGCACCCGATGTGTCTCCCCTGTATGACGAGCGGTCACAGAGTCGTTGCGCCATGGTGCCAGAGACAGGCGTCGAGGCCGACGACAATTGGCCGCAGCGCATGACCATGACTACAACCAACGTGGAGATCCTGCGCCAGGGCTGGCTCGATGCTGCCTCCGCCCTGGCACCCGGCCTCCAATCGCTCCCTGAAGTCCTCGAGAACGGTCTCGACGCGGCTGTCGTGGACGAACGCCTGGACGAGCAGTCGCTCCTCCGGGTGGTCACCGATGTCACCTCGTCCGCGGCCGATTCGCTGCCCGCTGAGGAGTTGTACTTCCTCACGCGCCGCCTGCAGCGCGCCGTCTACGAGTATCTGCTCTCCCTTGATGCGCTGCCGGAACCGCCACAGCGACGCGACGGCTCGAACGGCCACTCGACTGCCGACACGACTCTCATCGGTGCCGAGGAAGTCGCAGCGCTGAGCCGCAACGGCGTCGTCAAGGTCAAGGGCGACCCGGCGCACGCGCTCGAGACGATCGCGCGGCCGATCCAGGAACCGGAGCACACAGAGCCGGAACCCGCTGAGCCCGAACACGCAGAGCCCGAACACGCCGAGCCGAAGCCACGATCAGCCAGCGACGTCGAGGCCGGTCTCGCCGAGCTCGACGCGCAGCTGAGCCCCGACGAATTCGAGCCCGAGGACGAGGCGCCCGCGACCATCGACGCGATCGAGACGACGCCGGAGCCCGAGGTGACCGCTGAGACCGAGGCGACGGCAGAGCAGACGGCCGAGCCGGCGCCGGAGCCGTCGACCCGCCCTGCCTTCACGTTGTTCCGGCGTACCGGTGCCAAGACACCGCAGGCCGCCGTCGAATCCAACGGACATGCTCAGACAGAAGCGTCGGCTGACACCGACGCGACCACGGTCATCGAGCCCGTGGCTACGTCGAACGGCAGCGCGCCGGCCGAGACCGCAAACGGCTCCGAGCCACACACCGACACCCCAACGCCTGAGAGCGAACAGGCCTTCGTCGCGCCACGCGATGGATTTCACCTCAACGACCTGGCTGACTTCGCCGTTGTCCAGCGCGCGGCTGCGCCTGCTGCCGCTGCGGCGGACACCCCCGTCGAGGTCGCGCCCGTCGCAGAGGCTGAGGCCGAAGTTGTCGACGAGCCGGCGCCCGTCGCTGAGGCTGCGCCGGCCCCCGTCGACATCGCCGCGACGCCCTCGACCGACGAAGCCCCCAATGGCGCCGCGGCGCGCGGCTGGAGGCTTCGCGACGACGACGCCGACCAGGCGCAGGACGCGTCGGCCGACCGCTCCGCTGAGGACGATCGCTTCGAAACCGATCCCGAGGTTGTTGAAGCCCGCCTCGAGATCAACGACCGGCTGCGACGCAAACGATGCGACGAAGCCGCCGCGCTGTTGCAGCGTCTCGCGAACGACGTCGGTGGGCGCGCGCTCGCCGAGCTGGCGCTCGACGCCGGCGACCGTTGCCGCGCGCTCGGCAAAGGCAACGCGGCCTTGAGCTGCTACCTCGCCGCATCGCGTGCGGACCCCGTCCACGAGACACCGCTGTTGCGTCTCGCCGACATCTGCATCGACGACCACGACATCGATCTCGCGGTGTCGTACCTCGAACGCGTGACACGCCTTCGCCGTTTGCGCAATGACGACAAGGGTGCACTCAAGCTCTATCGAAAGATCGTGACCATCGCGCCGTACCGCGACGACATTCTTGCGATGTTGATGCGCGCGCAGGCAAATGGTCGCTTCGACGAATAGCACCGGAACGAACGCCGTTCAAGCGCGCATCGCGTATACAAGCTCGTCCGCTGTGCGATGCGTTTGTTACCGAAAGGCGATGAACGGCAGGGTAGATACGCTCCACACTCGATTGCGGCCGTCACTCGCAACAGCAACGCGCTGGCGGATGAGCGTAGCCGCAACGGCGTGACCGACACCAACTGAGACAACCGAGGAGAACAGGTGGCCATCCAGGCGAACAAACCGAACAGCCGAGTGTTCCTGCTTCTTGGAATCGTGCTGGCTGCGGCGGCGGCGGTGGCCGTGCTGCTCCTGGTGCGCTCCAATGCACCAGCAAATGAAGTCAGCGTCGTCGTGTCCGATGCCAGCATTCCAGCCGGCACGACACTCACGCCCGCAATGGTCGTCGTGACGCAGGTTCCCGCGTCAGCGAAGCCAGGTGACGCATACGTCGATCCTGTTGCTGTCGTTGGCAAGACCACCACGGTCGCGCTCGCGGACAACACACCGCTTGTGCCTGCGTTCTTCTCAACTCCGGCTCTGTCAGTCACATCGACCGGTGCAAGCGGCACAACGGTGACGGACGTGGAAACACAGATCACCAAAGGCTACGTCGCGGTCG
Organism: Candidatus Dormiibacterota bacterium; assembly: GCA_963754015.1. Classification (GTDB taxonomy): domain Bacteria; phylum Chloroflexota; class Dormibacteria; order Aeolococcales; family Aeolococcaceae; genus Palsa-851. The sequence continues at coordinate 274,942 of CAVWEG010000005.1, forward strand.
CCATACCGACGAACTCCGCTGTACCGACGAGCTTCACGGCGGAGCAGCAAGCCAACTTCAGCGGCGACCTCGTGTCCGCCGCTGGCTACATCCTGCCGGGCGACCACATCGACATGCTCGTGCAGTCGACAACCGGATCCGAGGCTCTCCGATACACGTTCCAGGACCTGATCGTCCTGCGCGTCGGCGTCGCTACCGCGACCAGTGGAACCGCCAGCCCTGGCGTGCTCCTCGTCGAGGTTCCTCGCGCCCAGGCTGCACTGCTGACGGGTCTCGTTGTCGGCGCCGGCAACGAGTTCATCGTCAAGTACACCCTTCGTCCGGAATCCGAATGGGGCAAGCTCGCTCCCGACGGTTCCAGCTACAAGCCGAACTACGAATCCGCCGGATCGCCAGACCTTCCCACTGTGTCGCAGCCGCTTGTGACTCCGGGCGTGCTCGATAGCCTTTTCGGACACTGATAGCAATGACGCCAGCCGCAGTCGTCGCAGCGGCCTTGGCCGCGTCGGCAGTCCTCTCGATCTTCGCCTTCCTCCTCAGCCGGGGCCAAACCCAGGCTGGGGAGATGGCGCGCCGCCTCAATCAGTACGGCGGCGACTCGGTGGCCGTCACCGCGCCGCCTCGCGTGAAGACGGGCAATGCACTTCGGGACCTGCTCGGCGCGCTCACCAACGGCCTGAACCCGGTTCTCGCGCGGACGTCGCACACCGGCAAGCTCGCCGATGACCTCCAGAAGGCCGACCTCAAGCTGAAGTCGTCCGAGTGGTTGCTCATGGTCGTCGGTCTCGGTATCGGGGTCGGCGTGCTCGTCGCGACTCCGCTTCCAGTCACCCATCGCCTTCGTCCCCTGCCCCATCGTCGTCTATATCTTCAGCGGCTTCTACCTGAAGTTCCGTCAGCGGAAGCGGACGCGCGCGTTCAACAATCAGCTCGGCGACACGCTCATGTTGCTGAGCAATGCGTTGAAAGCGGGGCACTCCTTTGCGCAGGCGCTCGCGTCGGTGGCGAAGAACGCCAACCCGCCGATCGCCGACGAGTTCGCACGCGCCACCCGCGAGATCGCGCTCGGCATCAACGTTGACGAGGCACTCAACCACATGGTGCAGCGCAACAAGTCCGAGGACTTCGACCTCATGGTCACCGCCGTGCAGATCCAGCGCGTGGTCGGCGGTAACCTCGCGGAGATTCTCGACACGATCGCGTTCACCATTCGCGAACGCGTGCGCATCCAGGGCGAGATTCGCACGCTCACCGCCCAGGCACGTGCATCGGGCTGGATCATCACCATCCTGCCGATCGCGCTTGCCGGCTTCCTGGCGCTCATCTCTCCGTCGTACTTCGACCCGATGATCACCGATCCGCTCGGCCACATCATGCTCGGCATGGCCATCTTCTCCATCGCCGTCGGCGCGGTTGCGATCCAGAAGATCGTGAAGATCGAGGTCTGAGATGAGCCCACTTGCAATCGAACTCGCCGCTGCCATCGCCGCCGGCATCCTGCTCATCTTTGTCGGCCTCGCGATGGCCGTCTCGCCGCGGCAGACCGACCTGCTCGAGGCTCGCCTCGCGCAGTTCGCCGAGGCCGGTCGCGCGCCCGCGACCCTCGCCGAAGTGGAGATGTCGCTACCGCTGTTCGACCGTGTCTTCCGGCCGTTCCTTGACAAGGTCGGCGCTCGAACTCAATCGCAACGCCGGTCAGGGCAGCACCGACGCGCTGCAGGAGAAGCTGAATCTCGCGGGACGACCGTGGGGACTCAGTGCCTCAGGCTTTCTCGCGCTGCGGCTGCTGTCCATGCTGCTGTTCACCTCCATCGGCCTGGCGCTCGCGCTCTTCGGCGCGCTCACGATGCCGCTGCTCGTGGTCGTTCCTGCGGGCGGTCTCATCCTCGGGTATCTCGGTCCCCAGATGGTGGTCGCGCGCCGCATCAAGAAGCGTCAGAAAGAGATCCTGCTCGCGCTCCCGAGCGCACTCGATCTGCTCACGATCTCCGTTGAGGCAGGCCTCAGCTTCAACTCCGCGCTGACCCGCGTCGTCGAGAAATACAACAACGCGTTCTCCCGCGAGCTGTCGATCATGCTCAACGAGGTTCGTCTCGGTCGCCCGCGTCTCGAGGCACTCGATGATGTCGGACGTCGCTGCAAGGTGGAGGAGCTGAGCAACTTCATCCAGGCGATCATCCAGTCGGAGCAGTTGGGCGTCGGCGTCGCCAACGTCCTGCGCATCCAGTCAGAGGAGATCCGCCGGAAGCGCCGTCAGCGCGCAGAGGAGCAGGGCCAGAAAGCCCCGCTGAAGATGCTCTTCCCGATGGTCGGCTGCATCTTCCCCACGTTGTTCATCGTGCTGCTCGGTCCCGCTGTGATCGAGGTTGCCCACCAGTTCGGATCCGGGGGCTGATCGCAGCCTCAGGACAGCTGGCGGAGCACTCGCTCGAGCTGGCGCCGGTGCGCGATGCGCCAGCGCGAGCGGAGTGCAGGCACCGATCGGTAGACCTCGGGGACGCTCGCGTCGTCGCTCGCGGCGGCGCGGAGCAAGCCGGCGACCGTCTCGCGGAGCTCGACGAGCTGGAGTGCGCGTGCAACCTCGAGCGATGCCGAGACCCGCGCCTCCTCGCCCGAGCGCATCCAGTCTTCGAGCGCATCGACGAGTCCCTCGCGTCCGTCGCCGATGACGATGCGCGCGTACTCCGTCAGCTGCTCCGTGAGCGACGCGACATTGGTCTCGAAGCGCCGTTCCATGTACGCGAGGATCGCGTCGCGCGCGCTCTGGTGCGCGAGCACCGCGACGAGCCCCGGCGCAGTGCGGCCGATCAGCAGCTTCTCGAACGGCGAGACCTCGAGGTAGCCGATGTGCGCCTCGGCGCTCGACACCAACCACGGGCTGCCGTCGCCCCGGTAGAGGCAGAGGTTGTCCGGCAGGCCCGGATGCTGCCAGCCATAGAGGCCGCCGGTCGCCTCCTGGAGCACCGTCACGCTCTCGCGGCTCAAGGCGTAGCGGACCAGGCTGCCGGCCGCCGTCGTGCTCTTGGCCTGCTGGAATCGGGCAAGGCTTTCGATGGTCGCCTGGCCTTCGGCGTCCATCTCGCCGGGACGCACGGTCAGCACCGCCGTCGTGCACTGCACGAGCGCGCACTCGAGCAGACCGGCGTAGTCAGGCCCGGTCGGCTCGTCGAGCAGATCGTAGGTCTTGCGCGCCGAGACGTCGCTGTGGGACGTCCGCAGGAACGGTTGCACACAGCAATTCTGTAACGAAAACCCCTCTTCCAGCGGTTCGGGGGGATGTTACGGTCATGAGGTGGTCGCGATAGTCGCTTCTATCGACAGCACGCCGGGCCAGGTGTTCGCAGACGCGCTGCTGGTCGTCGCCGTGGCTGTCAATGCATACCTGGGTTGGAGTCACGGCTTGATTCGCCGTCTCCTCAGCGCGCTCGGCGTCTTCCTCGGCGTGTTCGCGGCGACCAACCTGGGCAATGCGGTTGCCGCGCTGGTCCACTCACACAGCCTCGATGCCAATGCCTGGTCATTCGTCGCGATCTTCGTCTTCGTCGTGCTGGTCGTCGAGATCCTCGGCGCGCTCATCAACGAACGCCTCCAGAAGATCGTCGTCGCTGCCTTCGATCGCATCGGCGGCGTGCTTCTCGGCGCCGTCGTCGGTGTTGCGGAGGTGCTCATCCTGTTCCTGGTGGCGATCGCCGTGAGCGGCGCGCCCTCGCCCGTCCATCACACGATGGCCCAGGACATCAATGCCGCGACCTTGAGCGGTCAAGCGGTGCGGCTCGAGCCCCAGGTGCGGACGCTGTTCGGTCCAGTGCTGCCAAGCAATCTCAGCACGCATCTCGCACAGAACACGCCGCTGATCACCCCGCCCATCTGACGGGGTCGCGCTTTAGCGAGCGCTGCTGACGTCGGCCGGGAAGAACGTCTTGACGACGGAGCCGAGCCCGACGAGGTTGAACGGCTTGGTGATCAGGTGATTCGCGCCGGCGAGACGGGCCCGCTCGATGTCGTCGTCGCTGGAGAGCGCGCTGAACATCACGATCGGAGTCTCCGCTGTCGGGACATTGCCGCGGATCCGCTTGCACGTCTCGATGCCGTCCATGCCGGGCATCATGATGTCGAGGATGACGAGGTCGGGGGCACGCTCCTCGACCTTGGCAAGTCCGTCCTCGCCGTTCTCCGCGGTGGAGACCTCGTAGCCCTCGATACCGAGATACATCGCAACGATGTGGAGCAATCGCGGATCGTCGTCGACGATAAGGATTCGACCCCGAGTCACGCTTAGGCTCCCGCTCCACCCTGAGGGATGCTGTGGCGACCCTCTGCGACGTAGTGCGAGAGGTCACGCTCGTGCCCAAGCCCGCGCTCGATCGAGTCGAGCACGCGCTGGTAGAACTCCTCGCGTTCCTTGCGGTCCTCGTCCGGCGCGACGGTCTCGCCACGCACACGATGCTGGATCCACGGCGGCACGACCTGCTCGACCGCGTTGGGGCCGACCTTGACGATAACCGTCGTGTCGTCGGCCTCTTCCACAACGACGCTCACCCGATGGGCGATGCCGATGTGGCTGTCGAGCCGCCATGCGCGCTCCCATGCACGCTGCCGGCCGATGCCGACGAAGATGAGCGTCACCGGATCGGCGACCAGCTGGCCGCCGCTCCCGGAGGAAAGCTCCTTGAGCAGCAACCGCCAGACATCGCCGTCGATCTGACGCGACACCCAGCCGACGAGCGACGGAGCACGGTTGTCGAGATCAGGCAGGGAGACCGCGAGGGAGTCGTCAAGGCTCGGGAGCGCGCTGACCACGCCGGCGTGCCGGCGGCAGTACACGCGATCCTCGATCGTCACCCGGTGCTCCGGGCACCATGCGGTGCGGCACTCGCGACCGCGACGGTCGACATACGCGCAGGGAATGCCCTCCTGAGAGGTGCATCCCCCCTGGGTGCACGGGTGTCCTGCCTCGGTGCTCATCACTTGATCCACATTAGCATCGGTCGAGTTGTTGCGAGCCACGATTCACCTACCAGACAAAGGGAATGAGACGCGCCGTGTGCGCCGCGTAACTCGCGTACTCGGGGAAGGAGCGCGTCAGCAGGCCCTCTTCGAAGCGAGCTCGCAGCATCTGCACGACGATGAATGGCGCCAGCGTCAGCGTCGCCCAGAGACCCGGCCTGGCGAGCACGAGCGCAACCGCGGCGAGGATCTCCGCTGCGTAGAGCGGGTGGCGCACGAAGCGGTATGGGCCAGCGGTCACGAGCCGGCGTGCTTCAGGAATGATGCTCAGGCTGCGGCGCAGATACAGCAGGCCGTAGACGCCGAGGCAGAACGCACCGAGCGTCAGCGGGACGGCTGCGTCACGGACGAGCACCGGGGGAACGAGGATCACCGGCAACGGGAAGGCTCCGACCACGAGGAGCATCGTCGTCCCGACGAGTCCCGCGGCGCGCGCGACCATGCGTCCATCACGCGCTTTCGGCCGCGGGCGTATGAGGTAGATCCCAACCGGAATAACGCAGAACGCGAGGTACACGCCGGTGGTCAGCGGGCCTGCGAGGATGCCGCCGAGATGATCGTGCTTGGGAAGATCATGAATCTGTGAAAGCAGATTCATGAACACTCGGTAGCCGAGCAGCGCAAACAACACGGCCGGGAGCGCTCGGCCGAATACCAGGAAACGGATCTCTTCGACGCGACGTTCCAGCTCGCCACGGCGTGCTGGAATCGCGACCGCCTGGGCCATGGCCCAACTCTAGGTCAGCGCAATTCGAGGCGACGGCGCCGTATCGCGGTTGTCATCGAATCACCACTGTTTCTCGTTGTCCAGGCAGCGTCCGTCGGCGTGTCCGATTCTTCGTTACCAATCCTTAGCACGCAGGCCATTCTCGTTGCTGCAGCCGGGGTACACACTCACGGCAGTCGGATCGAGGCACCAGTCTCGGCCCGAAAATAAAACCCGAAAGGAGGTGAACAACGGAATGGATATGCTGAGCACCCTGTACCTTCGCGCAACTGAGTTTATCGCTCGCAAGCGTGAGGAGGCTGAGGAAGGCCAGGGCATGGTTGAGTATGCGCTCATCCTCGTCCTTATCGCCATCGTCGTCATCGTTATCCTGCAAGTCGTCGGCAAGCAGGTCAACAACGTGTTCTCGAACATCAGCAACGGCCTGGCCCAGTAGCTTTCGCAAGCAACCAGGACAGTCAAGAGGAGCCGCCCAATGGGACGGCTCCTCTTTTTATTTGCACGCGCTTCTCCGTACGCACATGCTTGCTGCGCATGCGTGATTCGTGACGCGGCATTCCACATGCGTGCGATTCGCCGTACCATGCGCACGATGCATGGCGGATGCGAGGCGCGGCCTTGATCCGCGTCCTGATTGCGGACCAGGTCGCGCGAATCGTCGGGGATCTCGAGAAGCTCGCGCCCTACGACAGCGATGTCGATGTCTGCGGAGTCGCCCACAATCCGGCCGCTGTCATCGAGGAGGCATGGCTCCGTCAACCTGACGTCCTGCTTCTCCACGAGACGTTCGCCGAACCTCCCGCCGAGGATTTCGCAGCGCACCTCGAGACGGTGTCGCCGGCCACCCGCGTGCTCCTCATGACGTCGGGGGACCCGTCGCTCACGGGCCGTTGGGCGGCACGGGTCATGGCCGACGAGGCCGACGGCCCTGCGCTCCACGAAGCAATCTGCCTGGCTGCGGGCCTCACGCCGCAGGGCGATGCCGGCGGTGACGCGTCAGCCGCGGACGGCGACGCGGCGGAAGCACCCACCCGTCCCCGGCGAGCACATGCCGGCCGGGCGACGCTCATCGTGGTGTTCTCCGGCAAGGGCGGGACCGGGACGTCGATGGTCGCCGCAAACCTCGGCGTTGCGCTGGCCCGGGGTGTCGACAACCGCGCCGCGGTGATCGACACCGACCTGCAGTTCGGGGACGCGGCGGCAATGCTGCACACCGACGCGCATCCTCTGTCGATCGCGGATCTCGCCATCACGGGTGAGGACATCGACCCGGCGCGGCTCGAGGCCGTCCTCGCCACCGGGCCCGCCGGCGTGCGCGTGCTCCGTTCCGCGATGAGCCCGGAGCTCGCCGTCCTGATCAGCGCCCCGCATCTCCGCGCGATGATCCGCGCGGTCTCCAGGGCCCACGAGTTCGTCGTCGTCGACACGCCATCACAGTTCGACGAGCGCACGCTCGAAGCGTTCGAGCTCGCCGACCGGGTCCTCCTCGTCAGCAGCTACAACATGACGTCCGTCCATGCGACCAAGGCGGCGATGGCGGTGCTCGAAGCGCTCGGCGTCGCAGAAGAGCAAGTCGACGTGATCCTCAACCACAGCCGCCCGAGGGTCAGCTACCGGCGTGCGGACATCGAAGGCATCCTCGGCCGCCGCGCGCTTGCCGACCTCCCCTACGACCCGCGCGTCGATGAGTCGCTCGAACTCGGGCTCCCCGATCCTGCAATCGCAGCCGCGTGCCGAGTTGAGCCGACGGATCGTCGCCCTCGCGCAGACCATCGCCGGTCCCCCCGCCACGCCCGCGGACCCGTCCCTCGATGCACTCGCACCGCCGCCCACGCCGACCTACCGTCGGCGGTTCAGCCTGGGCCGGAGGTAAGGTGACGCCGTGATCCGCGTGCTCATTGCCGATGGGAGCGAGCGCATTCGCGCCAATCTGCAACGGCGCCTCTCGGCCGAAGAGGACATCACCGTGTGCGGCGTGGCCGCCGACGGTGAGCACGCCCTCCAGGAAGCGCTGCATCTCGTCCCCGACATCGCGGTGCTCGACGCCGGCCTCACCGGCCTCGACGGGGTCCAGACCACCGAGATGCTCGCCGAGTACGCGCCGCAGGCGGGAGTCATTCTCATGTCGATGGAGAGCGGCAGCGAGCTCTTCCGGCGCGCCATGCTCGCCGGCGCTCGCGAGGTCCTCCAGAAGCCGTTCGCCGGGGACGACCTCGTTGCCGCCATCCATCGCGTCCATGCTTTCCAGGCGCGGAAGCGCGCCGCCCAGTCAGCGCGGCAACCGGTCAACGGCAGCCCGCCGCCGGCCGAAGGTGCCCGCCGCCGGGACGGACGGATGATCACGATCGTCTCGGGCAAGGGTGGCGTCGGCAAGTCGATCATCGCGACGAACCTCTCGCTGATCCTCAACCGGCCCAACCCCGGTAGCGTCGTCCTGGTCGACCTGTCGCTCCAGTTCGGCGACATCGCCGCGCTCCTGGCGATGACCCCGGACGGGACGATCGCGGAGTTCGCGGCGAGCGACGCGTCGATCGCCGACCGGCATGTGATCCAGCAGGCGCTGTCGCTCGGCCCGCAAGGCCTCACCGTCCTCGCAGCCCCGCCGAGCCCGGAGCTCGCGGACTACGTGACCACAGCGCACCTGCGATCCCTCATCGCCGAGCTGCGCTCGACCTACGAGATGGTCGTCGCCGACACCACCTCGCAGCTCACCGAGATCACGCTCGAGGCGCTCGAAAACTCAGACCACATCGTCCTCGTCACCGACTTCAGCGTCACGTCGGTCAAGAACACGCGGCTGATCATGTCCGTGATCGGGGTGCTCCAGGTCGATCCAGAGCGCATCCTCGTCGTCGCCAACCACCGCGATGCCCCGCTCTCCGGGGGGATGGACCGGGCGCGCATCGAGGACTTCCTGCGTCACCCCGTGGCCGCGGAGATCCCGTTCGACGCTCCGGGGATTGGCGGCTCCGTCAGCCTCGGCGTGCCCGTGGTGATCAGCGGCCACTCATCGCCCGCGACGGCCGCGTTCGAACGTCTCGCTGCTGCGGTCACGGGACAGGCAGACCCCGGCGAGGCCGAGCAGCCCGGCAAGAAACGCAGCCGCCGCCGTCTAGGGTTCGCGTCCCGAGACTAGGAGGCGACGGCCTCGCGCAGCTGAGCCGCCTGGGCCGCCGAGGTCAAGGAAGCGACGAGGCGAGTGAGGGAGCGCATGAGAATGCGTGACCGATTGAGGCGAGGAGCTGACGCCGAGGTCGGCGAGTCCAGGTGGCTCAGCGGCCGAATATCCGGCGTTTCTTGCGATCGTCGGCCTTCCCGGCGCCGCCGACACCCGCGGCGGCGGGCACCGCACCACCCGGTACCAGTGCTCCGGCGAGCTCGCGAATCGAACGGCTGATGTCGGATTCGGGGCTGGCCGTCACGAATGGCGTCCCGCGGTTGATCGAGTCGCCGACGACCCGCGGGTCATAGGGGATCTGCGCGCCGACGTCGTGGCGCAGGTTCTGCTCGATCAACTCCTTGTTGAAGTCGGAGTGCGCGTCGCTGCGGTCGACCACGAGGAGGACCGATGCCGGATCGACCGTCAGGGATTCGAGCACTTTGAGCGCGAGCTTCGCGTCCTTGATCGCCGGAATCGTCAGCGCCGTGACCACGAGGATGTGCTGCGCCAACTCGATGACTTCGAGGTTGAAGTCAGCGAGGTGGCACGAGGTGTCGACGACGACGTAGTCGTACGTCTTGCGAAGTTCCGCCATCACCATCCGAACGTGGTCGTTGGTGATCAGGTCGGCGAGCTCGGGGCTGATCGGCGCAAGGAGCACACGGACCCCCGCCGGACCCTGCGCCATGATCTCGTTGAGCATCTCGGGCTCGAGGGTCTCCGACTCCACCACATCGGTGATGCTCCGGCTGTGATCGAGGTTGAGCATCACGCCGATGTCGCCGAATTGCAGATCGAGATCGACTAGGGCAACCCGTGACTCCGTTTCGACCGCGAGTGCGACCGAGAGGTTCGTGGCGAGCAGGGTCTTACCGACGCCGCCCTTCCCGGAGAAGAGGACGATCACCTCGCCGAGCGCGGCTGCACGTGGCTGCCCGGAGTTATCCGGGGCGGCCGCGCGGGCGAACGTTCCCTTCTTCTCCTCGAGCTGATGCACCCGGCGGATAGCGGCGACCAGCTCGTCGTGGCTGAAGGGCTTGATCAGGTACTCACGGGCCCCGGCCTGCATGGCGCGGCGCAGGTAGTCGCGCTCGCCCTGGACGGACATGATGATCACCGGCGAGGCAGGCAACTCCTGAGCGAGCCGCTCGGTGAGCTGGATCCCGTCCATGATCGGCATGTTCACGTCGGTGAGGACGATGTCGGGGAGCAGCCGGTGCGCCTCCTCGAGGCCCTGCTTGCCGTCGCCGGCAGTCCCGATGACCTCGATGTCCTCTTCGAACCCGAGCAGCTTGCGCAGGTTGTCCCGGGTGCTCGCGATGTCGTCGACGATGAGAAGCCGGATCAAATCGAAGGCGACCTCAGCCCACCGTGAGCCGTGCCGCCTGCACTGGGTCCACCGGAATGCCAGGACCCATCGTGGAGGCCACGGTGACCGTCCTCACGTAGGTGCCCTTGGCGCCGGTCGGCTTGGCGCGGACGATTGCATCCATCAAAGCGGCGAAATTGTCGCGCAGTTTGTCGTCGTCGAACGAGGCTTTACCAATTGCGGCATGAATAATGCCAGTCCTGTCATTTCGGAACTCGATCCGGCCGCCCTGGACGTCCTGGATTGCCTTGGCGATATCGAAGGTGACAGTGCCCGCCTTGGGGTTCGGCATCAGGCCCCGGGGACCGAGGATCTTGCCGAGGCGTCCGACCATGCCCATGACCTCCGGAGTCGCCAGTGCGACGTCGAAGTCGATGACGCCGTCCTGCACCTTCTTGACGAGGTCTTCTCCCCCGACGACGTCGGCACCGGCCTCGATCGCCTCGCGCAGCTTCTCCCCTGTCGCGAAGACGGCGATCCGCCGGGTCTTGCCCGTTCCATGCGGCAGCGTGACGGTGCTCCGGACGACCTGATCGGCGTGGCGGGGATCGATGCCGAGGCGGACGTGCGCCTCGATCGATGAATCAAATGTGGTTTTCGAGATCTGGCGAACCAGGCTCATCGCCTCGGCGGGTGGGTAGAACTTCCCATCCTCGATGGCCGCCGCTGCCTCGCGGTACTTCTTACCGTGTTTGCTCATAGGACTTCTCCGTGGTGTTGGCGGGCGCGTTGCGCCCTCCCACTTTGTGGCTCAGTTGACGTTCAGACCCATGGATCGGGCCGTCCCCTCGATGATCCGCATCGCCTGCTCGAGATCGTGTGCGTTAAGGTCGGCCTGCTTCACCTCGGCAATCTCGCGGACCTGCTGGCGCGACAGCGTGCCCACCTTGGTGCGGTTCGGGACTCCCGAGCCCTTCTCGACGCCCGCAGCCTTCTTCAGCAACTCAGCCGCAGGCGGCGTCTTGGTGATGAAGCTGAACGTCCGGTCCTCGAACACGGTGATCTGCGCGGGGATGACTCCGGTTTGATTGGCGGTGCGCTCGTTGTAGGCCTTGCAGAACTCCATGATGTTGAGTCCGTGGGGGCCGAGCGCGGTGCCGACAGGCGGCGCAGGGGTCGCCTTGCCGGCCTGCAACTGCAGTTTGATGACGGTCTTGATCTTCTTCTTGCTCATTGTCTTTGTCTTTTGTCTTATTCCTACCGCAACCGCTCGACCTGCAGCAGGTCCAGCTCAACCGGTGTCTCGCGCCCGAACATGTTCACGAGCACCTTGAGCTTGCCCTTCTCCACGTTGATCTCGGTCACCTTGCCATGGAAGTCGGTGAATGGTCCATCAATGACACGAACGTTCTCGCCGACTTCGTACTCGACGTTGACCTTGGTGGGAGCCTCGGCCTTCACCTGCTTCTGGATACCGCGAATCTCGTGTTCCTGCAACGGCACGGGCTTGTTGCCCGAGCCGACGAAGGAGGTCACGCCCGGTGTGTTCCGGACGACGTACCAGGACTCGTCGGACATGACCATGTTGACGAGGATGTAGCCCGGGAAGATGCGCTTGCTGACCTTGCGGCGCTGTCCGTCCTTGATCTCCATGACCTCTTCGGTCGGCACGAGCACATCAAAGATCTGGTCGTGCATGTCCATGGACTCGACGCGCTTGAGGAGGTTGGCTTTCACCTTCTCCTCGTGTCCCGAGTAGGCATGGACGACGTACCAGCGGGCGTCCTTGGCGGAAACGGCATTAGTAACCACGATGTTCATTCTCCCACGGCAGCTACGGCGACACAGTTGGCAGCGGTACTTCGGTCGGGATGCTGGTCGGCAGCGGTGCCGCGGTCACGGGCGCTGCCGCCGCGGTGGGCGTCGTGGCCGGAGTGGCATTCGCGGCCTGCGTGGTGACTGCGCGCTGCACCCCGAGGCTCAACAGGTAGTCCGCGCCACCGACGAGCGCCGCGAAGATGATCACCGTCGCGATGACGATCCCCGTCATCCGGAGCAGTTCGTCCCGAGTCGGCCAGACGACCTTCTTGAGCTCTTCCCAGACGCCCCGAAAGTAGCCCGCAAGACCAACCCTTCCGGACCCACCGGAACCCCCGGCGGCCAGGGCGGGCCGAGGCGGCCGCGGACCTCCGGGGCCTCCCGGTGCGCTTCGAGCCTTGGCCATGAACGGTGATCTCTCCTGATGATGGTGCCGGGGCTGGCGCTGCTGGTGGCGTGTTGGCAGGGGCGGCACGACTCGAACGCGCGACCCTCGGTTTTGGAGACCGATGCTCTACCAGCTGAGCTACGCCCCTTCGGTTACTTGGTCTCGCGATGCTGCCTGTGCACGCGGCAACGTCTGCAGAACTTGCGCAATTCCAGACGATCCGGGTCATTGCGCTTGTTCTTGACCGTCGTGTAATTACGTTCCTTGCACTCGTTGCACTGCAACGTGATGATTGCGGAACCGCCCTTGGATGCAGCCACGTGTCAACGCCTCAACACAAAAGAGACCTAGCGGCGCTAGGTCGATGAGGGAGCTTACCACAGATCAGAAGGGCGCTAAACCACCCTCGGCAGGGATGCCGGCCGGCCAGGTCGTGATCTCCCGTGGCCGGGGTGGCCTGAGCCTGGGCGGCCGCTCCGCTGGCCCAGAATTGCGGGCGTGAGCCAGGCCATCGAGGAGACCAACCGGCGCCTGCTCCGCGCGCGGGACGCCATGGATCTCGCGTACAGCCGGCCGCTCGACATCGCCGCACTGGCAGGCGTCGCCTGCATGTCCGCAGCGCACTTCAGCCGCTCGTTCCGGACGACCTTCGGGGAGCCGCCGCACCGCTACCTGCAGCGCAGGCGCGTCGAGCGCGCCCTCTACCTGTTGCGCTGCACCGACCGCAGTGTCACGGACGTCTGCCTCGACGTCGGCTTCACGAGCCTCGGCACCTTCAGCAAGACGTTCCACGCGATCGTCGGCGAAACCCCGACGGAGTACCGGCAGCGCCAACCCGTCGTCGCGGTGCCGACCTGTTTCGCCATGGCCTGGACACGACCGAGCAGTTTTGGAGAAGACAGCCGCGTCCCGGGCGGATAGCGTTCGGACAGCAATTACCCGGCTCCGACAAAGGGAAATCACCGCAATGCTCAGCAGTCTTCGCATCTCGCAGATCTACGTGCTCGACCAGGACCAGGCTGTCGACTTCTACGTCGGCAAGCTCGGACTGGAGATCAACACCGACCAGGACCTCGGCTTCATGCGCTTTCTCACCGTCAACGTCCCGGGCGACCCCGAACGCCAGATCATGCTGGAGAAACCGGGCCCACCAGCGATGGATCCGGCGACCGCTGACGAAGTCCGTTCGCTCCTGACCAAGGGACGCACCGGCGGCCATCTCTTCTTCACCACGCTCGACGCTCGCAAGACCTACGACGAGCTGCAGGCCAAGGGCGGTGTCGAGTTCACGCAGGAGCCGACCGAGCAGCCGTATGGGATCGACTTCGGGCTTCGCGACCCGTTCGGCAACCACATCCGCGTGGCGCAGATGGCCGCCGCCCCGACGAGCGCCGGCTGAACTCGCGGGCATGCGGATCGTCACGCGGTCGCCAACGCCGCGTCAGGCGAATCGGACTACGCTGTGAGCAAGGAATCGTCAACCCCGGGGGAACCTCACCATGCATCCGTTGCTCAGCCCGAAGAACCTTGTGATCGCCGGCCTCGGTGCCGCGGTGATCGGACTTGGCACCGTTGTTGCCGTGGATCACACCGCAGGCTCCACTGCGCCGCAGGCTCAGCCGGCAGCCCTCTCCGCCGCGACGATCTCGTCGCACCTGCCGACCTCCAGCTTCGCCGCGCTCGGCCAGTTCAAGAACGAGGCGTCGCAGGTCTTCGACTTCTTCACGACCGACACGAAATTGACCTGGCAGCAGATCGGCGCCGATCTCATGCGCGGCGAGACGCTGAATCAGATCGCTGGGGCCAACTCGGCCAAGGTGCAGCGTGACGCACTCGCCGAGGTCACTTCCGGGCTCCAACTCGGCGTGACCAAAGGCGTGATCACGTCTGCGGAGGAAGCCCGCCTCGTGACGGATGCGCGGGACGCTATCTCCGTGCTGATGGCTGCGAAGTTGAGCGCTCTGGTTCCTGCGGGGCACTGACCGGCCTGCCGCGCAGGTTCGCGACTGCCTCGGCGGTGAGTGGCGGGTGCAGGAGGCACTCCTTGTCGGAGTTCCCCTCCCACCACCAGCGCCCGGCTCGCTCGTTCTCGCCCGGCGCCGTCGCCCGCGTGCACGGCGCGCAGCCGATCGATGTATAGCCCCGCTCGTAGAGCGGATGCGCCTCGATCCCCTGCGCACCCAGGTACTCCCACACCTCCTCGCGTGACCACCCCGCCAGCGGCACCACCTTGGTGATGTCACCGTGGCCTCGGTCCGACGCCACCACCGGCGTCCCCGCTCGCGTCGGCGTCTGCTCCCGGCGCAGCCCCGTGATCCACGCGTCGTACTCCTCCAGCGCCTTCCCCAAAGGGTTCACCTTGCGCACCGCGCAGCACTCGTTGCGCAGCGCCATCGAGCGCCGGAACTGCATCGTCCCGTGCTCCCCGGTCATCGTCTCCAGCTCCTCCGCGTCCGGGGACAGGATCCGCAGCCGGATCGGATAGCGCGCCCGCACCGATTCGATGTATTCCAGCGTCTCCTCGTGGAGCCGCCCCGTGTCCAGGGTCAGCACCTCCGGCTCCGCCGTGATCCGGCACGCCAGGTCGATGAGCACCAGCGACTCCGCCTGGAAGCTCGCCACCAGCGCCACCCGACGAAACCGCTTGTACGTCCAGCGCAGGATCTCTTCCGCCGTCCCGTCCGGCGCCGTCACCGCCGTCACGCGCCGAGGCCCCAACAGCGGCGTCGAATGCCGGTGGCAGGCGCGGGGCTTCGATCGCAAACGCAGACGAGCACCGGCACATGATCACGCAATGTCCCCGATTGCGAACGGCTGAGCGTGAAATTCCCCTACTGGCTCAGCCAGAGATGGATCGCCGCCTGCGCCCGATAGGGGCGCCAGCGCTCGGCGATACCCGCAACGTCGCGAGGCGCGACGGCGCTCCCCGTGAGACGCTCGATGCCACGCCGCAGGCCCAGGTCGCCCGAAGGGAAGGCGTCAGCCTCGCCCATGCGCAGCGCAAGGTAGTTCGCCGTCCAGGGACCCAGGCCGGGGACTGCGACGGTCGCCCTAACCAATTCCTCGAGCGTCAGGCTCCGGTCGAGGCGAAGCGACCCATTGGCGACCGCGTTCGCAAAACTGCGGATCGCGGTCATGCGCGCACCCGTCAGGCCGATGCCGGTGAGATCCGCGGTGGCGAGCGTCGCGGGGGTGGGGAACACATGGGTGAGCCCGAACTGGGTCAGACCGGGAACGGCGGTCCCGGCGCGCTCCACGAGGCGGCCGGCGATCGTGCTCGCGCCGGCAACCGACACCTGCTGCCCGATGATCGCGCGCACGCCCACCTCGAACGGATCCCAGACGCCCGGCACCCGCAGACCGCCACGAGCGAGGATCGAATCAGCAAGCAGCGGATCGCGACTGAGCGCCTCCGCCGCCGCAGGCAGGTCCGCGTCGAGGTTGAAGAGGTGGCGCACCTGCTGGACGACGTGGATGAGACCGTTCCAGTGGGGCAGATGGGCGGTGAGGCGGAGCTGCCCCGGTCCTGCAGTGGCGACCTCGATCGCACCCGGATCACCGTCGATGGCAACGGTCCGCCGGTAGACTCCCCCGGCGACGGACTCCACACCGGCGATCGCACGGGTCGCCAGATAGCCGAGCATCGCGTCCCAATCGAGCGGCCCTTCATAGCTGAGACGCAGCGGCAGGCCGCCGTCGGCGACAAGCCGGTCGGCGTTGCGCCGCCGGGCACGCAGCTCGTGCGGCGATGCGCGAAAGATCTGATGGATCGTACGGTTGAACTGGCGGAGACTGCCGAAGCCCGAAGCGAATGCGATCTCGGTGACGGGGAGATCGGTGTCATCGAGGAGGCGGCGCGCGAAATGAGCCCGGCTCGAGCGCGCCAGTTGCACCGGCGTGACGCCGACCTGCTCCTGGAAGAGGCGGCGCAGATGGCGCGCGGACAAACCGAGCCGTGCGGCGACGGCATCCTCCGAGTGACCGTCGTCGAGCCCTCCTTCCACCACGAGGCGGATGCCGCGGCAGACGACCTCGGAGGAGATCCCGGTCACGGGCACGGCCTCCCGATACGGCCGGCAGCGCATGCACGCTCGGAAGCCCGCCGCCTCGGCGGCAGCAGCAAGGCCAAAATGGCGCACGTTCGAGGGGTTGGGTCGCGCGGAACAGCTCGGACGGCAGTAGATGCCGGTGGTCACCACCGCGGAGTAGCCGCTCATGGCGTTACTTGTAGCGCGATCGACACAGCGAGCACCGGCCACATCCGGACGCCGCGCGGATCTGTCCGAATATGGCCGGACGCTGCTCGGGACCCTGGTCATCCTTGCCCGATGAACTCCGCTTCGGCCTGCGTTGGCTCAGCGATGACCCCACTCGGCGAGGTGCTCCTGGTCACGTCGGACGAGCGGGTGATGGGGCTGTACTTCGACGGGCATCCCCGGACTCCGTCGCTCGCCGGCGTGCAACGGCGGGAGACCGAGACGCTCGCGCAGGTCCGAATGGAGCTCGACGAATACTTCGACGGGGCACGCACAAGCTTCTCCACCCCACTCGATCTCGAGGGAACGGCCTTTCAGATCGCCGTGTGGCACGCGCTGTTGGAGATCCCTCCAGGGAGCACAGCGACGTATGGCGAGATCGCGCGACAGCTCGGCAGGCCCCAGGCCGCCCGCGCGGTGGGTGCCGCGAACGGTCAGAACCCGATCTCGATCATCGTCCCGTGCCACCGGCTCGTCGGTGCTGACGGCAGCCTCACCGGCTACGGCTGGGGCATTGATCGCAAGCGCCGGCTGCTCGAGCTCGAGCGCAGCCCGCGGGCAGTCGCGCCGAGCTCAGCTCGGTGAGAGCGTGATCTCGACGGTGTCGAGCAGGCTCGGGACGAGCGGCACGCCGGCGGCCGTCCTGCCGTTGGCGGGAGTCTTGCCGTTTTGCGCGGACTTCCCGTTCGGGTGCGATGCGCCGTTGGCGGCCGCGACGGGGTAGGTCGCACTGCTGCCGTTCCGTCCGCATCCGCCGCCGTTGAAGAAGTCCTGCAACACGGCGAGCTGGCGGTGGACGGCGGCCTCGTTCCAGCCGTGGCCCTGGTCGCTGTCCGTGAAGACGTGCAGATCCGGAAGCCGGGCGATGAGACCCTTCAGGCGATCGACGTCCACGAGGCGGTCGTGACGGGCGACGATGATGAGCGTCGCTGCCGCGCGCGAGGCGACGAGTTCGACGTCATCGCGATGCAAGCAGTCGTTGAGCCACTCCCGGGCGGCTCGCGGATCCGCGCGACGCTGGTTCTCGTAGTTGATATCGGCGGTGCGGTTGTCGACATCGCCCTCCACGATGACGAAGCGCTTGTAGAGATCGCTGATCCAGCGCTGGCGGCTCAGCCAGACCACCGCGTCCCACATCGGACGGCGGCTCAGGAGGCGGACCTGCTCCCGATAGCGCCCACGCATGAGGTTCGGGGAGAGCAGCGGAGTATGCAGGACGAGGCGTTCAGCTCGATCTCCGGCGCGCTTGGTGAGCGCGCATGCGACGGTGGCCCCGAGGCACAGCCCGCCGACGTCGAAGCGGTCGATCTCGAGATGGGTCAGCAGGTCGAAGACGAGATCCGCCATGGCCGCTGAAGTGTGCCGCCCACGGAGCGGCGGGGATGCCCCGTTCCCCGGCAGGTCGGGAATGATCAGGGTGCGGTACTCGCCGAGCTCCCCGAAGCGCCCACCGAACTCCTCGGCCGAGCTGAGGAATCCATGGCAGAGCACCAGCGGCTTTCCCTGCCCGCAGACAAGGTAGCGAAGCTTCTGGCCGCGGATGGTGACGAACCGCTCGTCCATCATCAGCGAGTCAGCGCGAGATTTGGACGAGACCCGAGCGGCCAGGTGCGCGTCAAGACCGGTCGCCGTGCATCAATGGCGTCATTAAAGCCGCTCAGAGCCCGGATGCGCGGTCCGCTGGCGTACGGACGCCAAACTCGAGTCACCGCCGCATCGCCTCCGGAGGGCACCGATCGGCCCGCACTCGACGTTCGCGACCACCGTTGGAGGGACCCAACCGCTGATCGACGTTGCGCTTGCCACATGCGCTCTCCTTCCCGATCTCGACGACGACGAACGCCTCGTCATCCCTGAGCTCGCCGCTCGTGGACTGGTCGCCGAGCCTCGTGTCTGGGACGACCCGTCTGTGGAGTGGGATGCGTTTCGAGCGGTCGTCGTGCGCTCGACGTGGGACTACTCCGATCGCCACGCCGCGTTCCTCGAGTGGTGCGCGAAGCCGCGACTCCTGCTCAACACAGCGCCGGTGATCGCCTGGAACATCGACAAGCGCTACCTCCGTGAACTGTCCTCGGCAGGCATCCCGATCGTCCCGACCACGTGGATCGATCCGGGGACCCCGGATGACAGCGTGCGCATTCCCGACGGACACGTCGTGGTCAAACCGGCTGTCTCTGCGGGGGCTCGCAACACCTCCCGCTACCGTCCCACGGACGCCGAGGAGGCTCGAGCGCACGTCGCGCGCCTGCTCGCTACGGGGAGGACCGTGCTCGTGCAGCCGTACGTGGAGTCGGTCGATGCCGACGGCGAGACCGGGCTCATCTTCATCGGAGGCGCGTTCTCCCATGCCATTCGCAAGGGGCCGATACTCCGCACGCACGGGGTGGCCACTGACGAGCTCTGGGCGCCGGAGGACATCTCGATCCGAATCCCGGATGCCGCCGAGCGCGCCGTCGCCGAGGCGACGCTCGACGCACTGCCCTGGCCGCGCAAGGAGCTCGTCTACGCGCGCGTCGACGTCGTCCGTGGGGAGAGCGGAGGGCCGGTGCTGCTGGAGCTCGAGCTCGCCGAGCCGTCGCTGTTTCTCGGATACGACGGCGACGCGCCCGCCAGGCTGGCAGATGCGATTGCGGCGCATGTCGATAGAGCTAGGGGGTGAGTCTCGATGGTCGCGGCTCCGCGGCGCGTGCGCTCACGCGACCAGCGGGTCGGTTGTCTCTGGGTCCGCCGGCTCGATGTGCTGCACGACCGGACCACCCTTTGTCGCCCGCTCCCGCGAGGCCCGCTCGGCGCGGTTCGTGGTGATCAATCGCGTGACCAGCGCGCTGAATGTCTCGTCGGGGCCGAGCGGCTCCTGGCGCGACTTCGCGATGCGCGCCGTCATCCGGTCTGGGTTGCGACTGTCATCGGTTACACCTCCCCGCCATCACCACGAGAGCCAGAGTGGCGGCAACCACGTCGCGTCATTGCCCGCCGCCGTGGCGGTCAGGATGCTCCCCCGGACCACCTGGCCGGCGAGCTCTGCCTCCACGTCGGTGACGCGCTCCGGCATCGGGGCTGCCATCCCGGCGACTGCGTCGGCACGCGGAGCACGCGCGCGTGGCAGGCTGCGGTGGGACTGCAACCAGGTGAGCAATTCAGTTACCGCCACATATGACAGTAATCATCGAACCGCGCGCCTCGGACGGAGGTTCAGAAGGTCGCACCGCAGCCCAGCCTCCTCTTTCGCAGCCAACCTACTGACATTTTCGCCTGACCTGAGGCCATAATCTGATGCACAGCTTCCGCAAAGTCTGTCCGTAACCGCACATACGTCGAAGGGACTTCTCGTCAGACAATGAGCGCAGCAGCGAACGCCGGTGTCGAAGGATTCAGCCGTAACCGAATCCTTTCAGCGCTCCCCTTGTCGGAGCGGCAGCAGGTGTTCGAAGTTGTGAAAAACGTCACGCTGCCGATCAAAACAGTGCTGTTCGAACCGGGAACCCCAATCGACGCGGTCCATTTCCCGGTCGATGGGGTGATCTCCCTGGTCACGCCCCTGCACGACGGCGCCATCGTTGAGGTCGCGACCATCGGCAACGAGGGAATCGTCGGGGTCCCCCTCGTTCCGCTCGGCGGCCTCGCCGTCCGGGCGATCTCACAGGTCGCCGGACATTGCCTGCGCATGGATGCCACCACGTTTCTCGAATGGGCGGATCGGAGCATCGCGTTCCAGGCTCTCGTCGAGAGCTACACGCAGGCGCTTTTCGGTCAGATCTCGCAGGCCGCTGCGTGCAATCGCCTCCATTCGAGCGAGGAGCGTCTCAGCCGCTGGCTCCTCATGAGCCACGATCGGGTCGGCTCCGACGAATTCATGATCACGCAGGAATTCCTCGGCCAGATGCTCGCCGCTCGGCGGTCGACGGTCTCGGTCTCAGCCGGAATCCTGCAGCGCGCCGGGCTCATCCGATACGTGCGCGGCCACGTGACGATCGTTGACCGCGCCGGCCTCGAGGCGGTGTCGTGCGAGTGTTACGGCGTGATCAAGACGGAGCTGGACCGCGTGGTGCGACGCCTGTCGCGACCGGACGCGCCCCCGACCTCCTAGAGTCCCGGCTCGCCGTGATGATTCAGGCATTTGTGTGAGCGGCACGCCCTCGGGGCGGCAGTACTCGCTCGTCAACGGAGAGCAGCGCGCCGTCATCGTTGAGCTCGGTGCGGGCATTCGTTCCTATCGTTCCGGCCCCACTGACGTCGTTGACGGATACCGTCGCAACGAGCCGAGCGAAGGCGGCCGGGGTCAACTGCTCCTCCCCTGGCCGAACCGTGTCGCCGCGGGGCGCTACGTCTTCGGTGGACGCGAGTTGCAGTTGACTGTTAACGAGAGGAGAACCGGGTGTGCCATTCACGGCCTGACACGGTCCTTGCCATGGGCGCTCGTCGACGCAGCCACTGACGCAACCACGCTGGCACTGGACCTGCGCCCGTCCGCCGGTTACCCGTTCGCACTCTCGCTCTCGGTGACCTACTCGCTGACGTGTGAAGGCCTCAGCGTGCAGACCACGGCTCGCAATATCGGCGACGGACCTTGTCCGTATGGGGCCGGCGCCCACCCGTACGTGCGCGTTGACAACTCGCAGCCGATCGATGACGCGATACTGCGTCTCCCGGCGAACGCAACGCTCGAAACGGACGCGCGCGGCATTCCGACCGGGGTCGTGTGCACAGTCGACGGAACCGACTTCGACTTTCGCGAGCCACGCCGAATCGGTGCACTGGTGCTCGACACTGCGTTCACAACCTTGTCTCCGGATCACGATGGCATCACCAGGATCTCGCTGGCGGCAGCGTCCGGGAATCGAGCCGTCACCGTCTGGATGGACGCGACCCACCCGTTCGCGATGATCTACAGCGGCGACACGCTCACTGATGTTCCGCGCCGGCGACACGGGCTCGCCATCGAACCGATGACATGCGCACCCGACGCCTTCAACTCGGGACTGGGATTGGTCACCCTGCAACCTGGCGAGTCGCACGTCAGCACCTGGGGGATCAGCCCGACGCTCTGAGCGCTGCGACTCTCGGCTGTTGCACCATGTGGCGAACATGCCGGCCCGCCGCGCGAAGAGCGCCCGCAAGCACATCGTCCTCATCGCTCACGACAATCGCAAAGCCGATCTGCTCGAGTGGGCACGTTTCAATCGCGAGACGCTCTCCCGGCACGATCTGTACGGAACCGGCACGACCGGCGCCATGGTCGCCGATGCGCTTGGGCTTCCCGTACATCGATTCCTCACCGGCCCACTCGGGGGCGATCAGCAGGTCGGTGCCGCGATCGCCGAGGGCCGGATCGACCTTGTCATCTTCTTCTGGGATCCGCTCGAACCTCAGCCACATGACGTCGACGTGAAGGCCCTGCTCCGTATCGCAGTCGTGCACAACGTGCCGATCGCCTCGAATCGGGCGACGGCCGACTACATCATGTCGAGCTCGTTGATCGACGAGATCTACCCGCGGTCCCTCGACGCAGCCGCGGGGGCTAAGCCGTCGGCGTAGGCGCGGTCTGCGCTGCCCCGATCATGCGCTGGAGCGTCACCGGGTTGAACACGTGGAGGCGTCGCGGTGCAGCAGACAGCACCACCGAATCGCCGACCTTCAGCGAGTTGTCGACGTCGACGATCGCAACGACGTCCTGGCCGCCGGAGCTGCCGTGGATAAGAACGTCGTTGCCGAGGAACTCGATGACGTCCAGGTTCACTGTGACGTTGAGCCCAGGGCCGTCGAGCGCGCCGACCTCGAGGTGCTCCGGCCGGAAGCCGACGGTCACGGCGTCGAGCCCGCTGTCGCGCAGCAGGGCCGACAACGTTGGGTCCGGCGTCAACACGCTGCCGTCCCCTTTCAGCGTCACAACTCCCGCCTCGGTGGACACCTTGAGATCGATGAAGTTCATCGACGGCGAGCCGATGAAGCCTGCGACGAAGCGGTTGAGCGGCGCCTCGTACAGCTCCTTCGGCGTGCCGACCTGCTGGAGCACCCCTTCGTTGATGACCGCGATGCGATCGCCCATCGTCATCGCCTCGACCTGGTCGTGCGTGACGTAGATCATCGTGGCCTCGAGGCGGGTATGGATACGCGCGATTTCCGCGCGCGTCTGCACGCGGAGCTTCGCGTCGAGGTTGGACAGCGGTTCGTCCATGAGGAACACCGATGGTTCGCGGACGATCGCGCGACCGAGCGCCACGCGCTGGCGTTGACCGCCTGAGAGCTGTCCGGGCTTCCGATCGAGGAAACGCTCGAGGTCGAGGATCTTGGCCGCCGCCTCGACCGCCTTGTCGATGTCGGCCTTCGGTGTCTTACGCAGTTGCAGACCGAAGGCCATGTTGTCGCGCACGCTCATGTGCGGGTAGAGCGCGTAGCTCTGGAACACCATCGCGATGTCGCGGTCGCGCGGTGGCAGGTTGTTGACGACGCGATCCCCGATACGAATCTCGCCGCTCGTGATGTCCTCGAGCCCGGCGATCATCCGCAACGCGGTGGTCTTCCCGCACCCCGACGGACCGACGAAACAGATGAACTCGCCGTCCTTGATGTCGATATTCAGCTTGTTGACGGCGAGCGCGCCGCCGTCATACCGCTTGGTCAGATCGTCGAGGACTACGCCGGCCATGACACGCTCCTCATTTGACCGCCCCGGCGAGCACGCCTCGGACGAAATATCGCTGGAAGGCAAAGAAAACAATCAGCGGAACGACGATCGAGATCATCGCGCCGGTGGAGATGATCCAGTAGTTCGACGACAGGAACCGAGTCTGCCCGTAGAGAAAGAGGGTCAGAGTTTGATGCGTGTTGTTGGCGAGGAAGACCAGCGCCACGAGCAGGTCGTTCCACACCCAGATGAACTGGAAGATCGCGAGCGATGCGGCGGCGGGCAGCCCGAGCGGCATCACCACCTTGCGGAACAGCGTCCACTCCCCCGCACCATCGATACGCCCGGCTTCCAGCAGGTCGTGCGGAATTCCCGTGTAGAAGTTGCGCATGAGGAAGATGCCGAATGGCAAGCCGAAGGCGACGTGGAAGATGATCACGCCGATCACCGTGCCGAAGAGCTTGATGCCGGTGGTGTCGCCGACGAAGTTGTACAGGCTGGCGACAGGGATCAAGGCCATCTGCAGCGGCAGCACCAGCATTGCCACGATCAGCAGGAACACCACGGTCCGGCCGCGCCAGCGCCCGAAGACGAGCGAGTATGCCGTCAGGCTCGCGATGACCGTGACGAGGATCGTCACCGGAATCGTGATTGCCAGTGACGTGGTCAGCGAGTCGAGCACGCCGCCGGCCTGGAAACCCGCGGAGAACAGCGTCTTGTAGTTGGAGAACGTGAGTTGCGCTGGAGCGGTGAGCACCGTCCACCAGCCCGACTGCTCGAACGCGCTCTCGGGACGCAGCGAGATGATCGCGATGCCGATCGCGGGCACCAGCCAGAAGATCGCTATCGCAGCAAGAACGACGTTGATGACGATGCGCGAAGGACGCACTCGAAAGCGCCGTTTCGGCGATGTGCTGACGGCCGGGAGCGACGCAGCCTGGACAGCACTCATTATCTGATCCTCTTGAGGTTCATCAGCATCGCGGGGACGACGAGCACGAAGAGGATCACGGCGAGCGCAGCCGCGAGACCCTGGCCTCCGTTACTTGCGAAGTTGTTGTAGATGTCGAGCGCGATCGTGCTCGCACCGCTCTGGGACGACGGGGTCGCCATGTTCAAGATGATGTCGAAGATCTTGAGCACGTTGATGAGCATGGTCACGAAGACCACGACGAGCACAGGCCGGAGCATCGGCACGGTGACACGGCGCAGCGTCTGCCATTCCGACGCACCGTCGATCTGCGCGGCCTCGAGCACCTCGCGGTTGAGCGCGGCAAGTCCCGCGCCGATAACCACCATCGCGAAGCCGGCCCAGATCCACAGGTAGGCGATGATCATCGCGATATCAACGATGGGCAGGCTGAAGATCGCCTGCAAGGTCGGATTCAGCGAGGACGTGGGGGTGAGTGACTGCGTGCCGAGGAAGAAGATGCCGTTGAATCCTGGCTGGAAGTTATTGGCGGTGATCTGGACTCGATAGGTGCTCGAGCCGACGCCGGAGAACGAGAAGCTTCCATCTGAAGCCGTTGTTGTCGTGGCCCCAACGGTGCCGTCAGAACCCAGCAACGCAACGTGGAGTCCTGGGATCCCGTCCTCATCCGGGAACACCTGACCACGTGAAGTCGGGTGTGACGGCGAGAAGTCACGCCACACGAGGCCCGTGACGGCGCCGTTCGAGGAGGACGGGACCTGCGCCGTCGCGGCGTGGTTCGTCTGCAGCACGGCCGGGCTGATCCCCGTCAGCCCCAGCTCGATGGTCCCACCGGCAGTGACCGTTGACTTGCTCTGGAGCGTGCCTGCGGGACCCAACTCCACGCCCGTAGCCGCAAGCGCGGCGACACTTTCGCCCGCGCTCGTGTCAACCGGGTACAGCCCCGGTGGGTTGACGGCGTTGGCCACACCCTGCACCGCGGCATTCACAACGCCCGTGTGCGGATCGTTGAAGAAGATCGACGCCCACGTGAGACCGGCGGCCGTGGCGCTGAAGACGAGCGGCATGAACACGATTGTCTTGAACGCCGTCCCCCAACGGATGCGCTCCGTGAGCACAGCGAACACCAACCCGAAGAAGGTGACGAGGAACGGGAACACCACGACCCACACGACGTTGTTCTTCAGCGAGACGATGATGTCGGTCGTCGAGAAGATCGCCTTGTAGTTACCGAGCGCGATGAAGTGACTGCCCGAACCGTCGAAGAGGCTGCGCACGATCGTCGCGATGAACGGGTACACGACGATGATCAGCAGCCAGATCGCTCCCGGCAGCAGGAAGAGCAGCGACCCGAGATGGCTTTTCCAGCCGCCGCCGCCGACGGGCGTGCCGATGGTCGGAAGCGCTTCCTGCTTCGGCGCGACGGGCAGGACGTCCACGGTTGGATCGGCAACGCTCACGCAATCTCCCTCAGCACAGTTGGCCCGTGATGCTAGCCCCGTCGACGGCCGAAGGCAACACCGGATATTTTGTCGGTGGTCGGGTAAGCGGACTGGGACGCCTGACTGGCCGGCATCCCCCGATAGGATGAGGTCCAACTCCAGCGGTTGCGTTTCGTGTACAGGTGGAGTACATAGTCTCGACGCGGTGATTTGTATCGGGAGAGTGAACCCGTTGGGTTCGCCTATCCGCAGAGGAGAACGTATGACGCAAGTCAGCACCCTTGGGAAGCTGGCCGTGGTGACCGCCGGAGTCCTTGGTATCGCAACGGCATGCGGCTCGACCAGCACAACGCCCCCGGCGAGCTCGAGCGGCTCGTCGAGCAGCAAGATCGGCGGCTCGGTCACCGTCTGGGGCGAGTGGACGGCACAGGAGCAGCAGGACTTCCTTGCGGCCCTCGTTCCTTTCAAACAGGCGACCGGCATCACCGTGAACTACTCGGGGAAGGGCAGCAACATGGATACCGCGTTGAACTCGGCGGTCTCCGGCGGTTCCCCACCTGATGTCGCGTTCGTCCCCGATCCCGGCACGCTTGACACCCTTGCCAAGGCCGGCAAGGTCCAGGATCTGACGAGCGTGCTCGGTAACCTCACGTCCAACTTCGGCGCTGCGTGGAACACGCTCGCCAGCTACAGCGGCAAGCAATACGGCGTCTGGTTCAAGGGCGCGAACAAGAACACCATCTGGTACAACCCCGCGCTCTTTGCTGAGGCCGGCATCAGCACGCCGCCGACAACGTGGGAGCAGTTGCTCACCGACGCGGGTCAGTTGAAGGCAGCGGGTGTCACGCCGTTCTCACTGTGCACCGATGTCGGCTGGCCGGTTGCGGACTTCTGGCAGAACGTTTACCTGAAGACCGCCGGTGCGGACGATTACAACAAGCTCGCAGCACACACGCTCAAGTGGACCGATCCAACGGTGACCACAGCGTTCACCACGCTCGGCCAGCTCTTCAGCAACACGGCGTACCTCGCCGGTGGCCTCAACGGCTCGCTCGCGAACTCCTACCCGCTCTGCGTCGACAAGGTCTTCCCCAAGGCGGGTTCGCAGCCGCAAGCGGCGATGGTCTTCGAGGGCGACTTCGTGGTCAGCGAGATCACCGGTAACTCGTCCAACTACGCGGCGGGGACGACTGGAACCGGAGGCGCCGCATGCACCACCGATGCCGGCAAGACCCCGTGCTACGACTTCTTCTCGTTCCCGGCACCGTCCGCCGATAGCGCCAACCAGAATGCGGTCCAGGGCGCGGGCGACGTCGGCATGATGTTGAACGCAACCCCGCAGGCCAAGGCACTGATCCAGTACATCGCCGGCCCTGAGCCCGGAACGATCTGGGCAAATGCCGGTGGGTTCGCCTCACCGAACAACAAGGTGACCGGCGACGCGTATCCGGACGCGGTTTCGAAGGCCGATGCGGCGGCACTCGTCAGCGCGACGAGCTTCGTCTTCAGCCTTGACGACCTGCAGGGAAGCTGGGAGCCGATGATGTGGGCGGACCTGCTCAACTTCCTGAAGAACCCAACCAGTTCCAACGTCGCCACGATCGAGGCGACGATGGAGCAACAGGCGACGACGGCCCTCGGCCACTAGTCGACTCAACGGTGTCATCCGGCCAGCCCGGCCCGTCAAACGGTCGGGCTGGCCTACGTCGCGTCTCGCGCCATGACGCGTACTTGCGTGGTATGACCTGCTCATGACGTCCGCGAAGCGTCCGTCGCTGGCACTGTTCATGAGCGAGCCCGGGCGTGCGCTGGCGGATTACGGCGCGATGCTGGCGAGCTCCCCGGTC
The DNA here is from genome assembly GCA_963754015.1 of Candidatus Dormiibacterota bacterium. Lineage (GTDB taxonomy): Bacteria > Chloroflexota > Dormibacteria > Aeolococcales > Aeolococcaceae > Palsa-851. The sequence continues at coordinate 302,452 of CAVWEG010000005.1, forward strand.
TTCCTCTTTGCGCCGCGCGGCGACGGTCATCCCGTGCTGGTGATGCCCGGACTGCTCGCTGAGGACGCGTCGACCGCGACACTTCGCTTCTTCCTGCGCTCGATCGGCTACGAGGTGAGCGGCTGGCGTCTCGGTCGAAACCTCGGTCCGACGCCCGAGATCATGAGCGGCATGACCGCACGCCTCGATGAGCTGTACGCAGTCGCGGGCAGGACGGTCAGCCTCGTCGGTTGGAGCCTCGGCGGCATCTTTGCGCGCGAGCTTGCTCGCTCTCGGCCGAAGCTTGTCCGTCAGGTGATCACGCTCGGTAGCCCCTTCGGTCTCGATGATGCGCACCACAGCCGCGCCGACGCCGTGTACGAGCGCCTCGCCGGTCTGCATGTCAGCGCCGACACACTGCCGCCGCGCCGAGACCTACGCCGCCCGATCCCTGTCCCGACCACTGCCGTGTACTCGCGGCTCGACGGCGTTGTGCCGTGGGAGGCGTGCGTCAACAGCCCCGGCCCGCGAAGTGAAAATGTGGCTGTCTATGGCAGTCATCTCGGTCTCGGGCACAACCCGGCGGTGCTCTGGGTGGTCGCGGACCGCCTGGCGCAGCCAGAGGGTGCATGGCAGCCGTTCCATCCCCCGGCGATCGCGCGTCATCTCTTCCCGGAGCGACGCGCCGCGGCAGCAGCCTGACGCGGCGTCCGCGCCGGCGACCGCTTGCGCGGGCGGGGTGCCGCGCGGGGCCGCCCGCCTGCAGCCGCGACCAAGTCGCGCATCCCTAACTCGATGCCGTCCCGCAGCACGTCGATGTCTGCGACTGTGTCGTAGTCGCCCGTGATCCCGAAGAACAGCCTGCCGCAGTACGAGAAGATCGCGATGCTGATGCGCACGCTGCCCATGATCGGCACGTACGGATATGAGTAGACCATCTGCCGTCCGGCGACGTACAGCGGGTATTGAGGACCCGGAACATTGGTGGTCACCGTCTGCAGGGCCCACTGCGGCGTTCGCGCGGCGAGGCGCGCGCCGAGCGCGAGCAGCATCGGCGGCGCGAAGCCCGCAAGACGGGCGAGCGCGTCGCCCGCGACCGCCTGTTTCGACCCCTTGAGCATCGACAGTTGCGCCGAGATCGATGCGAGACGCTCGGCCGGATCATCGATGGAAACGGGCAGACCAGGGAACATCCCCGACACGCGATTGTTGAGCGTGCCTCGTTCGTGCGCCGCCCGCACCGAAACCGGCACCAGCGTGCGCACGACCCGGTTCGTCAGATCCTCACCGCGGTGCTCGAGCAATGCCCTGAATCCGGCCGTGATCGACGCAAGCACGACATCGTTGACGGTTCCGCCGAGTGCCTCGCGCACGACCTTGACGTCGTCGAGGCTCGCCTCCGCCCAGCTCCAGCGACGGTGTGGCCCGATCGGCCCGTTGAGCGACGTGGCCGACTTCTTCCCCCATTCCGCGAGCGAGCGCACCAGGTGGGCGGCCTCGGCGATCCGCGTCCGTGGACCGGCCGTCAGTTGGAGAATGCTCGAGACGTTGCGCAGACTGCCGAGCGGCTCGGCAACGGTTCGGAAAGCGCCGCTCGCCGCGAGCCTGAACGCCCCGGGCTCGTCATCCGGGAACCAGGGATCGGGTGGTTCGAGATCCGGCAACTCATCGCTCGCATCGAACATCACGGTGAGCAGATCGGTGGCGGCGACGCCGTCGACCATGCAGTGATGCACCTTCGAGATGATCGCCCAGCGTCCGGCTTCAAGACCCTCGACCATCCAGAACTCCCAGAGCGGCTTGCTCCGGTCGAGCAGCTGTGCGAAGACGCGGCCCGCGAGGTTGCGCAGCTCGTCGCGACCGCCGGGCGGCGGAATCGCCGTGTGGCGAATGTGATACAGGATCTGGAAATGCGGATCGTCCACCCAGACCGGCCGGCCGAGCCCGCCGGGCGCGAAACGCACCTTCTGGCGGTATCGGGGCACGAGCGGCAGCTTCGCGGCGATGAGCCGGACCAGGTCTCCGTATGCGGGAGCCGGGCCCTCGAGCACGGCCACCGACCCGATGTGCATCGGGTTGTTCCCGTTCTCGATGTCGAGGAACATCGCGTCCTGCACGCTCATCACGTCCACGTCGTGTCCCTCCATGCGCCCGGCAGCGAAGCTTGATCGCGAAGCGGCCTCCGCGATAGGGTTTGATCATCACTGATTCCAGCAGCACACGTCACGTGCGAGCACACCCGCATCCCGGCACCGGGCGTCTCTCGGCGGTCTGGATCGCACTTGCAGCGCTTGCCCTTTCGGCGTGCGGCCAATCCAGCGCCGCGACCGCGCATCCCGGCACGCGCGCGTCCGACCTGAAGTCGTACCTCGCCGCGATCGAGCCGATACGGCTGGGCGTCAACGCGCTCCTCAACAACGCCGATCCGATCATCGTCGGCTTCAAGGACAAGAAGCTCACTGACGCGCAGGCATCCGCACAGATGGGCGGTCTCGAGCAGAGCTTTGCTGATTTCACCGTTGAGGTCAACGCGCTCCAGCCCGCAGATCAGACACTGGCATCGATCAACGCCCCGTACGCGCATACGTTCATCCTCGAGGACTCGTACTTGAACGCCCTCGTGAACGGATTAGCCGAGGATGATTTCGACAGCCTGCCCGATACGCAGTCCGATCAACGCGCCGCGATCATCGAGTGGCGCGTGCAACTCGAAATCCTCGCGATGCAACTCCACGTTTCACTGCCGGCGGATATCCAACAAGCGGGACGTGGCGAGATCGCACCGTCAGTGTCCGGCGGCAGCTGATCTAACGGACCACCCGCGACTTACCCGGCTTGGCGCTGCATGGAATGCAGAGCGCGGCCCATGGCACAGCCTCGAGACGCGCATCGGGAATGGCGTTGCCACATATGACACAACGCCCATACGTACCAGCCGCAACTCGCTCCAGCGCCTCATCGATGTCGGCGACGGTCGCGTAGATCGTGCGCGCCTGATACGCATCGGTCATCCGTTCTACGGCATAACTCGTTGCGTCACCGATGCGCTTGCCGAAACCGAGATTCGCGATCTCCGCCGGGTCATGCAGTCCGAGCTGCTCGACCTTCGCGACAATCTCCGCGCGTTTGCGCTCGAGCAACGCGCGCGTTTCCTCGCTCGTCGGGGATTCGTCCACTAGCCGAAGGACGCGGTGCGCGGCGTCCGCATCGCCTCACCCTCGCGGATGTAGCGAGTCGCGCCGACGGAACGGTAGAAGTCCAAAGCCTGCTGCAACTCGGTCTCGGCCTCGACGTGACGATGCTGCGCGAGCAGCGCCTTCGCGAGCCAGAGCCGGTCTCGTGCTTCCTCAGTACGCGCGCCCATCGCCCGGCAGGTGTCCGCCGCATGGCGGAGATCGCCGGCGACAAACGCTCGCGCCGCATGCACCCACGGGACGTCGTCGTCCTGAAGCACGGCACCCATGTCCACCTCGCGGCCGAGTGCGGTCATCGTCCAGGCGAGCGTGTGCAGCGCGTTGGTGACGAACCCACTCGTGACTCGATCCGCCTGGAGTTGCTCGAGCAGCTCGGCGACGAGCGCCGCTGCGCGCTCGCGGTCGCCAAGCTCGCTGAAGACGTCGGCAGCACCGGCGAGCGTCGGATAGAGCATCTGTGGATCTTTCGCGAGACGGGCGAAGTCGACCGCTCTCTCCGCATCCGTGCGTGCACCCGCACCATCGTCCCGAGCCAGGCGGAGGTGCGCACGAACGCTGTAACAGTCACCGGCGAGATAGTGCGGTGACCCCGCCTCCACCTCTGCAATGAATTCGTCGACGGTACTCTCCGCCTCATCCCACAACCCGAGGAAATATGCCTCGCGCGCCGTTGCGCCTCTGAGCCATCGCACCAACAGCGTCTGCCCGAAGCGAGACGCCAGCGCCTGAGCTTCGGTGCGCAGTGACGCCGACCGCTCGAGGCTGCCCCGCATCCACAGCACCGAAGCGAGATTCGTTCGCGCACGACAGAACTCTGCGGGCGCATTGGCGTGCTCCGCAAGGGCAATCGCCTCCTCGAGGTCGTCGATGCCCGCGGGATCACCGCTGTGACACCGCGATGCGCCGATGTTGTTCAAGGCGTTGGCACGAACCGCCTCAAGTCCGAACTGCTCGGCCATCGCGGCTGCCTCTCGACCGATCCGGATCGCCTCGGCACTCTCGCCTGCGAGCATCAGATAACGCGACACGGTGCTGACGACCAATGCCTTGACGCGGCTGGCCTCGCGATCATCGATGAGCGCTCGCGCACGGTTGAGATGCCGCATTGATTCGCCTGCGTCGCCGCGGAGCCATTCGAGCTCACTGAGCACGCACTCCGCCTCGGCAGCGGTCTCCGGATCGCCACAGACCAGGAGGTCGGCGCTCGCCTCCGCCAGGAGCACGGGGTCCGATGCACCCGCACGGTGGCGCGACTGCCCAAGCCGGAACAGAAGGCGCGCTCGACCGATCGAGCCAGGCTCCGCAAGCTCGATGGCCGAGGCGAAGAAACCCGCCGCCGCCGCGTCCGCGTTGAGCGAGGCTGCACGCTCGCCGGCGTCGCGCAGACTGACGAGCGCCTCCGCCGCGAACGTGGGGTCGACCTGCCGCCCGGTCGCTCGTGTGAGCTCGAGCGCACTCATGTAGTGATGCGCGACCATCTCAGCGTGATCCTCGGGCCGTCCGAGCGTCGCGATCCACTTCGCCGCGATGCGGTGTTTCTCGGCTCGTTCGCCGCGAGGGATCTGCCCGTACGCAACATCACGGACGAGCACGTGCATGAATGCGTACTCGGCCTCATCCGCCACCGATGAACGTCGAGCCCGCTGGACAAAATCCTTGCGCTCCAGCCCGTGGAGACGCTGCTCTGCGATCCGCCGATCTGGCTCGGCGCTCACGGCCCCGAGCCAGAACACCTTGCCGAACACCGATGCATCCTGGAGGAGACACTTCTCGTCGACCGACAGCGCATCGAGTCGCGCGGCGATGATGCCCTGAATCGTCTCGGGCAATGGAAGTGCGTCTGCGTCGGCGCGTTCGGCCAGCATCCGCACGTACTGCTCCGCATAGAGCGGATTGCCGCCGGCACGTGCAAGCAGCGCCTGCTGTGTCTGCGCCGGCATCACCGGGCGCTCGCTGAGGTTGCTGATCAACTGCGCTGTCTCATCGTCGGACAGTGGTGCGAGCGACAACCGGATCGCGTTCCGGACGCTCCCAGCCCAGCCGGGACGGCGCTCGAACAACTCCGGCCGCGTGTTGCAGACGACGAGCATGGGCACACCGCCGGCCCAGTCGACGAGGTGCTCGACGAAATCGAGGAGGTTGTCGTCCGCCCAGTGGAGGTCCTCAAAGATGAGGACGAGCGGGTTCTGCTCCGCGAGCGCCTCGAAGAAACGCCGCCATGCCGTGAACAACTCGTCGCGGCGCTCCCCGGACGGCTCAGCGCCGCCGGTCACGCCGGCGAGCGGCCCCAGGTGGCCGGCGACCCACGACGCCTCGGCGGCATCTGCGATCAACGACGTCACCGCGGCATCGATCTTCCCCTCAGCCTCCTCGCGATCGTCGGTCTCGAGAATCCCGGTCTGTGCCTTCACCATCTCCGTCAGCGCCCAGAACGTGACTCCGTCGCCGTACGGCAGGGAGCGTCCCTGCCGCCAGAGAACGACCTGGGCCGGATCCGAGTCGATGTGGGTGAACAGCTCGGCGACGAGCCGGCTCTTGCCGATGCCCGGTACGCCGACGAGGGTGATGAGCTGCGATGCCCGCTCGCGCTGCACGCGCTCGAGCGCATCAACGAGCACGCGCGCTTCGTGGACGCGTCCAACCATCGGCGAGCGGCTCGACTGGGCGAGATCGACGCCGAATCGGGAACGGGCCTCGAGCGCCTCCCAGGCGGGCACCGGTTCGGCTTTGCCCTTTGCGGTCACCGACGGCGCGGGCCGATACGAGATGCTCTGCGCAGTCGCCCGATACGTCGACTCACCGACGAGGATGCCGTTGATCGGCGCCGCGGTCTGCAATCGCGCGGTCGTGTTGACGACGTCGCCCGACGCCATCCCTTCGCCATGCGCCGGGCGCGCGCCGAGCGCCACGAGTGCCTCGCCGGTGTTCACCGCGATACGCAGCTGCAGATCCACCTGCTGCTCGAGCACCCAGTCGCGGATGGCCAGCGCCGCGCGCACCGCGCGCTCGGGGTCATCCTCGTGCGCCACCGGCGCGCCGAAGAGTGCCATGACGGCGTCGCCGATGAACTTCTCGACGGTCCCGCCGAAACGTTCCAGCTCGGTGCGCAGGCGTGAGTAGTACGGGGTGAGCAGCGCCCGGACGTCTTCGGGGTCGAGCCTCTCGGACCGGGACGTGAAGCCGACGAGGTCGGCAAAAAGGACCGTGACGACCTTGCGCTCCTCGCGCGCAAGCACACTCGCGGCGGCCATCGGCGTGCCGCACTCGGAGCAGAACTTCGCCCCCGCCTGATTCTCATGCCCGCAGGTCGCGCAGCAACTCATCGACCGAAGGGTACCCCGGCGGTAGACCTGCGGATGCCACCGCAGGCCGTCTCGTGCCGCGCGAGCGCGAGACCAAGCCGCGGCCTTCCACTGGTTCGTGGGTACCTACCGTAAGTCATCACTTACGGTCCGGTGAGGTCAACCGCTCCCAAAGACGAGATGGATATGGCGATTCTCTGCCGGAAAAGCGACCATTCCGTTGTCAACGGAACCGGGGCGAGACAGCACACTCGTCGGGTGCGTGCCCCTGCCGCAGACCTGCGCCTTGACGTTCTGACGCAACTCGGACACCGCCTCCCGCGGACTCGAAGCCCGGAGGAGGCAGCCATCGAGGTCGTCACGGCGCTTGCCGCCCTCGAGGTCGCGGCGATCGTCAGCGCCGTCGAGTCCGACATCGCTGTGGTGACGGCAATGCATTCGCCGCCGAGCCTCAACGCCCGTCTCTCGGCGCAGATGAACGAGAGCGTCATCGGGATGCGCATCCCGCTCGACGGCGTCGAGTCGCTTCGCCAGCCGGTGCAACTCCGCAAGCTCTACTACGGATCTGCCGATGCCGCGGCCACGCTTCGGCGTCTCACCACGGATTCGGCGCTCGCCCGGGCGCTGCCCACCGCCGCCGACGAGCGCTCGGTGCTCGCGGTGCCGGTCACATGCCGCGACCGCGTGGTGGCCGTGCTCACCGTCTGGGGCACGGGTTGCAGTCCCGCACTCGGACCGACTCTGGAAGTCGTCGCGGCGATGCTCGCGGCGGCCTGGTCGAGTGAGTCGCAACCCGCGATCGGGCGTTTCGACGCGCAGCCGTCGGGAGTCCCGGACACGGAGCTGCGCGGCATCATCAACTCCCTGCTCTGCGGCGACAAGATCGTCGCGGCGCTCCAGCCGATCGTCCGGCTCGTCAACGACACGGTGATCGGCTACGAGGCCCTCGCGCGTTACCCGTCACTGCCTCGCGTTCGGACACCCGATGAGCTCTTCGCCTCGGCGGCATCGCTGAACATGCAGAGCGCAGTGGATCTGGCCTGCGTCAGTGCCGCATTGCACGCTGCGTCGAACATCGGCGAGGCCGACCTGTTCGTCAACGTGCTCATCGGAACCCTCATCGATCAACGTGGTGTCGCCGCGCTGGACAAGGCCGTGCATGACGCGCGAGTCGACCCTGCGTCGATCGTCCTCGAATTCAGCGAACGCGAACCGGTTCCTGACCTTGCACTGCTCCAGCGCATTGCTGCCGAGCTCCGCGCGCGAGGGTTCCGCATCGCCGTCGACGATGCCGGCGCGGGGCACGCGAGCATGCGAGTCATCGCGGAGTTGCGCCCCGAGTTCATCAAGATCGACCGCTCGCTCATCCAGGCGGTTGACGCCGACCGCGCACGCCGCGCGCTCGTCGTCGCGCTGCTGTCGTTCAGCGGCCACATCGGTGCGCGCGTCATCGCCGAGGGCATCGAGACGGTCCGCGAACGCGAGACGTTGCAGTCGCTCGGCGTGCAGTTCGGACAGGGATGGCTGCTCGGTCGCCCCGTGCTGACGCACCACCTCGAGGGCAACAAGGAGGAGGTCGTCGATCCAACGTGGTTCGCGCGCCGCCAGGTATCACCGACCCGCGTCGCGTTGGCCGACGCACCCGAACCCGAGACGCTCCACGCCGTTCCCATGCGCTCGAACCCCGGGAAACGTGGGCTCGCGCGTGCGCTCAGCGACGCCGCGCTCGCGTTGCAGAGCGAGCACGACCCGATGCGGATCCTCGGCGTCATGGCCGACCAGATGAGCCGCGTCGTGCAGGTCACGGAGATGGCGATCTTCGTCGCCGACTACGAGACATTCCGCCTCGTTCCGGTCCTCGCAACCGGCGATGATCGCGACGAGATCCTTGCCGACAGCATGGCGCTCGACGCCGGCATCACCGGATGGGCGTTCGCCAAGGGCACGCCGCAGAACATCCCGGACACCTCGAAGCATCCCCTTGCTCGGCAGATCCCCGGCACTGCGTACGTCGAGGAATCGCTGCTGCTCGTGCCGCTCGTCGCTACCGAGCACAAGCTCGGGATCATCAACTGCTGGCGGCTCGGGGTCGGTCAGTTCAGCGACCGCGAGCTCGAGGCTGCGTCACTGTTTGCTCATGTCGCGGCGTCAGCCTGGCGCAACGCGCAGCTGTACGTCGAGCTCGTCAACGCGGCGATGACCGATCCGCTGACGCGTCTGTACAACAGCCGCTGGTTGCGCGACACCGGTGAGCGCGACGTCGCGCGTGCGCAGCGCGACGACAAGCCGTTGTCGCTCCTGCTCGTCGACCTCGACCATTTCAAGGCGGTCAACGACAGCAGCGGTCATGCCATCGGCGACCTGCTGCTACAACGCGTTGCGACGCAACTCCGGACGACGGTCCGTGGTGCCGACGCGGTCGTGCGCCTCGGTGGCGAGGAGTTCGTCATCCTGCTCCACGAGTGCAGTGCGGACGCGGCGCTGCAAGTCGCAGAGGCGGTCCGTGCCGCCGTGCGCGACGTCGCGGTGCCCGAGGGATGCAGCCTCGAACAGCTCACGGCATCGGTGGGCGTTGCGACCTACCCCGATCACGGCAGGGACCTCGACCAGTTGCTCGGCGCGGCGGATCGCGCGATGTACGCCGCCAAACACGAGGGTCGCGATCGCTCGGTGCGGGCGTTGCCGCTGGCGAGCACCAGCAAGATCATCACGCTGCCGCGTCGCCGCCCGCCGCGCCGTGCTCCGAAGCTCGTCGCCGGGGAATAACCCTCAGGGGATGTCGCGACGGATCGTGAAGATCCATCCGGCAACGGCGAAGAGCAGGCCCCAACCGAGCAGGACGACGCCGCCCGCCCAGGGGACGAGCAACGACGAACCGGAACGCCCGGCGCCGGTGATCGCGCTGGCCGCAGCGCCGGGAAGATACGGATACACGTCCTTGACCACCGGGATGATCTGGACGAGCGGTTCGAGGACAAAAAGGTACGCGAGTGCCCCGATGACGGCCGTGATCTGGTTGCGAATCAGCACCCCGAGACCGATGCCGACGACAGCGAAGATCGCGATGACCACGATCGCGCTGAGCAGTGACTCGAGGACACCGCCGTCGATCCAGTGGATGGTGTCGCCCTTTGCACCGAGCCACGGGATCATGATCGCCGCAGTCAGCAGCGCGCAGACGATCCCGTAGATGATGCCGACCACCGCGGCGACCAGCATCTTGGCGACGATCACGAAACCGCGTCGTGGTTCGATGAGGAATGTCGGGCGCGACGTGAAGTGGCGGAACTCTGTCGTGATCAGGATGATCCCGACCACGATCGAGAACAGATAGGCGCTGCTCGCCGAAGCCGCGATCGACTTCTGCACGGATGCCGCGCTGAGCGGGAGCTGCACGCCGCCACGGACCCCGTTGCTGGCGATCTGCGCAACGACGCCGAGCGCAGCAAGCGCCATGGCGCCGAGCAGCATGCCCCAGCCGAGCTTGATGCTCGTGACCTTTCGCCATTCGGCGCGCAGCAGCCGGGTCATGCGTCGGGCCTCGGCGGTTCCGAGGTGTCGGATGTGAGGCGGAGGAACGTTTCCTCGAGGGTCGAGCTGCCGCTGCGGAGCTCATGGACCTCGACATGCGCTTCCCACGCGGCGTGCCCGACGGCCGCCAGCGTCACCCCGGCGCCCCCGACGGCGACCGAACCGTCCGCGCGCGGCTTGAGTGTCGCGTGCAGCGGGGCGAGCGCGGTCCCGAGCGCGTCCGGAGTTGGCGTGCGCACGATCACACCGGCGCTGGCGCCCTCCAGATCGTCGAGCCGCCCCTCATAGATGAGGCGACCCTTGGCGATGATCACGACACGGTCGACGGTCTGTTCGACCTCGGAGAGGACGTGGCTCGAGATGAGGACGGTGCGGCCTTCAACGTCCGCGAAGTGTCGAAGCAACCCGCGCAGCCAGACGATCCCTTCCGGGTCGAGGCCGTTGGCCGGCTCGTCGAGGAGCAGCACCCGAGGATTGCCGATGAGCGCGGTGGCGAGGCCGAGACGCTGGCGCATCCCGAGCGAGAAGCCCCGGACCGGGTACTTGCCGGCCTGCGTGAGCCCGACCATCTCGAGCACCTCGTCAGCGCGGGTGTCGGGCACGCCGGCTGCGGCGCAGAAGACACGAAGGTGGTTACGCGCCGAGCGCCCCGGGTAGAAGCTGGTCGCCTCGAGGACCGCTCCGACCGTGCGTCCCGGCGCGGGAAGGTGCGCATACGCGACGCCGTTGATCGTCCCCGTCCCGGCAGTCGGCGTGGCCAGACCGAGGATCATCCGAAGCGTCGTCGTCTTGCCCGCCCCGTTGGGGCCGAGGAATCCGGTGACGGACCCGGGCTCCACCGTGAAGCTCAGGTCTTCGACCGCTTTGATCTCACCGAATACCTTGGTGAGGCCCGCGGCCACGATGCGGCCCTCGACGCCCGGCGTCTCCGCGACCGTGCTCAGCGGGAAGCGACCGCCGCGCGGAGATGGACGTGCGCCCAGTCGCCGAGAGCGACCAGCGCGGGCCGCAACGCCTCACCGCTCGACGTCAGGCGGTAGAGCGAGGCGATCGGCGGCCCTTCGAGCACCTCACGAGTGACGAGGCCGGCGTCCTTGAGCTCGGACAGCCGCGTCGACAGCATGCTTTCCGTGATCCCCGGGATCGCTCTGGCAATCTCGGCGAAGCGCGCCGGGCGTTCGAGGAGCACACCGATGACGAGGCCAGTCCAGCGCTTGCCAAGCACGCTGAACACCGATGTCAGGGCGGCGTCGCACTGGATCGCCGCGGCTTCGCACATCTCGTCCATCGCCGTCATCGTACTGCCTGGTCGGCTCACCAGAAGCAACTCGCCCGCCCCGGACCACGACGCGAAATCGAAGCCGCCGTCGAACGCCGATGAGTGCCCACCGAAACAATGCTGTGCCGCCGGGGGGGTAAGTGCGTCAGCGAACAGACCCCACGATCGAACTGCCGCACTGTTGCACCTGGCGGGACTTCCTGCTCACCCGTCTTCAAGGCGAACCTCCTCCGTGTCAGCGCCGCGTCCCGATCGAGCATCTGTGCGGCCGCCCGATGAGGGTTTCCAGGGCAGAGGGCCTCAGCACGTGCATGTGGTCGGCAGCAAGATCGAGCAGCCGGCAATGAGTGCCATCAGTGCTGACGCGCTGCTCATCGCGACGCTATCGCTCTTCAATGAATCGGACGATATCGACGCGACGCTGCAGAAATGCCTGGGGCTGGTGACCGCTGCCACCGCGAGCCGCGTCGGCGAGATCTGGCTCCGCGCCGGCGAGGCCCGCGACGTTGCTCTGGAATACACATCGTCGGACGGCTCCCCGGCGCTCGTTGCCTTCGAGGCGCAGGGACGCTCGCTCGGGCTCGGTCCCGGTCCGGCGATGGTGAGTCGCGTCGTGCGCACCGGCCGGGCCGCGTCCGGCACCTCGACCGCCGCTGATGGTTGGGGCGGCCGTGCAGACGAGGCATCCGCCGCTGCGATCCACAGCGCGTTGACGTTCCCGATCCGAGCCCGCAGTGGGGTCATCGGTGTGCTCGCGATCTTCCGTGAGCCGGCAGTTCGTCCGCGCAACGGCATCATCGAAGCCATCCCGACGATCTGCCACCACATGGGGCGCTTCCTCGAGCGCGTTCGTGCGGAGGGCGCCATTCACGAAGCGGCGATGGAGCTCTCGGCGCTCGCCTCGACGGATGCGCTCACCGGCCTGAAGAACCGGCGTGAATTCGATCGAGCGTTGCGGACGATCCCGCGTCTGCCCTTCACGATCCTGTCGCTCGATGTCGACCGGCTCAAGGAGATCAACGACACGGAAGGCCACTCGGCGGGCGACGCGCTGCTCCGCGTGGTCGGACATACCCTCGGGCTGCTGGTGCGCGGATGGGATGTCATGGCCCGGGTGGGCGGCGACGAGTTCGCCGCGCTGCTCCCCGAGGTCGGAGTCTTTGGAGCGAACCTCGTGGCCGAGCGCATGCGAGTCGCGATGCACTCCCTGCAGCTCGCGAGCGGACCGGTGCGCATCACGGTCGGCTGGAGCGCGGCCCCCGCCGGAGCCGATCCAGTCTCGGTCTGGCAGCGTGCCGACCAGTCCTTGTACAAGGCCAAGCGCGCCGGCGGCGATCAGGTGGCCGGCTCCTCCTATGAAGGTGGCGAGGCTGGCGACATCGCCGAGCGCTCGTTCACGGACGTGGTCACCCGCATCCTCGACGGCGGTCCGCTGACGACCATGTTCCAGCCGATCGTCGACCTCTCGGACGGTGCGGTGATGGGCTACGAGGCGCTCGCGCGTCCCGAGGGCTTCGCGGCCATGGACTCGGTGGAGGCCGTGTTCGAAGCCGCCCGCACGGGAGGACAGATCCGCGATCTCGACTGGGTCTGCCGCAAGCACGCAGTCGAGGATGCGAGAAGCCTCCCGGCGAACGTCCCCCTGTTTCTCAACATCAGCGCTGCCGCGCTGATGGATCCGGTGCATGGCGTCGACCAGCTGCTCCTGTTGCTCAACTCAGTCGACCGGCCGCCGAACACGGTGGTGCTCGAGATCACGGAGCACGAACGGATCCGCGACTACGACGCGCTCGCCAGTGTCCTGGCCTCATACCGCTCTGAGGGCATCCGCTTCGCGCTCGACGACGTCGGCGAAGGGCACTCCACACTTGAGCTGCTCTCGGCGTCTTCCAGCGAATATCTCAAGCTGGGGCGGAGCCTGACGATGACCTCCACGCGCGTCGGCTCACGCGCCGCGATGGACGCGACCATGGCGTTCGCACGGGTCAGCGGTGCAGTGGTTATTGCTGAAGGTGTCGAGAACGAGTTCGTCGCGGATCTCATGAAGGCCGGCGGCATCCGCCTCGGTCAGGGCTTCGGGCTGGGCCGTCCCACCGTCGCCAGCGACGTCGAGGATGTCGCTGCCGCGCTCAGCGAGCGAGCCGCACTCAGCGCGCTGCGCCCGCGAGTTTCCTCCGCCCAGCTGGCGGGCTGACACCGCCGCTGCTGATCTACCGGCGCGTCAGCCGGTGATCAGGGATGCTTGGTCCTCGCGCCGTTCTTGTGTGCCGGAATCGCGACCGGATCGAGTTCCTCGAGCAACGCTGCGCTGGCGAGGACGAACTCGGCGTCGACTCGGTCGATGAGCCGGGCGTACTCCGCCCTGTCCGCCCCGATGGCACGCGCCTGCAGCTCACCGCACCGGGCGGCGAGCGTCCCGGCGCCAAAGCTGCTCGCACTGCCCTTGAGGCTATGCGCCAGCTTCATCATCGAGCGCGTGTCATGGGTCTCCTGCGCCGAGCGCAGGCCGACGATGCGAGCCGCCCCATCTTTGAGGAAGAGGCGGATGAGCTTGTCGAATTCGTCAGGGCCGAGCTGACGCAATCCCTCGACGTACGTCTGATCAAGCAAGCCCGCTGTGGGATCGACCTGCTCCGGCGCCAGCGCAAGACGCGCCGTGGAGTCGGTCCATCTCGTGATCATCGCCGCGAGTGCGGCGACCTTGACCGGCTTGCTCAGGTAGGCGTCCATACCGGCATCCAGGCACTTGTCCTCATCGCCCGACATGGCTCCAGCAGTCATCGCGATGACCGGTGTGTGCCGTTCCGATCCCTCACGCCGGCGCAGCTCGCGAGTTGCCTCGAAGCCGTCCATCTCCGGCATCTGGCAGTCCATGAGCACCGCGTCGTAACGCACGCGCGCAAGTGATGCAAGGGCTCCGACGCCGTTGTCGGCGACGTCCACCGAGTGACCCATCTTCTCGAGCATGCGCAACGACACGCGCTGGTTCACGGGGTTGTCATCGACGACGAGGATGCGCGCTCGTTCGCCGGCCGACGCCTCCTTGAACGAGTAGCGGATGTTGTCGGTGATGACCCCCGAGGAGACCTCGTCTTCGTCCGGCGGGGCGAGCAGTTGCGCGAGGCAGTCGTACAGGTCTGAGATCCGCGCAGGCTTGGTCAGAAACGCGCGGATGCCGGCTTCCTGTGCCGCCCGGGTGTCGCCCGGGCGGGCGGACGATGTCAGCAGCACCAGACGCACATCGTTGAGCGCTGGATCATTCCTGATCGCTCGCGCAAGGCCAATCCCATCCATATCCGGCATCTGATAATCGAGCACGGCGAGCTGGAACGGGTCGCCGACCGCGATCGCGTGGCCGAGGCCGACCAGCGCATCACGAGAGCCGGCAAAGCTGTCCGAGCGAGCGCCCCATACCTTGAGGTTCTGTTCGAGGATGATCCGGTTTGTCTTGTTGTCATCAACAACGAGAACGTGCACGCCCTGGAGCGCCGTACGCGAGGGCGCCGTCCGCACCAGCGTGCCGGCCTTCTTCTCGAGCGTGAGCGTGAACCAGAACGTGCTGCCTTTGCCGGGCTGACTCCGAACGCCGACTTCGCCACCCATCCGCTCGACGAGCCGCTTGCAGATGGCGAGACCGAGACCGGTGCCGCCAAAACGTCGCGTCGTCGATGCGTCCGCCTGCACGAAACTCTCGAACAGACGCTTCTGCTGCTCGTCGTTGATGCCGATGCCGGTGTCGGTCACCTCGAACCGCAGGGCCACGCTGCCGTCGCGCTCCAACTCCTTGCGGACGCGGAGGATCACCTCGCCCGTGTCCGTGAACTTGACGGCATTGCCGAGCATGTTGATGAGGATCTGGCGGATGCGTCCCGGGTCGCCGCGCACGAGCATCGACATCTGCGGGTCGATCATCACCGCCAGTTCGATGTCCTTCTCATCCGCACGCGGCGCGATGAGCTTGGCCGCCTCCTCCACCACATAGCGCAGGTCGAAGTCGATGACCTCGATGTCGATCTTGCCGGCCTCGATCTTCGAGAAGTCGAGAATGTCGTTGATCACCGTCAGCAGTGCGTCGGCTGACTGGGTGATCGCATCGGCGTACTCACGCTGCTCAGCACTGAGCGTCGTCGTGAAGAGCAGGCCGGTCATGCCGATGACGCCGTTCATCGGCGTGCGGATCTCGTGGCTCATGTTGGCGAGGAACTCCGATTTGAGACGCGACGCCTCCATCGCCTGGGCGTGCGCCACCGCAAGATCATTCTCGATCCGCTTACGCTCCGTGATGTCGTTGAACGTGACCACCGCGCCGGTGACGACCTTGCCGTCGTCCACGATGGGAAACGCCGAGAATTCGACGGGGAACGACGTCCCGTCGCTGCGCCACATCACCTCGGTCGCCACGCGCCGGCTCTCACCTCCGTGGAGCACTTTGGTGATCGGACTATCGGCGAGCAGAGCCGGCGAGCCGTCCGCACGCGTGTGATGGAAGAGCGGCTGCGTGAGCTGTCCCATCACCTGCGTGACGTCCACCTGGAGCGCTGCGGCACCGGATGTGTTCATGAACGTGCAGCGGCCGTCCGCGTCGATGCCGTAGATGCCCTCGCCGGCGGACTCGAGCAACATGCGCAGGCTGTTGGCAAGGCGGATCCGCTCGACGTCCGCAGCGCTGTTGTCACTCCGCAGCTGGTCGGAAAGGCTGCTGAGGCGGACAGCGCCTGCGAGTGGTGGGACGAGGATGCGCGCGCGGTCCGATTCGAGGCGCGTGAACTGCATCTCACCGGCACTGCGCACGACCATCACGGCGCCGATCAACTCGCCACCGCTGACCATGGGGATGGCCATGACCGGCCCGAGCCCTGATTGTTCAGCCCAGGCCTGCGTCGACTCTCCCCAGCGCTGCTTCTGCAGGTCGCCGATGAAGATCTGACCCGTCAGCACCGCGCGTTGACCGGGCAAGTCGCCGACGACGACTGCTTCCTCCACTGCGGGGTGGCCGTCCACGACTCGAAGCCCATTCGGATCGACCAGGCTCACGACGATCCGCTCGGCGCCGAGGAGCTTTGCAACGTGGGCGAGCAGGCCCTTGTCGAGGACCTCGGACTGCTCGACGCGGCCGCTCAACCGGTCGACCGTGACGCGCTGCCACGCGGCGAGAAACTGGGCGAGCTCGTCGACCTCGTCGCGAAGCGTGATGCCTTGCCCCTGGTTCGCGTGGTCGTCCGGCGCGATTGCGGTCGATGTCTTCACGATCATGAACCGGCCACCGAGACGTCCGAACGTGAACTGAAAGGCCACGAGGGCGACCAGGAGGATGACGACGATGACGAGGATCACGTCGAGCAAGGAACAACCTCCGCGGCTGAGATGGACAATGGGGAGGACACCGGGATCGATGTGCTCATTCGTTGGTGTGGGCGAGCATTTCGACTCGCCTGCGCATCGCGGCGTTGACCCGGCTCACGAGGTCGCGCGGGCTGAAGGGCTTGACCATGTAGTCATCGGCTTTCAGGGAGAACGCCATGACCTTCTCGGCAGGTTCCGCGCTGCCGGTGAGGATGACGATCGTCATGTGCTTGTTCTGCGGGTCGTCACGGAGCAGCCGGCACACGTCAAAGCCACTGATCCCGGGAAGGTTGACGTCAAGGACCACGCAGTCCGGCCGGAAATGCCGCGTCATCGTGATGGCGTCCTCGCCGTTCGCCGACTCCTGCACCTCCATGCCGACGGCCGCGAGGCTCGATCGAGCCAGCTGCCGAACGTCATCCGCATCATCGACGACGAGCACACGCTTGATCTGCTCGCTCTTGCCGCTGTCAACGGCGATACGGCCGGATCCGGGGGTGCGCATCGGCATTTCCGTTCGAAGCCGGGCGTCGATGTCGTCCGCGGTGCCGGGGCGCGCATAGAAGAATCCCTGCGCCTGGTCGCAGCCGAGAGTCCGAAGCCTGGCCGCTTGATCCGATGTCTCGACCCCCTCGGCAACTACGCGCAGGTCGAGTGCGTGGGCCATGCCCATCACGGCCGCGACAATCGCGGTCGCCTCAGGATCGCGCCCGAGCCCGTCGACGAACGACTTGTCGATCTTCAACTCGTCGAGCGGAAAGCGTTTGAGGTATGCGAGCGATGAGAAGCCCGTGCCGAAATCGTCGACCGAGATGTTGAGTCCGAGCGATTTGAGCTCGCGCAACGTCGTGATCGCCATCTCGGCGTCCTGCATGACCATGCTCTCGGTGACCTCGAGGCACACCGTCCGCGGATCGATGCCTGCGGCGTCGATGATGTTGCCGAACGTCTCCGCAAGGCCTGACTCGAACTGCCGTGGCGAGACGTTGACGGCGACCATGAGGGGTCGACCCCCGGGCAACGACTTCCGCCAGCGCAGCGCGTCCCGACATACCTGGGCGAGCACCCACGCGCCGATCGGCACGATGAGTCCGCTCTCTTCCGCCAGTGGGATGAAGTCGAGCGGTGACACGAGTCCGCGCTCCGGATGGTTCCAGCGCAGGAGCGCCTCGACACCGACGGTGTGTTCGGTGACCAGCGATACCTTGGGCTGGTAGGCGACAGAGAACTGTTCCGTCACGAGCGCCAGACGAAGCGCCTCCTCGTCGGCGAAACGCGCGCGCAGCGCTGCGCGCATCTCCGGGGCAAACGGCTCGTGACGCCCGGATCCCCGTGTCCGCGAACGGCGCATCGCCGTCTCCGCCTCGAGGATGAGAGTCTCCGGATCGTGTTCGGGGTCACGGGTGATCGTGATGCCGATCGCAGCACTGAGGCGAACGACGTCCGAGCCGATCTCGATGGGCTCGCCCAACATCACCTCGATACGGTTGGCCACAGCAGTCGCGGCCGCCTCGTCGGCGATGTCTTCGCAGAGGAGCAGAAAACGGTCCCCGCCGAGCCGCGCCAGCGTGTCGACGGGTCTCGCAACGCTGTCGTAGGGGCGGAGCGTGACCTCGAGCCGTTGCGACACATCGAGGAGCAACTTGTCCGCGGAGCCATCGCCGAGACGGATCGCCAGGTCGGCGAAGTGGTCGAGGTTGATCGCCAGCACGGCCGTGGACCATCCGTAGCGCGGCGCACGGACGAGCGCAGTTCGGACGCGGTCAATGAACAGCTCCCGATTCGGAAGACCGGTCAACGCGTCATGGAGCGAGTGAAACGCAAGTCGCTCTTCAGCAGCACGCTGTTCGGTGATGTCACGCCACACCACAATCGCGCCGAGCACAGCGCCATCGGCGCTGCACAGCTGCTCTCCGTCGGCGATCATCCTGCATTGCCGTCCCGCTCCAGATGTCACGACCATCTCCACGTCGTGCACGAGGTCGCCGCGCAACGCTCGCTGCATCGGCGTCTCGCCGAACGCCACCGCTGTACCGTCCGGCTGCGAGAGCTCGTAGTACGCGGAGATGAGCTCCGGCAGGACACCAACCGGATCGAGGCCGGCGAAGGTCTCCATGGCGTGATTGATGAGGATGACGTTGCCCTTGGGATCGCAGACAATCACGAGGTCGCGCATGTAGCCGAACGCCGCGCGGACAAATCGTTGCTCGCGCTCGAGCATCTCGGCGGCAAGCCGTGGCACGTTGATGACCCGAACCACTGACGGGAGTCGCTCGGAGCCGCCCGGGTCGCTGCGGACGGCGCGATGCGTGGTCAGTAGAGTCTCCACCGTCGAGTCTCGAAGAACATCCATCTCACCTTGAGTTCGTACAAGCGTCAACGGCAGCGCATGCCGGCCGACCGAGCGTAAATGGCGCATCGAGCGCACCTTCGGCCCGTAACTGAACGCAAACACTTGCGAATGATGTCGAAGCAGCAGGCTTCCCAAAGGCCTGGCATGGCGGGGAGATCCCTCGGCGCGGGCAGCCACGAATGGTCATTCATTCCTCTTCCGCCGACTGCACCGTGACGGTTGCCATGCGATGCGTCGGTTCGTTGCCGAACTTACAGCGCAGACGCGCGCAATCCCGTGACAACAATCACATCGCGCGCTCATGTCGCACATCGAGTACTCGACTCGACGAGCGCGGGAGGGGTCACGGCGGCATCAACTGAGATGGTTGCGGGTCGCAGAGCGGTGACACCGGAGGCGCCTGCGGGACACGGCGATAGGCTCGAGCGATGGTCACCGATCGTTCGCCTGTGGATGTGAACGATATGGATGCAGCCCCGCGCGAGCTCGGTCCGTTGCTGGCAGTCGGGGGTCCATCGGCCGACGCCAGCGGGCTCGTCGAGCGAGTCCTCGCGCTCGCCCGGATCCACCTGGGTCTCGAGGTGTCGTGGTTCTCACGCTTCGCCGACGGTCAGCAGGTCCTCGACTACGTCACGGGTGAAGCTGCCGGTTTCGGCCTCGCACCCGGAGTCAGCGGCGCCTATGAAGAATCGATCTGCGCACGCGTCATCGCCGACGAGATCCCGAACATCGTCCCGGACGCACGGGCTGACGAGCGAGTTCGTGATTTGCCGATTGCCAGGATGCTCGGCATCGGCGCCTACGCCGGAGTGCCGGTGACGCTCCCGGACGGTGAGGTCTACGGCATGCTCTGCTGCATCGGCCGCGACGCACATCCCGAGATCGACACAGGGGATGTCCGGTTCATGCGCGTCCTCGCGGACGTCCTCGCCGAGGAGGTGGAGCGGCAGCGCCCGCTCGAGTTGCATCGCAAAGCGACACTCGCGCGGATCGACGCCGCCATCGCCGGGGTCGGCCTGCATATGGTCTTCCAACCGATCGTCCGGCTCGACACGCTGGAGGTCATCGGAGTCGAGGCGCTGAGCCGCTTCGAGGGGGGCCCGCCCACGCCTGACCGCTGGTTCCACGAGGCGGCCACGGTGGGGCGCAGTGCGGAGCTGGAGGTTGCGAGCCTTGGGCTTGCGGCAGCCGCGATTCCGGCACTCCCGGGCAACGTCTATCTCTCGGTCAACGCATCACCGGCGCTGATCACGGCGTGGGGTCGTCGCGAGATCCCCGACACGATCGCGCTCGATCGAGTTGTGCTCGAGATCACCGAGCACGAGCAGATCGACGACTACGACAAGCTGATCGAGACGCTCATGCCGCTGCGCGCGCGTGGGCTACGGATCGCCATCGATGACGCGGGAGCCGGCTATTCGAGCTTTCGGCACATCCTGCTGATCAAGCCCGATGTCATCAAGCTCGACATCTCGATCACGCGCGCCATCGACGAGGACCCCTCCCGCCGGGCGCTCGCGACCGCACTCATCAGCTTCGCCGCGGAGATTGACGCCACGCTTGTCGCCGAGGGTGTCGAGACAGCAGCAGAGCTCCGAACACTGCAAGACCTTGGAGCCACGCTCGGTCAGGGCTATTTCTTTGCGCGTCCAGGCCCGCTTTCGCAGGCGTTCGGTGCGCCACGCCGCGAACCAGCCGGAACGCGTGCGTCGTAGCGCGGAATCGACGGTCGTCGATGACCTGCGCAGCTCGCTCCGCGCGTCTCAGGGTGAGTGCGATGCGCTGCGGCTCGAGTTGCACGGCCGCGATGCGCTCCTGCACCAGCTCTCGGGGATCCAGCGTTCGCTCTCGCAGCGCGCGCCGCTGCAGGAGATTCTCGACGCCATCGTGAACGCCGCGGTCGAGCTCATCGGTGACGAGACAGTGAACCTGCGTCTGCTCGATCCGAACGACCCGAGCCATCTGATCCGGGTCGCAGGACGCGGCTACTCGGACGACGTGGCACCGTTCATGAAGTGGGTTCGCGCCGGTGACGGCGCTGTGGGACGCGCGTATGCCGAAGGACGCCTCGTCGTCATCGAGGACTACGCGAATTCGCCTGATCGCCTCGCTGTGCTCGGCGACGAGGGACTGGAAGCGGCGATGTCGGCGCCCGTCGAGGAGAACGGCCGCGTGATCGGCGCGCTCACCGTCGCAACCCACAGAAAGGGGCGCACCTACAGTGAGACCGAGCAACAGATGCTCGTCTCGATTGCCGGACACGCAAGCGTCGCGCTGACCAACGCGCGGACGGCCGACTCCATGGAGCATCTCGCGTTTCACGATCTGCTGACCGGACTCCCCAACCGTGCGCTCTTCGTCGATCGAGTCACCAGGGCACTTGCGCGCAGCAGTCGAACGCCGCAGACGGCTGCGGTGCTCTTCGCCGATCTCGACAACCTCAAAGAGATCAACGACAGCCTCGGGCATGCCGCGGGGGATCAGTTGCTGACGATGGTCGCGCGCCGTCTCCAGGAGGCACTCCGGCCTTCGGACACCGCCGCCCGTTTCGGCGGCGACGAGTTCGCTGTGCTCCTCGAGGATATCGGGAGCCACGAGCAGGTGATCCGCACGTGTGAGCGCATCATGACCTCGCTCCGCGCGCCACTCGACATTCGCGGCACGACCGTCGTGCCAAGCGCGAGCATCGGTATCGCGATGAGCGGCAGGTATGCCGACGACGCGGAACGACTCCTGCGTCACGCGGACCTCGCGATGTACGAGGCCAAGGCTGACGGCAAGGGCACCTATGCGGTGTACGACGCGAAGACGCAACTTCGTGGCGGCCGGCTACAGCTCGCGTCGGACGTCGCCCAGTCGTTCGACTAGCCTGCGGTGATCAGGACGACCGCCGCCAGCGCGAGGCCGACACCCGCGATCTGCGGCGCGCGCAGCCGTTCTCCGAGCACGATCACCGAGCAGAGGACGGTTGACACCGGATAGAGCGACACCAGCACCGCGACGATGCTGAGCAGCCCGCCGTGAACGGACAGCAGGTACAGAGCGTTCGCGGAAACGTCGAACACGCCGGAGCCGATGATCACCAGCGGATTCGTACGTCCGAACGCCGGCATCCGTCGCAGCGCGACTGCGGCTCCCACGAGGATCAGGACAGATGCGGCGCGCGCGGCCACGAGCGGCCAGAGATTCGCGTCGGTCGACGTCCGCGCCAATGCGACATAGAACAGCCCGAACCCGATTCCGGCTCCAATCGCAAGGAGGAGCGTTCCTCGACTGATACGGAGAGCCTTGTTCCCGCCGGCGCTCAGGACCGCGACCGCCGTGACCGCGAGCAGGATCCCGAGGTACTGGAGGAGCGCTGGGCGCTCTCCACCACCGACGCCGACCGCGACTGGGACCACGACTGCGACAACTCCGGTGACCGGCGCCACGAGGGACATCGCACCCGAGGCGAGACCGCGGTACAGCATGGCGACGCCGGCTGCACCGGCAAGGCCACCGAGGGCCCCATATCCAAGATCCGCCGCGCTCGCCGATCCGCCGATGACGAGCGCGACGACGAACATGCCGATGAGACCGACACCCTGCGAGAGCAGCAGCACCGAGAGCAGGGGCGTGGTTCGGTTGGCGAGCCCGCCGAGAAAATCCCCACTCCCCCAGAGCGCGGCAGCTGCAAGCGCCAGCCCGACGCTCAGGCTGTTCTCATGGCGGCCGCGGTTCGCAAACCAAGCTCCTCGACCGCGGCCTCACGCATCAGGTACTTCTGCACCTTGCCGGTGACGGTCATCGGGAACCCGTCGACGAACTTCCAGTAGCGCGGGATCTTGTTGCCCGCGATCCGGTTGCGGCAGAACGCGTCCAGCACCTCGCCGGTGAGCACCGCACCATCCTTCGTCTTGACCCAGGCCATTACCTCCTCGCCATACCGCTCGGACGGCACGCCGATCACCTGCACGTCACTGACATCGGGATGGCCGTAGAGAAATTCCTCGATCTCGCGGGGATAGATGTTGTCGCCGCCCCGGATGATCATGTCCTTGATGCGGCCGACAATGTTCACGTAGCCTTGGTCGTCCATCGTTGCGAGGTCCCCGGTGTGCATCCAGCGCGCGCCGTCGATGGCCTCGGCCGTCGCCTGGGGATTCGCCCAGTACCCAAGCATCACGCTGTACCCGCGCGTGCAGAGCTCACCAGCGGCGCCTCGGGAGACGCACTGGTTCGTATCGGGATCGACGATCTTCACCTCGACATGTGGGTGCACACGGCCGACGGTGCCGACGCGCTTCTCGAGCGGATCGTCGAGCGCGCTCTGGGTCGACACCGGCGACGTCTCTGTCATCCCATAGCAGATGGTCACCTCGCGCATGTTCATGCGCGACTGCACCTTCTTCATCACCTCAACAGGGCAGGGAGAGCCG
Organism: Candidatus Dormiibacterota bacterium; assembly: GCA_963754015.1. Taxonomy (GTDB): domain Bacteria; phylum Chloroflexota; class Dormibacteria; order Aeolococcales; family Aeolococcaceae; genus Palsa-851. The sequence goes on from CAVWEG010000005.1 coordinate 325,851, forward strand.
GCCATGATTCCGGTTCGGAGCAGGCGCAGATCGAAGCGTGCAAAGTCAGGATGCTCGAGCTCGGCGATGAACATGGTCGGGACCCCATACAACGACGTGCAGCGCTCCTCCTCGGTGACTCGGAGCACCGTGTCCGCCTCGAACGCCTCCGCCGGAACGACGATGCACGCTCCATGCGTGGTGCAGGCAAGGTTGCCGAGCACCATGCCGAAGCAGTGATAGAACGGCACGGGAATGCAGACGCGATCGGCCTCGGTGTACTGCACTGCCTCGCCGATGAAGAAACCGTTGTTGAGGATGTTGTGGTGCGACAGCGTCGCGCCCTTGGGGAATCCTGTTGTGCCGGACGTGTACTGGATGTTGATCGGGTCGTCGCATTGCAGTTCGCCCTCGACGGCGGCGAGCGCATCCACCGATACCGTCTCGCCGTCTCGGAGCAACGACTCCCACCCCTCCTCGAGCACCAGTGCCTCACGAAGGTCGGGACACGTGCCCCTGATCTCAGCAAGCATGCCCAGGTAGTCGGCCTGACGGAAGGCACGAGCGAGGAGCAGCAACGAAACGCCGGACTGCCGCAAGGCGTATTCGAGCTCGCTCGTCCGGTAGGCCGGGTTGATGTTGACCAGGATCGCTCCGATGCGCGCGGTGGCGAACTGCACCACCACCCACTCGAACCGGTTCGGCGCCCAGATGCCTACTCGGTCGCCCTTGGCGACGCCACGCGCGAGCAATCCCCGGGCCGCGAGCGACACCTGATCCCACAGTTGGCGATACGTCGCCCGAAATTCCTGATGCGGTACGACGAGCGCCTCTGCGTCTCCGTGATCCTCGACCGTCCGGCGAAGGTTCTCCCCGATCGTCTCGCCGAGCAACGGCAACGAGCTGACTCCCGATGCGTAGGAAAGCACGCGGTAACGATACGCGGCTGGGCCGGCCGCGATCCGCCCCCGCCGTCAGTCAGATCGTGTCGCGGATGACCCCGGCCAGATGCCGGATCGCACTCGTGAGCGTGGACTCGTCTGACCCGCCGAACCCGAGGATGAGCCCCGGTCGGGGCGCCCCGTTCGCATAGCAGGTGGAAAGCGCCGTCGGATACATCGCCTCTGCTGCCGCAGCCCGGACGACTGCCTTGTCATCGGCGCCGTCGGGCAGAAACGCGACGAGGTGCAGGCCGGCGTCCGTGTTGCCGACGGTCAGAACGTCGCGCGCGTGTTCCTCGATCGCAGCGATCATCGCGTTCCGGCGTGCGAGATAGATCGCGCGCATGCGCCGAAGGTGGCGCGCGAAATGGCCTTCGCGGAGAAAGTCCGTCAGCACGAGCTGATAGAGCATCGGGGAGAACAGATCGAACGTCTCACGCATCCTCACGAAGCGAAGGACCATCTCATGCGGCACGACGGCGTAGCCGAGCCGGATGGCAGGGAACAACACCTTGCTGAAGGTGCCGATGTAGATGACGCGCCCACTGGTGTCCATACCCTGCAGCGCACCGAGCGGCCGGCTGGAGTAGCGGTACTCGCTGTCGTAGTCGTCCTCGAGGATCCAGCCGTTGTTTCGCTCCGCCCAGCCGAGGAGCTCGAGCCGGCGTGTGACTGCCATCGAGACTCCGAGCGGGTACTGATGCGACGGCGTCACGTACGTCAACTGCGCGCGCGGGCCGAGCCGGTGGATCGATGCAACGTCGATGCCCTCATTGTCGATCGGGACCGGGACGACGTTTGCCGCTGACGTGCCGAGCGCGTGGCGCGCACCCCGATACCCGGGTTCCTCCATGCACACAATCGAATCCGCGTTGGTCACCGTCATCGCGGCGACCCGTAAACCCATCTGCGAACCCGAGAGGATGACCACCTGCCCGGCATCGCAATCGACTGCGCGCGCGGTACGAAGGTATGCGGCGATCGCTTCACGCAGCGGTGCGTATCCCGCCGGGTCTCCGTACGCGAGCATCCCCGCCGGTAGATGGGCTGCGTGCTTGCGCGTCAGGCGTGCGAACGTCTCGTGGGGGAAACGGTCGAGCGCTGGAATGCTCCGGAACATTCCAGCGCCCTGGTCGCGATACGCACCGTAGACACCGGGGAGCGGAGCGGCCGTTCGTCGCACGGGTTGCGGCGGTTCCACCGGTCGGCGCAAGCGCATCGGCCGCGCCACCTCGTCCGGGATGCAGTCGCGGACGTACGTGCCGGACCCGACCTTTCCCTCGAGATAGCCTTCGTGCAGCAATTGCTCGAACGCATTCAGCACCGGGAGCCGCGAGATCTGCAGCTCAGCAGCGAGGGTGCGTGTCGAAGGCAGACGCTGACCGGGACCGAGCCTGCCGGAGAGGATCGCCGTCCGATACCCGTCGTAGATCTGCGTGTAGTACGGCACGCCTGATGCCCGATCGAACGCGATGTAGGGACTGAGGCCCGCGCTCTGTGCAGTCTTCATCGCTGTGGCTGCGCGGAGTGCCTGGTCGCCGGGCCACAAGGAGGCAACGCGCGTTGCGTCGTGGGACAGAGACTCGCGTGACCCGAACGACCAGGCATCAACAGCCTGACGTACGTGACGGCGAATGGCGAGTACCACTTCGATGCGCGTGGTGCACACCATTTCCGCGTACCACTCCGCAGCAACGCCATGTTGCCATTCTGTGGTTTCCGAGGGCTCGGCTCATCACCCACAAGGATGAATTTTCGCGCGATTGCATTACAGCGCAACGCGCGACGCCTGCAGATCGCGCGCGGCATCGGGTCTGGGCGTCGCCGGCGCAATGCCTTGTGCATGACCACTTTCCGCAGGAGCGTCGTGCCATTTTGCGCGTTTGCGCGAAGCAACTCATCACCCATTGGTGTGAATTTCGGCGGCGACCGTATCGACGTGCGGAGGCGATCCGTATCGTGAGCAGGCGGATGGAACCGTTCGACTCTCCGAGGAGGCGCATATGACGTCGAAACACGTATGGCGACTGAGAAGTATCGTCTCGTTGTTCGGACTGGGCGCGATGCTCATCGTTGCAGCGTGCGGCAGCACCAGCACCGCCTCCGGTCCGAAGGTCACGAAGACGACCGCGACCTTCGCAGAAGGTCCGGGGTCCCAGCCGAACTACATCCTCCCGCTGGCCGGCCTCCAGTATTTCAGCGTCGCGAACCTCAGCCAGTTCCAATTCCTCTTGTACCGGCCGCTGTACTGGTTCGGTCAAAACGGCCAGGTGCTGCTGAACAACAGCCTCAGCCTCGCCGATCCGCCCGTCTATTCCTCGGACGGCAAGTCGATCACCATCACGCTGAAGGGCTGGAAGTGGTCGGACGGCACCCAGATCACCGCGCGTGACGTCCAGTTCTGGCAGAACCTCGTGACCGCCAACAAGGACAACTGGGCCGGCTACTCGCCCGGCGAGTACCCCGACAACGTCCTGAGCACAACGATCAGCCCGACCAACAAGCTGCAGATCACCTTCAACCTCAGCCAGGCGTATGGCTCGTACTTCTTCACCTACAACGAGCTGAGCCAGATCACCCCGCTTCCCCAGCACGTCTGGGACAAGGAGTCGGCGACCGGCGCGGTCGGCAACTACGACACCACCCCGGCCGGCGCGCAGGCGGTCTTCAAGTACCTCGACGCGCAGTCGAAGAGCATCTCGACCTACGACACCAACCCGCTCTGGCAGGTGGACTCCGGGCCGTGGAAGCTCAAGTCGATGGACACCGCAGGCAACGTGTCGATGGTTCCGAACAGGAACTACAGCGGACCCGTCAAGCCGACCCTGACCCAGTTCAACGAAGTCCCGTACACACAGGCAACCGCCGAGTTCAACCAGCTCAAGTCTGCGACGTCGGTGGCGAATACAACGGTCGACTACGGCTATCTTCCGGCCAGCAACGTCCCTGAAAGGTCAACGCTCGACAACGCATACAACTTCGAGCCCTGGACGGGCTGGCAGATCACGTACTTCCCGGAGAACTTCACGAACCCGACGAGCGGCCCGATCTTCAACCAGCTGTACTTCCGGCAGGCGATGCAGGACCTGGTCGATCAGAACACCTTCATCAACAAGGCGTTCTTCGGGTACGCGTATCCGACGTACGGCCCGGTGCCGGTGAAACCGGCCTCGAGCTTCGTCGACTCGTTCGAGAAGTCGAACCCATACCCGTACAGTCCCAGTGCCGCGATCGCGCTGCTCAAGGCCAACGGATGGACCGTTAATCCGGGCGGCACGAGCACCTGCACGAATCCGGGCACCGGCACCGGCCAGTGCGGCGCCGGCGTCAAGCAAGGGGCGAAGGCTTCCTTCAGCCTCCAGTACGAGAGCGGCCAGGCATCGCTCGACCAGGAGATGGCGCAGTTCAAGTCGGACTTCGCGCTCGCGGGTATCGCGATCGACCTGACGACCGCGCCATTCGATACGGTCATCGGCAATGCGGCGCCCTGCAAGGCCGGATCGCCGTGCACGTGGGACATGGCGTTCTGGGGCGGCGGCTGGATCTACGCTCCTGACTACTACCCGACCGGCGACGAGCTGTGGTCATGCACCGGATCCGGCGCCAGCGTGCAGTACGCTGGCTCGGACTCGGGCGGCTACTGCGACCCGCAGGCTCAGAGCGACATCGTCGCGACTGAGACGAGCAACAACGTCTCGGCGATGAACACCTATGAGGACTACCTCGCAAAGCAGCTGCCGGTCATCTGGCTGCCCACCGCGTACGCGCAGCTGTCTGAGATCAACAAGGACCTGAAGGGCACGGGCCCGCAGGACCCGCTCTTGCAGCTCTACCCGGAGAACTGGCGCTGGTCGTGATCGACAGAGCAATGCAGTGATCAGGTGTCGGCAGCAGCCGCGGCAAAATCGGCCATCGAAACGAAGGTCCACTCCGGTCGAACGTCAGTCTCTGGGGGCGGCGTCGCGCCCCAACCGGGACGGCCGGCGCGCCGGTTGATCCATACGGTCGACAGGCCCGCATCGTGGGCCGGGATGTGGTCGTGGAAAAGGCTCTGGGCGACGTGCAGCAGTCGCCCGGGTTTGACACCCAGGTCGCCGGCCTCGGCAAGCAGGGTCTCGAAATTCCGCGCCGACGGCTTGTATGAGCCGACGTCCTGCGCGGTGACGATTGCATCGAAGCGCACCGCCAACCGCGCGTTGCTGCCGGCGAAGGACTCGCGGTCGACGTTGGAGAGAATGATGAGCTTGTATCGTGTTGCGAGCCGTGCCAGCGCTGCCGCCGAATCCGGGAATGCCGGCCAGTCGGGCACCGACCGTGCAAGTCGTTCGCAGTCGTCAGCACTCACCGCTGCCCCGAGACTTGCACCGAGGTTTCGCATCGCCGCAGCGAGGATCTCCGGATAGAGCGTCGACGGCGAGTCGTGTTCCTCGCGAGCCTCGGCGGACGCGTAGCGTTCGAGCAACGCATCCGTGCTCAGCGTGATCCCTTCGCGCGCCGCCCAGGGAGCGAGGACTGCGCCGATGCCGGCCTCCCAGTCGATCAAGGTGCCGTAGCAGTCGAAGCTCAAGGCGTCGAAATCAGCAAGGCTGGTCACGCTCATGCCTGTCTGCTATCGCCGGTTGCCGTACGCATCCGTCGACGGTATCGAATCGGCATCTCGTGAGCCATTCCCCCTGAACCGGCATGCGGGGAATACGCTTGGCCACCGTGGAGCGATATGCCGACGGCCCCGCGTATCTCGGGCCGACCACCTTCTGCCGCGTCCCGCTGCTGACAACGCCCGATGAGCTCGACGAGGTGCGTCCGGACGTCGCAGTCGTCGGTGCCCCCTGGGACGAAGGGGTCACGTATCGGCCTGGCGCTCGCTTCGGACCCCGCAGCGTCCGGACAGCGTCGTATCAGTCCGCGGAGTGGCATCTGGAGCTCGAGGTGGCGCCGCTCGATGTCCTCCGCGTCGTCGACTACGGCGACGCGATGTGTCTGCCGGGTTTGGCCGAGATCTCACACAAGGCGATCCGCACGCGTGTCGGCGACGTCGCGCAGCGCGGCATCGTCCCGATGGTGATCGGGGGCGATCACTCCATCACGTGGCCGTCGGCAACTGCGGTCGCTGATGCATACCCGCCGGGGAGCCTCGGCATCGTCCACTTCGATGCGCATGCGGATACCGGTGACAATCAATTCGGCAACCTCTACTCGCACGGATCACCGATGCGGCGCCTCATTGAATCGGGCGTGGTGCCGGGACGCAACTTCGTGCAGGTCGGTCTGCGCGGGTACTGGCCGCCGAAGGACGTCTTCGACTGGATGCGCGCGCAGGGTATGCGCTGGCATCTCATGGGCGAGCTCCGTGACCGCGGCGTCGCCCCGGTGATCGAAGACGCGATCGCCGAGGCGCTCGACGGACCGACGCACATTTACCTGTCCGTCGACATCGACGTGCTCGATCCCGGCTTTGCACCGGGAACCGGCACGCCGGAGCCCGGTGGCATGCAACCTGTCGACCTGCTGAGCGCGATCCGTCACATCGCGCTGCGCACTGACGTTGTGGCGATGGACGTCGTCGAAGTGTCCCCGCCATACGACTGGGCCGAGATCACCGCGCAGAACGCGCATCGGTGCCTGCTCGAGGCGATCTCCGCACTCGCCGTCAAGCGCCGCGACGGGACGACCGCGAAGGCGTGACTCGCTAGTCCGAAACCGGCTGCCCGATCGAGCGCATCGCAGTGCGGCCGGGGAGCCCGACAGCAAGCGGGACGCCCAGGACACCGATGACGGCGAGCGCGGCAAGCGGCAGATACGCGTTGCCCATCACCGCCTGAATCACCAGCACCAGCACGACGCCGCCGAGATTGCCTGACATGAGCAGGAAACCCGCGGCAGCGCCTTCGCGCGCCGCGCCGGCGTGTACCGCGGACCAGTCGAGCACGACCGGGAGGCATGCCATGAGCAGAAACCCCGTGGCGAACAGCCAGATCGTGAGCCAGACGACATCGTGACGCAGATCGGTTGCCGCAAATGCGACGGCGCTGAAGACGAGCGCGATGATCAGGATGGGACGGCGCTGGTCACGAGATGCTACCAGCGGCGGCAGCACCGCAGCCCCGACGATGCCGCCGGCCGTGAGCACGGCGATGAGGTTGCCCGCCGCACCGCCCTGGCCAAAGTTTGCGAGCACCGGCTGCAACCACGTCGCCACTGCGTTGTACACGCCCATGCCGATGAAGATGAGCCCGGCGAGCAGCCACATGAAGCGATCCCTGATGAGCCAGCGCAGGCTCACCGACGTGGAGGCGTCGTCGGTGTACGCGGCCGGCACACGCAGCATCAACAACATCAGCACCGCGGCGACGACCGACGGGATCGCCTCGATGGTCAGCACGAGCCCGAGTCCTCCGGCAGAGAAGAGCGGCCCAGCGATGAGCACCGATGCGAGGATACCGGCGAACAACGCGACGCTGCCGACTGCGATCGCGGTCGCCCGCTGCGCGTGCGGGAAGTAACGCGCTGCAACCTTGGTGATGCTGTTGAGCACGAACGGCTGACCGGCGGCAATGACGAACTGGCCGATCAACTGCACCGCGAACGACGACGGCGCGATGAGGCGCAGCAACGCGCCGCCGCCGGTGAGCACAGCGCCGATCCCGAGCGATTGGGTGAAATGCGAGTCCAGTCGCCGGCCCACCGGCAGCGCGAGCACGACGTAGACGAACGGAAAGATTGCTGCCAGGTCACCAACGGTGCCGACATCGGTGTGCAGCACCTTCGCGGTCTCGGTGTCGATCGCGGCGAAGCTCAGCCAGAGGAGTTGCGTGCACGCGGCAAGCAGCGCGTAGATAGCGAGGATCGCCCAACGCACCGAAGGAGCACGCGCGGTGACAGCGCTCATGCGTTCAGCTTCGCGTACATGCCGTGGAGGCGATGGTACAGGCGCCGATACTCGTTGTATATCGGCTCGTACACGGCGCGCGCGGATGGATCCGGGTCGAACGTTCCGGTGACGCGGACCCGCGTGGCGACGTCCGCGAAGTCCATCCTGCCAAGCGATATCGCCGCGAAGAACGCCGCGCCGCGCAGGTTCGCGTACGTCGGATCCGCGACCTGCTCGATGCGCCGGTTGAGGATGTCGGCGTGGATCTGGCACCAGAAGTCGGAGACAGCGCCACCACCGAGGATGCGCAACACCGGCATGGGACGCTTCGTGAACCGCTCCACCGCGTCGAGCAACCAGCGTGCGTTGAACGCGACCCCCTCGAGGACGGCGCGGACGAGATGGGCACGGTCCGTGGTCATGGAGATGTTGAGAAACGCAGCGCGAAGGCTCCTATCCTCCACCGGGCTGCGCTCGCCGTTCAGCCATGGCGTGAAGAGCACGCCGCCGGATCCCGGTGGAGCAGTTGCCGCAATCGCCGTGAGCCGCACGTAGTCGGACTCCGCAGCGACGGCGCCGTTGCCTGTGCCGAACGCATCGCGCAGCCATTGCAGGCACAGTCCCGCCGTCTCGTGGTTGTTGGCGACGAGATATGCGTCGGGGCGAACGCCCGGGACCGAGGCGATCTGGTGGAACACGTCGGTGCGTTTGAATGGGACTGCGCAGCCGATCCACGATGTGGTGCTGATCGTCATATGTCCCGCATATGGCGCAACCGCCCCCGATCCGAGATACCCGGTGTGCAGGTCGGGAATCCCCGCGACCACGGGAATCCCGCCCGGCAGCGAAAGATCCGTCGCGACCGCCGGCGTGATCTCGCCGAGGACGCTGCCGGTCGGCACGAGTTCGGGGAGTTTCGCCGCCTCCCGCCCGGAGCGGCGCACGAGCCCCGGCCGGTACCCGCTCTTGCCGCCGCGCCGGTTGTCGGTGAGCCAGGACAGGATCATCGACGCCGGGGTCGCAGCGCGGCGGCCGGTGAACCGCATGCCGAGGTAGTCCAGCGGCTCCAGGAGCGTTTGCGTCCGCTCGTACACCTCGGGTTCGCGCTCGCGGAGGTGCAGGGCGTGGCCGAGCGGGTCGGCACCGTGCGGCGACGGTGCCCCTCCGGTGAGACGAAGCCAGCTCACGAGGTTGCCCGGCGAGTAGCCGACGATGCTGATCGGACCGCCCATGCGCCGCGCCGAGAGCGGGCCACCCCGCGTGTCGGCCCAGAGCAGGCACGGGCCGGCCGCGTCTCCCGCTGCATCGACGGGCACCGTGGAGCCCCATTGCCCGGTCAGCCCGACGCCGATCACCCCGTCTCGCTGCACACCGCTCGCCAGCACCGCAGCGACACCTTCGCGAATTCCCTCCCACCACGTTCGCGGGTCCTGGACGGCACCGCCGTCATCGCTGTACGTCGTCTCCACCTCGCGGTGCGCGACTGCGAGCAACTCCCCGGCGAGTGACACCGCGCCCGTCTTCGGCCCTCCGGTCCCGAGATCGACCGCGAGGATCCAGGGCTCGGTCACCGCCTCAGGGGACCACGTCGTACATCGCGTCCAGCGCGGCGGCGAACAGGAGATCGAGCGCCTCGTTGCCCTCGGGTGATCCGCCGAGCCCGTAGAGCGCGCCGCTCGTCGCCGGCTCCAGGCCGGGGGTCTTCGCGTAAGCGACTGCGCCGCGCAGATCCTCGAGGAACGCCTCGGCCACGCCGTCGGCTGTGTTCGGCCTGGTCACGCAGAAATGGAGGCCCGGCGGCAGCTGCAACGCGTTGAGGCGCCACCCCTTGCTGATCAGGTAGTCGTTGACGTGATAGATGTCGATGCCGCGCCCTCGGAACGCGATGATGAAGGTCGGATCGCCGAAGACCTCCAGCTCGGGGATGGCGGCAACGCCTTCGAGGATGGTCGCCGCGGTCTCGAAGATCCGCTCGGCGATCTCCATGTACCCCTCCTCGCCGAGGCTGATCATCGCGGCCCAGGCCGCGGCGACCACCCCGCCCGAGCGGCTGCCGGAAAGACCCGGCGACATGTAGATGCCGCCCGGCCAGTCGGGATAGCTGAAGTACTGGTAGCGGCGCAGCCCGCTGTTCCGGTACAGGAGCACCGAGGTGCCCTTGAGCGCGTAGCCGAACTTGTGGGTGTCCGCCGAGATGCTCGTGACCCCCGGGAGCCGGAAGTCGAAGGTCGGGATCGGATAGCCGAGCTTCTCCGCCCACGGCAGGATGAACCCGCCCATGCAGCCGTCGACGTGGAGGCCGAGGTCAAACTCGAGCGCCAGCTCCGACAGCTCCTCGATCGGGTCGATGAGGCCGTGCGGATAGTTGCCGGCGGAGCCGACGATCGCCACCGTGTTCGACGTCACGTGGTCGCGCATCCACCCGACATCCGCCCGCCAGTCCTCGCCCACCGGCGCCTGGATGAGCCGGATCCCGAGCATGTGCGCCGCCTTCTGGAGGGCCACGTGCGCGGTCACCGGGATGATGACCTCGGGCTCGGTGATCTCCTTCTCAATCCTGCCGCGCTCACGGTAGACGAGCATCGGATTGATGAGGCTTTCGGTGCCGCCGAAGGTGACGACCCCGCAGACCTCCTCTCCCGGGTGATGCGAGGGAACGGCTTCCCCGTGGAGCAGCGACGCCGTCATCGCGACGATCTCGCCCTCGAGCTTCGTTGCGCTGGGGTACATGTCGCGCTGGAGGACGTTGGCGTGCGCGAAGAGCCCGTAGGCCTCGATCAGGAAGCGGTAGTGATCATGCCCGCCGTGGTAGATCGATCCCGACACGTGGCCGGCGTTGCCGATCCGATCCTCCTCCTCCGCCATCGCCCCTAGCTCAGCGAGGATGCTCTCGCGGGAGCGCGGCTCCACGGGGATCCGGTGATAGGCCTCGAACCGGTCGCGGTACGGGTGGAAGTCGATGAGACCTCCGAAGTCCTGGGATTCCTCAGCCAAATGTCTGCGCCTCCTCGCGGAGTGGATTGTGGCGCTCCACTGCGTCGCGGGGCGTCTATGCTCGGCCGCGATGGCTGATGACGTCGTGGTGATCGAGGCGTCCGGTCGCGAAGTCCAGATCACCAACCCCGGCAAGGTCTACTTCAACGAGCGCGGCGAGACCAAGCTCGACCTGGTCCGCTACTACCAGTCCGTCGAGGAGCCGCTGCTTCGCGCGATGGGCGGCCGCCCGGTGCTGCTGCAGCGATTTCCCAACGGGGCAAGCGGGCCGTCGTTCTTCCAGAAGCGGGTGCCCGACACACGCCCGGACTGGCTGGAGACGACGATCGTGAGCACACCCAACGGCACGACATCGCGCGCGCTCGTCGCCGCCGACCTGGCCCACGTCCTCTGGGCGGTGAACATGGGTTGCCTCGGCTTTCACGTCTGGCCGTCTCAGGCGTCCGACCCCGAGCACGCCGACGAGCTCCGCATCGACCTCGACCCCGGCCCCGGCGTCACCTTCGCCATGGTGCAGGAGGCGGCCCGGGAGGTCCATGCGCTCTTTGACGACCTCGGCGTCATGTGTCTGCCCAAGACCACCGGCAATCGCGGCATCCACGTGTACGTGCGACTGCAGCCGCTCTGGACGTCGTATGAGGTGCGGTCATCGGCCGTCGCGGTGGCTCGCGAGCTCGAACGCCGCCGTCCGGACCTCATCACCGGTGCCTGGTGGAAGGAGGAACGCGGCACACGAGTATTTGTCGATTTCAACCAGAACGCGCCGCACAAGACGATCTTCGGCGCCTGGTCCGTGCGTGCGAGGCCTGGAGCTCAGGTCTCGACGCCGTTCGCGTGGGACGAGCTCGAGGGTATCGACCCCAACGCCCTCACCATCGTGTCGGTACCCCCACGCGTGGCACGCGACGGCGACCCGTGGTTGGTGATGTCGTCGGCGCCGCAGTCGCTCGATGCCGTGTATGCGCTGCACGTTCGCGACACCGCCGCGGGACTCCCCGATGCACCGTGGCCTCCGCAGTATCCGAAGATGCCCGGCGAACCCTCGCGCGTCGCGCCGAGTCGCGCACGCAAACCTGAGGTGGAATAAGGCTATTCGGACCGCCAGCGCCGGTAGAGCTCGGTCAGGTCCTCACGCGCTTCCGGGGTGAGGTCGTCGGGCTCGATCGTGCCGGTGGCACGGATCGTCGCTCGAATCTGCTCGAGATACGCGGTGCAGTTCGGGCAACCGCGGAGGTGATGCTCGAATCTGCGCCGGTCGCGCCGCGAGAGCGTCCCCTCCAGATAATCGGTGACGAGTTCGACGACCTGGCGGCACACGAGATCTCTCGATCGCAGGAAGAGCATCAGTCTGCCCTCCCCATCTGGCCGTCGAGCAGCTCGCGCATGCGACTCCGCCCTCGGTGGAGCAGGATGCGCTGGTTCCCGGCGCTGATGCCGAGGACCCCGCAGACCTCATCACCGGACAGCCCCTCGACGTCCCGCAGCACGACGACTGTGCGCTGCCGTGACGGCAGTTGCTCGAGCGCCGTCTTGAGGATCGGCGCCCATACGGCTGCTTCGAGACGGTCCTCGAATTCGGTGCGCCACTGCGCGACCGGGTCGGCCCATTGACCACCTGCGTCGAAGCGTCCGGCGTCAACAACGGGACCCTCGTCGAGGGGGACGAGCCGCTCCTCCTTCGTTCCAGCGGAACGGGCCCTGTTGACGAGGATGCGAAACAGCCATGTCTTGAACGACGAACGGCCCTCGAAGCGGTCGATGCCGCGCACGACTCCCAGCCACGTGTCCTGAACGGCCTCTTCGGCGACGGCCTCGCTCGAAACCATTGAGCGCGCCAGACGCAACATCGGCTGATGGTACCGGCCGACCAGAAGTCACGAACGCCGCCTCATCACCTCCGCGCAGGCGATCGACCAGCGACGTTTCGGCTTCCACACCCTGCAGCGTAGACGCCCGTCCCTCGCTTCCGGGCGGCCGGCTCATCATCAACACGCACTCCTGTCTCGTGATCAGTGTCAAACGTTACGCGTGCTGTGGATCTCGGCTGCCCGTGGGATGAGACGTAACGCCTGCGTGCCTGTGAGGGACTGTGCTGCGAAACGTCAGTCCATTCATCACGAGGAGCGACATTGCAACGAGGTATTCGCATGACCGTGGGTGCGGGCATCGTGCTCGGCATCTCAGGATTCGCCGCACCACTTGCGGCTCACGCGCAAACGACGCAACCGGCAACTCACGCGGTCTTCGTGCAGACCAATGACACGACCGGCAATCAGATCGTCTCGTACCGTCGCGGCTCGCATGGTGAACTTTCGTTCGCGGGCCGATACAACACCGGCGGGATCGGCGTCGCCCTCGACGGCGCGGTCGTTGACAAGCTCGCTTCGCAGAACAGCCTCGTCTACGACGCCGCGGACGGTGTCCTCGTCACGGTGAACGGTGGCAGCAACTCAATCACCGAGTTTCAGGTAAACGGCACGCAGCTCAGCCATCGGATCACGGTCGGTTCTGGTGGGACGATTCCGGTGAGCATCACTGCCGCCGGCGGCCGCATCTACGTGCTGAATGCCGGTGGCGCCGGCTCGGTCCAGGGGTTCGAGACGGGCACGCTGCACCGGATCCCAGGCAGCGCGCGCTCGCTCAACCTGACGGAAGGCCTGACGCCCGAGTTTCTGAACACGCCCGGCCAGATCGGCCTCACGCCCAATGGACGGCAGCTCGTCGTCACCACCAAGGCAAACACGAGCTCGATCGACGTCTTCCGGGTGTTCGCCGAAGGGGCGCTGTCGTCGGCTCCGGTGGCGACGGTTTCCGCGACCCCGGTGCCGTTCGGGTTCACCTTCGATCGCGCGGGTGACCTCGTCATTACCGAGGCCGGTACGAGTGCGTTGACGACGTACGCGATCAACAGCGACGGCAGCGTGACCGAGCGCGCGTCGCTCGCAAACGGGGAAGCCGCCCTGTGCTGGGTCACGCGCGCCGGCCGGTTCTTCTACGGCGCAAACGCGGGGAGCGCGCTCCTGACCGGCTACAGGATCGGCTCCGGCGGCGCGCCGGCCATCGTGAGCGAGACGCCGACGGACGCTGGGCCGATCGACCTCGCGGCCACACCGGACGGCGCCTTCCTCTACGTCGAGACCGGCGGCGGCGACATCGTCGACGGCTTTGCGGTCCAGGGCAACGGCTCGCTGTCCTTCACCGGGGGAAGCTCGGTCGCCCCTGAGCTGCCCGGCCACTCCGGGCTCGAGGGCATCGCGGTCTCCTGACCGGAGCTACTGGTTCGATCGGCGGCGGATCACCGCGGATGCCGCGGTGTCGCCGCCGTCGACGAACCAGACGGCGGTCTCCAGGCGATCCCGGAGGATCGCCAGCTCGAGATCGGACGTGAGGTCGAGCGGGCGGCGATACTCGAGCACCCCGCGCAGATGCCCGCCCATCGCGGCGCCGTCGGGATCCGTTGCCAGGGCGCTCTCGATCGCCGCCCAGTACACGGCGTTGTTGGCGTGACCAAGGGTGTCGATATCGGACACGCGGACGGGCCAGCGAAGCTTCCGCGTCTCGGCAACAGGCTCAGCAGGGAGCTCGAGCTTGGCCGACACCTTGCGTCCGAGCCCGGAGGTCCCGTACAGCTGCTCGAACAAGGCGGGGAGACGGGCTGGACGTGAGGTCGCTCGATCGAGCAGCACCCAGATGCTCTCCGCCTCGGCGTGACCGCCGGCGTCGCCGGTGATCGACGTCCGCCGCGCCGCCCAATGCGATCCGGCACCGCTCGCCCAGGTCGCCAGCGAGGCGGTCCGATCGGCGCTGAACTGCTGCTCGACGTCGATCAGTGTTCGCCGAACCACCCAGGTGAGCAATTCGTCCTCCGCGCCTGCGTCGGTGACGTCATCGGACGCGACGTCCTGCATGTATCGCGCCATGGCATCAAGACGGAGGCGGCCGTCAGCGGCGACATCGGCGAGCCGGATCGTGCGCTGTGAACGATAGACGCGACCGACGCGTGGCTCGGGGACGAGCGTCGATGCCATGAGAGCTTCCGCACCGGCCATTTGCACGGATTGTGAACGGAAGGTTTGTCAATTCGGACGATAGGGTAGGATGTGTGCATCGCCCCATTCACGGGGTGTATCGCTCGTGGTCGTCATTCCTTCTCGAACGGACGCGCTGCGTCTGTTATTGCGTTCGAGAAGGAAATTGGAGAGACCAGAGTGACTGGTACGATCAAGAAGGTCGTCGCCGATCGCGGCTTCGGCTTCATTTCCGCAGAAGATGGACAGGAGTATTTCTTCCATCGCAGCGGCGTCGATAGTTCGTTGAACTTCGACACACTGGCCGCCGACGAGCGCGTGAGCTTTGAGGTGGAGCGCAGCGACAAGGGCCCCCGCGCCGCACAGGTTCGGGCAGCCTAAGTTCGCCGCCTGAGGGTGTGCAGTCATTGCCGAAAGGTGGTGGCTGCGCACCTTCACCGTTCTGTAAGGGTGGTCGCCATACCCTTCGGAGCATGCCCCGTCACACGCCGCTGGACTCGGCTCGTCTCCGCAGAGATCGGGGTCTCGCGCGCGCACGGAACATCACCGTCTTTGCGGGCGTCGGTGCCGCTGGGCTCACCGCCGTCATCGCACTCGTCGCCGCGACGACCGCGCCTGGCCGCTCGCTGACGCCGTCGGCATCAACGCAGGTGAGTGGGCCAAGTCAGCCGGCCACTGGCGTGACGTCTCCCGACTTCGTACCGCCGGGCGAGCCTCCGCTCGCCGGCAACGGCGTGGTTCCCAGCGCGGTGTCGGGCGGGTCCTGATCCCGCAACTGCCGTGATAGCAGCAGCCCTGGGGCCGACGCCGATGTGGTACGCAACGCGCGCCAGCGGCTACACAGCGCTGGTGCTGTTGAGCGCAACGGTCGCCGTCGGTCTGGTGACGTCTCTGCGCCGCAGCGGGCGCAACTGGCCGAGATTCGTTGTGCAGTCCGTGCACCGCGACCTCTCGCTCCTCGTCGTCGTCTTCCTGCTGGTGCACATTGCGACATCAGTGCTTGATCCCTTCGCGAAGCTCACCGTGCTCGACACCGTGGTGCCGTTCATCGCTTCGTATCGGCCGTTGTGGCTTGGTCTCGGCGTGGTGAGCATTGAACTGCTGATCGCGATCACTGCGACGAGTCTCGTGCGCCATCGCCTGAGCTGGCGCTCGTGGCGCATCGTGCACATGCTGGCGTACATCAGCTGGCCCATTGCGGTGATCCACGGCATCGGAACCGGCACGGACACGAAGTCGGTCTGGGCACTTCTGCTCGTGACCATATGCGTGATTGCCGTCATCGGCGCGCTCGTGTGGAGGTTGGCCCAGGTCTCCTCTCCGTTCAAGGCACTCGGATGGGTCGGCATCGCCTGCGGTCTGTCGGGCACGGGCGTCCTGATCGTGTGGATGGCGATGGGTCCACTCCAACCTGGCTGGGCGAAGGCCGCGGGCACCCCAGCCGACCTCCTCGCAGGGGCGACGACGCGCACGGTGAGTTCACCACCCGCACCAAGCCCCGCCGCGTTGGCGGCGGGTCTCGACGATGCTGTGCGCGGCGTGCTTGCACGATCCCAGACAAGCGTGACCGCCACCATGGTCGACACGCGTGATACGGCACTCAACGTTGTGGTTGTCGCGAATGCCGACGGTTCAGGACGCCTCTCGATGTCCCGCGCGGGCACTTCCCTCTGCGACGCACCTGCGTCGATCGGCACCAGCGCAGTCACCGCCGATTGCGGAACGGTGAGCGTCACGCTGCAACTCGTCACCAACGGCACGGCGATCAACGGCACGCTCACAACGCGCCCGACACCTGCGACCCCGTGACGCCGGCGGCCACCGCGATGCAGCGGCTCCTCCCCGATGTGCGCGATCTCGAGGATCTGCGAGCGCATCTCGGTGCATTCGGACCACGTCCGTCGGTCGAGCCTGGCGTGCTGCTGCAGGCCCTTGACGACAGTGGCCTGCGTGGACGCGGTGGCGCGGACTTCCCGACGGGGACCAAGTGGCGAGCGGTGTCGAATCACACACAAGGCGCCAATGCGGTTGTGATCGCGAATGCCGCGGAGCGGGAGCCGGCGAGCGTCAAGGATCGAACCCTGATAGCGCTGCGACCGCACCTCGTGCTTGACGGACTCGAGCACGCCGCCGAGACCGTCGGAGCGCACCGCGCAATCGTCTACACGTCACGGGGCGACGACGAGACGCGCCGCATCCTCCAGGCCGCGATCGCCGAACGCCGCCGAAGCATCGATACGCAGGTCTTCATCGAGGTCGTGACCGGACCGAACCGATATGTGGCCGGTGAGGAGACTGCGCTCATCGCTCGCGTCTCAGGGCGGCTGGCAAAACCACGCGTCGTACCGCCGCGTCCGTACCAGAATGGCGTCGACGGGAAGCCAACCCTCGTGCAGAACGTGGAGACGCTCGCGCATGCGGCGCTCATCGCTCGTCGCGGAGCAGCCTGGTTCCGTTCCGCCGGCACCGCGCGCACGCCGGGGACCACGCTGCTCTCGGTCATGGGTGCCGTTGGATCTCCCGGGGTGCTCGAAGCTGACGGCACCGCAACGATCGGTGGCATTGTCGAACGGGCCGGTGGCGAGAAGGGCGATCCCTCCGCTGTCCTGATCGGCGGGTACTCTGGACGTTGGGTCACGGCGCCAGCGATCTGGGACGTTCCGATCGACCGCGATGCGCTCCGCGCCGCGGGTGCGGCGATCGGTGCCGGCGTGATCGCCGTGCTGCCGGCGAACGCCTGCGGGGTGAGCGAGACAGATCGCGTGCTCACGTACCTCGCCAACGAGTTCGCCAAGCAGTGCGGTCCGTG
Organism: Candidatus Dormiibacterota bacterium; assembly: GCA_963754015.1. Taxonomy (GTDB): domain Bacteria; phylum Chloroflexota; class Dormibacteria; order Aeolococcales; family Aeolococcaceae; genus Palsa-851. Next base: position 343,473 of record CAVWEG010000005.1, read on the forward strand.
CCAGTTCGGACTCCCCGCCTTGGCCGACACGTTCCACCGAGTTGCGATGGGCCGAGCGCGACCGGCTGCGCTTGACCTCCTGACTCGGTGGTCGGCGGACGTGCTCGGCCGCGGCGCCTGCCGGCACCCGGACGGGACCGCCGGGCTCGTCATGAGCGCCGTCAAGGTGTTCGGGGCGGATTTGCGCAGTCACCTCCGCAACGGGGCATGCCGCTACAGCGATCTCCCTCCCCTGCTGCCCATTCCCGAAACCGAGGCCGGCTGGTGGTGAGGCTGCGCTTGCGGGTTGATCCGATCAAATGCAAGGCTCACGGCATGTGCGATGAGCTCATCCCGGAGCGCATCCGCATGGATGACTGGGGCTATCCGGTCATCGATCCCCGAGCACTGCCCCCGGAGCTATATGACATCGCTCGGCGAGCCGTCGCTGCGTGCCCCCGTGCCGCGCTGAGCATGGTCGCGGTCGGTGAAACGGGAGCGCGAGGCCGGCCAGACGACGCCGACTGACGCTCCGCCGTCAGGAACGTCATCGATCTCCCAACGCCCGCGAGTTGCCACAACGATCGCGTTGGCTATGGCGAGACCAAGACCCGCGCCGTCACCCTCAGTCGTTGCGCGGTGAAACCGGTCGAAGATCCGCTCGCGGCGGTCCTTCGGGAATCCCGGGCCTGTGTCCGTGACAGTGAGTCGCACGCGATGACGGTCACGCGAAACGGCCACGCTGACCCGACCTCCTCGAGGCGTGTACCGGCAGGCGTTGTCGACAAGCACGCCGATGAGGCGGTCGATGTATTCCGCCGGCGCGTCAACAAGCGCTGGATCAGTGGCGTCGGCGAGATCGTCGAGTCGTATTCCCTCCCGGTCGGCTATCGCGACGAATCGACGCGTTCCCACGTTGATCGCGGTCGCCAGGTCGACCGGTTCTGAGACAGGGTCGGGCGGCATCGAGTTCGAAGCGCGACAGCCAGAGAAGGTCCTCGACGATCGTGCGCATGCGCCGCGTCTCCGCGCCGACGCGAGCGATGGTGTCCGCGCCGGCCTCCCCGGCGCGGAGCGTCGAGAGCGCGAGCGATGTCTCAGCCTCGATTACGGCAAGCGGCGTGCGCAGCTCGTGCGATGCGTCAGCGGTGAACTCGAGCTGCCGTCGTCGGGCCCGTTCGATCGGTCCGGCTGCATGCCGCCCGACAACAAATGCGCCGCCGAAGACCAGCGCCAGCAGGATCGGTCCGACCACCGCTTCGGTGACGAGGAGCGTGGTGAACGAGGTCGACTCCGCCGCGAGACTGATCGCTCCGATCAACCGGCCACCGTCGAACGGTGCTCCGGCGACCAGCACGTCGCTGCCCGCAAGCATCATCTCGGTTGGGGCGCCAGCGGTCTGCGCCCGCGCAGGGAGCGCCGGAGCACCTGGCGTCGAGTTCGACGATGCTCCCTGCATCGTTGAGCCGCCACACCAGGAGCGGGTCATCGAGGTCGGGCTCATCGAGCGTGTGACCGCCGGACTCGGGAATCAGCTGGTGGAGTTCGTGTGTCAGGCGCTGCTCCGCGGACGAGCGCACCGTGTGCGCGACGACCACGTCAACGGCGACGCACAGCACCAGCATCAGCCCGGCGACGACCGCCGTGGCGATGACCGCCGTCCGCAGAGCGTGACGGGCCGGACCAGCCGTCAGGCTCATCGCTCCACGAGCCGATATCCGACGCGCCGCACCGCCTCGATACGGACACCGGCATCCACGACCTTGGCCCGTATGCGCGCGATATGAACGTCGATGTTGTTCGAACCGATGGCGTCGAGTGAGTCAGGCCATGCGTGGTTGGCGATGGCATCACGGCGAACGACTGTCGGGCTTCGCCGCGTCAGGAGCTCGACGATTGCGTACTCGGTGGGCGTCAGAGCGATCGACCGCCCGTTCACTGAGGCGGCCCCCGCGGCAGAATCGATGAGCAGCGTCCCAACGCGCAGCCGCACGCCGAGGGTCGTGGCCGGACGGCGCAGCAGCGCACGCAGACGAGCGAGCAGCTCATCGAACTCGAAGGGCTTGACGAGATAGTCATCGCATCCGGCGTCGAGCCCTCGGATCCGGTCCGGTGGCGTGTCGCGCGCTGTCAGCATGAGGACCGGCAGCGAGACACCATCCGCGCGGAGCGTCGCAACAACATCGATCCCATCGCGACCGGGCATCCGCCAGTCGACGACGGCGACATCGTAGGTGTTGCGCATGATGTTTGCATGCGCCTCGTCGCCACGTGACACGGCGTGGACGGTGTATCCCGCCTGGGTCAACCCCCGCACGAGCACGTCGCGCAGCTTCGCGTCATCCTCGGCGATGAGCAGTCGCACCGAGCCACATCACCGCGAGAGCACCCGAAAACCCATGCTCCGCAGCGTACTCTCACCGACCGGCCTTCACCGTTCTGCAAGGAATCGCACGGTAGGCTACGGAGATGTCGTCCGTCCGCGGCCACACATCGTGAAGACGAATATCGCGCTCGTCGATCGCGCGCTTGCGCTCGCGCGCGTGGACTGGTCCCCATCGCGGCGCCAGCCGCGGCTCGAGTGGGTCGTCGTGGCCACGATACTCGCGGTCGCCGGGGCGCTCCTGGCCGATGCTGCCATCGTCAAGGTTGGGACATCGGTCTTCCCCTCGACAGCCGGCTATCCGCATTTCCGTTTTGATGACTACGCAAAGCTCACGGTCATCGGCGTCGTCGTCGGTTGCGCAGGCTGGCCGATCGTCACGAGAATCAGCTCGTCGCCGCGATGGCTCTGCAGCAGGCTCGCGGTGCTCATCTCCCTGGTGTTGTTCCTTCCCGACGTCTGGCTGCTCGTGCGGCACCAGCCAGCGCGTGCGGTGCTTGTGCTGATGGTGATGCACGTCGCTGTCGCGCTCATCACGTACCAGGTGGTCGTCCGCGTCGCTCCAGCCCGGGATCCCCGTCAGCGGAGCCGGACCACCTTTTCGCGGCTCGACGAGGAGACGTAGCCCGCGCGCGAGCGGTTCGTTCGTCCGCTAGAGTTGAGCGAGGATGGACGCCGTTGCGATTGGGTTTGGACTCGGCTTTTTCGTGGCCCTGCAACTCGGCCCGATGTCCCTTTTCCTGATTCGCTCGACGCTGCGCAGCGGATGGAAGGTGGGCCTTGCGATCGGCGCGGGCATCGCGTGCATCGACGGCCTCTACGCGGCCGCCGGCGCGGGCGGCGCCACTCCCCTGCTCAACATCCATCCCGTGCGCCTCGCACTCGGTCTGCTGGGGACGGCGGTGCTGATCTGGCTCGGCGCGCGCACGCTCTATAGCGCGGTGCGCGTTCGCGTCGGCAGCGAGACGGCGTTCGAGACCTCAACGCCAAGGCGTGCGTTCCTCACCGCCCTAGGTGGCACTGCGTCGAACCCTTCCACCATCGTGTCGTGGGGGGCCATCTTCGCCGCCACCAGCACCGCCGGGCTGGTCCACACGACGAATGCCGCGGTCCTACTCGTCACCGGTGTCGCCATCGGCAGCTTGACGTGGGTGACGATGCTCGCCACCGGCGTCGCCCTCGCGCGACGCTCGATGAGCACGCGCGCCGTGCGCGTTACGGACGGCGTCGCGGGAGCCGGACTGATCGGCTTCGGCGGCGTCCTCGCATACACGACCATCCACGACCGCTGACGCTCACCGCGTCGTCGCGTCGAGCTAGGCTCCCGAGCCCTTCCATTCCTCGCGGTGCTGCGGCTGCGCTGCAAAGGCCTCGCGAACACGCCGGCGCAGGTCTGCGTCAAGGATCACGTCGGCGCCAACGCGGGAAAGGACTTCCGCCGCCTGCAGCATCGCCTCCTCAGCACGGGGCGTGATCGCCGCGTCGCGAAACGCGTGGGTGTGTGGGCCGGTGCCCTCGTCGGCGATGGCGAACTCCGGGTGCAACGTGGGCGCTGCGTAGGAAACGTCGCCCACGTCGGTGGAACCGGTCCGCGCCCACGGGACGACGACGTCCTCCTTGAGTCCGACAGCGGCGAGATGCTCGCTGGTGCGCTCCGCGAGCACTGCGTTCGAGCGCAGGTCGAGATAGGTCTCCCTCTCTTCGAGCTGCAGCTCACATCCGGTCGCGCGCGCTGCTGCTTCGAAGATCGCGCGGAAGCGGGCGTTCATCTCGCGGAGGTACTCGCCATCGCGCGCCCGAGTCAGATACTCCCCGCGCGTGAGCTCCGGGATGATGTTCGGCGCAGTACCGCCCTCGATGATGAAGCCGTGCACGCGCGCGTCGTCACGCAACTGCTGGCGCCAGAGCGAGATGCCGTTGTACGCCTGCACGAAGGCATCGAGCGCGTTGATGCCGTGGTCGGGATGGCCGGCGGCGTGCGCCGCCTTGCCGCGAAATGTCCACTCCCAGTGCGTGCACGCCAGCGCGTACTGCACCGCTGCGGTGCGATCCGACGGATGGAAGATGAGCACCGCATCGCAATCGTCGAAGAGACCGTCGGCGCACATCGGGATCTTGCCACCGCCACCCTCCTCCGCCGGCGTGCCGGCGATGGTCACGCGCGCATTCACGCCGGCTGCGTCAAGTGACTCCGCAAGCCCAATCCCAGCGCCCGCCGACGACATGGCGATGAGGTTGTGGCCACATGCGTGGCCGAGACCGCGCAAGGCGTCGTACTCGCACAGAAATGCGACGTGCGGTCCGCTGGTCCCGCGACGGGCGACAAACGCGGTGGGCATGCCGGAGACACCGCGCTCCACCTGGAACCCATGGTGCTCGATCACGTCACTCAGCAGACGCGACGACTCGACTTCTTCGAACCCGATCTCAGCAAGCGCGTGGATCGCCCTCGAGGTCTTGAGCAACTCATCCGACGATGTCCGGATCGCGTCATGGGCCGCCTCGTGGACGGCCGCCGGTGAGTTCGATGTCATGCGTTCTCCTGTCACTCTCCGAGGATACGTCGCGCGTCGGGACACACGTGGGGATCGCTGCGCCCGAGTGCACCTCGGGCGTGTTCAACCCGGCTATCCTGCCCCGGTGGAGACGCTGAAAGCCGAGTCAATCGAGCGGTCATATGCCGAGTCAGAGGCTTCGTTCGCCGACTGGGAGGTCGTCAAGGACGTCATCGATGAGTTCATCGACCTGGCGCTCAACTATCGGCAGAGCGGTCATCCCGGCGGGTCGCGCTCCAAGGTCCACCTGCTGCTCGCGACGATGCTGTCGGGCGCGATGCGCTGGGACATCCGGCGGCCGTGGCTCGCCTACGCCGACCGCTTTGTCCTCTCGGCGGGACATACGGCGCCCGTGGTCTATGCATCGCTCGCGGCGCTCAATGAGGTGCTCCGCATCCGTGCCGCCCGCGATGATGACCCGGCATTCGCGTTTCCCGACAATGGCAGATGGGCGCTGACGTTCGAGGACCTGCTCATGCTGCGCCGTCGGGGCGGGCTCGCCGGTCATCCCGAGATGGCCGGGAAGACGCTCTTCTTCAAATTCAACACCGGCCCGTCAGGGCACGGTATGCCACCGTCCGCAGGAGAAGCGCTCGCCCTGAAGATCGCCGGCGCAGACGAGGTGAAAGTCTTCGTTGTCGAGGGTGAGGGCGGCCTTACTGCGGGCGCAAGTCATGAGACTCGCAATGCCGCGTGGGGACTCGGCCTGTCGAATCTCGTGTTTCTCGTCGACTGGAACGACTACGGGATCGACGATTTCGCGGCGTCGTCGGTCGTTCCGGGAACACCTGCGACGTGGTTCGGAGCCTACGACTGGCGCGTCACGGGCACGATGGACGGCAGCGAGTGGGCACCGGTGACGAAAGCCGTGCTCGAAGCGGCGCGCGGCGAGAACCCCGACCGGGTGCCGTCGGTCGCGTGGTTCCGGACCCGCAAGGGGCGCGGTTATCTCAAGTACGACAACAAGAGTCACGGCTCGCCGCACGCGATGAACAGCGCGCCGTTCTGGGAGCTGCGTCGCGAGTTCATGACAAAGTACGGCATGAACTACGTCGGCGTCGATGAGCCGGCGCCCGCAGATGCTGCCGCGGTCCGCGAGCAGGCCGCGGAGAATCTCCGCCGTGCGGCTGCGGTACTCGCCGGCCATCCCGCCGTGGTCGACGCGATCTCGAACCGCCTCGTCAGTCTCGCCGCACAGGTCCCCGAAGAGATCGAGGGCACGACCATCCGCGGCCGCGGCGCGGATGTGTTCAGCAATCCGGGATTGACCGACTATCGCAACTATCCGGCCGCTCTGTATCGCAAGCCCGGCGACAAGCAACCGAACCGGGCAGCGTTCGGCGCGTGGGCTTCGTGGGTGAACGCGACCGCACAGCGCGACTACGGCCGGCCCTTGTTCATCGCCGCGTCCGCGGATCTCGCCGACTCGACGGCGCTTGCGGGCTTCTCACGGGACTTCGGCGATGTGCCGGGCACCGGCTGGTACCAGCGCGACACCAACCCGCACGGCGCCCTCCTCCCGACCGAGATCACCGAGTTCACGAACGCCGGCATGATCGTGGGGCTGGCGACGGTGAACATGGCGCGCGACCCGTTCACCGACTTCAACGGGTTCTGGGGCGCCTGCTCGACATACGGGTCGTTCAGCTACCTGAAGTACGGCGAGATGCGTCTCTTCAGCCAGCTCGCCCAGGACTGCGAGCTCAAGGTGGGCAAGGTGCTCTGGGTCGCGGGGCACTCGGGCCCCGAGACCGCCGAGGACTCACGCACCCACTTCGGCATCTACGAACCGGGCGTCACGCAACTCTTTCCGGAAGGCAAGGTGATCGACCTGCATCCGTGGGAGTTCAACGAGGTGCCGGTCGTGCTCGCGGCTGCGCTCGCGACCGACGTCCCGATCGTCGCACTCCATCTGACGCGGCCCGCCATCGAGCTCCCCGATCGCGAAGCGCTCGGCATGCCGAGCCACTTCGAGGCTGCTCGCGGTGCGTACGTGCTCCGCCAGTTCCGCGCCGGCAGTCCGCCGATGGGGACCGTCGTCGTCCAGGGCACGACGTCGACGGCGAACCTCGTCAAGGCGCTCCCCGAGCTCGATGCGCGTGGTCTCAACGTGAAGATCGTCGCCGCGATCAGTCCGCAGCTGTTCCACATGCAGCCGGCCGAATATCGCGACGCCGTCATCGGGGCCGCCGACCGGCTCGACGCCATGGCGATCACCAACCGCACGTTCAAGCAGATGCGCGACTGGGTCGACGGTCCGCTCGGCGCCGAGTACTCGATGGCCGCCGACTGGGACAATCGCTGGCGCACGGGCGGCTCGGTCGACGAGGTCATGGACGAGGCGCACCTCACGACGCCGTACATCCTCGAGGGCATCGAGCGGTTCGTTCGCGACCGCGAGAGCCGGTTGCGCCGCCTCCACGAGATGCTGTCGGCTGCCGAACACCGCGAGTAGGGGCGCCTCCGCTAGATATCGGCCTTGCGCAACGTGTGCGGCCCGTACTTGAGCGACGTGGTCTTGCCCGCAGTGTTCACGGAGAAGCTCACCTCCTCGCCGTAGTGTCCGTAGTCGTCGCCCTCGACGATCGTGAACCGGCGCGCGCCGTCGGGCCGGAGGCGTGCTGCCGACGCGAGCGGCGCCGTGTCGGTCGGGTCGACGAGATAGAGCGCGCGATTGATACGCGCGACGATGAACTCCCCGGAGTCGCCACGGTACTGCCCGGTGAAACGCCCCAGGCTGGTGCGCGTGTGATTGTGTCTCGTTTCGGTCGCGCTTTCCCAGCGCCTTCGCACCCACGACACCGTGTGGAAGAAGACGTCGAGCGACACCGCGGCCGTCGGTGCCGCCGTATTGGTGAGCACGGCAGCCGCGATACGAAGGTCCGGGGAGAAGCCGATCTTCGTGACGAACCCGGGGTATCCGCCGCTGTGGCCGCGGATGCCAATGCCGTCGACGTGCCAGATCATCCAGCCGAGGCCGTGATTCGGTTCCTCGTTGCGCATCCACTGGGTGCGCTGCATCTCGCGGCGTGACAGGTCCGAGACGAGACCGCCGGCACCGGGAAAATGCGCCTGCTGATAACGCAGCAGGTCCGGCACTGTTGACACGAGCCCACCCGCAGCCGCGAAGGCTCGGGCCTCCGCATGTCGCGTTGGACGCAACTCCTCGCCGTGCCGCCGGTAGTAGTAGCCGGTCGCAAGTGTCTTGCGCACACGCGGCAGCAGTGACGCCGCGCTGTTGCCCAACGCCAGCGGGCGCAGCACGTCGCGCTGGAGCAGTGCCTCGAACGGTGTCGACGTGACCGCCTCGAGCGCCTCACCAATCAGCGCGTACGCAACGTTGGAATAGCGAAACCCTGTCGACGGCTCCGCGTAGGTCAACTGCTGCCGGACTTCCCGGCGCAACGTATCGCGGTCCGGGAAGTCGTCATCGCCCCAGTGGTTCGAGCCGTCGCGGATGACGCCGCCGCCATGAATCAGCAGATGCCGGATGTCGATGTCTTTCGCGTGCGGCAGCTTGCGAGTCCATTCGAGATAGGTCGCGATCGGTTCGTCCAGCCGGAGGCGACCGGCCTCGACCTGCTGCATGACCAGTGTCGCCGTCATCGTCTTGGTGATGGACGCGCAGCGGTAGCTGGTCTGGTCAGGCGTTGCGCGCCGGCTTGCGGCTACGTCCGCAAAACCGAGCGCGTCCGCGAGCACGATGCGGTTGTTGTGGCTGAATCCGAACGAGATGCCCGGCAGCTCGTCGGCGGTCGCTCGCGCCCGGATCCAGCGCCTCGAAATCTCAGCAGCGTCGGCCAGCTGAGTCGTGGTCACGGTCATCCCGTTGAGCGTATCGGGTCGGACGGCACGGCGCTCGTCACACCGTGAGGTCGGCTCGCTCCACCGCGGCTATGGCTTCCGGGCTACCGGTGAGCGTGACCTGGGCGGTCGCACGCCTGCCACTCAGATACAGCAGGAGCTCACTCGCGGGACCGGTCAACGTCGCCGTCGTTCCAGAGCCGTAGGCGCGCCGCCGGCCGTCGGGCAGGACCAGTGCGAAACCGAACGGCCGGATCCGGCGGGCGACGCGCCGTGCCGTGAACCCGGTCATCCGCCACGACAGCGCCTCCAGGTCATCCGTTTGCTGCCGGGGCCCCCGGCCGTTCGCCCGGCGCGCGTCCTCGTTGTGGATGAAGTACTCGAGGCCGTTGAAGACGTTGCGCACCTTCGGGACGCGCCACGGGACGAGTGGTGCCCCCGCTCGCAGGCGCGCGATCATCGCGGGAAACCCCTTCGCTTTCTCCCTTGCGCGCTGCGCGTCCGACCAGCGATGAAAGTGCTCGCGGAGCACGAGGTGCGCCGCGAGGTCCGCGGTGGTCCATCCGTCACAGAGCGTGGGCGCATCGGGGCCGAGCTCCGTCAGCAGGTCGCAGATCGCGCGGCGCTCGCGGACATCAATCGGCTCGGTCATGCCGTCCCTCCGACGCCCGCAGGTGCTGCGCAAAGAAGTCGAGGGTTCGTCGCCATGAATCGGCCGAAGCGGACTCGTCGTATGCCCGGCCCTGATCGTTGAAGAAGGAGTGCCGTGCGCCCGGGTAGATCTTGATGTCGTGCGTGACGCCTGCCGCGTTGAGCTCGGCCTCGAGCTTCCGACCGGACCGCGCGGTGAAGTCCTTTCCCGGGTAGCTGCCGACCACGGGGCAGAGCCTGCGCAGCGCCTGAGTCGGCCGCGGGTTGGTCCCGTAGAACGGCGCGATCGCGCGCAGCCGGCGGTCCCGGGTCGCCCACGCGATGGCAATGCCACCCCCCATGCAGAATCCGATCGCGCCAGTCCGTGCCCCGTCAACCTCGGGCTGCGCGACGAGGAAGTCGAGCGCGGCGCGCAATTCCGGGACCGCGGCGGGCGTGCGGCCGGCGACCATCGCGCCCATGAGGCGAGCCATGCAGACAACCCGGCTGCGATCGGTGAAGAGGTCCACGGCGAGTGCGGCATACCCCTCTCCCGCAAACCGGCCGGTGATGTCGCGGATGTTGTCGTTGAGCCCATACGCCTCGTGGATCACCACGACGCCCGGATGAGCGCCCTCGCCATCGGGGAGTGCCAGGTACCCGTGCAACGTGGCTTTCGGGGTCGGGAAGGCGACCGCGCGAGTTCTCATCGGTGTGAATACGACTCCGTGATGCGGGTGGCCTCCCCTTCCGATTATCGGTGAGTCGCTCCTCGGCGCGAGTTCAGCGGTGACGAGGAGATGCGAGTTGACACGCTCGATTTCACGGCTCGTCACTCGCGAGTAACGGGTCTTCGCAAGCCGTCGCACACCATCGCGGAGAGAACTTCGGGTGCGTTCCTATTGACACCAGAGAGGCGTGCGCGAGGTACGCACCGAATGGGGACCTTGGGGGTAACGAGTGTGGTGACCTTGGATACTCGCATCGGCGAGACGGGGCGGCGATGGCACCAGGGCGTGCCGAGTGTCAGCAGTCTCTTCCGCCGCAGCAAGCAGGACGATGCCATCGCAACGGTCGAGACGAGCACGGCCCCGTGTTCCATACGTCGATGCTCGAACATGACGGCGAAGCCGTGCTCCTACCGGGACCGGCGTGAGCGTTCGTGCCCAACGACGATCTGCCCTGCCCACAGCGTTTCTGTCGGAGGTGCCACATACTGCCGTCGCCACGCCGGCACGGTGCAGGCAATCGGCGAGCTCGCGAAGAACCCAAGTGGCCTGCCCGATCTCTCCGATCGTGGCCCAGGGCTGATCAACTGGATCGCACGCGACCTCGACAAGGACATCCGGACCTTGCTTGCGCGAACCGTCCGTCCGGGTGAGAGCGTCATCGTCGACGACGCAGTGCGGCTCAAGCATGATCACTGGCGGCAGTCGCGTTGGGAGCGCAGCTGGCGCATCGTCGAGCACACCGGTCCGGTCCTCGCGGTCACCGTGCAGATGGCGGAGGACAACGAGTCCCGCATCCACGTGCGCGTCGGCGCGGAGATGGTTGCCGACAGCGTGCCTCCGTGGATCGCGCGTCGCTCCCAGGGCGTCGAGGTTGAAGCCGCGATTGACATCTCGCAGCGCCAGCTCTTCTATCAGATGCTCGAGGACAACATCTCCGCCGCGATCGTTCGATTCCGCGCCCGTGAGGACAGCGTCGCCGCGTAGGTCCCGCTACAGTCCGCCGGCCACCCGCAGGATCGCTCCTGTCACGTAGTTCGCCTCGGCACTGAGGAGCCAGACGATCGCCGCCGCGATCTCGTCTGCCTCCCCAGGCCGTCCGAGCGGAATGCGTTCCGCCAGCCGTTCGGCACGGCCCGCCTCTCCGGCGTCCGCGTGGATGCCGGTGCGCACGATCCCCGGCGCGACCGCATTGACACGGATCCCCTGTGTCGCGAGCTCCTTCGACAGTCCAACCGTCAGTGCCTCGACGCCCGCTTTCGCCGCGGCGTAGTGCACGTATTCGTGTGCGCTGCCCAGGGTTGCGGCCGCTGACGAGAGGTTGACGATCGCACCGCCATCGCCACCGCGGTGCGTCGACATCACCTGCGCGGCGCGTCGTGCGCACAGGATCACTCCGACGAGGTTGACGTCGATGACCTGGCGGATGACTGCGACTGGCGTGTCGGCAAGGTCACCGAGATGGAGCGTCGCGCCTGCATTGTTGACGAGACCGGTCACCGGACCGAGTGCGTCGCGCGCGGTCGCGAAGAGCTGCTCGACGCCCTCCTCGCTGTTGACGTCCCCCTGGACTGCGACGGCCCGAGCACCTGCCGCCTCCGCTGCACGAACGACACCCTCGGCAGCTTCGTGGTTGCGACGATAGTTCACGACCACGTCGTGGCCGCTGCGGGCAAGGTGGAGCGCTGTCGCCGCGCCGATGCCGCGACCCCCGCCCGTGACGATCGTGATCGGTCGTCGGTTCGTGTCCACGCGCTGATCATTGCGCAGCGAACTGCCCCTTAATGACGAAGGAGGCGCCGGTTTCCCGGCGCCTCCTGTTTATCGCTGGAGAGCGATTGTCAGCCGGCGGCGATCCGGTTGACGAACGTTGCACCCACGGAGCCGATGCCCGTGATGCCGTCAAAACCGGGTGCTGCCCAGACACTGACGTCACGCGACGCGCAGTTGCCTGTCGCGTCGCAGTAGGTCTCGAGACCCTCGTAGTCGAGGACCCGGAGGCTGATGTTGTAGCCAGAGCTGGCGTTCTGCGTATTGGCGTAGTCCACCCGAATCACAGCGGATCCGTTCGGATGCACCGGCGGCAGAATGTCCCGGAAGGCTTGCGGGTGCGCCACGTCGACGCTGTAGAGGGTCGGGTTGGCGAAGCCGATCGATCCGCCTGCTACCTGATCGACATCCGCGATCACACCTGCCAGCAGTGGCGATGCGAGGCTCGTGCCGCCTTCCTTGAACTGGCCGTAATGCGTGCTGCCGTTCGGGAAGGTCTCGGTCAGGCCGATGAGCATGCCGGTCTGTGCGTCCGCGTCCATGGAGATGTCAGGGACGACGCGCAGTGGCTGCGGTCCGAAGAGCGCCTCGTTGCGCAATGCGAGCGCGTCCGGCACGACGCCGGCCTGGTACGAGGGCTGGAGGTAGGTGTAGCTCGTGCCGACACCGCCTCCCGCGTTGAAGCCCAACGGCGTCTCAGGAGTTGTGGCAGAGCCGCAGTTCTTGGCGGTGACGGGGCCGCAGAGGATCGACTTGCCCGTGGACCAACCAACTTCACCGGCACGGTTGCCAGTGGCGCCGACTTCCAGAGACGTGCCGCCGACCGCGGTGACCAATGGGCTGGACGGTGGGTAATCAGGAGCCGCGATGCCAAAGTCGGCGAAGTTGTCGCCGGCATCACCGCTCGAGTAGAGGATGCTGACGCCGGTGCTTGCCGCCATCTCGAAGGTGTTGTCAAACGCGGCCTTCTGCGCTGCGTCCTCGAGGAGGTCACCGAGAACGTCGCCCCACGAGTTGCTGACGACGGAGGCGCCGCTGGTGATAGCGGTGTTCTCAGCTGCCAGCAGGCTGGTATCGAGGCAATCCTCGGCGCCGACAAACGTGATGTTCGCGCCAGGTGCCATGGAGTGAGAGGACTCGACGTCGAGCGACTGCTCGGCGAACCATCCACTTGCGCCGCACTCGGCCTCATTGCCGACCGACGCCGGCTTGACGTTCTTGAACTGCTTGTTCGTGAGCGGCTGCGACGGGTCGTTCAGGGTGAAGTAGTGCTGCGCGTCCTTCAACAGGGTGGGCGCGTCGTACGCGTCGACGATGGCGATCGTGACGCCCGAGCCGTCCGTTCCAGCTTTGATCTGGCTCGACAGGCCGTATGCGCTTTGCAACTGGCTCGGGGTGTACCCGCAGATGTCGTAGTCCAGCGGGCTCGTGTACGGCTTGTACAGCGCAGGGTTGTCTGCCGTGTCGGGCTTCTGGTTCCAGTAGGCCGAGCACGGCTGCGGATTCGCGAAGGAAGCAGGCGGAGCCGGCTCCTGGGTTGGCGACGTGGCCGGAACGTTTGCGAAGTTCTGGCTGAGGTCGTTCGTCGCGATCGACTCATTCACGCCGGCCACACCGGAGACCGCTCCGGAGATCGACGCGGGAATCGACAGCGTGCTGTTCGCGAGGCGAAGCTGGTGTCCGGTGACGTTGTACATGCTGAGGGTGGTGCCAAACGCGGCCTCAACCTGAGCAGCACTGCCCGAGGCGGCGATGAAGAGACGGTCCGCAGGGACGGTCCCGACCTTGAAGCCCTGAGCGCGAAGCCACGTCTCAGCCGACGCGACCGAAGCCTGGGTGGGCGCGTAGCGGGCGATCCACTGCGCGTCGGTCAGGTAGTGGCGATATTGAGCGGATCCCGGCGTGGAGACCGCCTTGACGAGAGCGGCGGCACCGGCGGCATCACGCAGGTTGAGCACGAGGTCGAACTTGACCGCGCTCCCCGAGGCGACGTGTCCGACCGGCTTGGAACGCTCGGACGACGGAGTCAGTGACCCCGCCAGCATCGCGCGCCCGCCGACTGTTGCAGAGGCCGAAGCCGGCGTTCCGGAGGCCACGGTCGCAGCGCCAACCGCGAGACCAACCGATGCCAGCGCGGCCCACGAACGAACAGACGTCATCTACTTCCTCCTGGACGGCGCGAATTTGCGCCAAAAACCACTACTACAAGTCGTCGTTGCACTAGGACCCCCCTGCACTCCTCACCCGATCTCGTGGCGAGCATTGTGGCGCGCTGGACGCGCCGGGTGCAACCGGAACGTTCGACCAAAATGTCTTAAGACGCGCTGCCGGCAGTTCGAGCGCGTCAACGAATATGTGATTGGTTCGTTTGATGCATTAGCGGGCGACGAAGCCGCCGCTTCGCAACGGTCGACCAGGACTGCAACGGCGCGGCAAATTGGACTTAGCATTGCGTATGCCCCGACGCGTCGCGGCCGTCCTTGTCCTTGGACTCGTCGCCGCAGCGTGTGGGTCACCGTCGGTGCACCCCTCGGCCACACCCGCCCCATCAGCGACGCCCGCGCCGACGCCGACCGCGACATTGGCCCCGTCCCCCACGCCGCAGTCGCTGGACGTCACACCGCTCATCCCCGAGCTCGCCTCCGGCGGTGGGCTGGATCTGTTGCAGGAAAACGGGACAACCGCCTTCTCGTTCCCGGCATCCAAGTCGTTCGAGCTGTTCTCGCCGTTCGGAAACGGCTTCCTCGCGGCGCCGCTGGTGAACAGCACGGCGAGCTCGCTCGTTGCGATCCAGGCTGACGGGAGCCTGCAAACCCTGCAGCAGCTCACGGGGGCAGAGAGCTCGAATGGCGTGGTCGGCGCACCGGACGGCCATGCCTGGGCATGGGTCGCGGGGCCCGGATACTCGAGCCCGTGCGACACCGGCGTGAGCAGTGGAACGCTCGACATGGAGACCCCCGGATCGCAACCGCAGGTCGTCGCGACCTTGCCGCCGGGGCCTGCGAGCACCGCTTGGTCTGTCGGCGGATGGGTGAATGACGATCTCTGGGTGGTCGAGGAGACCGGTTGTCTCGCCACCGGGACAGGGACCACGACCGCCTTCATCGTGCACGCGGGCAGCAGCACGCTGACCCCCGTCCAGCCGGCACTTGGAACCGGATGCAACCTCATGGCGGTTGCGCTCGACGGCTCGATGCTCTGCGTCGCGCATCCCAATAAGGCGACTGCGACGTGGCGCTTCGTCAACGCGGCGGGGATCGCTCAGAACTTCAGCGCCGCTTCGCTGCCGTCGGCCTGTGCCGGTCACGGGACGGTCCAGGATTTCGAAGGGTTTGCGCTCTCGTTCGACGCGCAGTACATCAGCGTCGACGCGGGCTGCGGCAGCACCGCCGGACGCTTTGATCAGCTCTTCATCATTCCGACGGCCACCGGCACGGCCCAGGCAGTCAGCACGTCGACGTACCTGGCGGCGGACTCGTGGTTGCCCGACGGCACGTTGCTCTGCGTCGATCTCAGCAATCCCGGAGCCGCGCACTCGTATCTCGTCACGGCAGCGGGAACAGTGACGCCGCTCGGCTCCGGTGAAGCGACATGGGCGACCACCAACGTGGAGTGGTAACAAGCGTTTTTGGAGCCACAGCCGATGCTATCCTCGGCCCCAAGCGCATGTTCCGAGGCGATTCCAGAGGAAATCTTTTGCGATGGTGATAGTCATCGATCCCGCCGGCGAGAAGCACCAGTACCAGGCCGGGCGGCACATCGAGGTGAGCGACGGTCATCTCATCGTCAAGGACAAGGCTGCGGGCGATGCCATCGGCATCTTCGCGCCGGGAAAGTGGTTCAGCGCTCATGTCGACGCTGTGCCGGCACGGCCCGCCGGAGTCGCCGGTGGTGGCCAAGGCATCCGCACCCGCCTCGGGCAGTCGATCTAAAGGAGCGGCATCTCTCGGAACTGGTTCGCTTCGGTCTGAGTAATGTCAGCTATAGTTGACATATGGCCTACCTCGCCTCGACCGCGGGTGCGGACTCGGCAGTCGCCTCCATCCAGGAGGCACTGAACGCGCTGCCGACGGCTGATCGGCTGCTAGCCCTGCGGTCGCTGGCGGTGATGATCGGAGCGAAGCGCGCCTCCACGGTCCTCGCCGCGCGATCCGAGGGGATGAGCTGGGCGGACATCGCCGAGCGTCTCGGGATGTCACGGCAGTCTGTCTGGGACCGGTACGCCGCCGAGGACCACGATCCGCCGCCGCCGGCGCGAGGCCGCTCCGCGCGTGCGCGCACCGCGACTCATACCTCTTCCACGTGTGCCGCCTACAAAGCCGTCACCACCCGTCAGTAACCAGGAGACCCACCATGGTCAAGCCCATCGACGACCGTAGCTTCGAGACCGACGTGCTCGGAGCCGACATCCCCGTACTCGTCGAGTTCGGGGCATCCTGGTGCCCACCGTGCCGGATGCTCGCGCCGATCCTCGAGGAAATCGCGGACGAGCGAGCCGACTCCCTCCTCGTCGTGAGCATCGACGTCGACGCGAATCCGTTGACCCAGGCGCGATTCGGGATCATGTCGCTGCCGACGATGCTGCTGTTCAAGGCTGGGCAGCCGCTTCGGCAGACCGTCGGGCTCATGCCGAAGGGCCGGCTGCTCCAGTTTGTGGACGAGGCGCTCGCCACTGCCGCGTAGCGGCGTCAGATCGCGATTGCGATCTTCACTCCGAGAAGGATCAGCGGCCAGAGGAGCACAGCGAGCACCGCTGAGAGGATCGCCCCGATGGTCGCGAGGTGATCAAAGAAGTGATGCGTGGCGGCCACGACCACCCCGATGACCACCCAGATGATCGGTAACAGCGAGACGCTTGATCTGCGCATCGCTTAGTTGTGATCGACCCCGTCCTTGACGCCCTCGGCTGCGCCCTTAACCTTGTCTGCTGCCTCTCCGAGCGCGTGCTCGACGTTGCCGGCGGTCTGTTGCGTCTTGCCCTCGGACTCACGCTCGGCATCGCCGGTCACCTTGCCCTGGACTTCTTTCGCCTTGCCAACAACCTGATCCTGTTCACCAGACATCTGCGGTCCTCCATGGCCGTATTTGATAGTCGCACTATCATAACACGCTATACCGCTGCTGGTCGCGTCTAGGCCGAAGGCTCCCGCATTGCGGCAGCCCGTGCTGTCCAGAAGTCGAACCGGCGCTCGAGCCGGTCGGCCTCCGCCCGCAAGACCTTGAGGTCGGTGTCCTCGACCTCAGCGCGCGCGGCATCCCCCATCGCAACCAGCCGCTCGTCGGTGACGACCAGCAGCCGGCGTTTGAAGTCGAGGAGCTCGCTATAGACCTTCATCCAGTGCAGGGCGTCGTCCATGTGCGGAGTGCGCTCGTCCTCACCGGGGAGCAGGCGATCCGGCTCCACCGCTTGCTGAGCTGCATCCGCCGCTTCCTCCTGTTCGGCTTCAGAAGGGCGATCGTCGGATTGGTCGCGGGGTTCGGTGCTCATGTGTGCAGTCTCAGACCTTCAGGTGGTTGACGTCGACGTCGGCGAGGCTCGCGGGACGAGGGATCCCATGTGCGTCGAGGAGTTGGAGGCATTCGATGACGTACCGAGCGCCCGCCATATTGAGACCGCGGCCCCGCATCAGGCGCTCGATTGCGCCGATCGCAAGGAGATCGCGCTGCGAGAAGAGCCGCCGGTTGCTGCTGCCGGATCGCGTCGGTACGACCAACCCGAAGTGCTCGTACATCATCAGCGTCTGCGTCGTGGTCGCCAGGATGTCGGCGGCAATACCGATCGTATACAGCGGCTTGTCGAGGTCCGGTCCGCCACCGTCCGGCCGTGCGACCGCAGCGGTCATCTGATCCTGGCTCCTGGAGCGCGGGTGAGTGCCCGTCGCGAGCCGGTGACGAACCTCACAGCGCAGCCGACCGATAATATGATATCGTTGGTATCACTAAAGTCCGATGCTCGTCCGTTTCTGGAGGTTTGATCGATGGCTCGCAAATACACCCCTGTCCAGCTTGATCTGAAGCCGGTGCTGGATGCCCATCTCGCCGAGGCGGCATCCTGCCCCCAGTGCGGATCGCGTGTCACCCAGGTGCTCGGACGCATGGGCCTCCGGCTCGTGTTCCGCTGTGAAAAGTGCCTCGTCCGCTTCTTCCGGCAGCGCCCGGCGACCAGCGCGAGCTTTCTCTAGCACGATTCGGCGGCCGGGGGCCAGTCCTCGGACCGCAGCGCCCAGCGTTCGTGGTCGCGCCAGTCGCCGTCCAGCCTGAGGTAGCGCGGCGAGTAGCCCTCCTTGTGGAAGCCGAGACGCTGCACGAGCGCCAGTGAAGGAGCGTTGTTGGGCTGGATGTTCGCCTCGAGGCGGTGCAGGCCGAGTTCACCGAACGCCGCGTCGATCACCGCCCGAAGTCCCTGCGTCATCAAGCCTTTTCCGGCGTGCGACGCGAAGGCGCCATAGCCGAGGTAGGCGGACTGGAAGGCACCGCGCACGATGTTGCTGACGTTGACGTAACCGACCAGTTGGCCACACGACGCATGTCGCAAGAGGTAGGCGGCATGATCGTCGCGCCCTGACTGGAGCAGGAATCCGGCGAACCGCGTCTCGGAGTCGGGGGCTTCGATCCAGGACTGATGCAGGGCGCGGCTCGCCCTGGCTGCCGCGATGAACTCGCCGGCATCGGCCGGTGTTGGCGTCGACAAAATGACTTCCATCGCAGCAAGGCTCCCGCTCAGATCAAAAATGACATCGATTTTGCACTCGGGCTAGAATTGTGGAGGGAGAAGGTATCGAGACATACCGGGGGGTCTGGAACAGCACGGCCATCCGGTGCTTTACTGGTTCTGGAGAGAGGGAGACACATGGGAACGGGAACGATAGACACACACTTGCCCGCTGGTCGGCGTCTTTCGCGCACGCGCATGGCCGCGTCGTCGGCAGTTGTCGCTGCCACAGCGCTCGCCGCAGTGTTCGCGGGGAGCACAGGGAACGCTCAGGCGGCGCCGACCTTTACGAACCCGACATTCAATATGAATATCGGCAAAGCGGGCGGCGCATTCGTCTATCCGTTCGGGATGGCGTGGGACCCGACGACGAGCGACTCGACGAGCTCGCAGCCTGGTTCGTTGCTCGTCGATGACTACAACAACTACAACGTCAAGCGTTTCGGATCTGACGGCGCGTACATGGCGACGTACAGTTCCAAGGGCAAGAAGCCTGGACAGTTCTCCGAGCAGCCGTCGGAGATCGCGGTGAACCCGACGAACGGCAACTTCGTCGTCGCCTTTGCTTTCAACGGTTATGGCTACGCGCAGTTCAACAGCGCCGGCGTGTTCCAGTTCCAGGTGACCAACACGGCCGCGTACTACGCACCGTTCATCGGCATCAGCTCGACGGGCGAGGTGTACCTCGTGCAATCCACCGGCCTGAGCAAGTCGAGCCCGAACCTCGTCTTCATGTACAACTCGGCCGGTCATGCTCTCGGGCAGTTCGGGACCAACGGCACCAACTGCTCGAAGGGACAGTTCGGTGTCATCCGTGGCATCGACGTCGACAAGTACGGCAACGTCTTCGTCAACGACGTCAGCAATCACTGCATCCAGGTCTTCACGAGCACCGGCGTGTTCGAGGGCTTCTTCGGCGTCCGTAGTCAGCTGAGCGCGAACACTCGCGGCATGAAGCTGGACACGAACAACGAGCTCACCAGCAACAGCGGCGTGGCGTACATCGCCGATGCTGCCAAGGAAGACGTTGTCGCTTACAACTTCACCATCAATCCGACCACCCACAAGCTCGCGTCCGGCACGCTCGCCGGAACCATCGGCACACCGGGCTTGAGCGTTGGGTCGGCGTGCGGTGGCAACGGTGAGCTCGACGCTCCGCGTGACATCGCGGTCGGGCCCGACGGCACGGTGTTCGTGAGCGACTACGCGTGCTGGCTCATCGACACATTCCATCCGCTCTACGACACCACCGACGGTGCCGGCGTGTGGATCAACCAGATCCCGGATCCGTCGCAGCCGGCGCCTCTCGGGGAGCTCACCGACGCCAACGGTGTCGCCGTGTCGCAGGACGGCTCCACCGTCTATGTGGCGGACACGTTCAACCAGCGCATCCAGGAATTCAACGGTCCGACGAGCACCGCCGGCACTCCCGGGAGCCCCGTGCAGCAGTGGGGCAGCCGGCTGCCAACCCTGGACGGGCCGTTCTCCTTGGACTACCCGCGTGGGGTGGCCATCGATCCGGTCACGAGCAACGTGTGGGTGTCCGACACGCGGTCGGGCTACATCAAGGAGTACACGACCACCAACAGCCCGCCGAGCGCGCCGACGGTCACCTTTGACCAGGACTTCGGTGGCGAGGGGTTCACTCCAGGACAGTTCTTCTACTCGGACGGCATCACCGTGGCTCCTGGGCCTGCCGGTGAGCCGTTGGGAACTACTTCGAACCCCGAAACGCTGTACATCCCGGACAGCGGTATCGGCTACTTCCAAGTCATGCAAGACCTGCCGAATGGCAGCGGAGGCTACAGCTATCAGACTGTGGCGGAGTTCCCGTGCGGCATCCTGGTCGAGCCTGATGTCTTCAACGGCTGCACGAGTTCCGCTGTCGACGCACTGGGGAATATCTACGCCGCCGACTACAACGAGGGCACAGTTCAGGAGTTCACGCCAACCGTCGACCCGATGAGCGGCATTCCGACTATGCCCTGACGCAGACGATCGAACTGCCCGGCGGCAAGCCGCTCGGTGGACCGTACGGCGTCGCCATCAGTGGCAACAACCTGTACGTCACGCAGTCGACGAAGAACTCGGTGAGCGCGTTCGACATCACCATCCCCACCGCAGCCGCGTACCTCGGCACGTGGGGCGGGGTCAAGGGAGCCGGCAACGGTCAGCTCAACCGTCCGCTCGGCATCGCGGTCGACGGCGCCGGCCTGATCTATGTGGACGACTACGGCAACGGCCGGATCTCCGTCTTCAACGCTCCCGCTTCTTAGTCAGGAAAGGCTGATCCTCAGCCAAGCGACAGCCCGCCGCCGGTGACGCCCGCGTAGGACGCACCGGCGGTGGACGCCACAGATGTTGTGGAAATTCCAGGGACGTGCTGATATCGTCCCTATCATGAAAACCAACACCCCTATTGGGGCACCTAGCCGGCGCCGAAGCGGCGATCACGTTCCCCACCTGGTGGCTCTTCCGGACGAGCGCGAGACGGTATTCGAGAGGGTCGTCGTCGCGCTGGACACCGATTCGGACCGTTCTGAACGGGTCATCGAGGCGGCGGAACAGTTGGCACGGGTCGCGAACGGGGCCGTCCTGGTCGCCCACATTCAGGAAGTCGAGCGTCCGGCGGTCATCGCCGCAACGCCGCGGCCCGGTGCCATTCCGCCGCCTCTCCCCGCGGACAGCAGTGGCGCGGCGCAGGCGCTTGTCGACCGGGCTGTCGAACGGTTGCAGCGGGCGGGCCTCAGCGCCGAGGGAATGGTCCGCCCCGGCGCGGGCTCGACCGCGCGAGAGCTCCTGCAGATCGCCGACGGGTTCGACGCCACGGTCATCGTCCTCGGTGACAGCGGCTCGAGGGTCACTGATCTGCTCCTTGGCGGCGTCGCCCACAAGATCGTCCGCGATGCCTCGTGCTCAGTCCTGCTGGTTCGATAAGCGAGGAATGTGAAGTGAGCATTGCCGAAGCACGGTCGACCGTTTCCTCTCCTGCATCCTCGTCCGGCTCGCCAACGAAGACCGTCCGAAGCCTCGTGCCGGCACGGCTCGACCGTCTTCCCTGGACGCGATTCCACTGGCTCATCGTCTGCGGTCTCGGCGTCTCGTGGATCCTCGACGGGCTCGAGATCCAGATCGTCGCAGTGGTTGGAACGGTGCTCCAGGACCGCGGCACGCTGCACCTCACCACGGGTGACGTGGGGTTTCTCGGCTCGATCTACCTCCTTGGTGAGGTCGTCGGCGCACTCGTCTTCGGCCGCATCACCGATCTCATCGGGCGCAAGAAGATGTTCATGGCGTGCCTCGGGCTGTATCTCGTCTTCAGCGGCCTCGGCGCCCTCTCGTTCAATCTCTGGTTCCTGCTCGGCTGCCGCTTCGTCGCCGGCATGGGCATCGGCGGCGAGTACAGCGCCATCAACTCAGCGATCGACGAGCTGATCCCCTCGCACTACCGCGGCCGCGTCGACATCGCGGTCAACGGCACGTACTGGGCGGGCGCGGCCATCGGTGCCTTCGCGTCGATCTTCCTGCTCAACCCGCAGTTGCTTCCCGTCAACCTGGGCTGGCGCCTCGCGTTCTTCATCGGCCCGATTCTTGGGCTGGTCGTCATCTACCTGCGCCGGACGATCCCCGAGAGCCCGCGCTGGCTGATGACCCATGGCCGTGAAGAAGAGGCCAACAAGATCGTCGACGACATCGAGGCTCGCGTCGAGCGCGAAGGCGTTCATCTCGATCCTGTCCCGGACGACAAGGCGATCGAGGTCACCGGTGTCGGCACCGTGTCCTACCTGCGCATCGCCAAGACCATGCTCCGCGACTACCGCAGCCGATCCTTCCTCGGCTTCTCGATGATGGTCACGCAGGCCTTCCTGTACAACGCGATCTTCTTCACGTACGCGTTGGTGCTGACCAACTTCTACCACGTGCCGGCGTCGGAGACGGCCTACTATTTCTTCCCGTTCGCGTTCGGCAACCTGCTCGGACCGCTGACGATCGGCCACCTGTTCGACACGATCGGCCGCCGCAAGATGATCCTCTTCACGTACTGCGTGTCGGCGATCCTGCTGGCGATCTCGGGCTTCCTCTTCCATGCAGGACTGCTCAACGCGGTGACGCAGACCGCGATGTGGTGCCTCATCTTCTTCCTTGCATCCGCCGGCGCCTCGTCCGCATATCTCACGGTCAGCGAGATCTTTCCGCTCGAGCTGCGCGGTCAGGCGATCTCCTTCTTCTTCGCCATCTCGCAGCTCGCGGGTGGTGTAGCGGCACCGACGATCTTCGGCGCACTGATCGGTGCCGGCAAGGACCCGGGTCCGCTCTCCATCGGCTTCTACATCGGTGCGGCGATCATGTTCGCCGGCGGCCTCATCGCCTGGTTCTTCGGTGTCAACGCCGAACGCCGCGCGCTCGAGGACATCGCCACGCCGCTGTCTGCAGCGCCACGATCAGACGCGAAGCCGGAAGGGGTACCGTTGGCGAGCTGACATGGCAGACAAGTCCCGGGTCACCGACCTCATCCGCATGGACCACGACTGGTTCCGCGGCAAGTTCGCCGCGCTCGAGCAGGCTCGGGGCGACAGCGATGCACTGCCAGCGCTCTGGAAGGAGCTGTCGGACCGTCTCGAGGTCCATGCGGCCGCGGAGGAGACCCTCTTCTACCCGCGTCTCCTCAAGGACGACAAGGATGCGGTCGACGACACTGAGGACGCCATCCGCGACCACAACGACATCCGCGATGGCATCCGGGACTCGGAGGCGCACACAGTCGGCGAGGAGGCCTGGTGGAAGGCGGTCGATGCCACCAACAAGGCCAACACCGAGCACATGGAAGAAGAGGAAGAGGGGCCGCTCCGCGAGTTCGACGAGTTCGCCTTGCCGACCGAGCAGCGGGAGGTCGCGATCGCCTTCGCCGCCTTCGAGCGCGACCACGCCGGACGGCGTGGGATCAGCGGCGAGGACAGGGATCCCGAACTCTATATCGAGGAAAACGCGCCGCCTACGGCGTGATGGAGCTCCCGCAGGTCGACTGACCGGTCACGTGGATGGTGTGGGCCGTGGCGCCTGCGCTCACCTGCTGGGTTGCATCCCCATTGATGGTGGTACCGGTTGACGTCGGCATGGACGCAGCGGACGCCGTGGAGACGAAGAACTCGCTGGATCCCGATGCCGGAACGACGTCGGCGGTGAACTTGCCGGCGACCGAGAAGATCGCGGTGTAGGCGGGCGACCCGCCGACCTGCACGACCCCGAGGGTCTCGGCCTCATTGCTCAGGCACACGACGTGGACGTCCGTGATGCCGCCCGAGACGACGCCGGCGGCGAGCGTCCCGGTCATCACCATCGTCGTGGTCCCCGGGGTCTGGCCGGCGCAGCTGATGGTTCCGGCGATCGAGCTGATCCTGCCAACGCCCGTCACGTTGTCGCTGCTCGGCGTGTTCTCGGTCAGCGATCCGCTCAGCTGCGCGCCGGTCGCGGCGTCGAACCCGCTCACGCCGGTCCCGGAGAACGTCCTCGCGTGGAAGCTGGTCCCGGAGCCGGTGTCCGCGACCACCGCGAGCGCTCCAGCGGCCAGCGTGAGGTGAATCGACGTGCTCGCTGCGGCTGCCGGGCTCCCGGTCACGAAGATCTCCGCACCGTTGACGCTTGGGAACGAGCATTCGATGGTGGCGATCCTCATCGCTCCGGCGATGGACGGATCCCCGACGATCGTCACCTGGGCAGACGGCGGACCGCTGGGAGCGCTTGCGGTCGCGGACGGCGTGCCCGCTGGAACGGTCGCGGGAGGCGTCTTCGCCGGGGTGGTGCCCGACCCGCACCCAACGGCGAGCAGTCCAACGACGGCGCCGATCACGCCGGCTTTCAGCGAACGCATGCGCGGCGATTCTCCCACGTGCCCGACACGACCGCCGCCGTGTCCGCAGCGATCGTCAGTGCAGCGGGACCGACGGCTTCAGCGAGACGCGCCCGTCAGCTTCGCGAACCTTGAATTGCGGTTCGGGGAACGTTGCCGGTCCGCCCTGCACCGCACCGGTGCACACGTCAAAGATCGAGCCATGCCACGGGCAGGTCACCCTCCCGTTCTCGAGCGTGCCCTCGTCGAGCGGACCGCCCGCATGCGAGCAGACGGCGCCGATCGCGCAAAGCTTGCCGTCCTGACGGACGACCAAAGCCGGCAGATCCTCGACCATGACGCGCCGAAGCTTGTTCTCCGGAAACGAGTCGCTGGTGCCGACGTCGACGTAGTCCTCGGAGCCGTTGTAGAAGGCGTTGCGATTCACCGCAGTCCCCATCGAGAACACGACATGGCCACCGATGTAGCCACCGAGCACCGCGAGGACCAGTCCCGCCGATGCCAGACCGACTGCGGCCGGATGCAGCCCGGCGCCGCCGAGCCAGCGGAAGAACACCGATACGATCTCGACGGCGGCGACAGTGCTCATCGTCAGCCCATGTGTCAGTGCGAGGCGCCGCTCGTGACCGAATGTGTCGTGGAAGTCTGTGTAGCCGGTGGCGACCGCAAGCACACCGGCGATGACGCCGACGAGGAGTGCGATGTCCCCCGCCTCCGCAGAGACGAAGTGACCGAAGATCGCCAGGTAGTCGAGGACGACGCCGACTGTCCATGCGCCGATTGGGAGGTCGGTGAGCGCGGGATGCAGCGGATGACCGAGAAAGGTCGTGCCGTGGAGAAGATTCTGGAGCATCCGTCCGGGCGCCCCGAGGATCTTGTACGTGGCGCCGGTGACCTTCTGGATGAAGTCGGCGAGGCCGTCCAGCCAGCTCTGCTTGCGGACCAGGCGGTCGATGAAGCTCTCCGGCACGGGATCCTCCCTCGTGGCGCTGACAGGGAACCTGCAGTATCAGCTACCCCGAATCGGTATTGGGGCTGCCGAGGCGTAGGCTGACCGTCCGATGCCACCGGAGACCTCCGACGTTGACTCGGGTCGCTTCGCGCATGCGCTCGACGTCCTCGAAGACGGTCCGCACCCACAGCGCAGCGTTCCCGTCGCCGGCAACCTGGTCCTGACGTCGCACGCCGGGCTCGTGATCCTGTTCTTTCTCGTCCTGCTCTATTTCACGGGCCTCGCGTTCACGCCGTTGCGAGCCGTGCATTTCGGTCTGGGATTCGCGCTCACCCCGATCCTGCTCGTCAAGCTCGGCAGCACCGGATGGCGAGCGGTGAACTACTACTTCGATCGCGACCCGTACCGCGCAGCCGGACCGCCGTGGTTGCTGCCGCGCATCATGGCGCTGCCATTGACCGCGTGCGCGATCGCCGCGACGATCAGCGGCGTCGTCCTCTGGGCCGAAGGCACCGACCGTGGCACATGGGCAACCGTCCACATCTACTCGGTCATCTCACTGGCCGTCGTCGTCGTCGTGCATCTGGTGATCTACACGCGAAGGGCCTTTCGCGCATCGACGCGGAGCCTCGAGCAGACGAAGACCACGAAACAGGAACGTGTCATGGTGTGGGCGCTGCTCGTTGCGCTGGTGGTCGGCTCCGCGGCGGTCGGACTCGAGCCGACATGGAATCCGTCCGCGACGCCTGCGAGCACGACCACCACGACGCACGGTTAGCGCGTCGGGGAGCGACCGGCGAACCTTTCGAAACGGAGCACTGACACTGCGCAAGGAGTGACGTGACAACCGACAGCAATCACGTGAGTTTCGGCATCAAAACCAGTCAGATGAACGTCACGTACGCGGACATACTCCGCGCGTGGCGCGAGGCCGACACGATCCCCCTCTTCGAGCATGCCTGGTTGTGGGATCACATGATTCCGCTCCGTGGGCCTGCCAACAGTGCGGCGCTGGAGGCATGGACACTGCTCGCCGCGCTCGCCGCGCAGACACGGCGCATCCGCCTCGGCGTCATGGTCACCGGCAACAGGACTCGCCGGCCCGCGGTCCTGGCGAAGATGGCCGCGACGGTGGACATCATCGCCGGCGGCAAACTCGACTTCGGTATCGGCGCGGGCGGAACCGCTGTCAGCGATCCGGATGCGCTCGCGATCGTGCATCGCGAGTTCGACGCGTACGGGATCGATGTCGTGCGACCCAGCGAAGCGCTCGTGGCACTGGACGAGGCTTGCGCCATCGCCAAACGCCTGTGGGACGAGGAAGAACCATTCGACTTCGACGGACGCGCATACGAGCTCAAAGGCGCGATCTGTGAGCCAAAACCCGTGCAGCGCCCGCATCCGCCCATCGTCATCGGTGCGAGCGGCGAGCAACTTGCGCTCCGCGTCGTCGCCAAACATGCGGACATCTGGAACTGCCCAACCCGCGGTGACATCGAGGAATTCCGCCACAAGAGCGCCGTCCTGGATGAGCATTGCGTGGCGATCGGTCGAGATCCCGCGGAGATCACGCGCTCCGTGCAACTGCTGGTCGCTGCTGAGGAGGCATCGAGCCGGCCGGGCATCGGCGGCCCCACGGCCACACGCGAGCTGTTGCTTCGTTTCATCGAGGCCGGCGCGCGTCACCTGGTGCTCGCGCCGCTCCCGCCATACCCCTCCGTCCGCTGGCTGGCGGACGAAATCGTTGAGCCCGTGCTGGCAGCCGTCGCATAGCGCGCCGGCGCTAGCGGGCCGGCGGTCCCCCGCGCGCAATGCTCTCGACGGTGTCGGGATCTTCGCCCGGCGTGATTGCGTCGAGAATCCAGGTCACGCCGGCTTGTTCAAGGGATGCAACCGTCTCCGGGATCGTCGCGGGATCCTGGAGCGAGAGCGCATAGCGCACCACGATGTCGATGTCCGGGCTCGCGCCGAGCCCCAGAAGAGCACTCCGTATCGCGACGATGTCGGCGGGATCCGGCGGCGGCGGAGCTTCGGAGTCGGGGAAGATCGGGAAGCAGCCCTGCAGTTTCGCGATCCGTTGCAGCGGCTTGCGTTTTGGCCACCGCACCGCACCCCAGATCGGCATCGGATCCTGCAGCGGCGTCGGCTGGAACGCCGAGGTATTCGCGGTGTAGTGGCGCCCGTCGAAATGGACTGCGTCGCCGTGGAGCAATCGCTGGACCACTTCCAGCGACTCGTCCAGCATCTCGCCTCGAATGACGGGCTCGGTCTCGTCGCCGAAGGAGCTGAACTCCTTCCAGCCGTCGTCGCCGAGACCGATGCCGAAGATGAGGCGGCCGCCCGACAGGCGGTCGAGAGTCGCGATCTCCCGGGCGAGCACCTGTGGACGCCGCCGGGGCATCGGCGTGACCAACGCGCCGATGCGCACACGACTGGTCGCCGTCGCCACGGCGGTCATCGCGACCCACGCATCTGCCACGGCCATGCCCGGCCGAGCGAGCATGTGATCCCAGAGGAAGAAGCCGTCCCACCCCGCGTCTTCCGCGTCGACTGCCAGCTGCATCAACCGGCGCGCGTCGGCAAACTCCGCAAACGGCGGGAGGAAGACCCCGAAACGCACGCGCCGATTATGAGAGGGTGTAGACGAGGATCCGGTCGTTGTAGGTGTCGGCGATGTAGAGATCGCCATTGGGTCCGAAGGCAACATCCTCCGGGTCGAGCAACGACCTCGGCCCACCGCCGGTCACATCGCTCCCGGTGATGATCGCCGCCACACTGCCCGTCGTTTCATTGAGGACAACCACCCGGTTGTTGTTCCGATCGGCGACCGCAAGCAGCCCATGACCGTTGGATGCAGCGCCGTACGGGGCGTTGAAGCCCGACGTGAACACCTTGACCCACCCGGTGACCTTGCCGTTGTTGACAGCGAGCTCGACCACGCGATTGTTGAGGCTGTCCGCGACGAACAGGTTCCCGGTCACCGAATCAATGCCGACACCAGCGGGCGTCGACAGCTGCCCAGTGGCCCCTCCCTTGGTGCCGTAGGTCGTCACGGCCGCCTGGGTGCTCACGTTCCAGGACTCGAGGCGGTTGTTCTTGGTGTCCGCCACCCACGCATAGCCGTTCGCGATGGCGATCGAGTATGGGTAATCCACATCACCGAGCTCGGTGCCGAGCGTTGCGAGCTTCGTGCCGGGGTCGCAGCCCGGAAACGATGGCGGGGAGTTGATCGGCTTCAGCGTCTGCACGTCGCTCTGCTTGGTGTCCGCGACCCAGTAGTTGCCCGTCGTCGGATCGACAGCGACGCCGCGCGGCCAGTTGAAGTCGCCGACGCTCGTGAAACCACGCTGGCCGCAGACGTTGATCAGCGCACCGGCCGCGGAGAACACCGCGACGCGCTGGTTCACCGAATCCATCGCCACAACGCCGCCTGACGCCGTGAACGAGAGTCCGCGAACCTCGTTGAAGACCGACGTGCTCATCATCCCGGGGGGGACGATCGGCGTCGGGATGGTGGCTTTGTAGCTGTAGCCGGCAGCCGTTCGGTTGAACCGCTCCACGCGGTAACCCCAGAGATCAGCGCCCCACACATTGCCGGCACTGTCGACTGCGACGCGCCGCAATTGCGTGAACGTGCCGGACTGGCTGTCGTCGCCCGGCGAGCCGATGTTGGCGACCCAGGCACCGTTCGCCGTGAACTCCTGGATGCAGTCGTCATTCGAGTCCGCCACGTAGACCGCCTCGCCAGGCGTGCCGTGGTTGACAAACGGATCGGTCCCGACCGCGACGCCATACGGGTTCTTGAACTTGCCGTTGCCGTTGCCGCTGCACACGCCGGTCGTGTTGGCGGTGCCGTGCGTTCCCCACGTCCGCGCGCACGTCCATGCCGACCCGCTCCAGGTGAATTCGAGGATGTTGTCGCTTTCGTAGTTGGCGACGTAGACGTTGCCGAGCGCGTCTGCCGTGGCGTCACGCATGCGGTTCAGCACGCACGCGCCGGCGCTCTTGATCGTTGCGGCTGCGGCAGGCGTCACCGCCGTGCCGCTCGTTGACCAGACCGTGATCTGGCTCAGGGTGCCGTCCGCGACGTACACGCGCTGACCGCCAGGAAGATTCGGAAGGTTCGCTGTGGTCGTGCTCACCGTGATGCCGATCGGCGCACCCGTCCCGCTCTTCTCGCTCTTCCACGTCGAGATGAACGCACCGTTGCTGCCGTTCAGCTTGATGACGCGTCCGTTGCCGTTGTCCGCGACGTAGACATTGCCGGATGAGTCGATGCCGACGTCGCGAGGCTGCTGGAACTGCACGTTGCCGGCGCTCGCCGCCGCGCCCTCCGAGCCGATGCGCCAGACCCTGGCACCGGTCGACGTGTACTCCGCGACCTGGTCATTGCCTGTATCGGCAATCACGACGTTACCGTTGGGCGCGATCTCCATGCCCGACGGATACATGGCCGCGTGACCCGGACCACCGATCGTCGACGAATACGATGCCGTGACCGCCGGCTTCGACACACCTGCAGCGTTGGCCGGGAGCACGGCGATCAGCCCCGGCGCGACCATCGCCGCGCCGAGGATGATGCCCGCCCGTGACCCCGATCGAGGACGGGCGCGACTCACGGAACGGTCCACTCGCTGACGCGATCGTTGTTCTGCTCGACCACGTAGAGCTTGCCACCCGGTCCGAACGCGAGCCCCTGGGGCGTGCGCAGCTTGCCGAGCGTGGTCCCGGCACCACCGAAGGTCGAGACCAGCGTGCCGCTGCGCGTGTACTGGCCGACGGTGTTGTTCGAGCTCAACGCGACGTACAGGAAGCCGGCGTCACCCGCGATCCCGAAGGCGCCGACTGCCGCGCCGACGTTGAACTTCCCGAGCTGCACTCCGGCGGCCGAGAAGTGGAACACGTTGCCGGTCGCATCGACGTCGACCCAGATCGAGCCGTCAGTGTCGACCCAGATTCCGCGCGTAAAGCCAAGGCTGCTGCCGATGGTCGCGGTCTGGACGCCCGAGCTGTTGAAGGCAACCACGTCTTGACCGTTGCTGTTGGCGGCGTAGATCGTCCCGTTGGACGCGCACGCAACGCCATACGGATCGGCAAGTCCTGTGCCCGCCCACACCTCGTGACCGGACGTCGACCACGCCACGATCTCGTTGGAGTCGGTGTTGGCGACGATGATGTCCCCGTTCACCGGGTCAAAGCACATGAGACGCGGGTAGTTGAACGTGTTCGGGGTCTCACCGCGCATGCCCCATGCGAGCGAGAACTTGTAGACACCGCCGACAAGGGTGAACTTCTCCATGCGCTCGTTGTAGGTGTCGGTCACGAAGAGATCGCCTGCCGCGTCGAAGGCGTCGCCGCGCGGTCCGTTGAACCCGCCGGTCGGCGGAGGACCGGGAGGTGTCGGCACATCGCGGACGAGCGTGCCGCTCTCGGTGAAGACCTGGGCGCGGAAGTCGCCGAGATCGCTGACCCACACGTCGTGATTACCGTCGACGGCGATGTCACGCGCGCCGTCCTCGAACTGGCCGGGTCCGGTCCCGCAGTCGCTGCCATTCGAGCCAACCCCGTTGAAGTTGGTGATGAACGCTCCGAAGCTTTTGCTCGACGGGTTGGCATTGAACTCCTGCACGAGGCAGCCTTGACCGTTGGTCACGAAGGCGACGTTATTCGTGGTGTCGATCGCCAGGCCGCGCATGTCGAACGTGGTCGACACGCCACCGGGCGGCTGGATCGTCTTCGTCGGCTTGCTGCCGGTGAGACCGTTCGGATAGATGTCGATGCGGTGATGTCCCTGGTCGGCGATCCAGACGTTGCCAGCGCTGTCGAACGCAAGGCTGCGCGGCTGGATAAAGGTATTCGGCGCTGCCGGTGAGATGAACTGCGCAGGGGTCGTGGGGTTGCGCGGGTCGAGAATGACCATGCTCTGACCCCACTGGTTGGAGATGTACAGCTTCTCGTTGACCGGGTTGACCGCGCACTGCGACGGATAGTCGAAGTTCACCAGGTGGACTGCCTGGTTGCTGCCCCAGCTCGTGATGAAAGTTCCCGTTGGGCCGTACTCGTTGACGTTGTAGAGGCTGCCCTCGGTCATGAACACGTCACCGCGACCCGGACCCGTGCTGGTGTCGACGCAGAGACCGAACGGCGCCTGGTTGGTGCCAACGCCGAAGCCGGCCTTGCCCGCGAACACGAACGGCGTCGCGGGTGTGCCGTTGGCGTTGTAGTGGACGATCCGGAGGTTCCAGTAGTCGCCGATGAGGATGGAACCGTCGGGCATGGTGGCAGCACCCCAGGCATACACCTGAGCAGTCGCGCTGCCACCGATCGTTGTCACCGGGGTTGCTGCGAGCGCGGCCGCCTGACCACCGGTGGCGCTGAGCAACGCAAGCGAGGCGGCCAGCGATACTGCTGCGCCCCCACGACACGCAATTCCACGCGTTTGCAGTCGCACTGGACGTACCCCCTGAACCGAAGAAGCAGACCCCCCTGCACGTGTCACTTCGGATCGGCACGCAGCAGCCGCAGCAATCGTACGACTTTCTGGTGGTGGTCTACTGGGCGGCGGTCTGGCGCGAGACGAGCAGTCCCGCGACTGCCCCGGCCGCAGCCGCGACGGCGATGCAGACGAGCGCCCAGACCAGGACGGGCTTGTCCGTCATGAGAAAGACGATGCCCAGCCCGATCGCGAGGCGGGTCAACCACGAGATGACGAACGCGGGCATCCGCAACCGGCTGAACGCAGCGGCGTCCGTCCGCGTCTGCCGGACGACGAAGCTGAGGCGAATCCCGTTGATGGCACCCATGACCGCAACGAGCACCCACGCGAACAGTCCGATGGCGAGCCACGGAACCCACCCCCAGGAGCTGACCATCATGTACAGACCCGAGGCGAGGATCGCCACGACCGAGGCGGGCCCGAAGATGCGCGCCAGCCCGGCGACTCCCTCCCACATCTCGACCTGGGCGCTCGTGGTCGCGCGACGGAGATGGAAAAGGGCGATCCCCTCCGAGGTGAACGCCGTGAACAGCAGGAGCGCGCCGACGATGTGCACGAAGAGCGCCAGCGAGTAGAGGGTCACACCATCACCTTCCCGCCGGCGATGTCGATGGTCACGCCGGTGATCCACGACGAGGCGGACGACGCGAGAAAGAGTGCCGCGGCCGCGACGTCGTCCGGCTGCCCGATCCGGCCGAGTGGAAACTGCGCTCCGAGCGCATCGCGCTCACCGGCAGACATCCAGGCACGCATCCGGTCGTTCTCGATCGCCGACGGCGCCAGGCAGTTGACCCGGATGCCGTCCTTGGCGAACTCGCCGGCGAGGTGCCGCGTGAACGCGACCACGCCTGCCTTGGCTGCCGCATAGGCGGCTGAAGACCTGGCAGCTTGCCGCGCCGCAGCTGACGACATGGTCACGATTGCACCCGAGTGTCGGGCGATCATGCCCGGCAGGAACGCCGAGATCGTCAGAAACGTCGATGTGAGATCGCTCTCGAGCACCGCGCGCCAGTGGTCGCCCGTCTCGTGCTCTGTCGGGACCGGCATGCCGTTGCCGCCCGCGAATGCGGCGAGGATATCGACCGGACCGAGTTGCGCCTCGACAGCACCGTGCAGCGCTGTCAACGCTGCTTCATCCGTGCAGTCCGCAGCCACGCCGATTGCGCGCCCACCGTCCCTGGTGATCGACTCCACCGTTGCGTCGATCGCGGCCTGGTCACGCCCGACGACGGCGACGAGCGCACCGTTGACTGCAAGCGCGCGAGCGGTTGCGGCGCCGATGCCCCGGGATCCGCCTGTGACCATGGCAACCTTGCCTGCAAGATCGTCGTACCGTTCCATAATTACAGCATACACTGTGTAAGCTAGAATGCAAGCATGAGCCCCCGCCCCTACCGCATGCAGCAGCGCCTCGCGGGCGTCGACGCCACGCGCGCGCGCATTCTTGCGTCGGCTCAGAAGGTGCTCATCAGCGGCGATCCGTTCACGCTCGACGGGGTCGCGCGCCACGCAGGCGTTGCCCGCCTGACGATCTATGACCGCTTCGGCAGCCGCGACGCGCTGCTCGAAGCCGTGTTCGACGACCTCGCCGAGTCAGGTGGCCTGCTGCGGCTTCCAGAGGCGTTCACCGATCCGGACCCGGTCGCGGGGTTGGAACGGTTCGTCGTCATCTTCTGCGGCTTCTACTCGACGCACCGGCTCCTCCTCCGCCGCCTCAACGCCCTGGCTGTGCTGCGACCGGGAACGGATGCACAGGCCGACCGCAACCCCCGCCGCCTGCAGGGTCTTCACGTGCTTCTCGGCCGCGTAGCCGAAGCCGGCCATCCTCTGGCAGACAAGCCGGATGTCGTGCACCTCTTCCACGTCCTGACCGGATTCGCGTTCATCGACGAGCTCAGCGGGCCTGACGGTGACCCGGCCGATGTCGCGCCACAAGTCGTCGCCCTCGTGCGCACCGTCGCGCAGATCGACTGACCGCAGGTCGGGCTACGGAACGGCTCCGTGACCGACGAGCTCGAACGCCTCCCACATCGACGCGTAGCGACCGTGCCGTGCGAGGAGCTCATCGTGCGACCCCACCTCCGCGATCTCCCCGCCGTGCATGACGATGATCCGGTCGGCCGCTCTGGCGGTCTGGAGGCGGTGCGCGATGACGACGGTGGTCCTGCCCTGTGAGACCTCCTGCATCGCCGCGGCGACATGCGCCTCGGTGACGAGGTCGAGGTTCGACGTCGCCTCGTCGAGCAGCAGGAGCGCGGGGTCGACCAGCTCAGCGCGGGCCAGGGCGATCAACTGACGCTGGCCCGACGACAGCGATCGGCCTCGCTCGGACAGCGCGTGGTGGTACCCACCGGTGAGGCGTGCGATGAAATCGTGCGCGCCGACCGCGCGCGCCGCAGCCTCTACGCGGGCGTCGCTGGCGTCCGGCCGTCCGTACGCGATGTTGTCGCGGATGCTTCCCGAGAACAGAAACGCCTCCTGGGGCACGTAGCCGAGCTGGTGTCGGAAGTCGCGGAGGTCGAGATGTCGTAGGTCGTGGCTGTCGACCAGAACTGAGCCCTCGTCCGGGTCGTAGAAGCGGGCGAGCAGCTTCATGACCGTCGACTTCCCGGCACCCGTCTCGCCGACGAGCGCCACCGTCTCCCCCGCCGACACATGCAGGTTGATGCCGCGCAGCGCCTCGGGCGGCTTGCGCCATTCCGCGTCGCGCGAGCGCACGATGCGAGCATCCGCCGGCCCGTGACGACGCGGGCCTTCGCCGAACGACACCTGCCCGCCGATCCCCACCGGGTACGAGAAGCGGACGTCGTTGAGGGCGAGGTCGCCGCGGAGCCTGCCGATCGCCTCCGGCTCTGCGGGATTCGGAGTGATGGTGTCGAGCTGCATGAGCTCGGCGATGCGTCCGACCGAGACACGCGTCTGCTGCCACGCGTCGAACACCTGCGAGAGCTGCTGGATCGGTGAGAAGAAGAGGTCGATGTAGAGCAGGAACGCGATCAACGCGCCTGACGTCAGATGTCCGGATGCGATGAGCTGCGCGCCGACACCGAGCACGATCGCGTCGGCGACGGCGGAGATGAACTGCACGAACGGGAAGTACGTCGCCACGAGGCGTTGCGCCGATACTCGCGCGTCGAGGTAGCGGCGGCCGAGCCGGTGAAACTGCGCGTTGGCCGCTTCCTCGTGCACGAACGCCTGCGCCTCGCGAACGCCGGAGAGACTCTCCTGGAAGTCGGCGTTGACGATGGCGATGCGCTCGCGCGACATGCTGTAGAGACGCGCCGCCTTCTTGCGGAACAGGACGGTGGCGATTGCGAGTGGCACCACCACCGACAGCGTGGCGAGCCCGAGGTCGGTGTTGATGATCACCAGCGCTACGCCGACGCCGACGAATGTCACCATCGACACGAGCGCCGAGAGCAGGCCGTTCTCGATGAGCGACTCGAACTGATCGACGTCGGTCGTCATGCGCGTCATGATCCGGCCCGCCATCTCGCGTTCGTAGTAGTCGAGCGAAAGACGTTGCAGCTGCGCCCAGATGCGGATGCGCAACGAGAGCATGATTCGCTGCGCGGCACGACCGGTCACGAACGTCTCGCCGATCTCGTCGACGAGGTCGACCAGCGTGGCGACGAGAAAGACCCCTGCGGCAGCGAAGAGCACCGTCGATGATCCCGTCGACACGCCGTTATCGATGCCGATGCGAACGAGGATCGGGCCTGCAAGCGTCATGAGGCCATCGATGACGACGAGCAGCAGACCGAAGAGCAGCGGTCGCCGGAACTCGCGGAGCAGCCGCGTAAGGCTGAAGTTCCGGTCGCGGCGAGACTCGCGTTCCAGGTCGACGTTGGCGACATCGCGCACTGGACGCAGACGTGCGACGCGGGCGAGCAATTCCGGCGTCGGAGCGAGGTTGAGCCGCCACCCACCGCCGCTGCCGCCGAGACCGGGGCCGATGCTCGGCGCACCGACGCTGCGCGCGGGGCCGGCGTTCGGCGATGCCTCACCAACGCCGCCCCACGCCGAGGCGGTGGTGCCATTCGATCCCGTCGATGTCGTCATGCTCGCCAGGACCTCGATCGAGTCGCCGATCTGTTCCGCCTCCTCTTCGTCGAGTCCCGACAGCAACGTGCGATACAGGGGGCTGCGTGCCACGAGCTCCTCGTGCGTGCCCTGCTCGACGATGCGACCGTCGGCGAGCACGACGATGCGATCTGCGAGATGCAACGTTGATCGGCGATGCGCGATGAGGAGCGTCGTCCGGCCCGCGAGCACGCCGCGCAACGCGTCGTGGACGGCGGCCTCGATCTTCGCGTCGATCGCGCTCGTCGCGTCGTCGAGGATCAGCACGCGCGGGTCATAGAGGATCGCGCGCGCGAGCGCGATGCGCTGGCGCTGACCGCCCGAGAGGCTCAAGCCACGTTCACCGACGGTGGTGTCGTAGCCACGCGGCAGCTGCACGATGAAGTCGTGCGCCTGCGCGGCGCGAGCTGCCGCCTCGACCTGCTCGTCGGTGGCGTCGGGGCGCCCGTAGGCGATGTTCGCGCGTACCGAGTCGGAGAAGAGGAAGCTCTCCTCGAAGACGACGCCGATCTGCCTGCGCAGCGAATGCAGCCGCACGCGACGCACATCGATGCCGTCGACGGACACGCTGCCTGCGGTGGGATCGTAGAAGCGCGGAATGAGCATCGCGAGCGTCGATTTGCCACTGCCGCTCGGGCCGACGATCGCGACGCGCTCCCCTGGTGCAAGGTGCAGCGAGACGCCCACGAGCACGGGCTCTCCGCCGTTGTACTGGAATTGGACGTTCTCCAGAGTCACATCGCCGCGCAGCGGCGGCAGGTCGATCGCATCAGGGGCGTCGGCGATCGCTGCGGGCAGGTCGAGCAGCTGAAAGATCCGCTCGAGGCCGGCGCGAGCCTGCTGACCGATGGTGAGAATGCCGGCCAGCTGGCGGGCCGGGGCGATCAGCTGCGTCACGTACGTGGAGAAGGCCAGGAAGGTGCCGAGCGTGATCTGGTGACGCAGTGCGAGCCATCCCCCGAGCGCGAGGATCGCGACCTGCGCGATGGTCGGAATCGCCTCGAGCAACGGCTGATAACGTGACTGCAGCCGGACAGCGCGCATCTGCGAGCCGTAGAGGACCTTGGCCGCATCGGCGACGCGCTCGACCTCCCGATCCTCCTGGCCGAATGCCTTGACCACGCGGACGCCGTTGAGGTCCTCATCGACGATCTGGACGAGATCGCCCTCTCGCTGCTGACCGTCCCACGTGGCGGGAAAGATGCGCCAGCGCATGCGGTACGAGACGATGAGCACGCACGGCACGATGACGACACTCACGAGCGCCAGCAGCGGTGACAGGTACAGCATCACCGCAAGCGACAGCAGCGTGAGCAGAAGGTTGCTGCTCATGATCGGGAAGAAACCGAGCAATCCCTGGATGAGCGTCGAGTTGGAATTCGCGCGCGCGACCAGCTGGCCGGTCGGCATCCTGTTGAGGTTGTCGAAGTCGAGGGCCTGGAGGTGATCGTGCATGTCGTTGCGGAGGTCGTACTGGACCGCGAGCGCCATCCGCCCACCCCGATAGCGGCGGATGTAGGCAAAGCCGAAGCTCGCCCCGGCGAGCGCGACGAGGAGCACAAGCCACGGCCAGAGCGGCGAGTTGCGCTCGAGGATGACGCCGTCGACGATCTGACGGGCAACGAGCGGGACGGCGGTCTGCGACAGGCTCCCGAGCATTGCGGCGCCGAGCGAGAGCAGCACATCGCTGCGGTGTCGCAGCGTGTATCCGGCGAGGCGCCGTATCCAGCCGGGGTGCGCGGCCGCCTCAGTCAACGGGATTCAGATGCGTGCTCACCAGTCACAACGTTCAATCGACGCTTTCAAGGATACCCGCCGGGCGTCAATCGGCGGTCTCGGACGGCTGTGCGAGGATGACGGACCGTGGATGAGCTGCTGATCAGGTTGTTGGAGGCGCGCAGCGCCGTGATCGCTGATGTCGCGGCCGACGGGGCCGAGATGCTCGTCCGCTGGGATGACACGGGCAGCATGCAGATCTACCGCCTGCCGGCCGCCGGCGGCGAGCTGACGCAGATGACCTTTCTCAGCGAACCCGTATCGGCAGCGCGCTATGTCGGCGGGACGCACGACGCCGTTGTCGCCGTGGACCACGGCGGCGACGAGAACTTTCAGCTGTGGCGACTCGATCTCCGCAACGGCGACCTCACCGAGCTCGTCGTCGAATCGGGTGTGAAGCACGACCTCGGCGCGGTGAGCCGAGACGGCCGATACGTGGCCTTCACATCGACGCGCCGCAACGGCGTTGATTTCGACGTGCATGTGCTCGAGCTTTCGAGCGGCGCGAGTCGCATCGTGTTCGAAGGCGGCGCCAACATGGTCGAGTCCTTCTCGCCCGACGGTCGCTGGCTGACGGTGTTCCGCCTCGACGGCGAGGTGGCCTTGAGCGGTGACCTGCTGCTCATCGACGTGCACGACGGTGACGCGCGCACCGTCGTCGAGCGCAACGGAGCCGGGACCGCACATGCGACCGCGTGGTATCCGGACTCATCGAGCTTCCTCTTCAGCACCGACGCGGGACGCGACACAGCCGCGATCGCGCGCTACACCATCGACAGCGCGTCGTGGGCGTACGTCCTCGAGGGTGCGTGGGATAGCGAAGCCAGCTTGAGCACCGACGGCCGATCGGCGCTGATCGTCCATGCGGAGGATGCCGTCACGCGGCTGCAGCTGTACGACGCAGAGACTTTTGCGTTGACGCGCGAGCTCCCGCTGCCCGATGTCGGCGCGGGGTTCGCGATACCACTCGTGCCACGTCCTTCGCTGTCGCCCGACGGCGCGACTGCGCTGCTGACATTCACGTCGACAGCGAATCCGCTGACTCCCTGGCGCATCGGCACCGCGGACGGTGCGGCACCGACACGGCTGATCCCGGATGCCGGCGTTGTGACACCGGAGCTTGCGGTCACGCCGGAGCTGCATCGCATCGCGTCGTTCGACGGCGAGGAGTTCACGTATTTCCTGTATCGCCCCGACGTTGCGAACCCGCCGGCCGTTGTGCTGGTGCACGGTGGCCCGGAGGCTCGCTTCGTTCCCCGGTACGACCCGTTCATCATCCGCCTCGTCGCTGCCGGTATCGCCGTCGTCGCGCCCAACGTGCGTGGTTCCGCGGGCTGGGGCCGTCGCTTCACGTCACTCGACGATCGCCGCTTGCGACTCAACTCGGTGCGCGACCTCGGCGCGTTGCACGGGTCGCTCGCGGAGCGCGGCATCGACGCGACGCGCGTCGCGGTGATCGGCGCGTCGTACGGCGGCTACATGACACTGGCAGCGCTCGCTTTCTCCCCTGAGCTCTGGGCCGCGGGCATCGCGACCGTCGGAATCAGCAGCCTCGTCACCTTTCTCGAGAACACCTCCCCGTACCGGCGCCGGTTTCGTGAGGTTGAGTACGGCTTCCTCGACTCGGACCGCGACTTTCTCATCGAGGCCTCCCCGATCACGCGTGTCGACGACATGCGCGCGCCGTTGATGCTCGTGCACGGCGCCAACGACCCACGTGTTCCCGTCGGTGAGGCGCGGCAGTTGCACGAACTGCTGCGTGCGCGCGGCGTCGAGAGTGAATTGTTGGTCTACGACGACGAGGGCCACGGACTCGCGAAGCGGGTCAACCGTCTGGATGCGTATCCCCGCATGTTCGACTTCCTGCGCCGCCACCTCGGCGTCTAGTTCGTCAAACGGGGAATTCGCGACCCAGGAACGCGGTTGTCTCCTCCCAGGCACGCGCTGCGGCCTCGGGGTGATGAAACATCTCGGCGTTGTGGTTGTCGAACGCGTGGTTGGCGCCGCTGTGCAGATGGAATTCGGTGTGCGGACGGCCGTCGAACGCCTGCTTGACCGCCTCGCGCTGTTCGGCGCTGATGTACCCGTCGGCATCGCCGAACTCGAAGAGCACCGGGCAGCGAACCTTCTCCGCCATGTTGAGCGCATCGGGAATGGCTGAGCCGTAATAGCAGACGGCGACGTCGGGGTCCGAGTCCGCGGCGACGAAGTACGCGATCCCGCCACCGAGGCAGAAACCGATGATGCCGGCGCGGCCGTCGCTGACCTCGGGAAGCGTGCGAAGGTGCGCGAGTGCCGCTGACGCGTCGCGGACGGCCTGCGGGACATCGAGGCGTCCCATCAGCCCATAGGCCTGCGGCAGCGCGTCCGGCTGGCGCTCGTCGAGCGAGAGATCGGGCTCGATCCGTGAGTACAGTGCGGGTGCCAGTGCCACGTAGCCCAGATCGCTGAGGCGCATGCACACGCCCTTGATGTAGTCGGTCAGTCCGAAGATCTCCTGGACCACGATCATCCCGGGCCCCTTGCCCGAATCGGGGATCGACAGGTATCCGGAGAACTCATGACCGTCGTCGGCGCGGATGCGTTCGTCACGGTTCGTTGCCATGGCGGGAGCATACATCGCATCGGAAGTGGCGGCCCCGGAGCCTCGCGTTCGAGGCCCGGGGCCTGTCGGTGAGCCGCTCAGGCGGTGCCGGCCAGACGAGGCGAACGAGCCTCGGGCGCGAATCCCACGAGCAGGAGGACCACGGCGCTGGCCGCATGCAGCGCGATGTCGAGCCCACCGATCGGCACGATGCCGAGGAAGAGTCCGGTACTGACAAAGATGCCGAGGACGGCGAGGAGTGCATAGACGGCACCGATGCCCCGGGCAAACAGGCGCGACGAGTTCGTGCCGCCCGCAAAAGCAAGCAGCCCGAGGATCCCGACGGCCATATGCACGACGTTGTGCACGGCGTTCACCGGGAAGAGTCCCAGCAGGTTGCTGGTGGTTTGTGAATCGGAGCCGCCAACGATGGGCAGAAAGCCGACGATCCCGACGAGCAGGTAGACGGCGCCGAACAGGCCCGCCGTTGTTTTGCTGAGCGACATAGCAATCCTCATGTTTGGTCTGTCACGTGACCGACCGATTTGGTTCTCTCAGTGGCCTACGAACTCCGGTACCGCGATCGGATCAATCGCAGGCATCGCTGATCCGCGTCAGCGCCACTCGCGTATCGATGACCGAGATGAATATGTCCGGCGAGCACACCATCGCGTTGATGGGCCTGCTCTTCCTGCCCGTGGCCGTTATCCCTGTGCTCTACACCCTGCAACAGCTTGCGGCACGGTCCGACCGCGCGGCCGGCATATGGCTGCGCATGGCGTCCGCGAGTTCAGCAACGCAAATCGGCTCGTTGCTGCTCCTGGCGTCCGCTGATATTCACCTCACACTCGTGCCCGCGCATCTCATCGAGCAACCGATCACCGGTGTGCTGTTCCTGATCGACGGTATCGCGCTCACCGCCTCAGCGATCGCAGTATTTGTGACACCGCACTGGCGTGTTCCAGCACTTGCGCTGCTCGTCGCGAATGTCCTCGTCTACGCCCTGTACCTGGCTGCGGGTTGGGAGAGCGCGGATGCCATCGGCGTAGGGACGAAGCTGCTCGAGATGGCAGGAATCCTGGCGATTCTTGGCTCATATCGCGGGTCTGCTACCGCGTTGCGTCGGGCGCCCTTCTTGCGCGTGGACGAGACGGGGCACGCGAGGTCTCCTTCTTTCGCGGCACCGGTTCGCTGACGACGCCTTCGTCGTCAACCCCCCCGATCTCATCACCCAGACGAGGTAGGCTCTCCGCCTCGATCTCACCATGAGCGCTCGTGGTCAGCGGCTCCGCCCCCTGCCGGGATCGATACGCCGCACCCAGCACGATGTTGGCGATCGCCGCTATCGGAACGCCGAAAAGTGCGCCGAGCACACCAGCAACCTCGGCGCCGATGAGCAGTGCCGCCATCGCGACCAGGGGATGCAGCCGAGTGACACGGCCGCTGATCCTCGGACCCACAACATATGCCTCGAGCGCGTGGCCGAGCAGGCCCACACCCAACGTGGCGATGCCGAGCGCCGGACTCTGCAGCAGCGCCACGATGACGGCGAGCGCCATCGCGATGACTGCGCCGACCATCGGTACCAACTCCAGAATCGCGGCTGCGACGCCGAGCAGGATCGCGTAATGGACGCCCAGCAACTCCATCGCGACCGTGATGTATGCACCGATGATCAGTGACATCAGCACCTGCCCGCGCACATAGGCCTCCGCGGTGGACCCGGCTGCGAGCGCAATGAAGTCGAACAGCTGCGTATGTGACGGGAAGAGCTTCCGCAGCGTCGCGATGACCGCTCGGCCCTCGATGAGGAGATAGATCGAGATGACGATGACCAGGACCACGCTGACGATCGAACCGACAACTCCGGTGACGAGCCCCAGGCCTGACGTGAGGCTGAACCCCTTCAAGCTGGTGAACACGGCGTTCAGGTTGAGCGGGATACCCCACTGATTCAGCTGCGCTTGCAGGTGTGTGCCGAGCTCAGGAAGCTGTTTGCCCTGACGGAAGAGCGTTGGCGCGACGAGAAACCCAATACCGACGAGCACGGCCATGACCAACGCGTAGAGAAGCAACGCAGCGGGTCCGCGATGCGCGCGAAACGGCCGCAGGCGTTGGGCGAGATCAACGACCGGCGTCAGGACGACCGCGACGACAGCCGCGAACACGAACAGGAGCACGACGCTGAACACATGCCCGACGAAGTCCGCGGCTTCTCGATAGATCGCGAGCACGCCGGCGGCCAGGAGCACCCAGGCCAGCGCGCGAAGCGGCGTCCCGAGACGATCCCATACGGTCTGGTTCGCCGCGGGCGTCACCGGTGCTGCCATGGGTAAAATGATACTATCACTATCAGGTTTCAAATACGCAGGTTCGCGTGCTACAGGAGGAGCGAACTGATGAGTGAAGGATTCGTCGC
This sequence comes from Candidatus Dormiibacterota bacterium, assembly GCA_963754015.1. GTDB lineage: Bacteria > Chloroflexota > Dormibacteria > Aeolococcales > Aeolococcaceae > Palsa-851. Next base: position 386,192 of record CAVWEG010000005.1, read on the forward strand.
CGAAACGAGCGTGTCAATCGACGCTTCGGCTGAGGCTGTCTGGGACACGCTCACCGATCCTGCGAAGGTCAAGCAGTACATGCACGGCACCACGTTACAGACCGACTGGACGGTCGGCAGCCCGATCACCTGGTCGGGCGAATGGCAAGGCAAGTCGTATGAGGACAAGGGCACCGTGCTCGTCTTCGACCCGCCGAAGGAACTCTCCACCACCCACTGGAGCCCGATGGGCGGCAGCGAGGACAAGCCGGAGAACTACCACACGGTCACGTACCTCCTCGCTGAGGGCGACGAAACGACCACCCTCACGCTGCGGCAGGACAACAACCCCAGTCAGGAAGCTGCCGACGAGATGGCCGAGAAGAACTGGGGACCGGTGCTGCAGGGGATCAAAGAGGCCGCCGAGGAACGCTGACCGCCGGCGGGCGTCAGGCTTGGGCGAGCCGCTTCGGGAGAACGCTCCGCGCACCGACGAGGAGCGAGTCGCACACGAGCGCAACGCAACGAGCGCGCTGCGACGGATCCATGAAGGTGGGATCCGCATGTCCCAGGCCCATCATCATCGCCGAGACATCGCTGAGCGTCACGTCGGGCCGCAGACACCCCGCGTCCTGCGCACGCTGGAACAACACGCCAACCGCCTCGAACAACTCCGCGGAGATCTCACGTTTTGCCACGTCAAGATCGACGCCTGAGGCGACCATCGCATCCGCGAGTGCCTTGAAGTTCGCGAACTCATCGCTCATGCGCCGGACGAAGGAGACGAAGGCTTCACCAGGGTCGTCTGCCGATGCCGCGTTGCGCGCCTCGGCGACAAGTGGCGCGATGCGCGCTTCGAGGAGCGCCTCGAGCAAGGCGCCTTTGGTCGGGAAGTTGCGATACAGCGTGCCGACACCGACCTGCGCAAGATGCGCGATCTCATCGACGGAGACGTCGACCCCCCGCGTGGCGAGCAGCGTGCCGGCTGCCTCGAGGACGCGCTCGCGGTTGCGCTGTGCGTCGGCGCGGAGATGCCGTTCTGCATCGAGGGGCTCAACGTCCACCCGGCCCTCCCCTGCCCTCGCGGTGCTCATCGCGCGTCCTGCCTTGATTTGACAAACGGAACCATCGCTCCGTATAGTACCCGATAAGCGGAGCCCTCGCTCCGATTCTACCCCCACAGTGAGGCCGAACGCAATGGAATCTCGCCGCGTCAATCCCTGGCTCGTCCTCCTCATTGTAGGAATCGCGCAGTTCATGGTCATCCTCGATGCCACCATCGTCAACGTCGCGCTGCCGTCGATTCAGCGCGGACTGCACTTCTCTCCCGAGAGCCTGCAGTGGATCGTCAACGCGTACACGCTCGCGTTCGGTGGATTCCTGATGCTCGGCGGCCGCGCTGCCGACCTCTTCGGCCGGCGCCGCCTGTTCATTCTCGGCATCGTGCTCTTCACCGGAGCCTCGCTCCTGAATGGGTTGGCGGGATCTGCAGGGATTCTCGTGGCAGGCCGTGCCCTGCAGGGTCTTGGCGGCGCGCTCGTCTCCCCTGCCGCGTTGTCCGTGCTGACGACCACCTTCAAGGAAGGCCGTGAACGGACGACGGCCCTCAGCGTCTGGAGTGCCGTCGCAGTCGGTGGTGGCGCCATCGGCCTGCTCCTCGGCGGCGTGCTGACGAGTGCCTTCTCGTGGCAGTGGGTGTTCTTCGTGAATGTGCCCGTTGGCGTGATCGCCATCCTGCTTGCGCTTCGTTACGTTCCCGAGAGCCGGGTCGAGAATGCACGCGGCTTCGACATCGCCGGAGCGGTGTCCGTCACCGCGGGTCTCGGCCTGCTGGTCTACGCGCTCGTCAACGCCCAGACCGCGGGCTGGGTATCGCTCACAACGTTCGGCCTCCTTGCGATCGCCGCTGCGCTGCTGGTGTCCTTCGTCGTGCTCGAGTTCGCGCTTGCGCCACCCGCTCGTTCGCCTCGGGATCTTCCGGATGCGCTCCATCACCGGATCCAATGCGGCGATGCTGCTCGTGGCCGCAGGCATGTTCGCGCTCTTCTTCTTCGCATCGATCTACGTCCAGGAGGTGCTCGGGTACAGCGCGTTGCGCGCCGGGCTCGCGTTCCTTCCGGTGACGCTCGGCATCATCATCGGCGCCGGCCTGTCCCAGCAACTGATCCGCCGCGTCGGTGTGCGCGCGGTGGGACTGGTCGGCATGAGCATCGCCGCAATCGGCCTCATCGTCCTGAGCAGAATTCCCGTCGCGGGGACGTACCTCGGTGACCTGCTGCCTGGGCTCATGATCATGGCGATCGGCATGGGCCTGACGTTCGTGCCCATCACGCTCATCGCCACCACGAATGTCGAGGAAAACGACGCCGGACTCGCGTCGGGCCTGCTCAACACGTCGCAGCAGCTCGGCGGAGCGATCGGTCTCGCGGTGCTCGCGACACTGGCCGCGAATACGACCTCGAACACACTCGCGAAGCTCGGTCAGGTGCCGAGTGCGGCGGCGCGAGTCGCGGCGCTCGTCGACGGCTTCCACGTCGCCTTTCTGGTCGGAGCGTTCCTGATGCTCGCCGGTGCGGCGATCCTCGCGGCGACGGTGCGACGTCGCGACGTCAGCATGATCGACGCCGCCAACGAACCCGCGGTGGCGATCGCAGCCTGACGTTTGGAACCTCGGTGGTAGGCTCGAAATCTCGGAAGTTCTGACCAGGAGGCTCCCCGTGTCCATCTACGACGCGCCCGTCAAAACCCTGCATGGCGCACCGGCGTCGCTCGCCGATCACAAGGGCGAGGCACTGCTCATCGTCAACGTCGCGTCCAAGTGCGGCAACACGCCGCAGTACACGCAGCTCGAAGAACTGCAGAGGCGCTACGAGGGTCGCGGCTTCAGCGTGCTCGGCTTTCCCTCCAACCAGTTCGGGGGACAGGAGCCCGGCACGGCCGACGAGATCGAGGCGTTCTGCTCGCTCACCTATGGCGTCACGTTTCCCATCTTCGAGAAGATCGACGTCAACGGCCCGAATCGGAATCCGCTCTACGCGGAGCTCACGCAGCACGTCGACACGAACGGCGACGGCGGCGACGTCAAATGGAATTTCGAGAAGTTCCTCGTGTCACCCGAGGGCGAGGTCGTTGCGCGCTTCCGGCCCAAAGTACTGCCCGATGCCCCACAGGTCATCGAGGCCATCGAAGCGCAGCTGCCGCGGTAGACGGGATGCCCAGGACCCACAGCTATGCGCTGACGCTCACGTGGACGGGTAACACCGGCACCGGCACCAGCGCGTACGGCGCATTCGATCGCTCGAGCGAGGTGACGGCCGGCGACAAGGCGCCATTGCTCGCGTCCGCGGACCCCGCGTTCCGCGGCGCGCCGGAGCGCTGGAACCCGGAGGAGCTCCTGGTCGCGTCGCTGTCGCAGTGCCACATGCTCTGGTACCTCGTGCTCTGCGCCAAGGAACGCATCGTCGTCACCGACTACGTCGACCACCCGACGGGGACGATGGTGGAAACCCCTGACGGCGGCGGGCATTTCGAGGAAGTGACTTTGCACCCCGAGGTGACCATCACCGCCGGCGACCCCGACCGAGCGACGGCGCTGCATGAGCGCGCCCACGACCTCTGCTTCGTCGCCAACTCGGTGAACTTCCCCGTGCGCGCGCAACCGGTGATCACGGTCGCGGCTGCGTCGGGTCGCTGAGACTCCTCGTCGCGCTCAGAGCGCGGCCGCAAGCGCTCCGACGACGAAGATGAGCGCAAGGTACGCGAGCGAGTAGTGGAACAGGAGTGCTGCCGCTCGTGAGGTTCCCTCGCGCTGCGCCCAGCGCTCGAGACCGAAGTACAAGCCGCCAAGCGCCGCGGCCGGGATGAGGTAGCCGACCCCGAGCCACAGTGCGGGGATCAGGCTCGCGGCGATGAGGATCACGAGGTAGACGAGGATCCGCCGGTACGTCGCTGCGGTGCTGATCAACGTCGGCAGCATCGGCACGCGCGCGCTCCTGTAGTCGTCGCGAAGCAGCAGCGCGAGTGACCAGAAGTGTGGCGGCGTCCAGAGAAACACCAGCGCGAAGAGCGCGATAGCGAGCCAGCCGACATCGCCGCGAACCGCCGCCCATCCGACGAGCGGTGGAAATGCCCCGGCCGCGCCCCCGATGACGATGTTCATCGACGTTGTGCGCTTGAGCACCATCGTGTAGATGAAGACGTAGAACATTCCCCCGCCAAGCGCGAGCGCTGCCGCGAGCAGGTTGACCGCGACGGCGAAGACGATCACGGCCGAGGCGATCAATGCGCCTCCGAACACGAGCGCCTGCCAGGGCCGGATCCGGCCGGATGGCAACGGGCGGCTGCACGTGCGCGCCATCACGCGATCGATGTCACGGTCGTACCAGCAGTTGATCGCGCCGGATCCACCCGAGGCAAGCGCACCACCGATGGCGGCCCAGAGCAACAGTGGAATCGACGGCAGACCGCGCGCGGCGATGACCATCGTCGCCAGCTCGGTGAGGACGAGGAGCACGATGATGCGCGGCTTGGTCAGGCTCACATAGTCGCGGGTGGTCAGCCGGACACGAGCCATCGAGCCCGACACCGCCACGGCCCGCACAGGCACATCAAGCGTGCCGGTGCCGTCGGGGGGCATCAGGATCTCGGCGCTCGTCTGCATTGCTCTGTCCCTATGCGCTCGCGCCCGAAGGCGCGAGGAGCGTGGTGATCTCGGTGTTGAAGTCGGCAACGCTCATCGTCCCGAGCGCACCAAGCACGGTATCCGCAACCTTGCCCTGCGCGCTGAGGAACACGAGTGCAGGCGCCGACGGGATCCTGTAATCGACCGCAAGCGTAGCGTTCGTGTCGGCGATGCTCGGATACGGCACATGGAACTGGTGCTGGAACGCCAGCGCATCCTTCCTGTCATCGCGCAGATCAACGCCGAGGAACTCCACGCCCCGCGCCGACCACGTGGCATATGCGCTGTTCAAGTCCGGCTGCTCGTCCTGACACGGGCCGCACCACGACGCCCAGAAGATGAGGACCACGGGACGCCCGCGAAAGGCCGTGATGTTGACATCGCTGCCGGTCAACGTCGGGCCACCGGAGGCCGTGACGCTTCGCGGTGTCGGGCCCGCCGTGGCGTGCACCGCCCCGCACCCGGCGACGCCAAACGATGCGGCGGCGATCGCGCCAACCACACCCACTCTCGTCATGGCTGTGTCGCCACCGCGGATGACGCTCGACGATCCTCGACGTCGAACCAGCGGATGCCCAGGTAGAGCAGCGCGATGATGAACGGGACGCTGCCCGGCACCCACATCACGCCCGCAGCGATCTCCTGATCGGCAACGAGGCTCAGCCCGCCCGTCGGAACGGGATACGCGTAGAGGGGGTGCGTGGCATAGCCGATCGCGACGGCCAGGAGCCAGCTGATGCCCATGCCGGCAAGGACCACCCACGCACGTCCCAAGAGGGACAGCCGGCTCGTCGTACCGAACACGGTGATGACCTGGTCCCAGAAGAGCAACCCGAGAACGAGAAACGTGAGGTGCTCGAGGTCGTGAATCGAGGCGATCCGCAGGGTTGTGTTGTACACGGAGGGGATGTGCCAGAAGAGCAGGTTCACACTGAAGAGCAGCACGACCATGGTGGCGGCTTTGCCACCCGAGTGGAGGATGCCCGCAACGCGAGCAGGCCGGCTGGTGGCTATGGCGGCCGGCCGCCCCTGCGCCGCGAGGTAGCCGGCCCATGCCGTTCGAAACGGATCGCCGAGCAGGATCAGCGGCGGCGCGACGAGGAGGAGGAGCACATGCTGGAGCATGTGGTCCCACTGCAGTGTGATGTCGAAGTACGCGATAGGCGACACCAGCGCGACCACGAGCGCACCGAGCCCAAGCGTGAACGCGGTGTCGCCGTGGTCCCATGCGGCTGCACGGCCAAGCGCGGGCGATGCAGTACGCCGCCCGCGCCAGTACAGGTATGCAGCCGTCGCGGTGCCGACGATCGGTACTGGTTCAAAACTCCAGTCGAGCAGTGGAGACCACAGCATGCCGGTCGTCTACGTGACGAACTCGATGAGGGCGTACACCGCGAAGCTGACGACGGTGATATATGACCACTGCTCGACGACGATACGCGCCTGCATCGCGGTGATCGGCGCCGTCCCACGGACGTGCCCCATGACGATGCTCAGCACCCAGAGGCCGACGATGATGAACTCAGCGAGCATGACGCCGTACCAGACCGTCGAGATATCGATGTACGTTCCGTTCTGGAGGTCCCATCCGAACTGATACATCATCAGGATTCGAACAGCGCCGGTGAGGACGACGAAGGCAAGCGCCAGCCAGAGCAGTCCGTTGAGGTTCGTGGTCCCGCGCGCGATGGCCCTCGAAACCGCCCACAGGGCGAGGAGTGCGACGACCGGGATGAGGAGCGAGACGAGCGCCAGCACCTCAGGTGGTGCGCTGACACCGCTCGGGTGCCACATGCCACCGAAGTTGTTGGCACGCAGATACAGGAACGTGAAGAGGAACGTCAGCTGCAGCGTTGTGTTCGCGCCCATGACCAGGCGGGAGCCGACCTTGAGGGTCTGTTCGCCTCCGGCGACGTCCTCAACAGCCGTGAGGCCAGTAGGGCTCGCAACGTCACTCATGCTTATGCTCCGCTCAACGCAGGTGTGACCGATCCAAGATCCGTGGCTGGTTTTCCGGTGTCGTAGTCATAGGGGAGCGCCCACGCCGTCGGGACCCTGTCGAAGTTGAAGGCGGGCACCGGGGTTGGCACCTGCCACTCGACCCCGAGCGACTCCCACGGGTTCGCGACCGCTCTGGTCTTCTTGATGACGGCCTCCCATATCAGGATCCCGAGGAACAAAGCCATCGAAGCACCGAGCCCAAATGCGAATACCGAGGCAGATATGTTGAGCGGCTGCAGATACGAGGCGTAGCTGATGACTCTGCGCGTCATTCCGAGGATCCCGACCGCAATCAGAGAGATGAACGTGCCGTTGAAGGTGAAGAATACGGCCCAGGCCTGAAATTTGAGCAGCTTGGTATCCATGGTGAATCCGGTCATCTTCGGCAGGAAGTAGACGATCGCCGCCATCAGCGCGAACACCTCCGCGCCCATGATCGTGTAATGGAAATGTGCCTGGACGAAGTAGCTGGCATGCAGGGTGAAGTCGCTCGGCACGTCCGAGAGGAAGACTCCAGTGAATCCGCCGATGAGGAAGTTGAAGAAGAACGCGCAGATGAAGAGCATCGGGACGCTGAACCGTGTCCGTGCGCGCCACATCGAACCTAGAGCGATCAGGTAGATGATGCCGGTGGGGACCGAGATCAACTCCGTCGAGAACATGTAGAACGGGCGCAACGACGGAGCGAGGCCACTCACGAAGAGGTGATGCTGCCAGACCATGAAGCTCAGCAACCCCACGCCGACCATCCCGGAGATTGAGACGCGATATCCCCAGAGCGGCTTGCGCGTGAATACGGGCAGCATCTCCATGACGATGCCGAACGCGGGGATGATGAAGATGTAGACCTCCGGATGCCCGAAGAACCAGAACAGATTCTCCCAGAGGAACGGCGAGCCGCCGCCGGCGGGGACGAAGAACGTCGTCTGGAAGGAACGGTCCATGGTCTCCATCAAGACGGCCCCGATGAGCGCCGGCGCCGCGAGGAGCCCGAGGAAGGATGTGACGAAAACACCCCACACGAAGATGGGCATCCGAGTCAGCGGCATCCCTGGAGCGCGTTTCGTTATGACCGTCGCGATCATGTTCAACCCCGACAAGCCGATCGAGATGCCAATGAGGGCGAATGCGATCAGATACGAGTCCATTCCGGCCACGTTCTGATCGGAGAGCGGCGCGTAGCCGGTCCAGCCGGTCGTGAACCCGCCGAGGAAGACGCTGGAGAGCAGGACCAGACCGGCAGGCGGAAGGAGCCAGAATGTCAGCGCCTCGAGGCGGGGGAACGCCATGTTCCTCGAACCGATCATGATCGGGACGAAATAATTCCCGAACGGTCCGATGATCGCGGCGGACGCCATGAAGATCATCAGCGTGCTGTGCAGTCCGACGAGCGTGAGATACGACTGCGGCGTGGCGACGGTCGGCGACGGCGTGAGCAGCTCGGCGCGGATGAACATCGCCCCGAGGCCGCCGATGAAGAGGAACGCCAGGATCATCACGAGGTACTGCAGCCCGATGACCTTGTGGTCCGTCGTCATGCGGAAGTAACGGCCGAGACCGCCTCCTTCCCCATGCAGATACGCGTTTTCCTCCTCGGTCGCCTTCGGCTTCCCGAGCAGGCGGCCGATCGGATAGTTCAAAAAGCCCATGCCGGCGAGAAACCCGACGACGCTGAGGCTGTATCCGAGCAGGATCCCAGGGTCTGACCCGAGCGAGTTGTCTTCTCCGAACGAGTACGCGATCGCGACGCTTCCGATCGCCCAGCCCACCAGGAACCCGATGATCGCGCCGATGACGCCGACAAGCAGGCCCCATTCGTTCAGACGCCGTGCCAACGTCGGCCGCGGCTGCATCGGGCGTCGTGCTGGTGCTACAGCGTCCACTTCTGCATCCTTTCGTGTAGTTGCGAATTGGGCATGATCAATTCCCGTAGACCTGTGGATCCGGCTCGTACGTATGGCTGTACGGAGGCAGGTATTTCATGACCGGCGCGTCGAGCGCTGTCTGCTGCTGGATCCACGCGTTGAAGTCGGATTGGCTCACGACCATCGCCGTGTTGTCGGCCATATTCCCGTGCCACAGTCCGCACAACTCCGTGCACTGAACCCGGTATGTGCCGATTTGCGACGGTACGACAGTGACCTGGTTGTCGTTGAGAGGGACCGCGTCCGCCTTCACGCCGAGCGCGTAGAAGTTGAAGGAATGGGTGACGTCGAGCGAGGTCACGTTGAACTGGATCTTCTGCCCCACCGGGAGCACGAGTTCCGCAGTCTCTATTCCCCCGTATGCCGGGTATCGGTATGTGAACCACCACTGCTGCGCGATGACCTGCACCTCGAGGGGCTGATCGGTCGAGGTTGGAGGAGCGAGTGCCGCAGACGTGGTTGCGATGCCACCTCCGGGCTCTTCAACCGCAAGTTCCACAGTGCCGTACGTCGCGAGCACGAGCACGAGCACAACTGTGATGGCGACCCATGTCGCCTGCAGGCGCCCGTCGCCACGCAGCTCACTCGCGGTGGCCTCGCGTAGCGGTGGCGCGATCTTGTTGATCACGAGGGTGAGGAAGAGCGCAGCAAGGACACCGGAGAAGATCGGCCAGGCGGCCATCGCGAGAACCCTGATGACCGTGCTCTCGTCGGAGGCGAGGTTGGACGCCAATCCTGGGGGCATCGGTGCCAGGGCAAGGCCGATATCACCCCCCACGGCGAGGATGAGCCAGGTCCCGATGACAACGCGGATCGCGGTGGCGCGATTTCTCATGGCTCAGCCGACCTGCAGCTCGCCGGCCATGTAGCCGAGGGTCTGCATGGGACCGCCGTTGCCGTACAGCGTGCCGGCGGCGCAGGGGACGAAGCACTGCCAGCGGAAGAGCCCGGGCTTGCTCGGCACGACGAAGTCGAATTGGACGACGTTGGTCGCCCCTGCCGGCGCGTCATCGGCGACGCCCTCGAGGGGAACGTTCACGCCGAGATCGGGGATCGTGAAGGTGTGCCCGGGGGTCGTCGGGTCGATCGCTGTCATCACCTTGCCGTTGACCGTCATCTGATTGTTGATCGTGCCGCGAACGAGCGAGAAGTACGCGTTACGCAATCCCGACGAACCGTCCTGCTGATCGATCGTCATATGCACCACCGCGCCCGCCGGGACGTGCAGATAGGTGGTGGGCAGATAGCCGACCCAGTTGGGATGCTCGTTGTTCCCGTCTCCCTCGGCGCCGACTGCCGCGACGGTGGTGAGCGTGATATTGACTACGGGGCGACCTTGAAGCGATGCCGACGTCGACGTCGCGACGATCGTCGGCGGCACGGGATTGAGGAATCGCGTCACGAAGAAGCCGACCAGCAGGCCTGCGACGACCAGGCTCGCCACGAGCACCCACAGTCTCATTCGCATGCTTGCCTCACTTCTGTAAACGCGTGGCCATCACTCGGGACGCAGGCGTGTTCGATTCGGACTCCCGGCCAGTCCCCATGTTCAATAGGCGCATCCGGTCCTCCGCCAACTGGAATGCACTCCGCAGGGCGCATGATCGGCGCAGACGCATGCATTCGTCAAGTCGTTGGCCACACGAATGTTTGCGCAATGTTGCGCAAAACGCATCCGAGCACCTATGCGGCTGCCACGGTTTTGATCGCCGAGACGACGTCGCTGACGAAGAGCGGTGCCGGATAGGTCACCCGCAGATATCCCTGTGGGTCGATGACGTCGAGGTAGTTCGTCTTCGGCGGCTCGAGCGGTTCACCCCAGGCGAGCCATGTCAGCTTGAGTGCCGCATCGCTCGGACCGATGAGCCAGTGCCATCCGGGTTCCCATTGCGTCGAGAGATTGGTCTTGATGAATGTTTGCACGTCGGCAGGCGTCCGATCCGAAGTGACGCTCACGATGAGCAGCACAGGTTTGATCGTCTTGGGCAACGCCTGCTCGACTGCGACGATGTCACGCCCGAGAACCGGGCACAGATCGACGCAGAGTGGATCCATGAACGCGACAAGGACGAGCTGTCCCTTGTAGGCGTTCAGCGAGATTGCCTTGCCGTTCTGATCCGTCAGTCCTGTCAGGGGCGGGGTCGTCTGCCGCGTCAAGGGCGCACCGATCACGTTGGCCGACGGCGAGATCACCACGGGAGCGGCGGCCGCCGAGTGATGCATGGTCAGTGCAAGCACCGCGCCAACTCCAAGCCCTGCCGTCACCGCGCCGATCGCGATCAACGCTTGCATTCGCTTCGATCGGGTCGCTACCTCGCCCAACGCGTACCTCCACGATCGGCGGACTGACCGGGCGATTATCGGCCGACGGCTTCGCGGCGGTCAAGCCGAGGTTCAGCCGAAGGCGCCGCCACGCTCGAGTGCGTCGATCCGCGCCTGGTCGTATCCCAGCATGGAGCGGACGATCGCGTCCCGATGCTCATCACGCGTTGGGGCGCGCCGGTACACCGGCTCCTCGGAGCCGACACGAACCGGGCTGCGCAGCTGGCGGACGTTGCCGAAGCGCGGATGCGTCGTCTCCACCACCATCCCCCGCGCGGCGGTCTGCTCGTCGCGTAGGGCGTCCGCGACTGAGTTGACCGGCGCGCACGGAACGCCGGCGCGGCTGAGGATGGCGAGCCACTCACGAGCGGTCCGCGCCACAAACACCTCCTCGAGGATCTCCAGCAGCGCGGCCGCGTGGCGATTCCGGTCAGCAAACGTCGCAAAGCGCGCATCGCTCGCGAGCTCAGGACGGTCGATCGCGACGGCGAGACGTTGCCAGAACTTCTCTTTTGCGCAGCCCACGACGATCCATCCGTCGCTCGTCTCGAATGCCTGAAACGGCACCAGCGATGGGTGCGCCGAGTGGCGCGTTCGCTGCGGCTCGAAGTCGCCGTTGAGGCTCCAGATCGCCGGATACGTGAGCATCGACATTGCGGTATCAAAAAGGCTCACGTCGCAGTCCATGCCGACACCGTCGCGGCGCGCTGCATGAACGCCGGCGAGCATCGCAATCGCGGCGACAAGGCCTGCCGAATAGTCGACCAGCGAGAGACCTGACTTCGCCGGCGGGCCGGCGGGCTCGCCCGTGAGGTCCATCCATCCCGCGATGCCCTGCAGGAGATAGTCGTACCCGGGCTCGGCGACGCGCGGACCTGACATCCCGTAGCCGGTGAGGGGGCAGCAGACGATGCGCGGGTTGATCGGCCCGAGATCTGCATAGGTCAGCCGCAGCTTCGCGGGGACGTCGCCCCGCAGATTCGAATAGACGACGTCACTGACGCGCACGAGATCCTCGAAGACCGCACGACCGTCCGGGGCGTTGAGGTCGAGGCTGAGGCTCAACTTGTTGCGGTTGAACGCCTCGAAGAAGAGGCTGTCCTCGTCGTCCTGGTACGGGGGCACGTAGCGCCCGACGTCACCACCGGTCGCGGGATCCTCGATCTTGATGACCTCCGCGCCGAGATCCGCCAGGTGCACGCTGCCGAAAGGGCCGGCGCCGTACTGCTCGATCGCGATGATGCGGATGTCGGCGAGAGGCTTCACGCCAGCGCATGGCTGCGCGCACCAACGAGCGCCGCGACGCGAGCCATCTCGTTGCCGACGATCATCATTCCCTCATCGACGCCCATCCCCGGCTTCGCGAGCACCTGCGCCGCTCCGCACGCCATCGCGATGTGGGCTGAGATCTGCGCGGATCGATCGGTCTCGTTGCAACTCCCACCGCAATAGGCCTCGAGCCCCGCGCGATTCACCAGCAACAGCGCCTTGATCGTGTTGTTGACGCCGCCCAGATCCGGTGTCTTGACGTGAATGACGTCGGCCGCACGGGCTGCGACGAACAGCTCGATGTCCTCGAGGGTGTTGCACCACTCATCGACGGCGATGCGCACCTGACTCCCCTGCGCAGCGATTGCGCGGCGGAGCGCGGCGTAGACCTCGATCTGCGCTGCGCGGCTTCCAGCATCGATCGGGTGCTCGACGCAGAGGCTGAACGGCCGCGCGACGTCGCCGACCCGCGCGAGGTAGCTGGCCACACGATCCACGTCGCCGCCGAACGCCTTCCCGAGCGTCCCGTACACGTCGAAGTGCAGGCGCGGCTCGTAGTCGGGCCGCGTGCGCAGCGCGAGGATCCGGTCCCGCACCCACGCGACGTACGTCAGCAACAATTCGCCGTTCTCGCCCAGCTTCGTGCCCACATCGTTGATGAGTCCGTGCGGCATGACGGCTGCTTCCTTGAGCACCATCTTGTCGACGTTGGTGTAGCGGGCATCCCCCGATTGCACGAACATCGGGACCGGCCGGATGGGAATGCCGGTCTGATACTCGTCACGCACGATCTCCGCCATCGTCACACCGCGCGCACGTGCCGCTGCGTCGAGCAGTGCCTGTGTCACGCCGTAGCGGATCGCCGTGTGTAACGGCCGGCCATCGAGCATGAGCTTGTCGATCAGCCGTGCAGCCGCGCGAAAGTCGACGACCGGTGTGCCGCGCAACAACGGCGCGACGTGACGCTCGATCATGCTCGCGGCGGCTGTCGCGTCGAAGACCGCATCGCGCCCGCCCACGCCGGAGTACTGGACGGCTGCGCAGTCGCCATGGGCGACCTGCCCGTCATCGAGCAGCAGCAACACCGAGACGGCCTCGCCGGCTTGACGGATCGCCTTGAATCCGGCTGTGACCGGGCTGCCGGAGTACGTGAAGCCGTCGTGCGTCGCACCATTTCCGATTGCCGCCTGATCGTCGGTGAAGAACCCCGACCGAACAGGAACGGCGAGGACGTCAGTAATGATCACAACGACTCCGGTTCGCTCGCGCTCCAGACGCCGGTGATCTGCGCGGCGGTCGCAAGGTCGAACCGATGTCGCATGAGCAACATCGACGCCTCATGTTGCTCGCGGTCGTCACTCGCTACAGCGTCGGTCGCGATCACGACGTAGAAGTCGCTGAACATGGCGTCTCGGGCAGTCGAACTCGACACATCCCTCCGTCGTGCAGCCACCGATCACCACGGTCTTGATGCCGTTGCTCCGCAGGAGCATGTCGAGGTTGGTACCGAAGAACGCGCTCGAACGGTACTTCGGAACGACGAGCTCGTGAGGCTGCGGCGTCAGCTCGGGCACGAAATCGTGGCCGGACGTGCCCGGAGCGGTATAGCGAATCGGCGCTCCGGTCTCGCGGTGCTCCGCATGCATCCGCAGGTTGAACCGAATCTGCGCGGGTGAGTCACTCATCCGATCCGGCAACGCCGTGTTCTGCACGTGGATGACGAGGACGGACGCCCGCCGGGCATCGCGCAGCAGCGCCGCGAGCACCGGCCGTGACTCGCTGTACATCGAGACGTCGACGCCGAGGGAGGCGAAAACTCCATCAGGCTCAACGAAATCGCGCTGCATGTCGATCAACAGCAGGGCCGTGTGCGCAGGGTCGACCAGCTCACGCAACTCCGTGAACACGGCCTTGCCGTCAACGACGATCACCGTCAACTCCCTGCGCTCCCGCGGACGTCTTCGCGACGATCCTATACCAGGGGGCTGCGAGCGCTAGGCGACGGAGCGGTGCGCGTCCTCTGCGAGGATGGCTTCGAGCTTGGCCTCTATCCAGGTGGAAGGCTCGGGACGTCCCGCGTTGCGCCAGTCACGCGCGAGCCCCGGCGGCAGTCCCGCGGCCACCTCCTGGTCGACGTGGTAGTGGCTCTGGATGGCGCTCACGTTGCGCTCGCGGGTTGCCGGGCTCTGCCAGTCCCACTCTCGAACAGTCGCCGTCCAGGCATCGAGGAACTGCGGCGGCACGACATCTCGCCGCGACTGCTCCGTCGAGACGGGGATCAGCCACGCACGAAGTTTCACGCCCATCGGATGAGCATGGCCCACGCGCCAGAAGGTTCCCGGAATGCTGTGCAACGAGCGCTCGTATCGCCGTGTCACGACAGTGTGACCGCACATCTGACGTCCCCGAACTACTTGGTCAGGAGCGTCGCAACCACGTTGATGGTCGTCGCCAGGACGACCACGCCGAACAGGTACGACAGGAGGGCATGACGAAGCGCCGTCATACGGATCGCCTTGGAGTTGAGGTCGGTGTCCGACACCTGGAACGTCATGCCGATCGTCAGGGCGACGTACAGGAAATCGCCGAAATCCGGCGCCACCCCTTCGGAGTGGAAGTCGATCCCGCCCCCATCCCGGTAGTAGATGCGGGCGTAACGCAGCGTGAAGACGGCGTGGACCGAGGCCCACGAGACGAGGACACTCAGCACCACCAATGCGCTGATCCCTGATTTCGTCAGCCCGTTGGTCCCGCCGGCCGCGATGAGGGCGAACGCGATCCCGACGAGACTGAAAACACTGGCGCCGACGAGGATCGCTTCCGAGGCAGCTCGGGAGTCATCCTCGTGAGTGGCGATCACCTTGGTCCCGGCGCTGTCCTTCCCGCGGGTCGCGACCGCGATGAACCCCATGAAGACAACCGCGGTGACGTCCCAACCCGCAAGCGCGGCTACCTGCCATTCCGACAGGAGAAAGATCGGAACGGCCACGACGATGCCGCAGGCGAGAGCGATTCCGAGCCGCAGACGTGCCTCCACGCGGGAAGCCTACCCCGTGTTCTGTAGACCTGCCGCAATACCGTTGACCGTGAGGAGCAGGAGCTGCTCCAGGCGCCGCTGCTCGGCCTCCGCGTTCTCCCCGCTGCGCAACGTGCGAAGTGCGCGGAGCTGGAGGTGACTGAGCGCATCGATGTACGGGCCGCGCAACTCCACCGCCCACGACAGGACGCGACGATGCTCGAGCAACCGCGACTGTCCGGTGACCGCAAGCATTTGTTCAATCGTCTGGTCGTACTCGGCGAGAATCCGCTCGGCAAGCGCCGGCTGTTTCCCGAGTCGCAGGTACTCCACCGCCATGAAGCGATCGGTCTTGGCAAGGCTCATCTCAGCGTTGTCGATGAGCACGCGCAGCAGCGGCCATTCCCGATACGCGACACGCACCTCATCGACGTCGGCCGCGGCAAGCGCGCTTCCGATGCCATACCAGGCCGGTAAGTTGAGCCGTATCTGCGACCACGCAAAGACCCATGGGATGGCACGCAGCGACTCGAGCGTCGGCGTCGCGCTGCGATGCGCGGGTCGCGAACCGAGATGGAGACGTGCGAGCTCTCGCACTGGTGTGACCTCGGCGAAGTATGTGGCGAAGCCGTCGACGTGGGTCAGCTCCGTGTACGCGGTGAGCGCCGCCGCGTCCAGCGTGTGCGCGAGCCCGGCAAAACGAACTGCAGCTCGTTCAGTCCGCTCACGGGCGGCAGGAGCCGACGCCAGGAGCACTGCCGACGTGACCTGCTCGAGATGCCGGCGCGCGAGAGTGCGATTCCCGTAGCGCGCAAAGATCACCTCGCCCTGTTCGGTGACCTTGAATCGACCCGCAACCGAGCCCGGAGCCTGCGCCATCACCGCACGGTTGGCCGGTCCGCCACCGCGACCGAGCGCGCCGCCGCGGCCGTGGAAGAGTGTGAGCCGGATAGCGTGCTCCGCTGCCCAAACGGCGAGATCTGCCTGGGCGGCGTAAAGCGCGAGATTTGCCGTCACCGGTCCACTCTCTTTTGCGGAGTCGGAGTAGCCGAGCATGACCTCGAGCGATCGCCCAGATGCCGCGAGCCGGCGCTGCACCGGTTCGAGCTCGAGCATCGCGTCGAGAATGTCGCGGGCGTGACGGAGATCGAGAATGGTCTCGAACAGCGGGACGACGTCGAGCTCCGGTGCAGGGTTCGGCGCACATGCCCGTTGCGCCAGCGCATACACCGCCGCAACATCAGCCGCGCTCCGCGTGAAACTGATCACATAGCGGTGACAGGCCGCCGCCCCAAAACGCTGCTGCAGCAGCGCTATCGTGCGCAGCGTCGCGAGCACCTCATCGGTTTCGAGGGAATGGGCGCCGCCGGCGTCAAGCTCCGCGAGCGCAGCACTGTGCACGCTGCTGTGCTGCCGGATCTCGAGATCGGCAAGGTGAAAGCCGAACGTCTGGACCTGCCACACAAGGTCCTGCAACTCACCGTGCGCCTGACGTGGCGCGCCGGCCGCCGCGAGCAACTCCTGAATGCAGCGCAAGTCGTCGAGCAACTGCTCCGGTCCGGTGTACGCAAGCGCCAGATCCGCGCGCCGAGTGGCCGCGATACGTTCGGCAACGAGTAGCAGGAATTGTCGATACGGTTCCCCGGGGGCGCGGGCTTCGATAGGTTCCGCTCGTCCGGCGGCGATCTCGCGCGTGGCCCGCAGCCGGTGCAACAACCGAGCATCCGGCGGCGTCGTCATGGAGTCGAGCGTGAGGCTCCTCCCGATCCGTGTTGCCGCTGCTTCCAGGCCTCGCAGGATGTGCTCGGACTGGATGAGCATCGTCTCGAGCGTGACGTGCGCGGTGATGTGCGGATTGCCGTCGCGATCACCGCCGACCCAGCTGCCGAAACGAAGAAATGGTGGTGCGGGCGCAGCGACCGCGCCGGAGTCCGCCGCAGCGAGCCCAGCGTTGAGCTCACGATAGACGTCAGGAACAAGGCGGAAGAGGGTCTCATCGAAGACGCCCATGAGCGTGCGGACTTCGTCGAGTGGTTGCAGCTCCTGGCTGCGCAGCTGAGCCGTTCGCCACAGCGTATCGACCGCCTCGAGCAACTGACGCCGCGCGTCAACCTGCTCCGCGTCGGATGTCCGGGGATCGCTGCGACGCTCGAGCTGTTCGCCGACCCGTCGAATCGCTGCTGTGACAGCGCGCCGGCGCGCCTCGGTGGGATGCGCGGTGAACACCGGGGACACCCGAAGGCCGGCAAGCAGTTCTGTGAGGCCGCGCTCCCCGAGCTCGTCCCGCACTGCGGTGAGGGCCGTGGCGAGCGCCTCGGGCGGTCCCTCGGCGCCGTAGTCCGGCTCGCGCAACGCGCGTGCCCGGAAACGCTCCTCCGCAAGGTTGACGAGGTGGAAGTAGCACGTGAATGCTCGGGACACCAGCTCGGCACGGTCGAGCGACCACGCGCCCACCAGAGCATCAGCCGCCTCGGCATGACCACCTCGCCCATCGCTGTCACCTCGCGCTCGGATCACCGTGCGTCGCAGGGCCTCCACATCGTCGAGCAGCGAAGCGCCCCCATACTCCGCGATGACCTGTCCAAGGACATCACCGAGGACACGCACCTCATCGCGGACCGACGCAGGCATCTCCTGGCGCGCCGTCTCGCGCACGCTCGTGAGGTCGTTGACGCGTTCACGAGGTGTTGCCATGCGCCTCAACCTTAGCGACACCCCGAGCGGCGACGGCGCGGCTGGACTGCGCCAGGCGGCCAGAATGGCGGCGAATGAGTGAGCAGGCGGCGCCCGGCCGCGCGGTCACCGCGGCAGGATTCGTCGCCTTCCTCCTCACCGGGGTCGTGCAGGCCACCTACGGCCCCTCGATTCCGCATATCGCCTCGCGGTTCGGGATCAGCGTTGGAACGGCGGGGCTGATCGTCACCGCGCACTTCCTCGGCGAGTGTGTCGGCATCGCGGGGCTCGGGTTGACGCGCTCCCGCCTGGGCACCGGGCGCCGATTGATGCTGTGCGCACTGGTCTTCAGCATCGGGCTGATCGCCGCATCCATTGCCCCGACATGGCCACTCCTGCTGCTGGCAGTGGCGTTTCTCGGATGCGGTGCAGGCGGGCTGGTCATCCTCGTCAACCTCTACTTCGCGACGCGATTCGGTCACCGCAGCGCGGCGATGTTGAGCTTTGTCAACGCGATCTATGGCGTCG
Source organism: Candidatus Dormiibacterota bacterium (assembly GCA_963754015.1). Lineage (GTDB taxonomy): Bacteria > Chloroflexota > Dormibacteria > Aeolococcales > Aeolococcaceae > Palsa-851. The sequence goes on from CAVWEG010000005.1 coordinate 404,586, forward strand.
GCTCGTTTCTGGGACCGGCCCTGGTCGGCATAACGGGCGGGTACGCACCGGTGCTCGCGGGTGCCGGCGTTGCCGGCCTGGTCAGCGTCGCTGGGTTTACGCGAACCCCACGAGCCACACCGACGACGACGGTTGCCCCACAACTCGTGACGGGTCGGACCGTCGGGTTCGTCGTCGCCTTTGCGGTGCTGCTCTTCATCTACGAGGGACTCGAGTTCGGGCGTGGCGACATGGGAGGCGACCGACCTCATCTCGCTCGGGGGCTCGGTGCAGTTCGCAGCGGCTGCGACGTCGTTCTACTGGGTCGCCTTCACGCTCGGCCGCGTGTTCGCAGCGCCGCTGGCGCTGCGCCTGAGCCCACCGACGCTCATCCTCGGCGCGCTCACCGTGGCAACGGTCGTCCTTATCGCGATCCGTGTGAACTTCTACGCCCCGTTGGGATTCGCAATCGTCGGACTCTGCGCGGCACCGATCTTCCCGGTCGCATTGACATGGCTCACCAAGGTGCTCCCCAACGCCGCGACCGTGCTCACCTACGTGATCCTCGGCGCCATCTTCGGCAGCGCGGTCGTTCCCGCGTTGCTCGGTCGGTTGATCAGCGTTGCCGGTATTCAGTCATTGCCACTCGGCGTCGCCGCGTGCGCAATCGTCACGCTCTGCATGGTCGCCGTCGTGTCGGTGCGCCTCCGCGACCGGCTTGGGGCCAGCGTCTAGGCGATCCCTCCAAGCGGTTCGGATTCAGAACGACCTGTTGGCGCCGTTGATCCGTACGCAGCCGTGAACCCCTGCCGCCAGCTCGGATAGCGCAACGAGAATCCCAGCTCCCGCTTGGCTTTTGCGTTCGACGCGCCGCGGGCTTGCTCGCCCATGACGACACCGCCTTCGCCGGCGATCACGCGTGCGATCCAGCGCGGGATGTGTCGAGGCGGCTTGGCGCCGAGCGCTTTGGCAAGCTCAGGCAGCCAGACGCGTGTCGCAGCGGGCTCGTCATCGACGATGTTGTAGATCCCGGATCCGTCGTGCTCGAGAGCGATCACCGTCGCTGCGGCGGCATCGTCGAGGTGGATGAACGACATAACGCCCTCTCCGTTGCCGACGATCGGGAAGAACCGCTTGCGAACGGGGCCGATCAGGCCGTCGTTCGCGGCGCCGTAGAAACCACCGTAGCGAAGCGCGATCCCGCCCGCGCCAGTCACCGCATCGTCGAGGTGCCGCATCGCCGCATTGGTCTCCTCGGTGCCGGCGACCGGGTTTGGATCGAGCGGATCCTCCTCCGTCTTGACCGGACCGCCCGTGCGTGCGTAGCGGTAGCACGCGAAGCTCTGGGCGACGAACCGGCGGACGCCCGCATCGGCGCCCGCAGCAAGCAGCGCGTCAGTTCCCTCGTTGCGCAGCCGGTTGGTGGCGGCAAATGTTCGGTCCAGGTGCCTGCCGAACTTCGCGTTCGCGAGGGCGGTCGCCTGATGGACGATCGCGTCGGGCTTGCTCTCGAGAACGGCCGACCGAACAGCGCGCGCATCGAGCAGATCGAGCGTGATCGCCGTCGCGCCCATCGTCCGTATCCGCTCAGCGTTCTCGGGCGAATGACAGGTGCCGATCACCTCGTGGCCTCGGCTGATCAGCTGAGGAACGAGCCGGCTGCCGATGGCGCCACTCGCTCCCGCTACAAACACTCGCATCGCGTTGTCCTCCTGTTGCTACCTCCCGCACCACCGCGGTCACTACGGTTGACACGCGCCGCGGCGAGAATGTGACCGATGGACGAAAACAGCACACCGCTCGAACTCGCTGCGCGACCTGTATCAGGGACCGCTCGACGAGTTCATCGCGCGACGAACTCGGTTGGTTCGGGAGGCACGCGCCACCGATCCGGCTGCTGCCACGGAGATCGGAAAAGCCCGCAAGCCGCCGGTCTCGGTGTGGGCAATCGATCAGCTTGCCATCGACCATCAGAACAAGCTCGCGGAACTCCTGGCGGCTGCCGCAGACGCCGCCCACGCGCAGCACGGCGCCGCCGATCCTTCGGACACGCGCGACGTCATTCTCGCCGCAGCCGCTCGGCTGCGTGATGCGGTCGAAGCGGCTGCTCGTACTGCTGACACGGTCCTCGAGAGCGCCGGCAGCACGAACAGCGACGACACCCGCCGTCGGATCAGGACCACGCTGCATGCTGCAGCCACCGGCAGTCGTGACGACCGCATGGCGCTGTGGCAGGGAACGCTCGACCACGAGATCGCTCCGTCAGGCTTCGGTGCAGCTGACGCCGTGCAGGAGGACGCGCCTGAGCTTGCAGCCATGCTCGCACCGCTGCGGCATGTTAACGCGAATGCGAAGTCGCGGCCCCGTGTACTGTCGCGCGACCGCGACCCGCGCGCGAGCGAGGAACGTGCGGCGCGAGAGGCCGCCGAACACGCGGCTGAGCAGCTCAGCGCGGCTGCTGTTCGTGCACGAGACCTCGCCAACGCAAAGCGCCTGCATGCCGACACGCTCGCCGACGAGCTTCGTAGTGCCGAACAGGACGCCGCAGCCGCAGACAAGGCCGCAGCAGACGCCGAGGCGGCAGCGGAGACGGCTCGGTCAGCCTTGAATCGTTAGCCGTTAGCGCTTCGGTGGCAGCGATTTTGCGTACGCGACGCCGCGCTTGACCCAGGCCCGCAACTGCGCTGCGGACTCCAGTCCCGCGTCGTCGACGCGCAGCCAGCCAGGCATCTCCCGGCCGCGCATCACGGCAACGTGAACGTTCGGGTCAGTCGTGAGATCGTCGGTTGTGGCTGGGTCAAGGCGCACGAGCATGCCTCCCTGACCGCTCGCACTCACCGACATGTTGCCGTGCACGAGAAACGCAATGCCGCCGAACATGCGCTTCTCGACCACGTCCTTTTCGGATCGCAACGCTTCGCGGACGCGTTGCGCCAGCACTTCGTCAAATGCCATCGCTATGGACGCGGCGCTCGGCATCGAGATTCAACGATCATCGGCACAAGTTTATCTGCTCGACATCTCGCGGACATCCCGGGATCGAGCAGCGTGTGGTACCGCCTGCTACGATCGGCGCCCGAGTATTCGGGCAGGGGATCACGAGGGGTCGTGCAATGCAATCGAGGTCAATGTCTCGCGGCGTGCGCGCGAGTATCGTCTGCGTCAGCCTCGCGGGAACACTCGGCGCCGCAACAGTTGCGTCCGCATCATCCGCATTGGCCGCCTCGAACGCCGCTGTGCAGGGTCAGCTCAAGGCATTCCCAGTGTCCGGCAGCTACAAGATCGCGCAGCTGTTCTCAGGGTCCGACGGCCAGCTCTGGTTCGCAACGACGCATTCGCAACTCGGAGAGGTCACATCGAGTGGCCAGGCGACGCTCACCACGACAGTCCTGCCGCACGGCCCGACCCCGGCGGTGATCGCCGGTGCAGGCCCTGAGGGTGTGTGGTCGTACGCCAACGAGGAGATGTCGACAAGCAATCTCGGTCCCTGCGCGATCACGTTGGTCACGCCGAGCGGCGTCCTCGAACCGGTCACGCTGCCGTCGGTTGCGGCGCCGAGTGCGTGTGGCGGTGCCGCGACCGACGCGAGCGGCAATCTCTGGGTGTCGCTCGGCGATCCATGCGGTTCGTACACCTGTGGCCAGCGCGTGTCATTCGTCGTGGAGATCACCCCGACCCGTGTGGTGACGCTGCTCCCGCCGCCGCGACCCGGCGTGCGCACCGGCCCGGTGACCCTGGGAACCGACGGAGCGATCTACGCGATCGGCGGCACCAACGACGAGACCATGGGCCGGTATACGTCGTCAGGTGACACGACGGGGATCCACATCCCGGGCAATGATCTGATCGCGCTCCTTCCCAGCTCCGGCGGGACGTTCTGGGCGGCCGATCCGAAGCTCTGCATCGGGCAGCCGACGGCGATCTGCCTGCTGATCGAGCGCTTCGCCCCGGGAGCCACGAGCGCAAGCAGCTTCATCTTCCCGGTGGCGGTCAACCTGGGTGGGGCCCATCAGTTGGCCGCGGACGCTGCGGGCTCCCTCTGGGAGGCCGGCGCCGAGCGCGGCGGCCCTGCTCGGTTCTTCCGAATGAACATCGATGGGACGATCGATCGGAGCACGGCATTTCCGGCTCCGGGAGGATCGACGATGAACGGCGACGGGACTCTCGCGGTGAGCGTCGACGGGACGCTGTGGGCGAGCGCGCGCACGTCGTCGGGACATGAGTACCTCGTTCGGTTCGTGCCGACCCTCTGACGCTGGGACGAGGGTTAGCGCACCTCGCTGATGCGGATGAGGTTGCCTGCGGGATCGCGGATGGCGCAGTCGCGTATCCCATACGGCTGCTCCATCGGCTCCTGCACCACCTCCGCGCCGCCCGCCTGGACCTTCTCGAAGGCCCCATCAAGGTCTTCCGTCGCGAAGAGGATCGTGGCGTAGCTGCCCTTGGCCATCATCTCGACGATCGTCCGGCGCTCGTCCGGTGTGAGCCCGGGGTCGACCGCCGGTGGGGTCAGGACGATCGATGTCCCGGGCTGGCCGGGCGGACCGACCGTGATCCAGCGCATGCCCCCGTAGCCGACGTCCTGGCGGACTTCGAAGCCGAGCATGTCGCGATAGAACGCGAGGGAAGCTTCCGGGTCGTTGTGCGGGAGAAACGTCCCGTGAATCGTGATGTCCATGGCAGGTCAGCGGTCCTGAATCAGCCCGAGGACGTTGCCGTCGGGATCCGTGAAGCTCGCTACGAGGCGGCCACCGCCAACGTCGCGCGGGGCATCCTTCAACGTGCCACCGGCAGCGGTCACCTCGGCAAGCTTCGCCTCGATGTCCGCCACGTGCCAGTGGGCAACGGGCGAGGTCATATCGCTGTTCGGCACGAGGCCGATCTGCTGGCCCGCGGCCTCGTACCCGACGTAGTACGGAGCGTCGGCCATCGGCTCGACGCCGAGCAGTGCGGTGTACACGGGCTTCGCCTTCTCGAGGTCGGACACCGGATGCAGCACGGTCTTGACGCCCTGGTTGGAAAAGTCGCTCATGGCTTGCTCCTGAACGTGATTGGTGAGGTCCATGGCGGTCATGCTAGGTGCGGTTCCGGGACCTGCGCTTCTCGATTCCTGACCGGTCTCGTCACCTGCTTGACGACACACGACGGCATCCCCGCTGTCGCTCGAGCCGCGCTGAGGCGGTAGACGCTCGGCGGTAATCCGACGAGTTCAGTGAATCGGGTGCTGAAGGTGCCGAGTGACTGGCAGCCCACCGCGAAACACACGTCAGTGACACTCATATCGCCTCGGCGCAGCAGCATCATCGCGCGCTCGATGCGTCGCGTCATGAGATAGCCATACGGCGCCTCACCGTACGCCGCTCGAAAGGCACGACTGAGATGTCCTGCCGACATGTTCGCCCCGCGTGCGAGCGCCTCGACGTCCAACGGGCGAGCGTACTCGCGGTCGATCCGGTCACGAACGCGGCGCAGCCGTGAGAGATCGCGAAGGTGCTGCTCGGCGGCGGTGGTCACTGTGAAATCGTGCCATGTCGCACCCGCAGCACCCCGGCTGACCTATGCGGATGCGGCCCGAAGTGCCTGGCCCTGGCGGAGATAGCGTGTCGCGCCGACCTCGCCGTAGAACGCGAGCGCCCGTTGCAGCTCCACATCCGCCTCGCTCCGCCGGCCCTGCTCGACCAGCGTCGCGGCAAGGAGCAGACGGTCAGCCGCTTCCTCGGTACGGGCTTCCATCGCGGCGCAGATGTCGGCGGCGCGGCGAAGATCGCCTTGGGCACGCGCCCTCGCGGCCTCAACCCATCGATACTCACGCTGCGGCAGGACGCCGACCAGTTCCTCGCCACGGCCGAGCGCGACCAACGTCGATGCGAGGACATGCAGATGGTCCATCGTCCAGCCGAGGTTGACGCCCTGCGTGAGACCGGCGAGAAACTCGTCGACGAGCAGTGTCGCTCGCTCGGCGTCGCCGTTCTCCATCAGCACATTCGCGGCCACCGCCAGCGCCGGGTAGAGACATTGCGGGTCCGTCGCAAGACGCGCCAGTTCGAGCGCGCGTTCGATATCGGCGAGCGCGCCGGCAGTGTCGTCGCTCGCGGACCTGATGCGGGCGCGCGCTGAGTAGCAGTACGGCGCGGAGTAGTGCGGCCGCCCTGCCTCGATCTCGGCAAGGAACCCGTCGATGAAATGCAGCGCCTCGTGCCATTGGCCGCGTGCGAACTGACCCGTCGCGATGTCCGCGTGAATCGAGCGCAGCCGCTGCGTCTGTCCCGAGCGCTCGGCGACCTCCGCAGACTCGTCGAGAATCGTTGCGGTTCGTACGAGATCCCCGCGCAGCCACAACACCGACGCGAGGTTGAGCTGCGCCCTGCAGATCGCAGTCGGCGATGCCGCTGCCTCGGCGATCACCAGGCTCTGCTCGAGGTCTTCGATGCCCGCCATCTCACCGGAATCACAGCGCGCGACACCGATGTTGATGAGTGCGTTTGCGCGCACCTCCTCGAGGCCGAGTCGCTCCGCGATCGCCATTGCCTCACGTCCAAATCGGATCGCCTCATCACTGTCGCCGGCCAGCATCATGTGCCGTGAGGCGCTTGCAACGACGTATGCCTTGACGGGGGTCGGCTCGCTGTTTGCGACCAGTCCACGCGCGCGATCCAGGTGCTCCATCGCGGATCCCTGTTCGCCGCGATACCAGAGCAACTCTGCGAGGACAGTCTCGGCTTCCGCAGCCGACTCGGAGTCGCCGACGGCAAGCAGCGCAGCGCTGGCCCGACGCAGCGACTCGGTCTCCATCTCACCGCCCAGGAACTTCGACCATCCCACTTTGAGTTCGAGAGTCGCACGTTCCGGCGAACCAGCAGCCGCGAGTTCCAGCGCCGACTGATAGAAGCCGGTCGACGTCGCATACGCGTTGAGCGCAAAGGCGCGGTCGCCCGCGTCGCGAAGACTTTCAAGCGCGGATGCAGCAAACGCGGCATCGACGGTCTGACCGGAGGCGCGACGGAGCTCGAGCGCATTCCTGTAGTGATGCGCGCGCATCTCGGCGTGATCATCGCCGCGGCCGAGCGTGCCGATCCATTCCGCCGCGAGCCGATGCTTCTGCGCGCGCTCGCCGCGAGGGATCTGACCGTATGCCACGTCGCGGACAAGACTGTGCAGGAACGAGTATTCCGCCTCGTCCGCAACGATGGAACGCCGCGCACGCTGCACGAAATCCTTGCGCTCGAGCGCATGCAGGCGCACCTCGGTGGCGCGGCGGTCGGCGTCTGCACTCATGACGGCACCGAGCCAGAAGACCTTGCCGAGCACCGACGCTTCCTGCAGCAGGCGTTTCTCGTCTGCCGGCAGCGCGTCGATGCGCGCGGCGATGATGCCTTGCACGGTTTCCGGCAATGGGAGCTCACCCGCGTCGGACCGCTCGGCAAGCATCCGTACGTACTGCTCGGCGAAGAGCGGATTCCCGCCGGCTCTGTCGAGCAGCATGAGCTGCGTCTCGGCCGCCATGAGCGGGCGGGCGCTGAGGCCGCTGATGAGCTCTGCGGTCTCCGCGTCGGTGAGCGGCGAGAGCGACAGCCGCGTCGTGTTGCGTGTGTTACCGGCCCAGCCGGGACGGCGCTCGAACAGCTCAGGTCGCGTGGTGCAGACGACGAGGATCGGCACACCGACTGCCCAGTCGACAACGTACTCAACGAAGTCGAGCAGGTTGTCGTCCGCCCAGTGCAGATCGTCGAAGACCAGGATCAGCGGACTCTCCTCGCTGAGCGCCTCGAAGAAGCGCCGCCATGCCGTGAACGCCTCATCCCGCCGGTTACCGATGGGATCGGTGTCGCGGTTGATCCCCGCAAGCGGCCGCAGGTGACCCTCCACCCACTGCGCGTCGACGGGGTCGGGGACGAGTGCCGCGACTGCGGTTGTGAGCTTCTCGGCCGCCTCGTCGGGCGAGTCGGTCTCGAGGATGCCCGCCTGCGCCTTGACCATCTCCGCGAGCGCCCAGAACGTGACGCCGTCGCCGTATGGGAGCGATCGCCCCTGCCGCCAGTGGATGAAGTCGGGGTCGGCCTCGACGACGCTCCAGAGCTCGGCAATGAGCCTGCTCTTGCCGATGCCGGGAACGCCGACGAGGGTCACGAGTTGCGGGGACCGGTCCTGACGCATGCGGCCGAGCGCATCCGTGAGCACCCGAAGCTCGCTCACCCGGCCGACGAGCGGACCACGCGCGTTCAGGATGTCGCCGATATCGACGCGTGACCGCGCCTCCACCGCCTCCCAGGCCGGCACCGGATCCACCTTTCCCTTGGCCGTGACCGGTGCTGCCGCTCGGTACGTGATGACCTGGTCCGTGGCGCGGTACGTCGTCTCGCCGACGAGGATGCCGTTGATCGGCGCCGCCGTCTGCAGGCGCGCGGTGGTGTTGACCACATCGCCTGACACGAGTCCCTCGCCCTGGTCGAACCGGGCACCGAGCGCCACAAGTGCCTGGCCCGTGTTGACAGCGATGCGCAACTGCAGATCGACCTCCTGCTCCTGCACCCAGTCGCGGATGGCGAGCGCGGCGCGCACACCCCGCTCCGGGTCGTCCTCGTGCGCGATCGGCGCCCCGAAGACCGCCATGACGGCATCACCGATGAACTTCTCCACCGTCCCGCCGAAGCGTTCCAGCTCCGCTCTCAGGCGTCCGTAGTACGGCGAGAGAAATGCTCGAACATCTTCGGGATCGAGCTGCTCAGAACGCGAGGTGAACCCGACCAGATCGGCGAAGAGGACCGTGACCACCTTCCGCTCCTCACGGACGGCGGCTTTCGCTGCGACCATGGGGGCGGCGCACTCGGAGCAGAACTTGGCCCCTGCCTGGTTCTCATGCCCGCATGCGGGACAGCGGTTCATCGCAGGGAAGCCTACCCCCGACGCCGCAGTTCAGCGCCGAGGCTCCGGAGCTCGACGTTCTGCATGGCCGCCGGACTGGCGGACAGCGGGTTGATCGAAGCGTGGAACGGCGCTGCCTGGTCGATCGTCCCGTCCCCAAGTCCGGGTACCGGGAGTGGGCTGACGCCGGTGAGCTGCGCGTCGATCACGTTCTGCGCATCCGTGGGCTCGTATGCGACTGCATGCCGTGCGCGCGCCGCGACTCGCGGGGGACAGCTCGACCTTGTGAGCGTTGGGGTGGTCGCTGGAATCAGCGACGGGTTCCAGGTCGCCGTCGGCAGCGGCTCATTCACTGTCCCCCCGCTCGCCCGTACCGCGATCGCGATGCACGACTGAGCCGAGGCGCCCCCGGGCGCCTCGCCGACTACCCTGGAACAGCAATGTCAGTGGCAACCGTGCACGGCGATCGCGCGTGAGGGTCCTGCTGATCTCGTGCTACGAGCTCGGCCATCAACCGCTGCACATTGCGTCGGCGGCAGCATTTCTTCGGGCCGCGGATCACGAGGTCAGTGCCGTGGACCTCTCGGTCGAGACGCTCGCCGACGCGGATCTCGACGCTCCCGAGCTGGTGGCGATTGCCGTGCCGATGCACACCGCGATGCGTCTCGCCGTCCCGGTTGCTCGGGCGTTGCGTGCACGTCGTGGAGGTGCGATCCGTATCGCGCTCTTCGGTCTGTACGCGCCGCTCTGCGGGCCCGCGCTCGAACCGGGGCTCGTTGACGCGGTGATCGGGGGCGAGTACGAGCAGGCGCTCGTCCGGCTCGCCGACGGTCAGGTCGATACCCGAACCATCGTGCTCGACCGCCTGCAGTTCCCGCTCCCAGCTCGCGATCTGCTCCCACCGCTCGAGCGCTACACAACATTGCTCGTCGATGGCGACACACGGCTGACCGGATACGTCGAGGCGACGCGAGGCTGCGTCCACCGCTGCCGGCACTGTCCCGTTCCGGCCGTGTACGACGGTCGCATTCGCGTGTGGCAGCGCGAGACCCTCGTCGACGACGTCGCCCGGCTGTGGGACGACGGCATGCGCCATCTCACCTTCGGCGATCCGGACTTCCTCAATGCCGTTCCGCACGCCCTAGCGGTGGCGCGTGCGGTGCACGAGCGTTGCCCGGAACTTACCTTCGATATCACCACGAAGGTCGAGCACATCCTTGAACACCCGAGCGTTATCGCCGAGCTGCGTGACCTGGGCCTGCTGTTCATCGTTTCGGCGGTGGAGTCGACGAGCGCGCGTGTGCTCGACATTCTCGACAAGGGACACTCGGCCGAGGATGTCCTGACGGCGCTGGACGTCTGCCGATCCGTCGGTGTCGCTTTCCGCCCATCCCTGCTCCCGTTCACGCCCTGGAGCACGCTGCACGACCAGATCGACCTCCTCGATCTCATCGCCGGCACCGACCTCATCGACAGTGTCGACCCCGTGCAGCTCAGCATCCGGCTCCTCGTGCCGCCTGGCTCACTGCTGCTCGAACGTTCGGAGATGCGCGAGCATCTGCGCGGTTACGACGCCGATGGTTTCAGCCATCTCTGGCAGCATCCTGATCCGGTCATGGACGCGCTCCAGGCTGAGATTGCCGCGCTCGTCGCCGCCGACGCCGACAGCGGCGCGGCACCGCGATCGACGCACACCGCCATTCGCCGGCTCACCGCTCGAGCAGCAGAAGCGTCTGGACTGACGTGGACCGATGCGCATCGGGAGCTCCCGCCCGGCCGTGGTGCGACTCCGCGGTTGAGCGAGCCCTGGTTCTGTTGCGCTGAGCCGACCACGGCGCAACTGGCGGTGGCCGGCGTCGGACTCGGCGTCTGAGGCCGTCGCGCGGTCGATGTCGGGCATGATGGCGCGGTGATCAATACCGAACCCGCAGGCACGTCGTGGCCGGCACTTGCCGACCGGCTCACAGCCGCGCTGCATCCGCTGGCCGCCCCGGTCGCCATCAGCTTCCTCGACGAGCTACCCGATGACGTTCCTGCTTTCGACGCCCCAATGGCAGAGCCGACGCCGGACGGCCGCACCGGTCGGGTCGCGGCTGGATGTGTCTTCTGGATGCATGCCCCGGAGCGGACATTCAGCACCGTTGCCGAGGACCACGCCAACTGCAGCGTGGGCAGCTACACGCACGGCCTGCTGAGCCTCGAGGAAGCCGCCACCCATGCCGACATCGGTGTCCTCGTCGAGTTCGGGGTGGGTGACGCCGGAGGTGTTCCCGACGATTCCGGCAGTAACCAGGCGCCCTGTGGCGATCGTCTACGGCCCGCTGGCAGAGACGAGCGATCCGAGCGTGATCCTCCTGCGATTGAACGCCCAGGCGATGATGGTCATGACAGACGCGCTGCCTGATCTGCGTATCGAGGGCAAGCCGCAGTGCCACATCATCGCCGTCGCCCACGAGCAGCATCGCGTTGCGGCGAGCGTCGGCTGCGCGCTGAGTCGGGCGCGTACGGGGATGGGCGCCAACGCGCTGACGTGCGCGATCCCCGCCGCACTCGTTGCCGACGTCACAGAGCGGGTTGAACGAGCTGCCGGCGTCGATGCCGGCGTCGCTCGCTATGCCGCCCAGGACGCGCAGCGCTTCCGCTAGGGGTCAGGCGCTGAAGCCGCGCAGGACGCTGTCGACGATCTGCCCGGCGAAGTCGAGGTCGAGGACGCCGCCGAACATCAAGCGGAAGTAGACCGGTCCGACGAGGAGTTCGGTCGCAACCCCGGGGTCTGCGTCAGGACGGAGATCGCCGCGCGCGATTCCGCGTTGGATCACCTTGGTGATCTCTGCGCGCCGAGCCTCCACGACGGTCGCGCGAAACGGGTCACCGACGCGTGGGTTGCTCGCGATCTGCGACAGCATCGCCCTGATGACGGGTCCGAAATCCGTCTCGGTGACGGCGCGCATCGGGTTGGTGACCGCGGCGAGCATCTCGTTGCGTGTGTTGCCCGAGTTCGGGCACCTCGATGTGTGGACCGGCGAGCTGGGTCAGCAGATCCTGCGCGAGCGCTTCCTTTGAGGCCCAGCGGCGATAGATCGTCGCCTTCCCCACCCCGGCGCGTGCGGCGACGTGCTCGAGGCGCAAGGAGGCGAACCCCTCTTCAATGAGGAGCTCCAGCGCCGCGCTCAGGATGGCCTGATGCGCACGTTCGCTCCGCGGACGCCCGCCGCGCACCGCAGCGGGTGCCAACGTCAATTGGTCGCCAGGGAGTCGGTCATTTGCCATAGAGATGCTATGATACGGAACGCATCGTATTGATGTCTTGGAGACCCACAATGAACACGACCGACAACACCCGAATTGTTGCGCTCATCGAGCGCGCCGAGCGCGAAACCCCGTTCTGTGACTGCGGCGAGCCCATGGCCGCGATCGCTGAAGACCGCCAGATCTGGCTCGACTGCACTGCGCATCAGCCTGCCGAAGGAGGCGCCGTCCGCCGGCTGCTTTCCATCCTCGGGGCGGCCGGGCACACGCGGAAGCTCATCGTCGAACCGGTGTAATCACCGGGGCCGGAGGCACCATCGCGGGGCTGAGTCGCCCGAACGGAGTTACTCCTGCTTGCCGCGGAGGACGATGGAGTTGGCCATGTGGTCGTGCCAGCCCTGCTTCCGCCGGTCAAACGCGGTCCAGATGAGGCCGATGGCCAGGGGTATCGCCGAGACCACGAATCCGAGGTACCGCGCGAATGACCTTCCGAGACTCAGAGGCGCCTTGGTCAGCGGATCGACCACACGAATCCGCAGCACACGCTGTCCCAACGTGGCGCCAGTACTCCACATGAACGTGAAGTAGACGAGGCCGAGCAGGAAATAGATCAGGTATCCAGCGCCAGTCGGGTTGCACGCGTAGTTGACGCCGTTGAAAGATCCACCTGATGAGATGACGGTGTAGTGCGAGGTGACGCACGCGAATCCGCTGTTGCCGAACGCCGCGAAATTGAGTGGCACGGCGATGACGTTGAGGACCACCGCATCGATGACATACGCAACAAGACGGATCCAGAATCCGGCATACCGCACCACCGCGACGGGACTCCACGGCTGGAGGAACGAACCGGTCGGCGGTGGAGGCGTCGGCAGCCAGGTCAAGCCGTTCCACCACCAGCGTCCGTCCGGTGAGTATTGAGGTGGTGCGATCACGCACCGAGCGTACCGGGATTGAGATCAGCCGAAGGCGACGTTGTGCAACGTTCCTGGGACAGATCAGCGCGTCTTCCACTCCTCGGCGAGCAGCGCGTACACGAACTCGCTCTGCCACTCGCCCTTCACCCATTCGTTCTCGATGAAGTGCGCCTCCCGTCGCATCCCCAGCTTCTCCATGACGCGCGCGGAGGCGACGTTGCGCGCCTCCAGGCGGCCGATGACGCGATGCAAGCGCATCGTCGTGAACGCGAACTCCAGCATGCGACGCGACGCCTCGGTGGCGTAGCCCTTGCGCTGATGCGCCGGGTGCACGACGAAGCCCAGCTCACCCTGCTCGTGTCCTTCGCTGACCAGCCACAGCGACATGTCGGCGACGAGCTCGCCCGTGTCGCCCAGGATAACAGCGGCGGTCACGCCGTCACCCTCGCCCTGGATTGCAACGGAATGCATCTTCCGTCCGAGCGAGATGCGAACCTCATCGAGTGACCGAACATCGTGATAGAGATAGCGGACGACTTCCTCATCTGATTGCATTGTGTACAGGGCTTGCAGATCGCCCTCTTCGAATGGGCGCAGCAGGAGCCGCTCGGTATGCATCGGCCAGTCCGGTGTGAACATGCGTCGCGATTATCCCAGTGAGTTCCCGTCCGGATCCGGCGAGGACTCGACCGGCGCATCGCCGATGATGCTGATGTGCCTTCTCCTGAATCGACCCTATCGCCGATCGTCGAGCTACGGCAGTACACACTCCACCCGGGCAAGCGCGATGTCCTCATTGACCTCTTCGATCGCGAGCTGGTCGAGAGTCAGGAGGACGTCGGGATGCAGGTGATCGGCCAGTTCCGCGACATCGATGAGCCGAATCGCTTCGTCTGGCTGCGCGGGTTCTCCGACATGACCAGCCGTGCCGAGTCGTTGCGGGCCTTCTATGGCGGCCCCGTGTGGAAGACGCATCGCGAGGCTGCCAACGCCACCATGATCGACTCGGACAACGTCCTGCTCCTGCACCCCGCGCAACCGGGTTCGGGATTCTCGACCGGCCTTCGCTCCCGTCCGCCTCGAGGCGCCACAGGGTCCGCACCCGGTCTCGTGATCGCCGCGATCTACTCAGTGGCGAGTGACGGGAGGGCGATAGCGGACTACTTCGAGCACACGCTCGCGCCGGCCTTGACGGACTCCGCTGCTGCCGTCCTCGCGTGGTTCGTCACCGATGCGAGCCCGAACACTTTCTCAGCGCTGCCGATTCGCGAGAACGAGAACGTGTTCGTCTGGTTTGCAGGCTTCCGCGATGGAACGACTGGGCTCGAACTTCCGCGCGGGGACGCTCCCGGGCTGACTGGGCCGCCGCAACGCCTCCGTCTCATCCCGACGGCGCGCTCACGCGTTACCGGATCGTCGCCTGCGTGCCCGGCAATGTCTGCTCTGCAGGCGCATGGTGGCGACGACAGCCCGGGCTGAGACCGCTGCAAACGCGTCACTTGCGTTACACACCTTTGTTTGATAGGCTTTGGCGTCAGACGGAGCGCCTGCGCGTTCGACCAGGGGGGTATTGATCGGTGCATCAGCGACTGCTTGCTGCCATTGCCGTTGGCATTGCTTCGGTCCTGATCCCGTTTGGCCAACCGCAGATAGCAACAGCCGCTTCGTCATCCTCGACGAAGACCCCGGCCACCGCGGCGTCGGGCGCATACACGTCGGTGACGCCATATCGGGTGTGCGACACGCGGCCGGCAGGTGGATCCGTCCAGCCGAACCAGTGCAACAACAACAGCACCGGCGCTGGGCGTGGACCGATCACCCAAGGTGCCACGCGCGTCATCACCGTCGACGGTCTTGGACTGGTTCCGACGTCGGGTGTCACCGCCGTCGTCGTCAACGTCACAGCGGTGGACCCGACCAGCAACACGTACCTCTCAGTGAATCCGGATGGCGTGACGACTCATCCCGGAACGTCGAACCTCAATCCAGACGCGGCGACCGTGCTCGCGAACCTTGTCGAAGTTGGTGTCAGCACGGCTGGGAAGATCGACATCTACAACAACGTTGGCAGCACCAATGTCATTGTCGACGTCGAGGGTTACGTCAACTCCTCGCCGGCAGGGCTGTACACGCCGGCGACGACACCCGTCCGCATCTGCGACACGCGCGCCCCGGGCAATGGCGTCACAGCGAATCCCTGTGACGCGCATGGGCTCTCACCGATCGGCCCCGGTCAGACGCTGACCTTTCCGGTGAACGCAATCGGTAGCCCGGTCCCCGCAGCGGTGAGCGCCGTGGTGTTCAACCTCACGGCGATCAACCCGACCGTCCCCACGGTGCTGACGGCATTCGCGGGAAACAGCTCGAGGCCGAACGCGTCGAATCTCAACATCGCAGCGCGTGCAGTCCTCCCCAACCGCGTCATCGTGCCGGTGACCTGCGTCAGCGGCACCTGCACGGCCTCGATCTGGAACAGCGTCGGGTCGGTGAACATTGCAGTCGACGTCGACGGCTGGTACACGACGGCGTCAGGCGCACAGTTCACGGCCCTCTCGACACCGGCGCGCGTCTGTAACACGCTCGGTGGAACCGCAACGTGTCCCGAAGGACCGATCGCCGGCGGTCACGTCCTGAACATCAATGTTGCGGGCATCGACGGCATCCCATACGAAACCGGGTCCGCCGGGTCGCCGGTTGCGATCGTCGCCAACGTCACCGTGCTGGATGCGACTCAGCCGACCTACGTCACCGTGTTTCCGGGACCGAGCTCATCGACTCATCCGGGCGCGTCGGACCTTAACGTCGGCGTCAGCGCGGTCGCGACCAACCTCGTGGTGGTCGGCGTCGGGTCCGACGGCACCATCAACCTCTACAACAACGTTGGCAGCGTCAACCTCATCGTCGATGTCCTCGGGTATTACTCGACGGGGAGCACCGGACCGCTCGGCGCACCGACATATACGAGCACGCTCGTCGGGCCTGGAAAGGCGGACATGTACCCAGTCGACGTGACCAACGACTCGCAGTACTACTTCGTCCTCGACGCCGGGAACTACCGCATCATCGCCGTGAACCGGACGACGAATGCGATCGACTGCCAGATCGGTGGGCTGCAGGGCAACGGCAACGGTCAGATGGGCGATGCGCGCGCGCTCGACTACGACAGCGCCACGAACCAGCTGTACCTGGCCGACACGCCAAACAACCGGGTGGAGATCTTCTCGTTCTCAGACTCGGCGTGCGCGACCAACTCCCCCACCGCCTTCGCGTTCGTCTCCCAGTTCGGATCCAGAGGCGCCGGCAACGAGCAGTTCAGTCAGGTCTACGGCGTTGCCGTCGATGCAGTGAACGGCTGGGTGTACGCGGTTGACGGCGCCGGGCGCGTCGAAAAGTCCGACCTCGCCGGCACCTTCATCAGTCAGTTCAATGCGGGCGGCACGCTCGACGAACCGCGGCAGGTCACTGTCGCGCCCAACAGTGACGTCCTCGTCATGGACGCACGCAACCATCAGTGCGACGTGTTCAACGATGCGGGGACCCTCCTCTTCTCGTTCGGGAGCCTTGGGACAGGCCCCGGCCAGTTCACCGACGACCCGCGCGGCGTCGCGGTCAGCGCTGACGGCACGCTCGCCTTCGTCACGGACTCCGGCGGCAAGCGCGTCGAAGCGTTCAACCTCCTGTCGAGCGGCGGGGATTACACGTCGGCGACATTCGCCTACACGATTCCATCCGCCGTCTCCGGTCCGGGACAGTTCGTCGGGCCACGCGGATTGAGCACGACGTCGGATAACCACCTCGTGCTCACCGACGAATGGGGCTTCAACCTCCACGAGATAGCCTTCACGGCCACGGGCGTCACCAGCGAGGTGGACACCACGCCGACCGCACCGCCCGTGCCCGGCGTCAACTCGCCGCGCGGCGTACACGTCGCCGCCAACGGCCAGATCTACATCAGTGACTACTGGAACCAGCGCGTCGAGTACATGAACCCGAACGGCACCGGCGCGGCTAGCTTTGGCTTCCGCGGCAACGTCTCCCAGAGCGGCGCGATCAACTTCGCCTGGGACGCGGCGATCCAGCCGGGCACCGGCGACATCGTCGTCGCTAATCGCGAGAACAACCAGATCGCGATATTCTCGCCAACCGGTACGCCGATTCCTGGCGGCATCTTCGGCAGCAACGGCACCGGCCAATACCAGTTCAGCTTCCCGCAGGGCATCGTATTCGCGCCTGACGGCACGCTCCTGGTCGACAACTCCGGCAACGACCGCATCCAGCGGTTCACGCTCAGCGACAACGACACCGTTCTCACCTATGACGCAACCTATGGGCAATTCGGCGCCGGATCCGCCTCTCCTGCCGGCGACCTCAACAACCCGACCGGCATCTCGGTAGCGCCCGACGGCACGGTCTGGGTCGCCGACACGCTCAACAACCGCATCCAGAGCGTGTCAGCCACCGGTGTCTGGAACACGCCGATCACGAAGCCCGCCGGTACCGGCGTCCAAATGGCGTTCAGCGTTCCCTGGGGTGTCGCGGTGGCGCCGGACGGCAGCATCTGGGTGTCGGACACCGGCAACAACCGCATCGTGTCCATGGACACGTCGGGAAATCTCAACTTCAGCGCCACCGCGGCGAGCATGGGCGTCCCGGCAACATCACACGACTCGCTGATCTACCCGTTCGCGATCGCCTTCAACGGCGACACGGTGTACATGAGCGACATCTGGAACAACCGGGTGCTGGTGCTCACTGCCAGCTGATCGCCACCGCAGGTGATCCGCAACCAGGGTTAGGACAGGATCCGAAACGCGGCAGCCGTTGCCGTCCCATACGCGAGATGCCCGATCAGATCAGGAGCAAGCTCCTTGACGCTGTACTTCCAGATCGGCTTGTACAATCCGGCGATCGGCAGGCTCACATAGCTGCTTGCCCAGACGCTGGCACCGAAGAGCGGGCCGAATGTCAGCCGCTGGCGAGGCAGGGAGGCAGCGACGACGCCGAACGCAACTCCCCACCCGATGCCGTATCCCCAGTGCATCACGTTGTTCGTCAATCGTGCCCAACGCTCGTCGAGCGGCCGCTGCAGATAGCCCTCGTAGAGACGACGCCCGACCTGCGCCGGCGCCGCAACCGCGTCCCACGTGCTGGGACCGCCGAACTCCCATTGCAGTGGTTGCTGATCGCCGCCGCCGCCGCGATACCGCGCGTAGCCGGCGCAGTCCATCGCAACGATGCCGGCCGCACCCGCAACAGCTCCTCGCACCATCACTTGGACGGGTGTGAGCCTTCGCATCCTGGGCCTCCCTCAGATTCGCTCCGTCAAACGAACCGTCACGATATCGCCTGCGGTCTTCCCGATGGCGCCCCGCAGGTCTTGCTTGATCGGCAGCTTGTGCGTCCCGTCCCCGAGTGCCATGAAGGCACTCTCGAATGGCTGATGATCGACGGTACCGCGAACCTTCACCAGGCCACGCGTTCCGAAGTACTCGGCTGAACCGGGCATCACGACGTAGGTCCAGCCGCCCTTGCTCGGACTCTTCTGCAATGCCGCTCGGAACTCCTTTCGCAATGTGGTCATGGCTACGCCGCCTCGATGATCTCGAGGCCGTTGCCGTCCGGGTCGCGGAAGGCGAACATCGGCGGTGTCCCGGGCCAGCGCAACACGTCGCCGGCATCGATGCCGTGCGCGCGGAACTCCGCATGCAACGTGTCGGCATCATGCGCCGTGAGCCGGATGCCCGTTTCGACACCGGCTGCAAGACCATCGTGCGCACGAATGAGCGCGATCGTTGTCGCGGCGTCCGGCGGTGCAACCTCGATCCAGCGGGCGCCGCCACCCATTGGCACGTCGAGTCGTTTCTCGAAGCCGAGCGTGTCGACGTAAAAGGCAACTGCCCGCTCCTGGTCGACCACGGGGACCCCCACCGTCCGAATGTTCCTGATGCCGGTTGTGCTGTGCGTCTCGTCCATCACTGCTCCTCCTCCATTGGTCATGCGTACAACAACGATCCCGGGGTCGTGAGCGTCTCGCCGGTTTCGATCCACGTCTTGAGACCCGAAAGGATCATCGGCCAGCCACCGAAGAGCTGCTCGTTCGCGCCTTCGCGCAGCTGGTCGTGGGTGACGGTGAGACGACACGAATCGCCGACCGGCTCGATCTCCCAGGTGACGCGCGTCGTGCCTTCATGCTGCACGTCCTCGCCCCAGAGCGCGCGTGCGGTCTGCACGAGCCGGCGCGGCGGGTCGACTTCGACGTTCTCTCCCTCGATGAGCACACCGCCGGCGCGCGGGTTGGTGACCTGATACGCCGACCCCGGTGCCCACGTCGAACTCGACACGGTTGCCGAACTGAAACTTGGCGCGGATCTCGCTGTCGGTGATCGTGTCCCACAGCCGCTCCGGGGTCGTGCGGATGTAGATCTCGAAGACTTTTTCCATGGTCTGCTCCAGTTGCTGCTTGATATCGCTGAGGGTTGCCACCCACGGCTCGGCGTACTTGCTCACCCACCGGTCGTGGACGAGACGGATCGGAATCGGATTGAGGAAATGCAGCTTCTCGCGGCCGCGCCGCTTCGTGACCACGAGACGTGCGTCCTCGAGGATCTGCAGGTGCTTCATGACGCCGATGCGCGTCATCGGGTAGTCCGCAGCCAGGGCCCGCAGCGTCTGGCCGTCCTCGCGATAGAGGCGATCCAGCAGATCGCGGCGGGTCGGGTCGGCGAGGGCCCGAAAGACGTCATCCACCCGAGCAGCATAGGTAACCTACTAGTTACCTGTCAAGTGCCTGCCTACGCGGTGGACGGTTCCCTCCAGAGGTCGATACCGCTCTCGACGGCGTGCCGGTCGATCTCCGCGAGCTCGTCGTCGGAGAATTCCAGATGTTCGAGCGCCGCGACGTTCTGCTCGAGCTGACGGACGCTGCTCGCTCCGATGAGCGCAGAGGTGACGCGCGGGTCCCGGAGCGTCCATGCGATCGCCATCTGCGCGAGGCTCTGGCCGCGCCGCTCCGCGATGGCGTTCAGCACTCGCACGTGGTCCAGGTTCTGCTCACTGAGCATGTCCTGGCTGAGTGAGCTGTTCTCTCGAGCCCGGGAGTCTTCGGGGATGCCGTGCAGATACCGGTCGGTGAGCAGCCCCTGCGCGTGCGGCGAGAACGCGATGCAGCCGACTCCCTCCTTCTCGAGGACGTCGAGCAGGCCGTGTTCGATCCAGCGGTTGAGCATCGAGTACGACGGCTGGTGGATGAGCAGCGGCGTGCCGAGGCTTCGGAGGATTGCAACCGCTTCCGCGGTCCGCTGGTCGGAGTACGACGAGATGCCGATGTACAACGCCTTGCCCTGCTGCACCGCGGTGTGCAGTGCGCCGAGCGACTCCTCGAGCGGCGTGCTGGGGTCGAAACGGTGGTGGTAGAAGATGTCGACGTACTCGATGCCGAGGCGAGCGAGGCTCTGATCGAGGCTGGCGAGCAAGTACTTGCGGGAGCCCAGGTCGCCGTAGGGACCGGGCCACATGTCCCAGCCGGCTTTCGTGGAGATCACCAGCTCATCGCGGTGGTCCCTGAAGTCGGAAGCCAGGATGCGCCCGAAGTTCGCCTCAGCGCTGCCGTACGGCGGCCCGTAGTTGTTCGCCAGGTCGAAGTGCGTGATGCCGAGGTCGAAGGCTCGGCGGAGGATCGCGCGCTGTCCTTCGAACGGTCGATCGCCGCCGAAGTTGTGCCACAACCCCAGCGACAGGGCAGGAAGCATGAGACCGCTGCGCCCGCAGCGGCGGTACTGCATCGATGAATAGCGGTCGGCTGCGGGGCGGTAGCTGTCGGCGTCGATCACAACGTGGAATTGTCGCTGATCGGTCCTCGTGTCAGATCGCGGTCGGAGCCAATCTCGGAGCAGTAGGCTTGGCCGCGACGGCAGGCATGGAGGACAGCCAGTGACACGCGATGAGGATTCGGACGTCGCCCCGACTGCTCCCGACTCACACGCCGATGCAGTTGATCCGGGCAAGGACTCGGGAGCAACCGCAACGGATCATGCCGCCGATCCGGAGAATGCCGACCTCAACGCGGGTGCCTTGAGCCAGCCCACAAGCCCGGACGCGGAGGACTGACGTCTCCCGTCGCGGGCTCGGTCGCCTCGACAACGTTTGCCGGCATCGCTGGAACGCGACGCTGTCCAAACCTCGCGCGCTGCGCAACGAGGACGCACGCGAGGACGACTGCACCGGCTACGTAGGTGCTCGGCCCGGGTCGCTCACCCAGCACGAGCGCAGCGATGCCGATGGTGAGGAACGGTTGTGCGAGTTGGAGTTGACTGGCGCGCGCGATACCCGCGCGTGCCAGGCCGCTGTACCACGCGAAGAATCCGAGGAACATCGTGACCGACGCTAGGTACACGAACGCTGCACCACTCGCGATATCCGGGTGCGGCGGGCTGATGATTCCCGCGATAACGGTCAACGGCACAGACACGGGCAACGCGAGGACGACGACCCAGCAGATCACGCGCCAGCCCGGCATCTCACGCGCGAGCCGTCCACCTTCCGCATACCCGACCGCACCCAGGATCAGCGCGATCAGCAGCAACAGGTCCGCCGCATGCACGCTGCCGACATTGCTGGTGGTCAGCGCGAACGCCACGACGACGCATGCGCCGCTGAGACTCGCTGCCCAGAAAAGCCGCCCTGGTCGCTCGCCGGCGCGCCACGTCGCGACCACGGCCGTCGCTGCAGGGAGCAGGCCGGTCACCACGGCCGCGTGTGAAGCGGTCACGTGGTCGAGTGCGATGGCGGTCAAGACGCCGTAGCCGATGCCGACGCCCGGAACGCACGCAAGCAGCATCTTGCATTGACGGCGGTTTGGGAGCGGAGCACGGGTCAATAGCAGCGTCGCCCCGGCCAGCAACGCCGCGCCAACCGACCTCCCCGCGCCGATGAACACCGCGTCGAACCCACGCAACGCGATGGTCGTGGCGGGAAACGTCGCCGAGAACAACACGACGCCAATGGCGGCAAGGGTCATGCCGGAGACGGCCCCGCGATTGCTTGCCACTCGGGCATCGTTGCAGAATTGGCACCATCTGCAAAGAGCCAATTCGCGCACAATTGGCCGGTGCCAAGCCTCGACCCGCAGCAGATCGCCGTCTTGCTCGGCTGGGACGATGCCACCGACGGCCCCGTGTTTCGACGCCTGGCGGATGGATTGCGCCGTCTCGCGGAGGAGGGATACCTCGTCGACGGGAGCCCATTGCCGCCCGAACGCCAGCTGGCGCATGCACTCTCTGTGAGCCGGAACACCGTCACCGCGGCCTACGCCTTGCTGCGAACCGATGGCTGGGTCGAGGCCCGTCAGGGCTCGGCGACTCGCATCGCGACATCACGCACGTCGGAAGCCGCCGTGCATCGCGCGGACTCGGTGATGGCGACGCTGCTTCGCGATCTGGGCAGCGCGACGATCGATTTGACCGTCGCAGCCCCGAGCGCAGCACCCATCGTCGCGCGTTCCTTCGCTGATCCCAGCTCGCTGCTGCTCGATCCAGAAATCCTCACGCGCGGCCACGGCTATCACGCCGGTGGTCACCCACATCTCCGCACGGCTGTTGCCGCGCTGCTCAGCGCGCAAGGGCTGCCCACGAGCCGCGAGGAGGTGATGATCACCAATGGCGCGCAGCAGGCGCTCTCATTGCTGTTCGCAGAGCTGGTGCATCCGGGCGGCGGCGTGGCGATCGAGGAAGTCGCCTACCCCGGAGTGATCGATCTCGCCATGCGCTCTGGCGCGCTGATCCACCTGCTGCCCGTGGCCCACGAGGGCGCGGACGTCACGGCACTGCAGGCGGCGTGTCACCGGGGTCGCGTCGACGCCGCAGTCCTCGTCTCGGACTTCCACAATCCGACAGGCGCGCTGATGCCCGCGGAGTCCCGACAGCGAGTCGTTCAGGTCGCGCAGGAAGAAGATGTCGTGCTCATCGATGACCGCACGCATAGCGACCTCGATCACGATGCAGTGACTCCGCCACCGCTGGGATGGTTTGACGATCAGTCCCGCGTCATCACGGTTGGCGGCATGTCGAAGCTCTACTGGGGTGGGCTCCGGATTGGGTGGATCCGGGCTCGAGCGTCGCTGATCAATCGGCTCGTCGAGCAGAAGTCCGTCAACGATCTCGGCTCATCCGCGCCGATGCAGATCATCGCAGCGGAATTACTCCGCCATCATCACGACACCACGCGCGGGTGGCGAAACGATCAGCTGCGCAGCTCACTCGATGCGCTCGAATCGGCGCTGCGAACGTCGATGCCGGCGGCCGAATGGGAACGACCTTCGGGTGGTCCGAATCTCTGGATACGGCTCCCGGGCACCAACGCGGTCGAGTTCAGTCACAGAGCCCTCCAGGACGGTGTTGCGGTCATCGCGGGGCCTTTGCTCTCGGCGCGTCCGGGACGAGCGACCGACCGGATTCGCATTCCGTTCTACGCGGAGCCGGCGACGCTGACGGAAGCGGTGCGACGCCTGGGGCGATGTTGGACGCAGATGACCGGACGGTGATGCTGCACCAGCACAAGGACGACATTGGCAGCGTCGGGTCACCCATTGGAGTGATGTCTGCTCTCGTGCCTCGCTGCTAGCATGCCGAGGTGAGCGAGGGCAACCGGCGTGCGGGGACTGCGCGTCGGTCGCGCAACGTGTTGCGCCGCCTGGGTATTGGCCGCATCGCACTGCGACAACTGCGTTCGCGTCCGGCGCCGGCGATCGCCGAGGGGTTGATCCTCGCTGCGGCGGCCACGCTCGTCGCCACCGTGGTGCTCATCCAGAACAACATCACGGACCAGGGGCTGCGAAGCACGATCGTCGCTGCGGGCAGCGGTGCCAATGTGATCATCGAGCAGGACGGCATCTCGCAGCCGGCTCTATACGATGCCTTTCAACAACTTGCCGCCGAGCGCGTGCACACGCAACTCGGCAACATAGTGACGCCCGGCGCTCAGTTCGGTGTGTCGAACACCCTCTCGGCCACGAACCTCGACTGCACCGTTGAGGGGCCGCCGGTCAGGTGCAAACTGTCGGTGGGGACGTACGGCGGGATCAGCGATCACGCGCACATCGTCACCGGGCGCTGGGCGACGAATGCGCTTGACGGCGCTGACTGGGAGTTCACCATCTCAGCGCAGGCAACCGACCAGTCGGGCGTCCCCCTGCATGTGAACATCGGCAGTGAGTACTGCTTTCAGAATCTCGCCATCCGACGCAACCAACCGGAGATCTGGTGCGGGCGACTCGTCGGCAAGTGGCTGCCGAACAGCATCACCGATCCGTACTGGGCGGGCAACGTTCCTGACAGCGACGTCATCGTCACGCACACGAGTTTCTTTCAGATTCTCGCGCAGATCCCAGACGCTGTCGGGGCCTCCGATCAGCAGTACAGCCCCAATACAGCCGCGATCCACGCATCGGACGCCGGCGGCATCGTCTCCGGAGTCAACCGACTCCGCGGCTATAGCCTTGCGAGCAACGGCGTGTTCGTGTCATCGCTGGACTCCACCGTCAGCGGCTTTCTCGCGCGTCAGGACGCATCCTCCGGTCCGATACTTGTGACGACGCTGGGACTCCTCGTGATCGCTCTGGCGGCCATGGGTTTTGCGGCGATCTATCTCCTGCAGAGCCACGTCCCACAGGTTGCACTCTGGCGAGCCCGCGGCTGGTCGCGTGCTCGCGTGTGGGGCCTGTACAGCACGGAATTCGCAGTGCTCGCGATTGTTGCAGTGCCGTTTGCCGTGGTCGCGTCGGCGGCAATCAGCTCGGCTGCCGCCGATGCGTCCGCAACAACGTCGGCGGGCATCTGGGAGCGCCTCGGCGATGCGGCGATCCCGACCGTCATCGCGGAGGGCGCCTTCCTTGTTGTCCTGATCATCCTGGCCGCGCTGGTCAGCGGCCCAGAGCTCTCCGCGCGACGACAGGCACGTGCAGCGACGGGCGCTCGAAGCGCACAACGTCGCGCGCTCGACGTCGTGCTGCTCGCCGTCGGGATCGGCATGCTCTGGTATGTCCATCAGGGTGGTGTCGGGACCGATGAGGCGCAGAGCAGCGTCCTTGCCTTTGTGCTCTCGGCGCTCGCGGTCGGGCTCATCGCCTCGCCATCGCTGCGATTTGTCGGTCTTGTCGGCCGCCTCCTCACGGTCACACGCGGGGTCGGTGGACGGCTCGCGAGGTGGGAGATCGAACGCGATCCCCGGCAGTACTCGCGGCTGAGCCTGCTGGTGATGCTCGCAGTCGCGGTGAGCGTGTTCGCCACCACGTACATCAGTAGTGACAAGGCCGGCGCCCTCGACCGCGCCGACTACCAGGTGGGCGCGACTATGCGCGCGACCTTCTCCACAGCGGGTGGACCGCCCCAGGTTGCGCAACTCACGGCCTCGCTGCCCTCCGGAGTCCAAGCAGCGCAGGTGTTTCGCGATGACGGGCGGCCGGGACAGAGTGGCCTCGAGGCAACGGTGCTCGGAATCCAGGGTACGAGCTTCTGGAACATCGCCTACTCGCGTCCTGATTTCGCGTCGCCATCACTGCGATCGCTCACGGCGAAGATGAGCGCCGCGGACCCGGACGGAGCGACCGTTCCCGGCTCGCCGCACGCACTGACGCTCTCGGTGTACAGCTCCGGCGTGAGCGCGCGCATCGATGTGCAGATCAGCGACCCAGCGGGTGACGTACGAGACGTGTCACTCGGCACCACCGCAAACCCCGGCTGGAACGACCTGACCGCGCCGCTCACCAACGTCTCGTATCCCATCCGAGTCCGCGCGCTCACCGTCTCGCCCACCGACATCGGCGTCATCGGCGACATCGCGGTGAGGAACCTGCGCACCGACTCCGGCGCTATTGTCGAGTCCTTCGACATCGCGGACGGGTGGTGGCAGGAAGCCTTCGCCCCGAACCCCGCGGCACTACCGGTCAGTCCAACCTTCACCCGCACCGACCAGGGCCAGCCATCAGTGGACATCCCCATCGACAACGAGGAGATGCTGCTCATGCCGCCCGCGTCGTCGAAGCCATTGCCCGTGCTGCTCGCCAGTCAATCGATGGCGGACCTCGGCCTGAGCATCGGTCAGCCGTTCCCCATGCACATCGAGACGGTGAACATCGAGATGGTGGCCGTGGGTTCCTTCGACGAGTTCCCGACCTACTATCCGGGCAGCGAGGATTTTCTCGCCGTGCCGATGTCCTCCCTGCTCGCGCGGATGGGCAGGCTCGGTGTCGTCAGCCCTTGGGCCAACGAGCTCTGGATGAGCGTCCCCGGCGGCGATATCGCGGCGGTCACCACAAAGGTGAACTCCGACCTCACGCTGCTCAACACACAACTCATGACCGACGCGCAGGCGCAGGCCGCTGCGCTCAACGATCCGCTGCGAAGCGGGTTCGCGCAGGAGCTCAGCATCGGTGCCCTCATCGCGCTGCTCGTCGTCGTCGTCAACTTCGCGATGCACTTTCTCGCCGCGGCGCGAAACAGGACGACGCAATACGCGATCATGCGCGCCAATGGAGTCCCGCAATCGACGTTGCGCAATGCACTGATCGGCGAGCAGATCGCGGTGCTCATCAGCGGCCTCGTTGCGGGAACCGCGATTGGTCTCGCGGTCGCGTGGGCCGTGCTTCCCGTGTTCCATCTGGGCAATCAACCCAGCGATCTCGTCCCGTCATCGCTGTTCCACATCGATGCACTCACCCTCGTCGCCGTGGTCATCGGCACCGGTGTCCTTGCGCTGGCGACGGGTGTCGTGGTTGCAGGACGCGGCGCGCGCGTGCACGTGATGACGGCCATCAGGTCACTCACGTGACGCCCTCCATCGTCGACTGTGAAGGGGTCGTCCACATCTACAAGACCGCCGATCTCGAGGTGGTGGCGCTCCAGGGCCTCGATCTGCAGGTTGCTCCGGGCGAGATGGTGGCGATCGCAGGGCGCAGCGGCAGCGGCAAGACCACGCTCATGAACATCCTCGCCGGATTGGAGCGACCGAGCGCTGGTTCGGTGCATGTCGCGGGACACGACCTGACGCGGCTCGAGCGATCCGAAGAGGAGGCGTACCGGCGCGACGTGGTTGGCTACGTGCTGCAGCGCGCGCTTGGCAACCTCGCTCCGTATCTGAGTGCGCTCGAGAATGTGCAGGCGGCAACCGTCACCGGGCCGGCGAAAGGGCGCGCATCCGCGGCAGCGGATCTGCTCGACCGTCTCGGCCTCGGTGATCATCTCTCCAAGCGGCCATCCGAGCTCGCCGGACACCAGACGCAGCGCCTGGCGCTCGCGACTGCGCTGGCGAACCGTCCGCGCCTGCTGCTCGCCGATGAGCCGACGGCCGAGCTCGACACCGCGGCGACCGTCGCGCTGCTCGGCGACCTCACCGACGTGCTTCGCGGAGCGGGCGCTGCTGCTGTCATCGTCACCCACGACACGCTCGTCGAGAAATACGTCGACCGCGTTGTCATGATCCGCGACGGCCGAACAAGCAGCGAGCGGCGCTGGATCGAGCGCGGCGGAGAGTTGGTCGATGACGAGCTCGCCATCATGGACCGCGCCGGCCGCATCCAACTGCCACAGGCATACATCGCGCGGTTGGGGTTGAGCGGCCGGGTGCGCCTCCACCTCGAAAGCGATCGCATCGTCATCGTGCCGGCAGCCGGAGACGACGGTGACTGAGCTCGTTGTCGCACGTGGCGTGACGCGCGAATTCGTCGTTGGCGGTGAGCGGATTCGCCCGGTGAACGGCGTGGACCTCACGGTGGAAACGGGCGAGCTCGTCATGATCCTCGGGCGATCGGGCGCGGGCAAGACAACGCTGCTCAGCCTGATCGGAGCGCTCGACATCCCCGACAGCGGCACCATCACCGTGGGCGATGTGCGTGTGGAGACACTGGCCGGCCGCGATCGTGACCGCTTCCTGCAGGCGTCTGTCGGCTGGGTGTTCCAGACCGCTGGACTCGTGCCGATGCTCACCGCGCAGGAAAACGTCGAGCTCTCACTCAGCGTCGCTGGTGTCGATCCGTCGTCGATCACCGAGCGCGCAACCGAGGTCCTCGCAATGGTCGGACTCGAGGGCCGCTACGCGCACACCGCCGCCGAATTGTCGGGCGGCGAGCAGCATCGCGTTGCGCTTGCGCGTGCGGTCGCCAAGCGCCCGATCATCGTCATCGCCGATGAACCAACCGCCCAACTCGACAGCGAGACAGCGGCAGGGATCATCGACCTCCTCTGCACGGTGGCGAAGACGGGCACCGCAGTCCTCATGGCGACGCACGATCTTGGTGCAGTGGCATCTGCGAACCGGGTGATGCTCATGGAGGACGGCCGCCTGACCGCGTCTTCCGTCAGCGCTGCTCCGTAGCTGACGCCGTCATCGTGACGACGCCGTAATACGTGGCCTCAGCCTCGTTGATCCAGAAGCGTGGATCGTTCGTGAGGTCCTCCCACGGGTAGTGGCTGAAGACACCCATGGTGCTCAACCCGCGCAGCGGCGGCACCGTCACCGACGCCTCGCCGGCCGTGTGCGCTGACAGCGCAGCGACCGCTTCTGCATCCTTGGTATCGGCCCATGCATGAATGTTGGGGAGTGCGCCAACCATGCCTGCAACGGTGATGATCGGCCCCGCAACAACGACACACGCCGACAGCGCCATCAAGGCCGGTGCAGCCCGGCGCGTCCATGCCCTGCCGCCGGCCGATTGCAATGCTCGGCCGCCGATCCATCCGAGCGTGGCGACGGCACAGACGCAGACGTAGACGGGAACGACCTGCCCGTAGTCGTTCGTCAGCCTGCCCTCCTCGTAGACGCTCGGCGCAATCGCGGAAGCGATGACGATGACGGCGCCGATCGCCACGGCGCAAGCCGCGATGACGAGCGATCGCGACGGTGCGTTGACGGATGCTCGCGACCGAGCGCCGAACAGCGCAGCCAGCACGGCAAGTGCGCACACGCTCGTCCAGTGGGCCGAGAACAGTGACCCGAAGAACTGCGATGTGTCCTGGACCGTCAAGCCCGGCATGTCGGGCAAGGCTGGGTGATGTCCGATGATCTGCACAATTGCGGCGTTGCGCAGCGCGTTGCCAGGGGCGACCGCGATGACACCGAGCGCAGCCAGCGACGCGAGCAGTGCCACCACCAGGACGCGCAGCTTCGAGCGCCCGCTCGACGAAAGCGGTGAGACCGCAACGGCAGCGGCCAACACGAGCGCAACCGTCTGCGCGGCGGCATAGGTCTCGCTCGTGCCGCCGGCCAGGAAGGCGACCGCACCTGCACCCACGAGCGTCGCGATCCGTGAGCCGCCGGCACGCTGCGGGCCGCAGACGAGTCCAGCCAGCAGCGTCGCGAGGAGCAACGGCGCCACGTAGGTCAACGACCCGGTCATCCAGTACAGCGACATGAACGGGCTGGGCGTGACCTGCAGCGTTGTGTACACCACGGCCGCCGCAAGGATGAGGCGACCAGTGATGCCGGTCAACGGCAGGATGCGCTTCAGCGCCAGCACCAGCAACCACACCCACGCAGCGATGAGGATGCCCGGAAGCACGCGCACCAGGTCCTCCGGGAGCGTCGCTGCGACCGAGATCAGTGCCGAGGACGCGAATCGGCCCGTCCACGAGCGATACAGGAGGATCTGTTCGGACCAGAAACCGCGCAGACGAACGGCCGCAACGGTCGCATAGTCATCAGCCACGTATCGGTTGAAAACGCCGAGCACCGCATACGCGGCGAGGGTCACGAGCAGAACTGCTCCCACGACCGCCTCGACGACACGGGAGACGGTGACGCGCCGCGTTCCCAACCCGACCATCACTGGAGAATACGCGGCCGGATTGGCTGCGATTGCCCCTCCTCGCTTTGCTACCTAAACTGTGCCGAGACAACAGCCTCCAGCATCAAGGAGGTAACCATGCCCGGGTCCCCCGATCCGCAAATCGGCCCGAACGCGCAGCCAGTGCTCAGCCCGCTGACCGGTGCGGCGATCTTCCTTGTTGTGACCATCGATCCTGCCGGCGAATCGGTCGCCCGCGACCTGCTGGGCGATTGCGCGGGACTGCAGCGAGCCGTCGGCTTCCGCATCCCTGACGGCGGGCTCACCGTTGTCGTGGGCGTCGGATCCGCGGCCTGGGACCGGTTGTTCAGCGGACCTCGCCCGGCGGAGTTGCATCCGTTTCCGCAGATCGACGGGGACAAGCACCACGCCGTGACGACCCCCGGTGATCTGCTCTTCCACATCCGCGCCACCCAGATGGATCTGTGCTTCGAGGTCGCGGGGCAGATCATGGACCGGTTGCGCGGCACCGCCACGGTCGTCGATGAGGTGCACGGGTTCAAGTATTTCGACGAGCGTGACCTGCTCGGTTTTGTCGACGGGACCGAGAATCCAACTGGTCGCGCCGCGTTCATGGCAGTGACGGTCGACGATTCCGATCCTACGTTCGCCGGCGGAAGTTATGTCCATGTGCAGAAGTATCTGCACGATCTCGACGCATGGAACGCGTTGCCGGTGGAGGCGCAGGAGCAGGTGGTCGGGCGCTCCAAACTCGCCGATATCGAGATGGCCGACGATGTCAAACCGAGCAACTCGCATCTGGCGCTCAATGTGATCACCGGCCCGGACGGCACCGAGCTCAAGGTCCTGCGCGACAACATGCCGTTCGGCACCCTCGGTCGCCGCGAATTCGGCACGTACTACATCGCGTATGCCAAGTCTCCCCAGGTGACCGAAAGGATGCTCACCAATATGTTCGTCGGTGACCCGCGGGGCAACTACGACCGAATTCTTGACTTCTCGACACCGATCACCGGGTCGCTCTTCTTCGTGCCGTCGCAGGACTTTCTCGACGCGATGCCCGACCCTCCCTCGGTGCCAACCTGAGATTACGGTCGCCACCGAGCAGCAGCGGTCAGTGCCCGAGCCATCCGTTGGTGTCCAACGTGAACCCTGCGGCGGGGCACAGCTGCCCAACAGAGTGATCTCGGCGCTTGGACCCCGGAGTTCTTAGTCAGCCCTTAGCTTCGAGACAGCACGGCCTTAACGGACGCGCGGCCATCTTTTTCTCACAGCGAAGGCCCAGGTTTGCTTTGAGGAGGAGCGATGCCCAAACGACCACTGATCACGCTCGCACTGCTGGGGACGGCCACGATCGCCAGCGCTTCGCTCGCCACCGTTACCGGGGTGAGCGCGGCCGCGACGGGCGACAACAGCGCGAGCACAACGTCACCGATCAAGCACGTCGTCGTGCTGTTTCAGGAGAACGTCTCCTTCGATCACTACTTCGGGACATACCCGAAAGCGACGAACACTGACGGACAGCCTTTTACAGCCAAGTCCGGAACGCCGACCGTGAATGGTCTGACACCGGAGCTGTTGAACCACAACCCGAACGGGGTCAACCCGCAACGGCTTGGGCCTGCCAACGCCCTGACGTGCGACCAGGATCACGACTACACCCCGGAACAGCAGGCGCTCAATGGTGGCCTGATGAACAAGTTCCCCGAGTTCACGCAAGTCGAGAGCTGCTCGGCACCCGACACGGCACCTCCTGGACTCGTCATGGATTACTACGACGGCAACAGTGTCACAGCGCTCTGGAACTACGCGCAACGTTTCGCCATGAGTGACAACGACTTTGACACCACGTTCGGACCTTCCACGCCGGGTGTGCTCAACCTCGTGTCCGGTCAGACGCACGGAGCGACGCCTGCCGTGCTGGCGGATGTGACCGACAACGGCACCGTCTACGGCGACGCTGACCCAACGTATGACGAGTGCTCGGCCGGTACGACGATCGCCATGAGCGGTACCAACGTCGGCAACGAGCTGAATGCGGCCCACGTCACGTGGGGCTGGTTTCAGGGCGGCTTCGCGCCGACAGGCCAAAGCAACGGAACCGTGGTGTGCGGCGCGAGCCACACGAACATCGGCGGTGCCTCGGTCACCGACTACAGCGCCCACCACGATCCCTTCCAGTACTACGCGAGCACGGCGAATCCCGCGCACCTTCCGCCGGCGAACGAGGCCGAGATCGGCCACAACGGACAGGCCAATCATCAGTACGACCTGAGCTACTTCTACAAGAGCCTGACCGATGGCAACCTGCCCGCCGTGAGCCTCGTCAAGGCACCCCGCTACCAGGACGGCCACGCAGGCTACTCGGATCCCATCGACGAGCAGACCTACCTGGTCAAGACCATCAATGCCATCGAGCAATCCAAGTACTGGAAGTCGACGGCGATCATCATCACCTACGACAACTCGGACGGCTGGTATGACCAGGTGATGCCACCGATCGTCAACCCGTCGGCCTCCGCCGAGGATGCGCTGAACGGTCCGGGCGTGTGCGGCAATGGCACTCCGCTGCGCGGGTACGAGGATCGCTGCGGTTATGGACAGCGCCTGCCTCTGCTCGTGATCTCGCCGTACGCGCGTGAGAACTACGTGTACAACTCGCTCACCGACACGACCTCGATCCTCAAGTTCATCGAGAGCAACTGGACGCTCGGACGGATCGGCGGCGGCTCATTCGATGCCATCGCCGGCAGCCTCAACGGCATGTTCAATTTCCACCACCCGATCGACAATCCGTTGATCCTCAAGCCGTCGACGGGCGAGCCCGCGGCTTAGAACTCCGCCACATCCTGCTACAGAGAGCGGGGCGCGTAGGGCGTCCCGCTCTCGCGCCTTGACACGTCAGGCAGGTCCTCCGCAGATGCGGCTCGTTCGGGGCGCCGGCGCCCAGAGACGGTACTCGCGCGATCTCACCATATCGTCGGGTGCCCTTTTCAGGTTTTACTGACGGCTGCCCGCAGCCCAGTAATCTGACGATGCTTTGCTGGCGGCGAGCTCCTCCGGGTTCCGAAAGCCGGGGGCCATCGACGCGTCCGTGCCCGCCATGTATTCGTGGTGGTCTATGCCGAGCAAGCGGATCCAGCTCTGCTGGCCTAACGTCAGCGCGATGAAGCAGCCAAGCTCGACGAGTTCCGGCTCGGAATATTCGCGATGAAGCCGATCCCACAGCTCGTCACTCATCTCGAGGCGCCAACTGATTGCCTCAGCGTATGCCAATGCTGCTTTCTGTCGACCGTTGTACTGCTCCGAGCTCTCGAAGTTGAGCAGTTCGTCGTACTGCTGCTCGGCTAAGCCCGCGGCCGTCGCCGTCGTCGAGCGCTGATTGCCGCAGAACTCGCAGTTCAGCGTGCGGGAGACGTAGACACGACAGAGTTCCTTGGTTGAATGATCACAGACGCCCGTGTAGAAGAGCGCCTTCCACGAGTCCGCGAAGGCCCAGAAAGCGTTGGGTGCATGAGCCCGCACGGCAGAGCTTTCGGGACGCGGCGTGCCCTCGCGCGCGCAGCGGTGCATCTCCTCCTGCATGCGCTCATCCATGTCTTCCAGCGGGACGTAGCTGATGCGGTTCTTGCCCACGCGTGACCTCCTGGGTTGGGTCGCGAGCGCAGCTGCGACATACATCGCGGTGCGCTCGAGTACATCCTCAAGCAGGGCGAGGTGCTTTGTCAAAGACGCTCGTACACCGGCAACGCAGCCCGGACATCGCCCGGGGCAGCTTGATCTCAACTGCGCAAACACACGAGTCTTCGCGGATGTCGATATCGGCGACCCTCATTCGTCGTATGAGGTGAGGGCGCCACCCGGTGCCCACCCAGCCAGGAGATCTGTCATGCCGCATCCCGTTATCCATGCCGAGATTCGCTCGCAGGACCCCGACGCCACTCGCAAGTTCTTCGCCGACCTGTTCGGTTGGAAGGTCGCGTCTGAGGGCGCGTTCCCCGGCTACACCTTCATCGACACAGGCGTCGAAGGTGCTCCCTATGTCGCCATCAGTCCTCGGCAGACGGCTGACGATGAGGTGTTGTTCTTCGTGGGGGTCGAGGACGTCGCCGCCACATTGCGGAGGGCCGAGGAGCTCGGCGGCACTGTCACTCAGCCAGAGCAAAAGGTACCAGGAACAAGTTTCGGTGTTTTCGCGGATGCGCAGGGTCACAAGATTGGGGTCGCTGCGAACGGCTGAACCCTTTCGCCGATGCATGGGTGCCGCGGTCGGGTGCGTGGGGCAAGAATGGTGGCGTGAGGCGAATCAAGCGCTAGTGGGCAGGCGCCACGCATCCCGACGGAGGTGCCGGGCCACGCACGCTCTTGCGGCAGGTGTGTTTATCAGCGTCCTTGGTTCCACGAGTTGCACAAGCTCGTCGCCTCAACCTTCACCTACGCACTTCGCTGCGGCGTCAGCGACGCCGACGATCCTGGGGGTGACGCCTGGTCACGGTTCGGCGGCAACTCTTGCCGGATGCCCGCCAAGTGTGCCAGAGAGCGCGTTAACGGTCCTCGTTCGGCTGGGCGGTAACCCGGACGACATTTCGGTCGCCGCCGATGGGTCGCTCTGGGTCAGCGACACCGACGAGCACGCCGTCATCCACCTGTCGAGTACAGGCGCGGTAATCGGCCGTATCGACGACCGCAATGCTCCGGAAGGTTCAGTGGTGCTCCCAGACGGACGTCTGGTGGTGGCCGATCAGGCCGACAACCGGATCACGGTGGTGACGCTCGTTGCCGGCGCGCCGACCAAGGTTTTGGACGTTCTCGCCGGTGCGGTCGGGCAGCTCGGAGTCGACGGCATCGGTTATGACTCGGTTGACGGACTGCTGTTGGTGCCCGACAGTCCGAAAGGACAGCTGTATAGCGTCTCGCCGGAGACCGGGACGGCACATCTCGTCGCGAGCGACTTGGGACGCATCGTCGATGCTGCCCGCGGGCCGGACGGAGCGATCTACGCGGTCGCCGAGACTGCGCGCGGACTGTTGAGAGTGCCGGCCACAAGTGGGAACTCGGTACAGGTCGGTGGCCTCAGCGATCTCGATGACGTGGTATCTCTCGACGGCCTTTTGTATGTATCGGATCTCGCGGGTTCGGTGTGGGCAGTGGATCCCTCGACGGGCCGCCAGCGCGAGCTCGTTTCGGGGGCCAATGCGCCGCAGGGTTTGGCGAGCGTGAACGGGCGACTACTGCTTGTTGACGAGGCGACGCGCGCGGTGGCGTGGATCACGCCGTGTCGCTGAACCGCATTCACTCGCCGTTTGGATGGTGGCGGCCCGGCGCCGACACCTTCAGATGGGCATGATGAACAGCGACAGCCGGCACGGCGGCGAGCCTTTGACCGTGGCCGGCGGCTCGACGGTCGTCAGGAAACCCTCGCAAACGCACTCGCCCGAGCTCGTAGAGCGCGCCTGAGCGGCGTGCAACTCGCGCCTACGCCTTACCAAGTTTCGCTCCGTAAGGTCTGGGACCCCGAGCGCCGCGTTGCCGCTCGTTTCGAACAGGAGGGGCCGATACGGCCAATCTCGACTTCAAAATCGTCGCGCTAACAGGCTGGAGCCCAAGGTGAGGATTGAACTCACGGCCTACGCCTTACCAAGATGCCTGGCCGGAAAATCGGCGATTTCGAATACAGAATCGGCCGCACACGGCGCATGGGCCAACGTATTTCAGGTTCTCAGGAGAGGTTGCGATAGGCAGTCGTCAAACTCCCCGGGCGGCCGGGTGTCGTCGCATCTCGCCCCTGGGGACCTCTGAGACGAGATCATCAGTGCACTCCCCGTGTCGACCCGATCGCACGAACTTCAGAGCACCGTGGGCGGATGTGCCACACTGAGACGCTGGCGAGGTCGCAGCAACGTTTTATCAGGGTTGGTGTTCACGCCAAAGACGGGCGTCGGCAATACACACACCCCACGCCGACGATCTTCGATAGGTGGTGGGCGCTGGGTTCGTGGGGTCGGATTACTGGGCTGCGATGACAGACGTCCCACCAGGAGAACAGCATGGGCAGACAAAGCTATCCGTGGCGTTTCGGCAGCGCGTCGTTCGCCTAATCGCAGCGCAGAGCGGTGCGCAATATCGGGTCGACGTCGGCATCAGCGAGCATCCTGTGTGTACAGCTGGCGACGACAGGGGCGAGACGATCAGGAGGATCGAATCCGGGCTCGCGCCCGCCCTAGCAGGCTGCGTCGGTGTCCTGTTGGCGACCGATCCCAGAACTTGAATAAGCTGAACTAGCGATCGGACGGCCTGCGAGTATTGGAAAGGGGACACAAGTCCCCAAAAGGACATTCGACGCCCGTCGAGGATGTCGCCCCGGGACGGCTCTCCGGTGCAACTCGCGCGCCTGTGTGCTCAAGGTCTTCGTGTCCGGGCAGTACGCTTGATGTTTGCGCACACTATCACCTCGTGCGATCCGCCACGCCTGGGTCACCGACGTGATCCGACAGATGCACATCGCCTCGCGAGACACCCACAGGATCCCGCGTGTCCGTGCAGGCCTGAATCCCGGCCAAGGCACGGTCCGTCGGCCACCTGGCAGTCGAGATGCTGGTGCGACGGGCCTGGCCTTCAGGGCGCGCTCACTATCGCTACGTCCGTCCCGGCGGGTCACCGCGGGCGCTGCTCACCCCAATCCCTTCGCACATCGACCCATCGGTCACCCGCAGACGGGCGCGCCCGCCTTCGATCAGATTGCATTTCCGCTGCGAAGACCATAGACTTCCGGCGTAGCGTCTTCCGCACGTGGAGCGGTCAGGTCGCTGAAAGGGAATCTGATTTGTCGGAAGCCCCTGGCATGCAGGACGGGATGTCGTCGCGATGCTCGCACGGAGTTATCGCTACTGAATTGGCCAATCGGCGGGCTCGACTTAACAACGCTCAGGTTGCTCAATAGTGTGACGGGATCGAGTCGCGCCTCGAATGAAAGACTGGCCAGCAAGAGATGGCACGAGCAGCCGACCGCTCCTCGTCAAGATCGGAAAGGATGAGAACGATGTATAGCCCGTAGAAATCTTCGCGGCCTGTAGTCAAAACTCGTTTCAATTTCGACAGGGAGGTTTCAATGAAGCGCCTTCTCGCCTTGCTTGCTCTGCCGACGCTGATTGCGGCGGGTATGGCATTGTCTCCAATGCGCGCCGCCGCGGGCAGCAACGGTCAGCAGCTCTCGATGTTCAATGACCTCGGCTGGAGCTCGGTGTGTTACTACGGCGAAAACAACGCCAACAACTACGTGCTGGGCTGCGGCGCTGCGACAGAGAATGCTTGGAACGAATACCGAGGCTGGTGGTGGAAGTACGATGTGGACTTCGGATCGAATTCCTCCGTCAACTATGGCTACGTGATAGTGCCGGTTAGTCAGACCGATAACTACACTTGCTTTTACGGACCTGACTACACAGCTCCGTTTGCGTGCAACGGCACCTAACAGCCATCTTGGAACTGTGTCTCCCGAGCCGGCCCTCGCCGAGTTCGGGAGACACAACCCCCTTACCCATAACTCATACCGTACGCAGCACTTCGGAAGGTGCAATAGACGACGCCCTGAAGGACGGGTACGCTCCGGCGACCACGCCAACCACGAGCGACCCCGCTATCGGCGCAGCGAGGGCATACCAAGGAAAGGACACCGCCCAGCCCTCGACAACGCAAAAAGAGAGCGTCACGCCGAGGCCGACCAAAGTACCAAGGACGCCTCCGGCGACGCTCAATTCTGCTGCTTCGATCAAGAATTGGAAGCTAACGTGCTTCCGCCGCGCGCCGAGAGTTCTTCGAACCGCGATCTCAACGCGACGCTCGAAGACAGAGACAATCATCGTATTCGCTACACCCAACCCTCTCTACGCCGAAACTGATAGCTCCGAGCAGTAGTACCAGAGTTCCCAGCGTGCTCTGAGCGACAGTGCCCACGGTGAGTAGTGAGGAGGCTTCTACGACCTGGACGTCGGATGGCGCGGCGGGATCTACAGTCGGAGGTAGAACTGTCGCGACGGCGTCCACCTGCCCCGGCGATGCGCGTACAAAAAGGGACGTATACCCACTGTGGTAGTCGAAGTAGGTTGCAGCTGATCCAAGTCCGACGAGCACGCTGTCGTCGATCTGGGGAGCTGCTGCGACGGACTTAAGATGCCGACTACAAAAAACCACGTGTTTCCGATCCAAATCCGAACGCCGAGTTCATTGATCCCCAGTCTTTGCGCAGCGAGCAACCCAAGAACAGCGTCAGGTAACCGCGCGTGTGCCCCATCGAGGAACTGACCCACTAAGACCTTTCCCCCGAGAGGTATTAGCAAACTCGAATCGGCCGCGACCACCGCGAGCGCATTGGAGTCTGCACTTGGTATCAGGTTCGTTCGATACGCATTTACGTTCAGGTCGGCGGTCCCTCCGACGGCGACTACCGGGCCGATGCGTTGAGCCATCACCAGAGCTTGCGCTGGGAAGGAGATCTGACCGGCTCCTGGGCCAGGCGTAATCGACACGTCCAACACGCTACTTAATTGGCTGATCTCATTGAGGAGCGCCGTCTCAGACGAAGCGGAGACGCCCAGGACCGCGACAACGGCAGCCGCCCCAAGTGCAACACCCAATACCGACAGTGCAGTTCGGCCGCCGCGGCGGCGATTTCCCTGGAGGCCCAACGAGATGACATCGCGAAAGCGAAGCCAACTCGTGGTGCCGTTCGATGGCTATCCATCGGCAGTCGCCCCGTCGACGAAGTCTTATGTGTCGATCGCTGACATCGGCCGACGCGGGATCGTGGCTGGCGACCACGACTGCTACCTCATGGTCGGCAATGTCACGGAGTATCTTCCAGATGTGGGTAGCGGACTTGGTGTCGAGATTTCCCGTCGGCTCGTCGACGATGAGGAGGCGACGATCGCCAACAATTGCACGTGCGATTGCCACGCGTTGCCGCTCGCCCCCGGACAACTCGGCAGGCAGGTGCATCGCTCGGTCGCCTAGCCCTACTCTCTCCAGCTCTACTCCGCTAGGCGAAGCCGCTGCCGGCACCCCACCCTCGATAGACAAGTGCGCTCGCCACGTTGTCAATAGCGCTCATCCCTTCAATGAGGCAAAAGCTCTGGAAGACGAAGCCGATCGACCAACTGCGGATGGCGGAGAGCCGGTCGTCTGTCAATCCGGAGACATCTTCGCCAAAGAGTCTTACCGTCCCAGACGACGCCCCAGCAATGGTGCCGAGCACATGTAGCAAACTCGTCTTTCCTGAGCCGGATCGACCGAGGATGCAAACAAACTCTCCCGCGCCGACGCGCATGGATACATCTCTGAGTGCGTTCACACGCACGCCAGCTACGTTCACAAAGTCTTTACATAGGTTCTGCACATCGACTACAGGCGTACGGCGGCGATCTCCGGCGACGCCGGCTTCGTTGGCTTTCATCATATCGATGGCACCGAGACTTGGAGGCCGCTTTGGATGTCTACGCCGCTGACTTGAGCGAGCCCCTGCGCATCATCAATGATCCCAACAGTGACGGGAACGAGATGAGTTGCCCCGTGGGGTCCAACTACCTGCAGCCCATACCCTCCCTCGGCCAACGCAAGGAGAGCAGCTATGGGAACTGCCAGCACATTGGTCGCTTGCTGCGTTCCGTACGACACCTCAACTTGGGTGCCGTCTGGATCAAGTGTAGAAGTGCCATCGACCGCGAACGTGACTTCTACGGAGTTGGGATCTGCACCGGACTGCT
Organism: Candidatus Dormiibacterota bacterium; assembly: GCA_963754015.1. GTDB lineage: Bacteria > Chloroflexota > Dormibacteria > Aeolococcales > Aeolococcaceae > Palsa-851. Next base: position 444,143 of record CAVWEG010000005.1, read on the forward strand.
GGGCCGCGGCAGGCGCGAAACCTGTGACGTGCGCCTGGGCTTGTTCCGTTCCAACTGAAATCTGCGCAGTTGTCCCAAGTTTTAGGGTACTGACGGCATCGAGCGGCACGGAGGCGACCACCTCACGTTGTGTCGTGGTCACGGTGACGACCGGCTGCCCTGGTGCGACCGTGCTTCCGACGCTTGATTGGTAGCCCGAGACTAGGACAGTTGTTGGTTCAGCAAGGAACTCACCCAGCGGGATGCTCCCACCAGCTTCTCCATAACCGTGGGTTGCTTGCCACAAGTGCACGACCCCAGCATCGGCGGCCGAATAGCTGTCGGTGGCGGTAAGTTGGCGTGAGCGGGTCAAGGAGGCGAACACCGCTTTGATCTCGCCGACGTCGGGCCCTACGTCACCGACCGTGATCTCGCGCCACAGTGGGATGCTGCCCACCACGAGGAATACCGGAGCGTCGTTGACGCTGTACAATCTGCTGCCGTCACCGCAGACGCTGCCGACCGCAACTTCCGACGTGACGACCCCTGCTGTTTGGCCGACGAGCGGCCACGGTGCAGGGCGGTGCATCAATGTACCCGTCACCGTATTCGTAACCGCGAGCGTTGTCCGTCGAATTGCCACCGACACAATGCGGGGGGAGGCGGGGTCTACGGGTACAACTGCATTACCGGTCTGCGACGCCCTTAGGGCCCCCCCTACGTAGCCAGCAAAGAATGAGACACACACCAACGCCACGATTGCCAGCGCTAACCAGACTTTCGTCCTCACCATTGGTCCTTATCGCGCAAGATCGCGCAAGCGTATTACGGGGCCGGCATCGGTGTACTCGGCAACTGCCGCGAGCACACCTCCTGCGCAGGTCCGTAGGCTGGTGAATCGTGCACTGCTTGGGGAATAGTGATGGAAGCTAGCCCGTTCTGGACCTGGGGATCTGGAACGTCAAGGCCCTTCGAGCGCATGCATTGCGCGTATTGCAGCATTTAAGTCAGCAGCGCGGTGGGCACTGTGCTGCCGCCATTTGTGACCACCGGTGCAAGCGGCCCACACATAGTCACAGCCTGAGAAAAGTTGCTTGGGAGCGTTCCGATTGGTGAGCCATTAGCGCTTACGTTTAACTCCTTGCTGTTGCATGCAGGCGCGATAGGCCGTGTAGTTGAGCGGTCCCGCACCGGGCGCACTGGCTGGTGAGTGGAGGGTCGCCACCGTAGGTCCGGGTGGCCCCCCGCAACCAACAACGGAAGTGGCGCACAAAACCGCGAAGATTAGAGCAACCGTTCGCCACCGACCGAGTTTCGCTCGAAGCCCGTGGCCTGTTGCAGGCTGCAAATCCATGACGCTGACTTTAGTTTACCTCCGCGCCCCAAAGTGCGCTCGGTGCCGGTGCAGCGCCTGCAGGGAACCTGTCAGCCGATTCAAGCTGGAAGCGCATTTGGTTCATGACCTCTGGCGAGCTGCTCGCCAGGAAGTCTTGTGAGCCCTGGGTGGCGTTGAGTCGGATTACTGGAGTGCCATGCTGCTGTCCCACCAGGGGGCAGCATCGGCAGGCGGGGCTATCGGCGGAGTTTCGGCAGCGAGTCCTTGATCTGGTCGCCGCCGGCAGACGTTCGTGGGGTCGCCGTCGACCTCGCCATCAGCGACCAGACCGTGATGGCTCGCGCAACAGGCACGAAGGGATCGAAAACCCGGGCTCACCTCGCGGAGCGCGCAGAGTTCGCGTCGGCGCGGCGGAGCATCCGAGGCTCGAACCGAGTTGCATCCATCGCGAGTCCGCGGAGCTGCTGAAAGGGACCACAAGCCCAAAAGAGATTCGCGCCGCCAAGGTGATCGCCTCCAATGGGCTTCCCGTGCAACTCGCGTTTCGGCTCTTAAACGTCTCGAAGTCCGGCTAGTACGCTCAGCATTTTCGCGCATCCCTCAGCCCGCGCGATCAACCATGTCTGGTCAGGGCCACCCAGCAGCCCCTCCTCCGTGTCCAGCGCATCGCCGAACAGCACGACAGTCCATTGCCGAGGCCGCGCCGAGGCCAACGGGCTCGTCCGCTCCTCGCCCGCTGGCGCGTCCCAAAAGACGAGGTCGAGCAATGCCACTTGAGGGACGATCGGCGAGTGGATCGGCAGCGTTCCGTACTAGCCGCCCGGTAGGAGTGGCGGACGCCACGATGGGACTTTGCCGCCGCGTTCACGCCGCTGACACGTGACGCTTGAACACCCGCACCTC
>CAVWEG010000006.1:0-278582 GCA_963754015.1 Candidatus Dormiibacterota bacterium
GTCAACCCGGGCGATCGGGTCGGTTTCCTCGGTCTCAACCATCCACGCTTCTTCTTCACGCTGTTCGCCGCTGCCAAGCTCAACGCGATTTTCGTGCCGCTCAACTTCCGGCTGACCGGACCTGAGCTGAGCTTCATCATCCGCGACGCCGGCCTCCACACCCTCGTATACGAGGAGGCGTTCGCGCCATCGTCGACTCGATCCGCGGCGACCTCAACGTTCGCGAGTATGTGTGCGCCGTCGAGCAGAGCGGTTGCGCGGCTTCGACTCGCTGCTCCACGATCAGCGCGACACGGATCTCGACTACCCGGTGCCGATGAGTGACGTTGCGTTGATCATGTACACGCGGGGACGACCGGCCGGCCGAAGGGCGCGATGCTCACCCATGGGAACATCATCTGGAACAACATCAACGCGCTCCTGGCGGATGATGCGACGTCGCAGGAGATCACCCTCGTGGTGGCGCCGCTGTTCCACATCGGCGGTCTCAACGTCACGCCGCTCCTCGCGTTCCTGAAGGGCGCAACGGTCGTGATGGAGCAGATGTTTGAGCCCGGCATGGTGCTCGAGAACATCGAGAAATTCCACATCACCTCGATGTTCGGCGTGCCCGCCATGTATCTGTTCATGGCGCAGCATCCCGACTTCGCGACCCGTGACCTGAGCAGCATCCGCGTGCTTTCGTGCGGTGGCGCGCCAGTGCCCGAGGCGCTGATCAAGGTGTACGGCGCGCGCGGACTCCCCTTCAACCAGGGGTACGGGCTCACCGAGACCGCGCCGTTCGCGTCGTTCCTCCCGTCATCGATGGCGACCGAGAAGCTCGGGTCGGCCGGCATCGCGCCGTTCTTCACCGACGTCAAGATCGTCGATGACAACGGTCACGACGTTCCTGACGGTGAGCGTGGAGAAATTGTCGTCCGTGGCCCAAACGTGATGAAGGGATACTGGAACCGGCCTGACGCCACCGCCGAGGTGCTGATCGACGGCTGGTTCCACACCGGTGACGTCGGCATTCGTGACGCTGACGGGTACTTCTTCATCGTCGACCGCAAGAAGGACATGATCATCACGCGGCGGGGAGAACGTCTATCCCGCGGAGGTCGAGGATGCGCTCTACCAGCACCCCGGCATCAAGGAGGTCGCCGTCATCGGCGTGCAGGATCCGCGCTGGGGCGAGAGCGTGCGCGCGGTGGTGGTGCCGAAAGACGGCGTGTCGCTCACCGAGCAGGAGGTCATCGAGTTCTCGCAGGACAAGCTGGCTCGATACAAGCAGCCGAAGTCGGTTGTCTTCATCGACGTGCTGCCTCGCAATCCCGCGGGCAAGGTGCTGAAGTTCGATCTCCGCGAGCGCCACGGTCAGCCGATCGTCGAAGCCGAGCACCCGCCTCGCACGAGGGGGCGACGACCACCGCGGGGTGACCGCGCTGGCTAGGTGATGTCGATGACCAGGCGGCCGCCCGAGAGGTAGTACGCGTCGAAGGGCGCCTTCTTGCTGAGCGTGATCTTGAAGATCAGCCGATCGGTGTTGCGCGCCATCGGGAGGGCTACCACCGACACGACCACCTGTCCCCGGCATCGTCGCGATGTTGGACGCTCCGATGACGCCGATGAACTCGACGTACATCGTCGTCGGTCCGTAGTAGCCGACCACCGTGGTCCGGGTCGCCGGTGACCGTGTCGGGAAACGCCATGTCAAAGACGAGGCGGAAGTCATTGGGATGCTCGCCGTAGCGGACGTCGGCGACTGAGAAGCCACTGCTCCCGGTGCCGAGCGTTTTCGCGCCGGTGAGCTGTTGCGGCGTGGGCGCGGTGGGGATGATCGCGGTGGGTGGCGGGGCCGGCGTGGCCACCGGGAGCGGCGCCGTTGTCGGCGGGCGTGCGTGGCGTGGACCTCGGGCGCTGCCTCGGGAGGTGTGGAGGCACGAGCGGGGCCGTCTGCGTCACCTGCCGCCCGACAAGCAGGCCGAGCAGGATCAGCACCACGGTCACGGCGCCGAACAACCACAGCGCCGGTCACGATCGCGGCGCCGACGGCGGGTCCTCCGAGCGGCAGGACGTGGCGGCCGGTGACCGGGAGCGCCGGATTCCAGTGGCGTCGATCGGGTCTCTGCGAGTGCAGGCGGCGCATGTGCCGCCCCGGCGCCGGATCGACGCACCGTCCGAGTCGTCGTCGAAGGCGTACGGGGTCGTGGGCTCGGAGTCGGCCGCGAACTTTGGCGCGACGACCGCGCCGACGTACTCGATGTCGCGTGGTGCCGCCTTTTCCTCCCACGGACTCGGAGCGAGACGCGACTCCTCGATTCGCGTGATGCTGGTTTGTCGTCCCATGGACTCGGCGCGAGACGCGTCACCCGGTTGACGATTGCGCTCGGAGCGCGGACCTAGCCTCGGGCGACGACGTGCGCTCGAGCGGCGCAGCAAGGCTCGCCACCTCGCTGAGCACGTCAGCCAGTTCCGGCGCTGCGGTCGGTTCAACGATCCGCGACCTTCGAAGGCTTGCATTCGTCGGGGTCCGGCGCCGCGCCCATTCAGCTCGCCGGCACAGCGGCATCCGCAGCTGGTGCATCGTCATCCGAGTGGACCTCGCTTGGTGAGGGCTCGTCAGCGACGAACCCGAGCGACCGGCTGGGACGGCCGTGCTTGACCGGGGCTGGGATCGCGGGCGGCTCGACAACAGGCGCGGGTGCCACGCTTCCGGGGGGTCGACGCCGGGCAACCGGCAGCTCCGGGGTGACCACGGTGGCCTGCGTCGGCGTCATCACGGGCGATGTCGCTTCTGGCGCAACGACGGGCGGGGTGTCGCTCCATTCACGCGTGTGCGTGCGCTGATTCCACTTCGGCGCTCCGGCACCGCTGACAATCTCGACTCCTGAATCGTACTCCGCGCCACCACCGCGGCGCAGCGCGAAGCGAACAGCCACCGCGTCGCGCAGGCGCTGGAAAGCGTTCGGGCCTGTGGCGAGACGCGGCGGATCCACAACATGCGCGGACGTGGACAGATCGGGCGGCTGCGGCTCGGAGTTGAGCTCCGGAGGCTGCGGGGCGACGAACGCCGGATCTGCCGTGAAGTGCGCAGCGGGTTGCGGCGCCGGCGCCGGGAGATCTCGCGCACCGGAGGAGGCGCCGGCACCGCGGTCGCGATCTGGTCGATGTCTTCGTCCCACAGGAGCAGCTCCGGTGGATCGGCGACCGTCGTGCCCTGCGAACGCTCGCCGATCAACTCGCGCGGCTGCGACGGATCGCTCGCCGACGGACGTGGCGCCCATGGCAACGCCGCTCCACGCTCCGCGCCGAACCACGGCGGAGCCTCGACTGGTGCCGGCCGGTCGTGATGGGCAGGTCCTTCGGGCAAGTCGTCCTCCTCCGCAATCAAACCGATCTGGCTGAACAGTTCGTGCACTGCGTCATCAGGAACATGGACGCGCGCAAGCGCGCCGATGCGCGCCGACTCCTCGCGGAGGTGGCCGATCGCCGTCCGGCAGCGATCGCACGCGACCAGGTGCGCCTCGAGCTCGCCGGCCGGCTCGACGTCGAGCTCGGTATCGATGTAGCTGCTGAGCGCGAGGAGGCTGCACCTCATATCGCGATCTCTCGATAGATGGAGCCGAACTCGCGGCGAGCCGCCGCGACAAGGCGCGATGCTGCCTCCGGCGAGCACTCGAGCGCGCGGGACATCTCGTGGTAGTCGAGGCCGCACAGGTCGCGCAGGAGGAGTGCGGCTCTGCGGTCGAAGCCGAGCATGCAGAGGGCGCGCTTGACAGTGTTGATGCGGCCGGCGTTGACATCGTCGACCTCGACACGGACCGCTCCGCCGCCACGCCGGAACATCCGGCCGATGCCCTGCGGCCTGGGTGGAAAGCGTTGCCCGTGACGGCATGCGCGCGTGACCGCCCGATACAGCGCCGCCCGGCCGTCGACGCGCAGGCGCGCCGGTGGGTAGCGGCTCGCGTGGTGGATTCCCCCGGCGACGAAGGCCACTGCATCAGCCTGGTGGTTGACCAGATGCGTGGCATACGTGACTAGATCATCGAGCTGCTCGCGTGCGGTTGCGGCAAGCTCGCGCGCCTCGGGAGCGATGTGTGCTGGGACGTTGATCATGACGTTTGCGCTGTAAGGGCGCGGAGTACGGTCGAAGAATAGCCGGGAGTCCGCTCTGCGGTCAAGCGGGAGATCAGGACGAAGTGTGCACCAACTCCCCGCCGGTCACACCGGCTGGTTGCCGAGCCCGGCTCGGCGCCACGCGGCGGCCGGCATGCCGATGTCGGCGACCCAGATCTCACCTGCCTGGCGCGGCGTCGCCACGGCGCAGACCCCGCTTCATCGCGGTCAGCGTGCAGGTCAGAGCGGCGTGGACGGTCGGGTCGAACGCGTCGCCGGTCGTGGCATCCAGGCCGCTCGGAACGTCCACGCTGAGGACCGGAATGGCCGACTCGTTGATCAGCCGGATCGCACTTGCCTGGGGCTCGCGAGGCGCGCTGCGCAGCCCGGTGCCGAGGATCGCATCGATGACCAGATCGGAATGCGCAATGACATCGTGAGCGGCCGCGGGATCCGCGTCGATGACGACGTCGACGCCGCAATTCCGCGCCGACACGACGTGATCGGCACGACCCGGTGACGCGCTCCTCGTCGGCAAGGACGAGCGCCCGCACGCGCACATCCCCAGGTCGAGAGGTGTCTCGCAGCGACGAGTCCGTCGCCGCCGTTGTTGCCATACCCGGCGATAACGCTCACGCCCGCGGCGGGCCGAGGCGGCGCCACGCGCACCGTGCAACCTGCCAGCCGGCGACCTCCATGAGTTGCAGTGTCGATACTCCGCTCGGCCGCTGCGGCGGCATCCAGGCGGGCCACATCTTCGGACGTGAGGTCGCCAAGCGCATCCTCAGGCGCCGGTACCGCGCTCACGCCAGCTGGACCTCCACCGGATCGCCAAGACGCGGGCCACCGGCTGCGTCACAGGTCGTCCGCGGGCAGCGACCTCGAGGTGGCCGGCACTGCCGATGAGCGCTGCGGCGGCCTCCTCGATATGCGCGTAGGTGCTCACCAGTCCGTGGCGCTGCCGCCCGGCCAGGTGACACCGCGGACCGGCGACCCCTCGATATCAGTCGCGCGAATCGTCGTGATGGCATTGCCGAAGTGATCGACGACCGCGACCCGGCCGGTGACCACCTTGCCCTCGCGCCTGGCGAAGGCCTCGCCCAGGACCAAGGGATCGTCGATCAGGTCGCCGGCCACGTCGAACCGTTCCCGCGAGGAGAGTGCGCGGCGAAGGGCGCGAACACGTCGCGGCCGTGGAAGGTTGGTGACGCGTCGAGCCCAATGTCGAGGCGGACGGCCCAGCGGTCGTCCGGCGGCGTCTCCTCCCAGAGATACGAAATCAGCCCGTTGTCAGGCGCCACGCAGCGGACCTGTCCCACCTTGATCGCGATCGCACGCCGTTCGGTGCCGACGCCCGGGTCGACCACCGCACAAAACACAGCTCCACCGCTGAACGCTCGCGCGAGCGCCTTGAGTTGGTACGCGCCGGCGAGCACATCGCCGGGAGGAATGCCGTGCGTTCCTTCGACGCAGACGGCATGCGGGTCGACGCGCCAGACAGCGCCGATCAGCGCCGCCGCATATGCGTCGTCGCGCCCGAAGTCGGTGACGAAGACGATCGGCTGCCGCATGGCGGACTTCGGTACCGTACCAGTGCCATGGAGAATTCGCCCAGCGCCCCCGAGCAGGCCTCGCTGGCGGACAGCCGAGGAGTCCCGCGCCAAGCGGCAGCGGCCCGTCTGGGGCCTGCCCGTGGTGGTGATCGCGCTGGTGGTGATCGTTGTGCTCTTCGTCGTCGGCTTCACGGGGCTCTTCGCCAACCCCGTGAAGTCGGTCAACGCAGACGGGACCACGACGCTCTCCGGAACTTTCGAGCCATACGTCTGTACAAGCACGAGCTGCGACGGCTACATCTCCGCCGGTGCCCGCAGCGTGTTCGTCGTCTTTCCGAAGGGCTGCAACCACCGATTCGCGGCTCCACGATCACCGTCGACGGCAAGTCCGCGCCGGACCTCGGCAACGCGTCGTACCGGGCCACCGCCTGCTCCTGACCGCTACTCCCAGCGGAACCGCCACGCTGCGAGCGCGAAGCAGCCCACCGCCCAGGCGAGCGGGACCGCAACGTCGAGGAGCGGAAGTCCCGTTCCCGAGTTGAGGATCTGATGGAGCGCGTCGGAGACGTAGTACACGGGCAGGACGTGGACGATCGTCTGGATCCACTGCGGGAGAGCATCAACCGGGAAGAAGATGCCGCTCAGGAAGAGCATCGGGAAGCCGATCAGCGAGGAGATGCCGCGGCAGCGTCGCTCGTGCTCACGACAGAGGTCAGCAGAAAACCCATGCTGACGAAGCTCGCGATCCCGACGATCAGCGCAACCGTCGCGAGTAGCCAGCTGCCGTGTGCGTGCGCGCCGAAGATGAAGACGCCGACGAGCGCAAGCGTGGCCACCTCGAGCGCGACCGTGATCGCCCCTCCGGTCATCGCCGCGCCGAGCACCTGCAGCGGATGGAGCGGCGTCGCCCGGTAGCGGCGCAGCACCTTGCGCTCGCGCTGGTCGACGATCGTGATCGACACGTACGTGAGGCCGGCGAGGACGGCGACGTACGCCATCATCGACGGCAGGAAGTAGTCGATCGCGGTGATGTTCTGGGTGCCCACCTCGGTGGTGGCGAAGGCGATCCCTGGCGTGCCGCCGATGTGGTTCGCCACCGCGAAGTCCTGCGTGATGGCATTGATCACCTGGCGGCGATCTGCGAGTTCGACGGGTCATTGCTGTCGAGCTGCAGGTTGACGCCAGAAGCAGTACAGCGTTGGTCCGGCGCACACGGCGGCGTCCCAAAGCCGGGTGCGATCACGACGACCGCGACGACATCGTCGTGCTTCAGACGGGACGTCTCGTGCGAGGCAGTCCCTCGTTCGACGACGAGGTTCTTCTCGTGATCGAGCGTCGAGACGTATGCCTTGCTCAGCGTGTTGCCAGCATTGTCAACGACACCGATGTTCACCGACGCGTTGCCGCCGCCGAGCACGTTGCCGAGCAGCACCATGAGAAAGATGGGGATGAGCAACGTGAAGATGAGCGCCGCGCGGTTGCGGAAACTGCTCCGGACCGTCGTCTTGACGAGCGCGAGCCAACCCTTCATGAGCGTAGTTCGCGTCCGGTCAATGCGATGAAGACGTCCTCGAGCGTGCCGCGCTCAACGCGCAGGTTCGTCAGCGTCGTCGCGTGATCGGCTTCTGGATGGAGCAGTTGCGCCAGAACCACCTCCGGCGTCCGCGTCACAAGATGAACGTCGTCACCGTGGACATCGACGGTGTCCACACCGGTCATCGCGCGCAGCGTTGCGGCGTTGGCGTTGGGAGTTGTGAAGTCAATCGTCGTGCCGGGTCCGTGATCCGCAACGAGGCGCTCGGGTGTGTCGAGCGCCACGATGTGTCCCTGGTCCATCACCGCGACGCGGTCGCAGAGGCGCTCCGCCTCCTCCATGTAGTGCGTGGTGAGCATCACCGTCTTGCCCCGTGCGCGGAAGCGCTCGATGAACCCCCAGAGCGAGATTCGCGCCTGCGGGTCGAGACCGGTTGTCGGCTCGTCGAGAAAGACGACATCGGGGTCGTTGACCATTGCAATTGCGATGCTCAGGCGCTGCTGCTGCCCACCGCTCAGCTTGGTGGTGATCTGCTTCGCCTGCGCGACGAGGTCGAATTCCTCCAGGAGCTCGGCGGTGTCACGCGTGTGGTCGTAAAACGCGCGAAAGAGGTCGATGGACTCCGTGACGGTGATGAAGCTCGGCAGCGCTGTCGCCTGCAACTGCACCCCGATGCGCCGCTTCACAGCCGCGGCGTTTGCTTGATGTCGGTGCCGAGCACGATCGCCGACCCGCTGTCGATGTCGCGCAATCCCTCGAGCATCTCGAGCGTGGTGGATTTGCCTGCACCGTTCGGCCCGAGCAGGCCGAAGATCTCGCCGCGCTGCACGGAGAAGCTCACGGCGTCGACGGCCAGGAACTGGTCGTATCGCTTGGTGAGTTCCCTGGCCTCGATGACGGTTTGAGGACGTCAGACGCGACGCTGGCCGTCGCCGGCGAACCGGGTGCGGCGTCGCGAAAGCCGGTCGGGCGGCCGTTGCGTGGGGGATCGCGCCGCCGGGGACCGTCGCCTGTGGCAGCGTCTGGGCGGCGCTGGTTGAAGACCATGGCGCCGCGAACCACGAGAAGCACGCCGACGACGGCAAGGATCAGCGCTTGCACGTTGCCCGACTTGGCTTTGTTCTGCTCGCTGACCCAGCGCAAGGATGAACAGGATCAGCGCGAACACCCAGGCGATGGGCACGCGTGAGAAGGGGCCGGGAAGTCGAGGTTGAAGAGCATGGGCGTCCTGAGGAGCCCATGATGCGAAAAAGGGTCGTCTACGCGGCCGCGGACATGCCAGTCAGGCGGCGGCGGCGATGCCGGTCAGGCGCCATCCACGATGCGCCACCAGCCAGCCACCATCGGCGACTTCGTGGTCTTCGTCGTCCGCGCTGGTGTCGACCGACGGGTCTCGCTCGAAGGTCCAGTCCTGGCGTGACCGCGGTGGTGCCGTTGATCCCGAAACGCACGACGGCTCGCTCGACGCCCGGCCACCACGGAGACTGCGGTGACCTCGGCGGACGCGATGTCGGCGTCGAGCGCGGGCGCGCCCGCGGTGTGCGAGTCCTGGAGGACGCGGAACGTGTCGCGCGCGATGAGCAGGAAGGAGTCGGCGGTGAACCCGGGATCGACCGTGGTGACGGCGGCGAGATCGAGTCCCGGGATGGCCTCCTCGCCACGCTCGTGGAACTCGCGGTCGAGATCGCTGACCATCTTGTCGTCGAGCGTGTCGATTTGCTGCTGGTCGGCCTGCGCGTTGGCAGCCGGCTGCCGATCCCCGTGACGTGCAGCAATCCGGAGCCGACGAACTCCGCGGCATCTGAGAACTTGTCGCTCAGCTCGGACAGGTGATCGGTCATCGGGGTACCTCTGGGTGGGGGATCGGGGCTCGAATCTACCCAGCGGGGCCGCAACCCTCTCGTGTCGTCGCCGGGTTGTAGCCGATCGTTGATCAACTCATCGCGAGATAGCCCCGGACAAAAAGAAAGAGCGGCCCAGGCTCTCGCCCGGACCGCCCTTTCGGAAATCGATCAGTTGCTGATCAGTACTCCGGCATCGGCGGAGCCGCCGATCCACCCTTCTTCTCAGGGATGTCCGTGATCAGCGCCTCGGTGGTGAGGAGCAGTGCGGCGATCGACGCCGCGTTCTGGACAGCCGAGCGGGTGACCTTGGTCGGGTCGATGATCCCGGCCTTGACCATGTCGACGTACTCGCCCTTCGCGGCGTCAAAGCCCTGCCCCTTGGGAAGGGACTTGACCTTGTCGACCACGACGGAGCCTTCCATACCAGCGTTTTGCGCGATCTGGCGGAGGGGCTCCTCGAGCGCACGGCGGAGGATGTTGACGCCGGTGAGCACGTCGCCCTCGGCCTTGACGCTGTCGAGCGCGGGGATCGCGTTCACGAGCACGACTCCACCACCAGGCACGATGCCCTCTTCGACTGCGGCGCGCGTGGCGGACACGGCGTCCTCCATGCGGTGCTTCTTCTCCTTGAGCTCGGTCTCGGTCGGGGCGCCGACCTTGATCACGGCAACACCGCCACTGAGCTTCGCGAGACGCTCCTGGAGCTTCTCCTTGTCCCAGTCGCTGGTGGACTTGTCGATCTCGGCCTTGATCTGCTCGATGCGGCCCTTGATCGCGTCCTTGCTGCCGTTGCCCTCGACGACGGTTGTGTCGTCCTTGGTGATGCTCACGCTGCGGGCGCGGCCCAACGAGGTGAGTTGCGCGGAGTCGAGCTTGAGGCCGACCTCCTCGCTGATGACCTGGCCGCCAGTCAGGATCGCGATGTCCTGCAGCATCGCCTTGCGACGATCACCGAAGCCTGGAGCCTTCACCGCAACGGCGTTGAAGGTGCCGCGGAGCTTGTTGACGATGAGGGTGGCGAGTGCCTCGCCCTCGACATCCTCGGCGATCACCACGAGCGGCTTGCCGCTCTGGACGACCTTCTCGAGGATCGGCAGAAGATCCGCGATCGCGGAGATCTTCTTGTCGGTGATGAGGATGTAGGGGTCCTCGAGCACGGCCTCCATGCGCTGGGCATTCGTGACCATGTACGCGGAGATGTAGCCCTTGTCGAACTGCATGCCCTCGACGAGCTCGAGCTCGGTCTCCAGGCCCTTCGACTCCTCGACGGTGATGACGCCGTCCTTGCCAACCTTCTCCATCGCGTCGGCGACGGTCTCGCCGATGGTGGGATCAGCGGCGGAGATCGATGCGACCTGCGCGATCTTCTCGCGCTCGGAGATCGGGATCGACTGCTCCTTGATTGCCTTCACGATCGCCTCAACGCCGAGCTCGATGCCCTTCTTGAGCTGGATCGGGTTGGCGCCAGCGGCCACGTTCTGCAGGCCGGCTGCGATCAGCGCCTGGGCGAGAACGGTGGCGGTGGTGGTCCCGTCACCGGCGATGTCGTTGGTCTTGCTCGCCACTTCCTTGACCAGCTGGGCGCCCATGTTCTCGAAGGGCTCCTCGAGCTCGATCTCCTTGGCGATCGTGACTCCATCGTTGGTGATGGTCGGCGAGCCGAACTTCTTGTCCAGCACGACGTTCCGGCCCTTGGGGCCGATGGTGATCTTCACGGCGTCCGCGACCCGATCGACCCCTCGTTTGAGATGGGCGCGAGCCTCGACGTCGAACAACAACTGCTTGGCCATGGTTCCTCCTGGTATGTCCTCTAGCCTTGGGTTCCAGGGGACAGTTTAGCACTCGGCTCGTTGGACTGCTAGCGGGTGGCCGGGGCGAGTGCTAAGGCGGCTGGGTGGGGCGGCAGCACCTTCCAACAGACCCTACAAACGAGTGGCATAGTTCCGACCGACGTCAGATGGACCTCGACTACGTCGATCCCTTGCCGACCTTCACGTCACGCGGAGTTCCGCCGAACCCGCTGAGTTTCCGCGGTTTTCGAGCGACAGCCATGTGTCGCTCCTGCGGCGTATCTCAGTGACACACGTGATTGCCGTCCGCGTCTCCGCATGACGCCGACTGACCCCGTCGTCGCCGATCGCTCCGCGGGGGTCGTGCTCGCCTCGGCCGCGGGGGATGCGCTCGGCGCGCCACATGAGTTCCGCGGACCGCTTGCTGAAACTGCCGAACTGCGCATGACCGGCGGCGGCATCTTCGCCTGGAAGCCCGGCGAGTGGACAGATGTCACCCAGATGGCACTCGCCATCCTGTCGCCGCTCGCCGCGGGGAATCGTCGGATCGAGGCTGTCGAAGAAGACTTCCTCGCGTGGTTCGCCAGCCGACCCAAGGATGTCGGCACCCAGACGAGCGCCGTGCTCAGTTCTGGATCGCCATTGCGCGAGTCGGCGGCGGCGTTTCAGCGCACGCGGCCAGACAACGCGCCGAACGGCGCGTTGATGCGCATTGGACCGGCCGCGCTCTCATATCAGAATCACCCCGACCAGATTGCTGCGTACGCTCGCGCCACCACTGAGCTCACGCACACGCACATCGATTGTCTGGACGCGAGCGTCATCTGGGCCTTGGCGATCGACCACACGATTCACGCTGCGCCTGGTTCTGACGAGCCGTGGGACTTCGCCGAAGCCGTACGCAGCGCGCTCGTTCACGTCCCGAAAGCGCGGCGTTCCTGGTGGACCCAGCTCATCGATGAAGCGTGCGAGCGTCCCTGCGTCGATTTCCATGAGAACAACGGCTGGGTGATTCACGCATTCCAGACTGCGCTGTCCGCGATCGTTCGGACGCCGATCCCGAGCGGTGCGGCACCCTGCGAGCACCTCGTCAGTGCCATCGGCGCTGCCGTCCGATCGGGCGGCGACACCGACACCGTGGGTGCCATCGCGGGCGCGCTCCTCGGTGCGCGCTGGGGGGCGACCGCTCTGCCGCTCGAATGGACGACGATGCTGCGCGGCAAGCGCCTGTACGGGCGGCCCGATCTTCGCGCGGCCGACCTCGACGCCATGGCACGACGCGCTGCGAGGGGCGGCAAATCGGATCCGAACGGCTGGCCCGGCCGCGTCCATCTGATTCCGCACTACCTCGAGCAGTTCTCCGCCCGGCCGGCGACGGTAGAGCTCGGGGGCGTCCAGTTCGGTGGTGTCGCAGGGCTCGACGCGGCGTTGCACGGCGGCGCGGATGTTGTCGTGTCGTTGTGTCGCATGGGGACCAAGGACGTCCCGGACCGGACCGAGCACCGCGTCATCGGCCTCATCGACAGCGGTGCCACGGACAATCCGAACCTCGCCTTCGTCCTCGCCGACACGGCGGACTTCATCGCTGCTCGCGCAGCCGGCGGGCACAAGGTGTACGTGCACTGCGTTGTTGCCGAAAACCGCACGCCGACTGTTGCCGCGACCTTTCTCGCTCGCCATCACGGGATGCCAGTTGATGAGGCGCTGTCGACCGTGGAAAGCGCGCTCGGTCACCGGCCGTCACCCGCGTTCGCCGACGGCGTCCGGCGCGCGGCGACCGTCTGACGTCCCGAAGTTCAGCGCCCGAGCACTACCCAGAGAGGACCTTCCTCGGCCTTGCGGATCCAGTCCTGCGCCCACTCGGGGAGCGCGTCGAATGACCCCGCCGCCTCGACCTCATGACGCAGCGCCTCGAGCTCCTCGGACGTTGAGCCGATCTCGGCGAAGTTGCTGCGCAACGCACGCTCGGCTCGGAATTTCAATCCCGACGATGATGACGTGACCGGTGTCGTGCGCAGCAATTCGTGCCGGCCGGGGTCGGCTGCGGGCCAGCTGAACCCGGGCATCCGTGCCAGCGGGCCCGCGAGCCGGCGGACCGCGTCGACGTTGCTCCTCACCGACAAGCGTTCAGGAACTGCTCCGTAGGCCGCAACCGCCAGTCGGAGGTATAGATCCGCCAGGTACGCTGCGCTTTGCGCAAGGTTGTCGCAGATGAAATTGCGCTCCGGACCGCCGTGGGTGAACCCAAGGGCGGCTAGCCGCGCTTGTGCATCTGCATCGAGCGGACGTCGCTCATCGGGCGCAGCCCACTCACGGGAACCCACTTCGCCGTAGAGGATGCGGTGGTTCAGCTTGAACTGCACGAACTCGTCGCCCACATCAACGTTCTCGAGGATGACGAACTGCGTTTCGAGCGCGCTATCGAGGAAACACTGCATGAGCTGCGTCACCGCACGCCGCACGTCGTCGACGTGCATCAGGCTACCTCCGCGTGACCGGTCACATCGGCCACGTTGCCTTCGATCGACATGACCCGATCGAGGACGCCCTGGCGCAGCGCGTCGAGACTATTGCGAACATCGCCGGTCGCGGTCGAGATCGACGTGAGCTTCGACTTCATGCCGGCAATCGCATTGAGCTGCGCGCGGATGCCATCGAGATCACGTCGCACCGCCGCCGCGTCAACGACGTCCGCGTGCTCACGCGCGGCGGACAGCGCGAGCGCGCGCCCGAGCCGCACGGCCGCCGTGAATGCGGTGTCGTCGGGATCGTCCGGATCGAACTCGCAGATGATGTGCTCGCCGTGCAGCGTGAAGGGTGCGCATCCGGACGGCGCATTGCCCGCCCGGTAGACGGCGACGGCGATTGCCGCGCCGCGGTTGCGCCGAGTCTCATCCAGGTCGCGGCAGAGCTTGGACAGACCGACGCGTCCGCTCTTCGCTTCGACGGCGACGCACACCGGGACGCCGCGAGTCCACGACGGATCCAGCGTGATGAGGAAGTCACCCTTGCGGCTGCGCACGCTGTTGCCGACCGCGGTCCCGGTGGGCTCCACGAGATCGCCCGTACCCCGCAGCAGCGCAGCGAGGCGCGCCTCAACCGCGTCCTCAAAATCGAGCCCCTTGGCGGTGCCCTTCTCGCGCTCATCGGCGCGCGCGTCACGAGCGGCCTCGAGCCGGATCAATCGATCGCTGACGTCCTTCAACATCTCGCGCATCTCGGTGCGGAACCCGTGCAGCGGACTGCCTGCGAGTTGCGGATCGAGCATCCGGCTGATGATGGCTCCGTCGCCGTCGAAGTAGCCGGCGAGCAGCGTGCGCATGCGGCCGATCGCGCTGTCGCGGCGCTCCTCGTCGAAGAGGTCGTCGACGAGCCTGCGCAACGTTCCGTCCTTGCCGAGGAACTGCTCGAGGGTGCGCGGGAGCGTGCCGTCCTTCGCCGCGAAGGTCTCACGCAACGCGGAGTCGAGCGCGACCGCCGCCCGATCGTGGGACTCATCGGTGCGGTGCATGAGCCTGTCGAATTCACGCGCGACGAAATCCACGTTGATCGTCACGCCGGCATTGCGTAGCGCGATCAGGCCGACCTTGAGCCCACGCTCCACGACCGCCGGGCGGTCAACCGCCGGATGCTCGCCCACGTACAACGCCAGATCGGCGTCGCGTAGAGAGAGACCCGTGACGGCGATGTTGTCGCCCTCGATGCGAACGTCGCAGCCGAGGGTGATGGGTTCCACCTTCCTGAGCATCGCTTTTCCTCACTTCGCTACCCCGCCACGGATCTCCAGCGATGAGTGTCGAATGCGGGCGCGACAGATGGCTGTCGCGGATTTCGAGCGCCCGCGGCCTACGCCTTGATCTTGCCGCGCAGGCGCTCCACCGCTTCAGCGAGGTCCCACACGCTCTCGAGCGCAAGGTTCAGCTCCGACGCTGTGGGCGGCAACTCGTACACGCGATGGTGACAGGCGTTGGACAGGGAGTTCCACGTCAACATCGCGCGCCCTCCCAGCTTTCGATCGTTCAGCATGTCGCCGACGCACAACAACTGGCAACGCGTCGGCGTTCGTTCCAGGCCGGGTGCGGTGACCTGCCAGAGACGCACCATCGCAAGCTCGAGCCCCTGGCGCGCGAGCAACGCTGCCGCACGAGGCCACAGCCCCGCGGTCGTTGCGTCGTCATCTCGGATCAGGTCGCGCGCCGCCGACACGAGTGTGTGTGCGTCCACCTGCGTCGGTGCCACGTCAATGCGCCTCGAGCATCTTTTTCGTCAACTGCTCGACACCGCGAATGAACTCGCGCATGTCGCCGTAGACCTTCCCGCTGTGCGTACCGTGGTTGCACTCCTTGACGGAGTTGACAGCCCACGGATAGTTCTTCAGCAGGTAGCCGGTGACGTCGCCGGCGCGCTCGGCGTCGTGCAGGAGTGCGAGCGCCAGCCACATGTTCAGCGTCGTCGGTTTCTTGAGCGTCGCGTCGACCTCGTCCCACGTCTTGCCCTGGTGCAGCATGTGCCGGGTCGCCGCAAGTGACGACGCAGCCTCGAGCGCGAGCCTGCAGAAGCCCGGGACGACGCGCAGCGCCTCGGGAGGCAGATCCTTACTGTTCGCAACAGCGAACGCGTCCTCGATGTAGCGCTGGACCGGATCCGAGATCCGGCGCAACTCAACGACGGACTGCTCGCGGCGCACCACATCGATCACCGTCGCGGCGATGTCGAGCGCGCTCATCGCATCCGCGAGGCGTGTGTCGTGCGTGAGGACGATCACCTGGCGCTCCTTCGCGGCACGCGCGAGCACCTGCGCAAGTCCCGCGACCTTGGCGGGATCCATCGCCTGCACCGGATCGTCGATGACGACGAAACGAAACGGCGACTCCGGCATCGACGCACGTGGCAGGAACAGTGACAGGGCAAGGCAGTTCAGCTCGCCCTGGCTCATCACCCCGAGCGCGGATCCGTCCTCACCATCCACCTTCACATCGAGCGAGAGGCGGCGCTGCGTCTGCGCACCGAGCAACCGCAGTTCGCCGAGCGAGACGTTGCTGTCCTGGCGCAGCTGTGTCCAGTTCTCCTGCACCGCGCCGGCGATGGGACGGAAACGCTCGTCGCGCAATTCGTCATGCGCATCCTTCAACCAACCTTCCGCGTCCTTGAGCCGGCGAACTTCCTGCTCGGCTTCCTGCGCCCGGCGCCCGAGTGGCAACCACAACGAGATAGCGTCGGCGGCAGGGCGCCAGGCTCGTTCCAAGCGCTCGAGCTCTGCAGCTGCGGCGCGACGAACATCGCCGACGGCGGCGATGAGCGGTGGCCCGTGCGTCTCGAGATGGCTGGCGAGTGCCAGGGCATCTTCATCGGCCGCCACCGAGGACCACCGCTCCCACACTTCGACCGCGAGGCCGATATCGATACCTGCACCAGCACTTTCACGCAGTGTTCGCAGCGGCGCGGTCACAAGCTGGCGAGCCTGCCGCACGGCGTTACCGACCATGTCGTGCGCCTTGCGAACCGCTTCCGCGTCCGCCCGCAGCGCCACCACCTGGTCGCGCGCTTGCACACGCCACTGGTAGGTCAGCACCCCCTCGGTGCCACACACGGGGCAGCGTTCACCCTCCGCGTGAGCGTGCACGTCGAGGGCCTGCTGGAGCAGCGATGCCAGCTCATGCGATTTTCCCGCGTCGGTACTGCGCAACCGCTCGGCGGCGGCGTTCGCATCGCGCAGCTCGGTGATCGCGGTGTTGAGTCGCTCGCGGTCCAGCACCGGGAGCCCCGCGAGGTCACGGAGCTTGCGGAGCACGAGACTCTCGTCGCTCTGCGCGTCACCGCCGACCATACCTGCGACGACGTCGAGCTCCCACGTCTTGGCCGCGAGCGCCGCACGCACCAACGTGGCACGCTCGTCCGTGGTTCGCTCGAGCAGTGAGCGCAATTGCGGCAACGCGCCGCGCGCCGCTTTGACAGCATCTTCGCGATCGAGCCGCGCCTTCCGCAGCACCTGTTGCGCTGCAGCGAGATCACTGAGGCCGAGGATGCCGGCAAGCGCGTCGTAGAGCTTCGATTGCTCGCGATCGAGTGCGTGCTCGAGCTCGTTGTGCGAGAGCAGGGGTGGATATCCGGCGAGCTGCTGTGCCCACCCGAGCGATTCCGGCGATACAGGTTTGCCGTCGACGGTCAATGTCGACCCGTCAACGCTGTCACCGTCCTTCCAAACTCGCGCCACGTCCAACGGTTGCTTGCGCCCATCGATGGTGAAACGCGCGGCCACTCGTGTATGCCGGTGGTGCAGGTTCTGCCATCCGTCGCGCCAGACCTTGACGCGCTGTTCCCAGCGCTGGTTCGTGCCGAGCAACACCATTTCGAGCGCTTCGGAGAACGAGGACTTCCCGGACCCGTTGCGCCCGACGATCAGCGTCAGCCCAGGCCCTGGATCGATCTGCAGCGTCGACGGCGGCCCGATGCCCCGGAAGCCCTCGACCTCGATGGCGGTCAGATAGACGGCTGACGGGACGACCGCTTTTGCGATCTGCGTTGCGGATGTCCCAGCCGATCCCCCTTCACCGCGGAGCGTTGCATCGACGGCATCCGCGCCTTGAAACGCGGCGAGGATCAGGTCCGCGGCGCCGGGTGGCGGTGGATCGGCATCGATCCGACCGACGACGAGGCCGAGCAGTGCCGTATCAGACATCGGGCGCCGGCGGTGAGGTGGTCACGCGTTTCAAGACGATCTCATCAGGCGTCCGGCCATGGTCGACGAAATATGTCGCACGCGTCCCGTCCTTCTCCAGATGCACGAGTGAGCCAACCTTGAAGGTATCGGCCGGCACCGTGAGCGGCGGCTTGCGAGCCGGTCCCTGCACCGGCGGGTGCGACGCCACCACCACCGGCACGAACGGGGCCGGCGGAGCAGACGCACGTGTGGCGGCCGCTGCCTGACGCGCGCGCTGCGCATGGTGGCGGTGCACCGTGACGCCGACCGCGATCGCCGTCAGCACGAGGACGGGGACGCTGATGTACCAGTACGCGATGCTCAACGCGAGCACGACCGCGAGGACGATGTAGCCGACGCAGCCGATGCCACCCGTTGCCTTCGCCGCCTGACGGACCGCGCGGTGGGGACGGCGGGCGTAGGTCGAAACGCCCGCCCAGAACCCTCCCGGAAGTCGATGCCCCAGATAGAAGCGCACGCGCCATTCTGGCGCGCCCGGCGTACGCCCCTCGTGGGCCACCCGGTACCACCGACAATGGGGCGGTGCCCGATCGCGATACCACCGCGCCCCCGCTGACCCGTCGCTTCGCCGCGGCGTTCGCGCTCGCCTGGGCGGTTCATGGAGACCAGTTCCGCAAGAAAACCGGTATCCCCTACATGGCGCACGTCATGTCGGTCTCGGCGCTCGCGATGGAGCACGGTGCCGATGAGGACGTCGCCATCGCCGCGCTCCTCCACGACACCGTCGAGGATTCCGAGGACGGCGCTGCGACGGACAGCGTCATCAAGGATCAATTCGGGGAGCGGGTCGCTCGCATCGTCATGGCCTGCAGCGACGCGGTCGCAGTTCCCGGTCAACCCAAGCCCGATTGGCATGTGCGGAAAGAGCGATATCTCCAGCATCTCGAGAACGATGCGGATGAGGACGTCCTGCTCGTCTCGGCCTGCGACAAGGTGCACAACTCGAGCGCGATCCTCGAAGACCTGCGGGCCGAGGGCGACATCGTGTGGCAGCGCTTCACAGTCACCGACCCGAAGCAGCAGCTCTGGTACTACACGAGCGTCGCCGAGATCCTCCAGCGCCGGCTCCCGGGTCCGTTGACCGACGAGCTCGGCCGCATCGTCCGAGAGATCGCCGCACTCGTCCCCTGAGCGATTCAGATCGAGTCGAGGATCCGCTGACGCTGCGCCGCGTACTCGGCGTCGTTGACGACCCCCTGGGCCTTCAGCGCGTCGAGCTCCTGGAGCCGTCCGGTCGCGTCGCCCGGTGCCGCCGGCTGCGCGGTCGGGACGCCGGCCTGCGCATCCGCCGCGAGGATGGCCTCGGCGGATCCCGGTGCAGGTCCCTGGGCGCCCGGGAGCGCAAATCCGGGACCACTCGACATGAGCGTCGGGCCCTGGAGGACGAGTGGCCCTGGGGGCACGTTCGTGGGGATCTGATACCCATGGCCGCGTAAGACGTCGAGCGTGGCCTGCCGCGCCGCCTCGGGGTTGCCGCTGTTGGCCTGCCGGGCCGTCTGGAGTTGCTGGGCAAGGTCTGACATCGCTTTGGGGTCGAACATCGCGGGGTTCATGCCCGGCGCCACAACGACTCCCGGTGTCGCTCCAAAGGACCCGCCCATCGACTGGAACGTCAGACCGCTTGCGCCGAGCGTGCCCGCTGGGGCGACGACCCGCGAGCCTGTGTACGCGCCTGCCCCGGATGCGAACTGCGCGCGCCACTTCGCGACCTTGGCGCGCGACGCCGCGGCGCTCATCATGATGATGCCGCCGATCGCAACCCAGATGCCGGCGAAAAGACCGAGAAATCCGAGGTCGTCAGCGGGCGGGCACGCTGGCCCCGAGCAGAACCCGTCATCGCTGCATCCGCAGTTGCCGTTCGAGATGAGGGTGATCAGCCCATAGACAAATGCGGCAACGCCGACCACGGCGAGGCTCCTTCCGACCCACTTCACGACGTCTCTGCCCATCGCCCGGTGCACCCTCCACGCCGAATCAGCTTCGGATACGGCCGTCTGCCGCGGCGCCTATGATGCGCGCCGATGAGTGCCCCTCGCCCGCTCCAGCAACGCGTCGCGGTCATCACCGGATCGAGCCGCGGCATCGGCCGCGCAATGGCACTTCGCCTTGCCAGGGAAGGCGCATCCGTCGTCATCACCGGCAAGTCGGAGGCGGGGACCGACAAGCTTCCCGGCAGCATCCATACCGTTGCGGCAGAGATCGAGGCCGCAGGCGGTACCGCGCTCGCCGTGCGCGTTGACGTGCGCCACGAGGACGAGGTCAAGGCGATGGTCGACGCGACGATCGAACGGTTCGGGCGTCTCGACATTCTTGTCAACAACGCCGGCGCGCTGTGGTGGCAGCCGGTGCTCGACACGCCGCCAAAACGCTACGACCTGATGTGGGAGATCAACGTTCGCGCGTCGTATCTCTGCTCCTACTACGCGCTGCCGCACATGATGGAACAGCGCTGGGGCCACATCATCATGTGCTCCCCGCCGATCAGCACGACGCCGAGCCCGGGGCATGTCGCCTACATGACCACGAAGATGGGCATGACGAGGATGGCGATCGGCATCGCCGCCGAGGTTGCGTCCGACGGGATCGCATGCAACTCGCTCTGGCCGGTGACCATCATCGAGAGCCTCGCGAGCATCAACTGGGGCCTCGGCGACCGCAGCCAGTGGCGCTCGCCAGAGATCCTCTGCGACGCGATGATGGAGATCGTCGGGACCGAGCCGCCGACGCTCACCGGCCGGCAGATCCTCGACGAGCCCTTCCTGCGTGAGCGGGGCTGGACCGACGAGCGGCTCGACGCGTACTGGCTCGAGGGCAAGCCCCCCGAGCACCCGGTTTACATCGACGGGCGGTCCGGCTCCTCGATGTAAGAGAGCGGGGTCTGCGAGCGGTCACCCGTATGATCGAAGCATGAGCCCGACCACTCGATCGGATGTTGTCCGCCGCGCGCTGACCGTTGGAGCCGTCGGCGCCGGAGCCGTCATCTCGGCCAGGGTGCTGCTCCGACCGCAGGTGAAAACTCAGCGCCGCCTCGTCGACTGGGACGACGTTCGCCGGATCGCGGTCTCGCGAACGGGGGCCATCCCGGGCCGGAGCATCGATGCGCCGTCACTCGAGGCCGCCTACACGGAGATGGCCGCCAGGGTGGCGCCGATGATGACCGAGATCTCTCAGGTGCCCCTGACGTCGTATCCGAGATTCGTCGCGCTGGACCGTGCGGGGTTCATCGACGCGAACCTCGGGATGGTGCAGCGCCTGCTGGCGCCGGTGGAGCGTCTTCGCGCCCGCGTCCCGGAGTCGATGGCCACGGGGATCAGCCGGCGACTGCTCGACCGGTACGTCGGCGAGCTCTTCGGCCTCATGTCTCGCCGGGTGCTCGGCCAGTACGACCCGGTGCTCACGCTCGACAATGCGCCCAGCGCCGTGGCCCAGCCGAGCGCGCTCTACCTGGTGGAACCGAACATCGCCGGAATCGAGCGCGACCTCTCGCTCGGTGACACCGAGCTGCGGCCCTGGCTGATCCTCCACGAGCTGACGCACGCGTGGCAGTTCGAGCTCCATCCATGGCTTGGCGAGCACCTGCAGGATCTGATGCGCGGCCTCATGGTCGACGCCCTCTCGGCCGACGGCGAGACGCTGCTGCCGTCCCGCGACATGGTCCGCAAGCTGCCGGACACCGTGCGCGGGCAGCTCCGCGCTATCAGTCACGTCCAGGCGGTGATGAGCGTCCTCGAGGGATACAGCAACTTCCTCATGCATCGCGCCGGGCGGAAGGCTGTTCGCGGCGCTGACAAGCTCGAGTCCGCGATGCAGCGACGCCGCCACCAGCGGGGGCCGATGGAGCGCCTCATCCTCACGATCACCGGCCTCGAGATCAAGATGCGGCAGTACGAGGTGGGTGAGCAGTTCGCCGTTGCCGTCTTTGATCGAGCCGGCCTGACGACGCTCAACCGCGTGTGGGAGTCGCCGGAAATGATGCCGTCGCTCGACGAGTTGCGCCATCCCGATCTCTGGCTCCGGCGGGTGGGCTGACCGATGGCCGTCTCCGCAACGACGAGCGTCGCTGACCGGCTTGCCGCCCAGGGACATCGCCTGACGCTGCAACGGATGATCGTTGCCGGAGCGCTCGCTCGAGCGGCACATACGGTGAGTGCCCAGGAGCTCTACGAGTCGCTCCACGCCGAGCACCCGCAGCTGGGACGCGCGACCGTGTTCCGGACCCTCGACTTCCTCGTCGATGCGGGTCTGGCACAGCGCTTCGAGGCCGAGGGGCACATCCACGTCTACACGTCGTGCGCTGCCAACCATCACCACCATCTGGTCTGCCGGCATTGCGGATCGACGACCGAGATCGACGACACGGCGGTCGACCAGCTCATCGATGCGGTGCGTGGCGGCTACGGGTTCGCGCTCGACCACGCCGCGCTCGATTTCTACGGCACCTGCGCGGCGTGCGCCTCGGCACTCACCTCCTCCTGAGCGCACCGCCGATCGCGGTCTGCGCGCCGAACGCGTTCAAGGGAACGCTCAGCGCCCTGGCCGCTGCGAAGGCGCTCGGCCTTGGTGTCCGCGACGCGGGGGCCAGTGCCATCCTGATGCCGGTGGCCGACGGCGGCGATGGGACGCTCGACGTGCTGCTCGCGGCTCGCCCGGGATCACGCGTGGCCAGGCTGCGCGTGACGGGACCCCTGGGCACGCCGGTCACGGCGCGACTCGGCACGCTCGATACGACGACGTCGGTCGTCGAGCTTGCCGAAGCCTCAGGCCTGCGTCTGGTGCCGCCCGTGCAGGTGGACGCGCTGCACGCGACATCGCGCGGCACGGGCGAGTTGATCCGTCGAGCACTCGATGCGGGAAGCACGCGGATCGTCGTCGGGGTCGGCGGCAGCGCCTGTTCTGATGGTGGCGCCGGCCTCCTGCAGGCGCTTGGCGTGCGGCTCCTGGACGCGCACGGCGCCGACATCGGAGCCGGCGGCGCCGGCCTCGATGACCTGGTCGAGATCGACGTGTCCGATCTCCATCCGGAGCTGGCGCGCTGCTCGATCGACGTGGCGTGTGACATCCGAAGCCCGCTGCTCGGCCCAGAGGGCGCGGCCCGCATGTTCGCAGCGCAGAAGGGGGCGTCGCCGGCCGAGGTCGAGCGCCTCGAGCGAGCGCTTGCGCATCTCGCGGACGTGGCTCGCGACCTCGCCGGGGGTGATGTCGCCGGTTTGCCGGGCGCAGGCGCGGCGGGCGGTTGTGGATTCGGGCTGGCGCTCATCGGAGCCCACCTGATGCCGGGTGCCGCGCTCGTCTGCGACGCGGTGGGACTCGAACTCGTCGCTCTCCGGCGCATCGATCGCGATCACCGGCGAGGGTCGGTTGGACGACCAGACAAGGGTCGGCAAAGCGCCGGCTGAGGTGGCCGCCCGGGCGAAGCGATCGGGAATCCCGTGTGTCGCCATTTGCGGAACCGTCGCCGATCGGCTGCCCGATTTGTTCGACGTTGCGATCGCACTCGACGAGCTCGATGCGACCATCGATCCGAAGCGGCATGCCCGGGCGCTCCTCCGCCGAGCGGGAGCGCAGGCAATCCGGGAGTCCTTCCCGGCTCGCTCTCAGTAGACGGGCGTCAACCAGGCCATGTATTTCGGATCGAGGCCCGTGACGACCTTGGCATACGTGTCCTGGACGCGCATGGTCAGGGGACCGGGCTCACCGTCGCCGATACGCCGGCGGTCGATCTCCACGACGGGTGCGACCTGGGCGCCGGTACCGACCATGAACACCTCGTCGGAGATGTAGAGCTCGGAGCGGTCGATCGTCCGTTCGCGGACTTCGAGCCCCAGCTCCTCGCGGAGCAGGTGCATCACGGACGCCCGCGTGATGCCCTCGAGAATGCTGTCGGACGGCGGGGGGGTGAGCACTTCGCCGCGGCGGACGATGAAGATGTTCTCGGCGCTCCCCTCGGAGACGTGACCACCGCTCGTCAGCATGATCGCCTCGTCGAATCCGCCTTGCAGCGCTTCGCTTTTCGCGAGCGCCGAGTTGACGTAGAGACCGGTGCACTTGGTCCTCACGGGAGCCATCGTGTCGTCGATGCGTCGCCAGGACGAGACCATGCAACGGATCCCGCCGTTGCCGACATACAGACCCATCGGCGCGGTGACGATCGCGAAGCTGTCGGGGACATCGTGGAGCTTGACCCCGATGATCTCCGCAGCCTTGAAGGAGAGTGGCCGGATGTAGACGTCCTCCCGGTACTCGTTGCGCCGGAGCAGGTCGAGTGTCGTTTCGATGAGCTCCTCGGGGCTCCAGGGAATGACCATCTGCAGCACGCGGGCGTTCTGATGCATGCGCTCGTAGTGCTGCGGCATCGACAGCGCGTAGAGCTGCTCGCGCTCGGCGTTCCAGTACGCGCGGATGCCCTCGAACACGCCCGTGCCGTAGTTGAGGCCGTGCGTCAGCAGACCCACTTTGGCATCGGCATAGTGAACGATGTCGCCGTTGAAGAAGACCCACGACTTCTCGCGAAGCGAGGTGGCCTCAGCGATCGGAGCAGGTGCGGTTTGAGTCATCAGCGACAGCCTACAACCATACAGGTCCAATACCGGCGCAATCGGCCCACGCGCGGGACCCTTTGCTATGCTCGCGAGGTCCGGAAACACCTGGCTGGACAGACGACTGTGGCGAGCGGGGGGACACGACGCCACGGAATCCGCCAGGGATATTGGAGGAGTCATGACCGACGTCATCAAGACCCATGCGGGCAACCTGCCCGCGGCTCGCAACATCCGCTGGAACCCGTCGCCCGCGGAATTGCGCGAGCTGACGTCGATCATGCCGAACGCGCGCCACACCGAATACGACAACTACAACGTGCAGACCAAGGTCGTATCCCGCAGCAAGGCGAGCACGTATGTGGTCACCGATCGGCCCGAGGAGCATTCGGACCAGACGATGAGCCGTGCCGACGGGCAGAAGATCGTCGATCGTCAGGATGCATACATCCGCGACCAGGACATGATCGTCATCGACGGCTACATCGGCAATGACAGCGAGCGTCGTGTTGCCGCGCGCCTCTTCATCGAAGCAGCCAACGCAAATATCGCCGGCATGCAGCGTTGGCTGTACTTCGAAGCGGAGAACCCCGGTCAGGATTTCGAGCCGGTGCTGACGGTTATCTACACGCCAAACCTCGACGCGCCCGGATATCCGAACGATCGCGTGATCGCCGTCGACCTCGAGGCAGGTGTGACGCGCGTCCTCAACAGCGACTACTTCGGTGAGTCGAAGAAGGGCGGCCTCCGCATGTGGAACAAGCTCACCTATGACGAGGGGGGCCTTGCGCTCCACGCGGGTTGCAAGGTGGTGCCGACTGCCCGCGGCGAGCAGGCACTGCTCATCATCGGATTGTCGGGCACCGGCAAGACCACGACGACATTCACGCGCCAGAACGACAGCAAACCGGTGCAGGACGATTTCGTCGCGCTGTATCCGGGGGGCCGCATCGTCGCCACCGAGAACGGATGCTTCGCGAAGACGTTCGCACTGGATCCGGCCGACGAGCCCACCATCTACGGTGCTGTCTGCAAGCCCGAGACGTACCTCGAGAACGTGTCGCAGAACGACGCCGGCATTGTCGACTTCTTCGACACGTCGTATACACCGAACGGTCGCGCCGTCTTTCAGATGGATGCGCTCGGCTGGCACAAAGACGCTCGAGAAGTCAGCGCAGTCGATCACTTCCTGATCCTCAACCGCAACGACAACCTCATCCCCGGCGTGGCCCGGCTCAACCGTGAGCAGGCGGCGCTGTATTTCATGCTCGGCGAGACACGCGGAACGTCAGCCGGCGGCGCAGAAGAGGCAGGCAAGTTCCTGCGTGTTCCCGGCACCAACCCGTTCTTCCCGCTCCGTCACGAGCAGCAGGGGAATCGCTTCCTCGAGCTCATGGACAGCGGCAACTTTGCCGTGTACCTGCTGAACACGGGTCGCGTCGGCGGCAGGGATGACGACGAGCGCGGCAAGAAGGTCTCGATCTCGTACTCGAGCGCGATGGTCAAGGCGATCGCCGAGGGCACGATCGAGTGGGAGAAGGATCCGGATTTCGGCTACGAGGTCGCCGCGTCGCTTCCCGGGATCGACGACCCCGAGATTCTCCAGCCACGCAAGTTGTATGAGCGGCAGGGCCGGGTCGACGAGTACCGCGCGCTGGTCGAGCAGTTGAAGAAGGATCGACGCGAGTACCTCGCGTCGTTTCCCGGTTTGCGGCCGGAGATCGTCAACGCGATCGCTTAGCTAGTCGCCGGAGACGACGACGACGACGACGATGTGGTCGTCTCAGGAAGCGTCGTGGCAGAAGTGGATCTTCTCCGGCTTCCGAGCTCGTAGGTCGGCGATGGTCCGGTGCCAGATATCAGGATCCGCGGCCTGTCCCGACGGCAGCTTGGATGACTCGCTCGCGCGATCCCAGATTGCGCGCGTATACGCCGCGTCACCGATGAACAGCTCGGTCCCGGACTCCGTTGTCGCAACGACCGATTGATGCCCCGAGGTGTGGCCCGGCGTCGTGATGATGCGCAGGTCGTCTGCCAGCTGCATCTCGCCGTCCACCAGTTCGAAGCGCATGCCCGACGCCTCGATCCAATCCGTGACCTCGTCGCGCTCGCGAAAGATGCGCTCGTGCTCGGACCGCTGAACCATCAGGGGCGCGTGTTCGAAGGCCGGATTCTGCCCGCAGTGATCGAAATGCAGGTGCGTGTTGATCACCATGGTCACGTCGATCGGTGCGAGATCGTGCGTCGCGAGCGCCTGCGCCACGGTACGGTTGACGACCGCGAAGTACCGCATGACCTCTTCGGGGCCGCCGCAGCCGGTGTCGACGAGAATCGTCCCGAGTTGCTCGTGCAGGATCACATAGCCGTGCACCGGCCACTGACTCCCATCGATGAAGAGGTGCCCGAGGTCGAGACGTTTGATCTGCATCGTCAGGCGTCGGCCAGGCGCGCCCACAGCAGGATGCGTTTGAACGCGTAGAAATACGGTCGTTGATCGCCGAGCGCCGCATTGAGCCGTTCGCGATACCGCGCGACGAATTCCTCGTGGAGCAACTCGGGCATGCGCGCCTCGTAATCGGTGAGCAGCGTGCCCTTCACCCACTCGACGACCGCGTCGGCCGAGTCGAGCACATGACCGTAGACCTGCAGGCGTACCGACTGCGCCGCGTAGCCGAGCTCATAGAGAAGGTTCGCGTATGCCTCTGGCGCGAGCACGGAGTACGTGCGCGTGTACCCGTGCATGGCGCTGGCGAAGGGTTCCTGCTGAGCGACGTCGGCAGCGAGCACATGCGACACGTGATCGAAGTTGGCGGGAACCTGCACGGCAAGCTCGCCCCCGGGGACCAGCATTTTCGTGAGCCGTCTGAAGAGCCCCGGATGATCGGGCAGCCAATGCAATGCAGCATTGGAGAAGACGACGTCGAACGGCGCGTCCGGCTCCCACTCGCCGATGTCGCCGTGCACGAATGTCAACCCGGGTACGTCGAGACTCCGAGCGCGCTCGAGCATCGCATCCGACGAATCGACGCCGATCGTCGAGGACGCGTCCAGCTCGCGATGCAGCGCTGCAGTGAGCAGGCCGGTGCCGCATCCGAGGTCGACGACACGCCCCGCCGGCCGTCGTGTGATCAGCGCCGCAAGGTCGTGAAACGGCTGCTCGCGCTCACTGCGAAAGCGCTCGTACTGGGTCGGGTTCCAGGTGTCGCGATCGGTCACGACGCGCCGGTCGGGATCGAGAGCCGCGTGCACATCGGCGGACAGGATAGCCTTGGCCCGGTGCTCTCCAGAGTGTGGACGCGCCTTGCGATGGCGGCGGTCCGCGCCGCGACCAACCTCGCGCTCCCGTCGCCGGGCACGACGTGTCCGACGAACTGACGCCACCGGCCCCGGATGGGCCGGGACTGGAGCCGACGCCGGACCCGGACGCTCCGAACGTCGAACCCGCCGCCACACTGGGTCGCAGGCCGATCGCCAGCCGGGTGGTCCGGCATATGGCGGTCGACGCCCGTGCGCTGCGTGAGTCCCGGCCGTTCCGACGGCTCTTCATCGGGCAGCTCATCTCACTGGTCGGGCGGCAGATCACGCTCGTCGCGGTGCCGTTCCAGGTATACGCACTGACGAAGTCCGCCCTGTACGTGGGACTGCTCGGCGTCGTTCAGGCGCTTCCACTCATCGCCGGGTCGCTCGGCGGCGGGGCGATCGCCGACCGCTTCGATCGCCGGCGCGTGTTGCTCGTCACACAGCTCTGCCTCGCCGCGTGCTCCGCCCTGCTTGCGTTGGGTGCGTTCACCGGCAACCCGCCGCTGGTGGCGATCTACGGCGTGGTGGCGGTCGCGGCACTGGTCGGCGCCGTCGACTCGCCGACGCGCACGGCGATCATCCCGAACCTCGTCGGTAGCGACCAGCTTCCGGGCGCGCTCTCGCTCAACATCGTGCTGTTCCAGACGACGCTCGTGGCGGGGCCGGCGATCGGCGGCCTCGTCATCGCGCACCTCGGCCTCGCCGAGGCGTACTCGGTGGACGTGGTCACGTTCAGCGCCGCGCTGATCGCGGTCATCGTGCTGCCGCCGCAGGGACACTCGTCGACGCGCCGTGAACGGCCGATCGCGGCGATCCTTCGCGGCATCGACTTCACCCGCCGTCAGCCGATCCTGCTCGGCACCTTCGCGATGGACCTCGCGGCGATGATCTTCGGATTGCCGCGCGCGGTCTTCCCGGTCCTCGCCGCAAACACGTTCCATGCCGGCGCGCAGGGTCTCGGACTCCTCTACTCGGCACCGGGATTTGGCGCCGTCGTTGCCGCGCTGATCAGCGGACCGACGGCTCGCTCGAAGCGCCTCGGCCGGATCATCGTGATCTCGATCGTGGCCTGGGGCGTCGCCGTCGTCGCATTCGGGTTCGCGCGGAGCCTCTGGGTCGCCCTGCTGCTCCTCGCGCTGGCGGGCGGTGCCGACAGCTTCAGCGCCGTGTGCCGCACGACGATCATGCAGCGGATCGCGCCTGACGAGTTGCGCGGGCGGCTCACCGCGCTCTACTTCATGGTGGTCGCCGGCGGCCCGTACCTCGGCGACGTGGAAACCGGCGTCGTCGCCAACGCCTTCGGCGCGGAGGTCGCGATCGTCACCGGCGGCGCCCTCTGCCTGGTCGGCCTCGGTGCGGCTGCGGCGGCGTTTCCATCGGTGTGGCGCTATCGACCGGGACCGTAAGATTCGCGTCTCGTGAGTCGATTGCTCGTGGTGAGCCTCGTGTGCTTGCTCGGCCTCGCCGCCTGCACCTCGCAGATTCCTTCAAGGCACCCGGCAACGCGATCCGCGGCGCAGACCTCGCCGTCGAGTGGACTCGCGCCGCTCGAGGTTGCGATCCGCGACAGCCGCGACCTTGGAGCGATTCCGCCGACCCAGCGCATGACCTTCGACCTCACGCTGGCCGACCGCAATCCGACCGGACTGCAGAACGCCATGGCGACTGGCTCCGCACTGACCGCGTCGCAGTTTGCCGCCCGCTTTGGTCCGGATCCCGCTCGTGTTGCGGCGGCGATCACGGTGTTGTCGGCGGCGGGCCTCAGTGCACACTGGACGTCGGGCGCGGTCCTCCTGACGGTGACCGGGCCTGCGGCTGCAGTCGAGCAGTTTCTCGGGGTCAGCATCCACCGATTCGTCAGCCCTGCCGGTACCGCGTTCTTCTCGTCCCTGACCGCCCCGACGGTTCCCGCGCAGCTCACCGGCACGGTGATCGCGGTCACCGGTCTCGACGACTACCAGCGTGACCTCACGTCTGCCCTTCCCGCCGCAGACGTCGATGGAGTGACGCCGACGGATATGTCCACCTTCTACGACATCACCCCGCTGCGCAAAGCGGGACTCGACGGTACCGGTCAGACCGTCGTCTTCCTCGAGTGGGGCGTTCCGCCCACTGCGGTGCTCAACGCATACGCGCAGAAGTTCACGCCCACCGCCCCGTTCAACATCCAGGTCCACGAGGACGCGGCCGCCTGGGGCGCGCCACTCGTCAGCGGCGACAAACAGTATTCGGAAGTTGCGGGGGAGGCTGCGCTCGACCTCGAGATCGTGCACGGAATCGCGCCCGGGGCACGCGAAGTCGTCTACGCGTTCAGCAACAGTGTGGCGGTCCCTGATGTCGTCAAGGCCATCGCAACAGCGTCTCCGGATGTGATCCTGTCGAGCAGCATCGGCGAGCACGATTGCGAGCAGGAGAAGGGCGCCGCGGCAGACGGCGCAGCCGAGAACCAGGTCGATGTCGCAGCGGCAGCGCAGGGGATGAGCATCTTCTGGGCGTCTGGCGACCGCGGGGCGTACATGTGCCTCAACGACTTTCCCTCGCCAGACCCTGCCGGCAATACCGAGATCTCCGTCATGCCCGACGCGTCGAGTGTCGGCGTGACCGCGGTTGGAGGCACCACTGCATTCTTTGGCCAGAACGGCGCCTACTTTCAGGAGTCGTCATGGGGCGAGCCCATCGAGCAGTGGGGCAGCGGCGGCGGCGTCAGCACTGAGCTGCAACGGCCAACGTGGCAGGTGGCACCCGGTATCCCGACATCGATGACCGGCCGTGGCCTGCCGGATGTTGCAGCCGATGCTGACATCATCTCCGGCTGGGACATCATCGCTCCGGGGCCGACAGCGGGACAGGCTCAGGAGGGACCGGTCGGCGGAACATCGGCGGCCGCGCCGTTCTGGGCGGCAGTCACCGCGCTGATCGACGAGGATCTCTCGCAGAAGTCGCTGCCGCTCGTCGGCTTCGCCAACCCCGCCCTCTACCTGTTCGCGCAGTCGCCCACGGGGCTGCCCGCGCCGGCGTTCCACGACATCACGCTCGGGTCGAATCTGCACTTCGCCGCGGCCCCTGGCTGGGACATGGCGACGGGACTCGGCACGCCCGACGTCGGGGCGCTCACCAACGACTTCGAGTGGTACGAGAAGAATCACGGAGCGAGCGGATGACCGACACTCCTGTGAGAGACGGCGACAACGCAGGCGCGACGCCCGAGATTGTGATCTGCAGGCATTGCGGCGCGCGGGTGCCGGCGGGCGTGTTCTGCGGCAACTGCGGCGAGCACCTCGAAGGCAACGCGGCGCGCGGACGCGCGTCGTCATACGCGGCTGCGCCGAACGAGCACGTGACTCGCACGTCGGTGATCACGACGCTCTTCCCGCATCTGCCCCACCGCCAGGTGCACGTGTTTCGCGAGGTGCTTGTTGCCGGTGTCGGAGTCGTGCTGCTGCTTGCCGCGCTCCGGCTCGTCGCGCCTGCGACGCTGGTCTCGGTATTGCTGCTCCCCGTGCTGTACCTCCTCTACCTCTACGAGTTCGAGGTGTACGAAGACGAGCCGGTTCAGGTGCTGCTCCTCACGGTGGTCGCGGGCGGCGCGCTCGGATTCCTGTACTTCGTGATCGCGAATCACCTGACGACGACGCAACTCAGCGGCACCGTTCAAGGACCGCTCGTCACCGGGGTATTCCTCCCGGTGATCGCGCAGGCGCTCATGCTCGCCGGCCCGCTCGCCCTCCTCACCCGAACGAAGTTCGACGAAACGCTTGACGGCCTGACCTTCGCCATCGCTTCGGCGCTCGGGTTCACGCTCGTCGAGGTCATCGCCAGCTCGTGGCCCTTCTTCACGACATCCCTGATCCACGGCGTAGCGGCTGACGATGTGCTCCGCATCCTGCGCAGCGGCGTCGTCGCATCCATCGTCAACGCGGGGACGACCGGTGTCATCGCCGCGGCCCTGTGGAGGCGAGAGCCAGGTCACGCCGGCCGCCCCGGATGGGTGACGCCGATCGGAGTCATCGCGGGATTCGTCATCCAGATCGTGCTCGGCGTCGCCGGGTACTACACGCCTGATCCGCTGTCGCTCCTGCTCATCTGGACCGTCATTGGGGCCGTCTTGCTCGTGGTGGTCCGGATCGTGGTCCACGCGGCGTTGCTCGAAGAGGCGGGGAAGCACAGCATCGGCCCGCTCGAGCCATGCGGCGAGTGCGGCCGGCTCGTACAGACGATGGCCTTCTGTCCGAACTGCGGTGCAGCGCGCCTTGCGGCGCCAAAGCATGCGCGCCACGTTGCGAAAGAGATCGCGTCGTGACAACGACGTTCGGCGGCCACTTCTGCGGCCATTGCGGCGCACCACTCAGCGCGGGCAGTGCGTTCTGCGGCAAGTGCGGCGCGCCCACAGGTGCCGGCGCTCTGG
This sequence comes from Candidatus Dormiibacterota bacterium, assembly GCA_963754015.1. Taxonomy (GTDB): domain Bacteria; phylum Chloroflexota; class Dormibacteria; order Aeolococcales; family Aeolococcaceae; genus Palsa-851. Next base: position 31,782 of record CAVWEG010000006.1, read on the forward strand.
CTCGAGCGCTGCCGCTGGCCCCTTACGCGAGCGCGACCCATCCGTCGAAGCTGTCGCACACAACGGTCATCGTCGCCGCACTGGCCGCGATTGCCCTGGTGGCAACGTTGGTGACGGTCTTCGCCGTCAAGGTGTCGACGAGCTCGCAGGGTTGTGGCTTCTACTGCGGGCCTGATGTCGGCTCGCGGCTTCCTGACTCGCGCGAATTCGTTGACACGAAATGGGGCTTCATCATCGATTACAGCGCTACGCAGCTGACGATCAACCAGCCCGATCCTTCGTCGAGCTCCGCGGACTTCCTCGCGCAGGACCAGAGCGGCGACACGGTCGGCGAGATCCTCATCACAGCAATGGCTGCAACCAACACGTCGCAGGCGGTGCAGAAGGCGCTCGGTGATTTCTCAGGCGATCAGTTCCAGGACATCAACGAGCTGGAGCCTGTCCCCGGTGCAGAGATCGGGCTCATCCCGGCCGTCGGCAACGGGTACACGGCGAATCTCGTGTCAACCTCCGGAAGCTCCGGCAACCCCGTGGGCATCGTGATCGTTGCGGCGACGCATGGCAACATGACGCTCGTCGCCGAGATGTGGTGCGAGACGAACACGAGCGGCGACGCACCCTTCTACATCGCGACCGACCAGTCGTTCGACTACGTGCTCACCAACCTGCACTTCCGGGGGAGTTGATCCGGGACGTCTACGCGGGTGGCGAAGCGTCGGAGAACACGCTCTGCGAGATGAGCGTTGAAGGAATGCTGTTCGTGAACGCCTGGAAGCTGCTCGCCGGCGCGAGGAACTCGAACCACACCGCTTTGTAGCTGCCATCGGCCGCTTTGGCAACGCCCGCAAAGTAGCCGTCGACCGCTGCGAATGCTGGACCGTTTGGCGGCGTGAGGTTCTCGCAGATGGAGATGACATCGGCGGTGATGGGGCCGCCGGAACCCACCAGCTGCGTCTGTGAGGGCGCCTTCGTGCTGCACATCTTCGCGCTCGGGTCGTCACTCTGCTGGTCGCCCTGCAGGAGATCCTGGTCGAGCTGCGCGTTGGTCGTCGCCCCGGTGAGCGGCTGCGCCTGTGCACCGACCGCCTCTTCATTGCCGTTGCTCGGCGCCAGGACAATGGAGTCGGACTCCTGGTCGGCGACCGTGAATCCTGCCGGCACGAATATCTTCGCGAAAGCAGCGCTGACGGTATGCCCACCGCCGGCCGGCGACACCGGTGCAGGAGTCGCCACGGGCGGCTGAGTTGGTGCGGCCGTTGGCGCCGATGTGGGTGCGGTGGTGGGCACTGTGACCGGGATGTTCGGGGACGGTCCCGGCGTGGTCCCTCCCTTGTTGAGCGCGGCATATGCGACACCGCCTCCCGCGACGATCACCAGCACGGCCACCACGATTGCGATGAGCATGGTGCTCGACGTCCGATGCGTGGGCTGCGTTCCAGACGGTGGCGCCGGCAGATACGGGCCGGACGGCGGGAGATATCCGCCCGGCGGGGCACTCTCCGCTGACATGAAGGTCAGGGGCGGCAGTGCAGCGCCGGGCGCGACCGCCACTGGTGGCGTGGGAGCGTTGAACGGTCCGGTCTGGATGGTCTGCGTGACATCGTCCGACGCCGCCGCGGCCGTGGCCGTGAGCGCCGCACCGCAACTCATGCAGAACGCGTTGCCGTCCGGGTTCTCGGTTCCGCACTGTGCGCAGAAGAGCGCCATCTACGTGGCCTCCGGCGTCGAAGCCACGACCGGGGACGATTCAGCGCCCGTATCGCGGCGCGGCGAGGCATTCAATGCGCTCCCGCAGCTCGGGCAGAATCCCGCGGCCATCACGTGGTGGTGGCAGTGTGCGCACACGATTGCTCGATACCCGAGGTCACGTCCCTCTTCGAGCAACGCGTGGTGCACAAGGTGGCGGATGTACACGATGAGGATGAGCACGATGGCGCCCTGATAGGCGAGGACGACGAGTGGCGCGACATCGTGAGTGACGAGCACCTGACCGCCCGCGTAGAACGCCAGCACCGTGACGAGCGCGATCGGCACCGCGAACAGCGACACCCAGCGTGCGGTGCCATGGCGGAATGGACGCCAGAGCGATGCGGTGATCGCCCCGGACGCGCTCCCGTGCAGCAGCGGCACGAGCACCGCGAGCGACACCATCGGGTAGATCCACGAGGCAGAGTCGGTGTGCACGCCGAGGTTGGCGATGACATTCGAATAATTGACGATGCCCTCGGCGATCCCGAAGCCGAGACCCGCGGTGATGCCGAAGACGAGTCCGTCGATCGTCTCGCCGAACTGCGGACGCGTCAGCAGCAGCAACGCCGGTAGCGGCATCACGACCAGCTGGATGATCGGCAGGATCACCGTGTAGCCGAAGATCGCACCGGAGTCGGAACCGATGGTCACGCCGATGACGCGGTCGGCAATGATCGTGACGATCAGCCCGAGCATGATCCCCCCGACAAGGGTCGCACCGAGCACGAGCGCCGGCTCGTCCCGATACACCTGCGCCTCATAGAGATAGAGGATGTAGAGCGTCGGCACAAGGAAGATCGACGCCAGCAGTGCGGCGACGATCAGCCCGGTCGCGACCAGGACGACGATGGCGGCGAGGCCGAGGAGGAAGGCCCAGCGGAACTCGTGGATCTTTCGATGTCCCAGATGCGGGAACAGCGTGCTGAAGACGGACGGCTGGGAGACGTGCTCACCGGGGTGCGCAGCAAAGTGCTGGGTGCGTTCCTGCGCGGCGATCCCGTCTGCGGCAAGTCCCTGATGGGCACCGCAGTTCGTGCAGAAGACCGCGTCCGGTACCTGCTTACCGCAGTGGTCACACGTCACCGCCCGGCCTCCCTATGCGCGGTCGTCCCAAGAGCGTCGGTGAGTGTAGCGAACCGTGGACACGTCCAACGCCGCAACCCGACGCGTCGTCGAAGCGAGCGCCCCGTGTATCGTCCGAGCGCAATGCCGCACCGCGATTCGACCGACGTCGGGACGATGCCGTCGCTCGGCGACGTCCCCGAGTCGATGCACGCATCGCTGATCCGCCCGGAGCGCTACGGCGATCCGCAGACGGCATTTGAGATCGAGACCGTCACAACGCCGACGCCGGGCCCGGGTCAGGCCCTCGTCTATGTCATGGCGGCCGGCGTCAACTACAACAACGTCTGGGCCGCGCTCGGGCGTCCGGTCGACGTCATCGCCGCTCGTCAGAAAGCAGGCGAACAGGAGCCGTTTCACATCGGCGGCAGCGATGCCTCCGGCATCGTGTGGGCGGTCGGCGAGGGAGTTGGGAACGTCACGGTCGGTGATCACGTTGTCGCCCACTGCGGCATGTGGGATCTCAACGACCCGTGGATCAAGGCAGGCGGCGATCCGATCATCGCGCCGAGCGCTCGGATCTGGGGGTACGAGACGAACTGGGGCAGCTTCGCGCAGTACACGCTTGTCCAGGCACATCAGCTGCTGCCCAAGCCACCACAGTTGAGCTGGGCCGCAGCAGCGGCGGGCACGCTTGTCGGCGCCACCGCGTACCGGATGCTGTGCTCGTGGCAGCCGCACACGGTGCGCGAGGGCGACGTCGTCCTGATCTGGGGCGGGTCGGGTGGTCTCGGATCTCAGGCGATTCAGATCGCGAAAGCCAAAGGCGCAATCCCGGTGGCCGTCACGTCCGGACCGGAGCGCGGCGAGTACTGCATCGGTCTCGGCGCGCGCGGCTACATCGACCGGCGCGAGTTCTCGCACTGGGGCATCATCCCGGACTGGCGCGACGACGCTGCGTTCGCCAAGTGGACCGCAGGCGCGCGCGCGTTCGGGCACGCGCTCTGGGATGTCGTCGGCGAGCGGCGCAACCCGCGGATCGTCTTCGAGCATCCGGGTGAAGAAACGATTCCGACCTCGATGTTCGTGTGTGAGAACGGCGGGATGGTCGTCATCTGCGCCGGCACCACCGGATATCACGCGGCAGTCGACCTTCGCTATCTCTGGATGCGCCAGAAACGGCTCCAGGGCTCGCACTTCGCCAACGACCAGGAGGCGGCCGCGTTCAACGACATGGTGATCAGCGGCGAGGTTGACCCGTGCCTGTCACGAACGTTCGCGTTCGATGAGGTCGGCGTCGCGCATCAGCTGATGCGCGAGAACAAGCACCCGATGGGCAACATGGCGGTGCTCGTCGGCGCGCACGACGCGCAGGAGCGTGACTGAACCTTACGGCTGCGCGGCGAGGTAAACGAGCGCGGCTTTGACGCGGCGGTGCACATCGGGCTCCTCGGACAGGTCAAGCTTGGAGAAGATCGCGTTGATGTGCTTCTCCACCGCACGCTCGGTGAGGAACAGCGCTGCGGCGATGCCCGCGTTGTTCCTGCCCATCGCGACCTGCTGCAGGACGTCGAGCTCGCGCGGTGTCAACTGCGCGATCGGCGAGTTGCGCGCGGCGCTCCGCGCTGCGACGAGCACCTCGACAACGCGCGGGTCGATCACCGAGCCTCCGCGCGAGACCTCGCGCACTGCGCCCACCAGTTGGTCGATGTCTGAGACCCGCTCCTTGAGCAGATAGGCGCGACCGCCGGCGCCTTTCTCGAGCAGTGCCAAGGCGTACTCGGGTTCGGCGTACTGGCTGAGCACGACGACACCCACCTCGGGGCGGTCGGTGCGCAGCCGTTCGGCGGCGCGCAATCCCTCGTCGGTGCCGGTCGGTGGCATGCGGATATCCGTGATGACCACGGCCGGGTTGTGCTCCTCGATGGCGCGCTCCAGCTCCGGCAGGTCGGCACACGATGCGAGCAACTCGATCTCGTCGGACGTCTCGAGCAGCTGACGGATGCCCTCACGGAGCAGATAGTTGTCCTCTGCAAGGACCACGCGGATCGTCACGGGATGAGAATAGGCGAGCCGATTGCGGTTCAGGGTGCCTGCATCACCCGGTGAGCGGATGGCTGCATGGTTGCCCCCGGCGACGCTGCGGGATACCGTGGAAGCATGGGAGACCTGACATGAGCGTCCGGGTGTTGATCGTGGACGATCAAGCGCCATTTCGTGACGTCGCGCGCACGGTCGTCGAGCTCACTGAGGGGTTCGAGGTCGTCGGCGAGGTCGAGAACGGCGAGGACTCGGTCACCTCCGCTCGCGAGCTCCGTCCCGATCTCGTCCTCATGGATGTGAATCTCCCCGGGATCAGCGGGCTTGATGCAACCAGGGAGATCCTCTCCGAGGTGGATGCCGCCAAGCCGGTGGTCGTGCTGGTGCTGTCCACCTACGAAGCCGATGAATACGGGCCTCGCGCAGCCGAGGCGGGTGCGGCCGGATTCATCTCGAAGTCGGAGTTCAGCCCGGACCGTCTCATCGAGGCCTGGGCGGCCGCCTCGTCGGTCTAGGCTCTTCACACCGCGACGGAGTTGCGAGACAGCGCGGGCAGTTCGCCATGCACCGTCGTGCCGGCACCGGGACGTGACGTGACCAGGACGGTGCCACCGAGTGCATCGATTCGGTCGGCCATATTGGTCAAGCCGGTGCCCCGTTTCGCGACAGCCGAGTCGAAGCCGGTCCCGTCATCGATGACGCTGAAGGTGAGTGTTCCGCTGCCGGCACACAGACGCACGACGACACGCGTCGCCCCGGCATATTTCTGCACGTTCTGCAGCGCCTCGAGGACGCAGAAATAGACCGTCGCCTCGACATCCTGGGAGTAACGGGTCACAGCTTCGGCTTCGACATTCACCGGCACCGTCGCTTTGCGAGCCTGCGACTCCAGGGCAACGACGAGGCCTTTGTCGGCGAGCAGCGGCGGATAGATGCCACGCGCCAGATCACGCAATGTCTCGAGCGCCTCGTCAGCGTCGCCCTTCAACTGCTCGAGGGTGAGGGCAGCTCTGGATGGATCGCGAGCGACGAGCATCTCGACGAGTCCGAGCTTCACTTTCAGCGCGACCAGATGTTGCTGCGCACCGTCGTGGAGATTGCGTTCGAGACGCCGGCGCTCCAGATCCTGCGCGTGCACGAGTTGCTGCCGTGACGCACGCAACTCATCGAGGCGCGCCTGCAGATCGGCGCTGAGCCCGACATTCTTGAGCACGAGTCCCGCCTGGAGCGCGAGGTCGTCGATGAGCTTGTCCTCGATGGGTGTCAACGCTTCGCCCCTGCGCTTGCTGACGCTCAACGCACCGAGCAGTTCCCCCTGATGGCGGACCTCCACGGAGCGGGTTGCGTCCGGCAGCAGAGGCAGCGATCCGTTTGTCATCGGCACCGAGCCGTGCGTCGCGCTCTCGTCAGGAAACGTCGCTGCGCTATGCAGTTCGCCCATCCCGCGCAGCCACACGGTTGCCGACTCGGCACCTGTCCCTTCCTGCAGGACCCGCGCCATGCGCGGCAACACTTCGTCAGCCGCATACGTTTCCGCGACACGTCCTGAGAATTCGCTGAGCACCTCGTACGGCGTCGCGCGTTTGCCGTAGACGAGCCGGTTCGCGATCTTCTGGACGCGCTCACGCATCGGCTGAAAGCCGACCGCGACGATGGCCGTGGCGACAATCGATAACGCGAGGTTCGGCTTGCCGCCGCTGCCCACCAATGCCCCCACCCCAACTGCAATGCCCACGTAGACCGCGGTGATGAACGCGGCCAGCACGCCGTACACGAGCGTGCGACTGATGAGAACGTCGATGTCGTACAGCTGGTACTTCAGCACGGCGACGCCGATGGCTCCGGGGACCGCGACACCGGCGAGGAGAAGGAGCGGGCCGGCGATGACGAAGTACAGGGGCGGGGGCTCGCCGGAGTTGCCCACAGGAAGCGCATTGAGCACGAAGACGATCGTCAGCGTGATCACTCCGGCGAAAGCGACCCACTTCACCTGGTGCCGGCGATCGGCGTCCGCGCCGCGCATCCGCAGGAAGATCGAGACCAGGACAGCGCCGGCCTCCAGGGTGAAGAAGACGCCCACGACATTCGAGAAGGCTGTGACAATCCCCGCGATCCCCGGGATCGCAAGCATGCTGACCGGGAGCACGACTCCAGGTTGGGGCGAAGTCGTCTCACCGAGCGTGCCTGGAATCGGACTGACGATGACGAGGATCAGTCCGATGACCGCGAAGCCAATGATTGAGTACAACAACCATCGCCAGCGCTGCGACGGCAGATGGCCGTCCGGAAAGATCAGCAGTATCACCAGAAGCAGCGCGAGCACACCGCCACCCGTCGCATTCCACAGCGCCGAGAAGAGCAGGATGGGGTCGCCGATCCTGTTATGCGTTTGCGCAAGGATTGATCCGATCAACGCAGCGGCTGCTCCGAGACCGAGGAGCATCACGGCGATGAGCATCAGCCATCCGATCCGGTTCGCAGGCCTGCGAAGCGCGATGAGCAATCCCATCGGGATGATCGACGCATACGGAAAGAGCCAGAAGGCAGTGAGCACACCCCCGCCGGCCTTGAACAGTGCCGGGGGCGTGAGCGGCGAAAAGTACACCGCCGCGTCGGTGATGAAAAAGGCGAGCGCAATGAGCGCCAGCGCCCAGGCAACGGCTGGAGCGGTCAAGCGCGAGCGAGGCCGCACGACGTCGGCCGCCACCGGACTCACGCGACCACCGCGCCCACGCGGTACGCGCCGACCGGTGTTTCCCGGCCCTTCACGAGGGCGGGTTCGATCCGCTCTGCACCAGGTTTGTCCTCCAGCGCGTCGTAGGTCGGTTCGCTCAGCACCGTCTGTCCGCCTTCGCCCCACTGCTGGAGTCGTTGCGCGAGGTTCACGGCGTCGCCAACCACCGAATATTCGAGGCGCTCCTCGGAGCCGAGTAGCGCGGCAGCGACGTCTCCAGTGGACAGGCCGATGCCGATATGGAAGGGCGGCAGACCCTGGGCTTCCCACCGTTCGTTGACTCGCGCCTGGGCAGCATGCATCGCCAGGGCTGCGGCGAGCGAACGCTGCGCGTGATCCGGTTGCGGCAGAGGCGCGCCGAAGACCGCCATCACCGCATCGCCGACGAACTGCATCACGGTGCCGCCCTCATGGAGGAGCGCGTGGTTCATGGCAGCGCGGTGCTCGTTCAACTGACCTGCAAGGATCGACGGGTCCGACTTCTCTGCGATGGTCGAGTAGGCGCGGATATCGGACATGAGCACCGTCACGGTGAGGCGCTCCGTCCGCCCTGCCTCGATGCCGTGCTCGCGCATCTGCTGCGCAATCCCGCCGGGAAGCATGCGACTGAGACTCTCGCCCTGTTCCTCGCGGTCGATGATGACCTTGTGCAGCAACCGCAATCGATCGAGCGCACCCTGCGTGCCGGCACTGGCTTGCTGGGCGAGCTTGAGGAAGAGTTGCTCGACGTCGTCGCCGACCGACGTCGGCGTTGTGTGCAGTGACGCGGCGATCGCCTTGATGGGCTTGCCCTCGGCCACCATCCGCAACAGGCGCTCCTCGCCCTCGCTGAGGCCGCCGCCTTCACTCACCGGTTTCGTCAGCGCGTCGACAATGCGCGGGTCGAGCATCGAGCCACCGGTGCTGACCTCGCGCACCGCGCGGGCAAGCTGGTCGCCGTCACCGACGCGATCCTTGAGGAGATACGCGTAGCCGGCCGCGCCTTCGCTGAGCAGTGCGATGGCATATTCGGGTTCGTCGTACTGCGACAGGATCACCACGCCGGTTCCGGGATTGCGCATGCGCACGACGCGCGCTGCGCGAATGCCCTCGTCGGTGAAATCCGGTGGCATGCGGATGTCCGTGACGACCACCTGCGGCACGTGCTCGGCCGCGCCCGCGAGCAACTCGTCGTAGTCCCCGGCAACGCCGACGACCTCGAGGTCTCCAGCGATCGACAGCAGCGCCCGGACACCTTCGCGGACGATGAGATTGTCGTCCGCGAGGACGACGCGGATCATTGCGTCCGAAGGCATGGCGTCACTCTAGTCAGCCCGGCGCAGGATGAAATGGGGCTGCCACCACGATCCGCGGGGGCGGACCTCACCTCTGACCGTGGTCCATGCACCCTCGACGCGCGATCCGGCCGCGAGCGATGATCTCCGCCACGGAGGAAAAAGCCCATGCGCATCCAGTCATCGGTGACGTCCATTTCGTGGATCCCGTCTGAGGCAATCGAGGGCGTGACCAAGATGCCCTTCGAGATGGGCGTCGCCCACTACGACGACCCACCCCCGGACCACATCGACTCGCTTGACGCACTTCGCGAGGCGGATCGGTTCCGTTTCGCCAATGAGCTCTCCGCATGGATCGAGGTCGAGAACGGGCGCATCGCCGACGTCGGTCAAGCGGGCGGCGGCCACATCGGTTCGACCACGCTGCGACTCGGCGGGCGCGGCATGACGTTTGCCGCCGTGGCGTTTCCTGATCGGCAGCAGCCGGCCGTCGCAGGCGACGGGTGGGTGCGCTTCACGCAGACCGCGGGCGGACGCACCGGCGTTCCGGCGCCCCGCCGCGTGAGTCATCCTCCGTTCATCCAGGTGTCGGCGCCACTCGCATGGACGACGCTCAGCCTCACGATCTTCGCTGACGGGTCTTCGACGCACGAGGTCATCGGTGCGAGCCCATTTCCGCGGCACTGGATCTACGATCGCGAGCACAACCTCGCCTTGAAATCAGGCCTCGTGGACTACAAGCGGTGGTCGCTCCATGCGTTTGGCGACCACACGCCGTGGGGAGATGAGGATTCGCCGGCACTCGTGACCGAGGTGGAGACAGCGCTCGAGCGCGAACTCTCGCTGCAACTCATGCGTGGGTCCGCGAGACCGCGCATCGAGACCATCAAGCAGGGCGCCAACCTCGTCAAGCAGGGCGAGGAGGGGCATGAGATGTACGTGCTGCTCGACGGCGTGCTGTCTGTTGAGGTCGACGGCGTGCCATTGGCACAGGTCGGGCCCGGCGCTGTGCTCGGGGAGCGAGCGCTGCTCGAGGAGGGACGACGCACCGCGACACTTCGGGCGGAGACGGCGTGCAAGGTTGCAGCTGTGTCGGGCGACGACCTCGACCCCGAATTGCTCAGCCGGCTGGCTGCGGATCATCGCCGGGAGGCGGATCGAGGCGTCTGACCGCCGCGAGGAGTCGATCCATGGCGACTTCCGGCGACAGCGTCGCGACTTCCACCCTGCGCCCGCTGAGCAGCCAGTCGACCTCCTCCGCGCGCAACAGCGAGCTGAGGTCTCGGGGAAGGCGCGCCGGTGCACCCTCGATGACCTGATGTGTCGGCCCGTCGACGTCTGACGGACGCAGCCCCGCGTCCTCGACGGTGATGCCATCGTCGCGGAGGTTGAGCACGAGCGCGCATCCGCGTGGCGACGCGTCGTGCAGGACGATCGCTCGTCCGGTGGGCGCTGCGGCGCTGCCGTCCTTCGCCGCGACCACAGTCACGGCACCGATGTCGACGTGGGTGAGGTTGGCGGCAACCATGCTTGCTGTGTCGGGCGTATCGCAGATGACGGTGATCGAATCCGCAATGCCCGAGGCTGGTGCCGCCAGAGTCGCATCCGGGTCGATGAGTCCCGGAGGCCGCAGCTCGCCGAACCTCGTCCTGAACTCATCGAACGAGAGCGCGAGCACGCGCCCGGTGAGCACGGGCCGGCGCAGCCGTCCGACGACGCCGGTGAGCACCAGCGCAACGCCAAGCGAGATGAAGAGCACGAACGCGACCTTGATGCCGATGAGGATGAGTCCGATGAGAATCAGGAGCACGCCGAGCCCGATCTCGCCGTTGGACGCGGCGTTCGAGGGGGGCGTCTCAGCGCGCGCGCAGGTCCCGTAGTAGAGCTGACGCTGCGTGTACTGCCATCCGTCGACAGCGAGCGCGGCGGCCGAGTCCTCGACGAGCAACGGGGTCACCGGAAGCGCCATCGCGGGGAGTGTATATGCTGCCTTGATGGCCCAAGCCGAACGCAAGGATGTCTTCGAGACGGGCAGCGGCATCCCTGTCGCGCCGCTGTACACAGCCGAGGACCTCGCCGGGCATGACGCTCAGCGCGACGAAGGCTTGCCGGGTCGGCCGCCGTTCACGCGCGGCATCCAGCCGACGATGTACCGGGGGCGTCTCTGGAGCATCCGACAGTACGCGGGCTTCGGAACGGCCACCGATGCCAACGCGCGCTTTCGCTATCTGCTGGCTCAGGGACAGCCGGGACTGTCGGTCGCATTCGACCTGCCCACGCAGATGGGTCTCGACAGCGACGATCCACGCAGCGCCGGTGAGGTGGGCCAGGTGGGCGTCGCCATCAACTCGGTGCGCGACATGGAAGATCTGTTCGACGGCATACCGCTGAGCGACGTGAGCACGTCGATGACCATCAATGCTCCGGCGCCGGTGCTCGTCGCGATGTATGTCGTGGCCGCCGAACGCCAGGGCGTCGACGCCGGCGCGGTCATGGGCACGGTACAGAACGACGTGCTCAAGGAATACATCGCGCGGGGCACGTTCATCTATCCGCCGCGCCCGTCGTTGCGACTCGCCGCGGACCTCATCGCGTGGTGCACCGTGCACGCCCCGAAATTCAACCCGATCTCGCTGTCCGGATATCACATTCGCGAGGCGGGGAGCACCGCTGTGCAGGAGATGGCGTTCGCGATCGCCAACGCGATCGCGTATGTCGAGGCGGCGGTCGCGCTCGGCGTCGGAGTCGACGATTTCGCGCCGAAGCTCTCGTGGATCTTCAACACACACATCGATTTTTTCGAGGAGATCGCCAAATACCGCGCACTGCGACGGATGTGGGCGCGTGTGATGGCGGAGCGATTCGGTGCGCGCGATCCGAGGTCGCTCATGTTGCGCACTCATACGCAGACCGGCGGGTCGACGTTGACCGCGCAGCAGCCTGAGAACAACATCGTGCGCGCGGCGATCGAGGCACTCGCCGCAGTGCTCGGCGGCGTCCAGTCGCTCGCGCTCTCCTGCTATGACGAGGCCCTCTCGATACCGACCGAGAAAGCGCAACGCATCGCGGTGCGCACGCAACAGATCATCGCGGAGGAGACGGGAGTCACCAACACCGTCGACCCGCTTGCTGGCTCGTACCACGTCGAGTGGCTCACCGACGAGCTGGAGCGGCGCGCGCTGGAACTCCTCGCGGAGGTCGACGCGCGCGGGGGCGCCGTCGCGTGCATCGAATCGGGCTGGATGCAGCAACTCATCCAGGACGAGGCCTACCGCACAGAGCGTGCCATCGCCGCCGGCGACAAGGTGATCGTCGGTGTGAACCGCCACACCGAGACTGAGGAGGAGGGTGCACCACTCCTCTTCAGACCGGACGAACGGGTCATGGCGGATCAGGCGCGGCGGCTTGCCGAACACCGCTCGCGGAGGGATCCGGCTCGTGTCGAGGCCTCGCTCACGGCCATCCACGAGGCGGCGAGCTCTGATGCATCGCTGATGCCGCGCATCCTCGACGCCGTTCGCGCAGAGGCGACGCTGGGCGAGATCAGCGGGTCGCTGCGTACCGTGTTCGGGGAGTACCACCCGCCGGCAACGATCTAGTCAAACGGTCTGAGGAGGCGTCATCGCAGCGATCAAGCGCTGGATCCAGAGAAATCCGCGGATCGTCTTCCTCGTCGTGGCCGGTGCTGTGCTCCTCGGACTCTTCCTCGGGGTGATCGCTCCACTGTTCGCAACCTCCGGGAATGCGATGGCCGACCTGAGTGGCGTGATCCCGGCGACGGCGCCCGCCGGCAAGCAACTCGAGATCGACGTGTCAGTCGACAACACCGGCTTCTCGGTCGTCGGTCAGGTCTGCATCAGCGCCGTCATCCAGGGTCCCTTGACGCCGGTGAACGCGATCTTCCAGAACATCGACAAGGAGCCCTTTGTCAACGGGAGGGTGTGCGGCGGGGAGCTCACGAGCCAGTCGAGTGCGCCGGTGCAGCTCTTCTTCCAGCCGAGTGCAGCCGGCAGCGCCCAGCTGGTCCTGTCCCCCATGGATGGGAAACGGACGATCGGCGCCGCGCTGACCGGGACGGTGTCGGTCGCGGGTTCCTGATCTCAGAGGAACTCGACACAAGCCCGTAACGCGTCAATCTTGCCGGACGCTGCCGACTACGCTTGGCACCCGAGAGGGTTATGCATACCGAGAGCGCCGCCCGGCGCTGGCTGCCGATACTCGCAACAGGCGTGCTGCTCGGAATCACCGGGTGGCAACTGGTCGATTCCGCCCTGCCGCCACGCGTGATGCTCGTTGAGATCGAGGTTGTGGTTGTTGCGGCGGTCATGCTCGAGATCACGATCCGGTTGCGCCATGCCGCCCGCGTCAGCCCGTCGACTGCGGCGCTGGTGCAGGGACTGACGAGCGTCGGACTGTGCACGGTCATCCTCGGCCTGGCGGCACCGCGCCTGTCCCATCCGGTGCCGCTCATCCTGCTCGGCTTCGTCGCGGTGCTGCTCACCGTCGATCCGTCGGCCCGCGCGGTCGCGCTCTGGACGATCCTGCTTGCTTCGCTGGCCGGGCTCGCTGGCGTGTGGTGGTGGGCCGGGATGATGGACGGCGGCGGGGTCAAGGAACTGATCCAGATCGAAGCGCTGGTCATCGGCGTGACCGTCCTTGCGTACTCCAACTGGTCGCTGACCGAGCGCCACTATCAGGCCCAGTCGCGGCGATTGCGAGCCGTCGCAGACGTCGCCCAGCGGCTCGGGCTCACCACTGACTCGCGCGGCGTCGCAGCCGCAGTGCTCAGTGGCTGTCACGAGGCGTACCCCGACGCAACCTGGGGCCGGGTCCTGCTCTTCGATACCGACTCCGGCGCGCTTGCGACTCTCCCGCTCATCCTCGGGCCTGGTGGCGTGACGCCGTCGGCCGGCCCGCTCGTGACGATGGGTGCCGGTGAAGGAGTCATCGGACGTGTCTACTCGACCGGTGACGCGTGTCTGCTGCGCACCCCGCGCGACATCAAGCAGGCCTACGCGGGCATGCCCGACTCGCGGCTCGAAGAGCTCGAGAGCCTTGGCGGCGGGCGCCGGTCACGGAGCTTCGTCGCCGCCCCGTTGCGTGCCACCGGTGGCCGGGTGATCGGCGTGCTGGCACTGATATCGCATGCGGGCCGCGGCACGTGGGATGTCGACGATCTGACCGTCGTTCAGGCCATTGCCGATGAGGCCGCCGTCGCCGTCGCGCGCGCCGGGCTCTTCGAGGAGAAGGCCATGCATGCCACGACCGACCCGCTCACCAAGGTCGGCAACCGGCGCGCGTTCGAGGAACGTCTCGGTGAGATGGCGAGCGCCACAGCCGTCGTCGCCATCGACGTCGACCACCTCAAGCCGCTCAACGACGAGTTCGGGCATGAGGCGGGCGACATGCTGCTCGTCGAAGTTGCGCGCACGTTGCGCGCGCAGCTCCGCGCCGGCGACCAGCTGCTCCGCATCGGCGGCGACGAGTTCGTGTCAATCATGGATGCAACCGGCGAAGAGGAGGCGATCGCCATCGCGGAGCGGATGCGGCTCTCGCTGCACGGCGTCGCGCTGCCGCACGGCAAGGCGCGCATCAGCGCAGGTGTCGCGGCGGGTGCCGGCGGCGTGCACGCGTTGTGGCTCGCCGCGGATGAGGCTCTGTCACGCGCGAAGCAGGAGGGCCGTGACCGGGTGGTCGTGGCCGGCGAACGGACGCTGCCCAGCCTGCTGCAGGGTGGCGGCGATGCCGGCGCCATGCTCGACGCGATCCTCAGCAAGCGCCGCGTGATCCGCGCGACCTTCCAGCCGATCGTGCGGCTGACCGACCACAAGGTTCTCGGCTACGAAGCACTCGCGCGCGTGCCCGGCCTTCGCGACCCGCTCGACGGCGTCGAGGACGTGTTTGCGCTCGCGCACCGGCGTGGCGTGACCAAGGAGGTCGACTGGATCTGCCGGCGTATCGCGATGTCGGCCGCGTCGGCGCTCCCCGACGACGCACCGCTCTTCCTCAACGTCTCTGCGGCAATGCTGCTCGATCCCATCCACCCCGTCGATCACATGCTGCTCCTCGCACGCTGGGCGGAACGGAGTCCCGAGACGATGGTGCTGGAGATCACCGAGCGCGAGTCCATTGCCGACAAGCAGCGTCTGCGCTTCGTCCTCGCGAGCTATCGCGAGCACGGCTTCCGGTTCGCGCTGGACGACATCGGCGAAGGGCACTCGACGCTCGAGCTGCTCGCGGCCGCGGTGCCCGAGTACGTCAAGGTCGCGAAGAGCATCACCCAGGACTGGGGCGAACGCGGGGCCCGCGCAGTCATCGAGGCAACCGTTGCGTATGCGCGCAGTTCCGGCTCGTGCGTCATCGCCGAGGGCATCGAGGACGAGGCAACCGCGGATCAGCTCACCGCACTCGGCGTCACCGCCGGCCAGGGCTACTGGCTCGGCCGCCCCGAGGAACCGATGCTCGACACGTCTGCGCGCGGCGAGGCCACCGCCTGAGCTGACGTCACGCGGGTGTCGTGACGGCGAGTTCCCAGGCCGAGCCCTCGGGGGTGTCACGCACCTCGATGCCGGCATCGACCAATGCGTCGCGCAACTTGTCGGCAAGCGCGTACTCGCCGGCGGCGCGCATTTGGACCCGGAGGTCGAGAATGCCGTCCACCACGGGAGCGAGCAGATCGCGTGGGTCTCCGGCACCGTTCCGGGCGAGGTCGCCGAGGCGAACCACGTACCGCCGCAACACTTCTCGCGCTCGATCCTGCTCGTCCGAGTCCAGCGTGTCCGCCTCCCACTCATGCATCTGCGTGTCGATCGCGAGGACGGCGCCGACCGCGGAGTCGACGTCGCGCCCGGCGAGCGCACTGTCGGCGAGCTCGGACTGCCGTGTGACCTCCTGAAGGAATGGCGACACGCCGGGCGCGGGAGGCGCCAGCGACGTTTCGACACCGCGCTCGTCAGTGACGGGGGACGGCGCCTCGCCGGCGGCGTTCGGGGCCCCACCTTCGCGCGCGAGGTCGCTGATCGCCATGGTCGTGCCGTTCTCGAATCGCTGCGACTTGCCGCGGCGACGCAGCGTGAGGACACCGCGTCCGCGCACGGACACGGTCGACGCGTCGAGGTCGAAGATCGCCGCGGTGTGCTCGTCGACACCGAGGATGTCGACATCGTCGGGAAGCTGCGCCTCGAGCATGCGCAGCCGCCGCTCGCCCATGTAGCAGTAGCGGGTGTCGTGCGTGCCGCCCTCGGCGTTGTTGTAGTGCGGGACGACGGCGACGCGAAGTCCGGTGACGCCGATCAGATCGAGGCCTTCGAGCCAGCGCGGATCCTCGCCGACCTTGTAGACCTCGTACACCGGGAGAGCGAACATGCCGACGCCGACGGCGGCGGCGCTGGCGAGGGTCACGCACCCGCCATCGCGCAACTTCGCGCTGAGGAGCTGCGGAACCGCCGTGTTCTGCCACTGGCGCAGTGCGTACGTCGGACTGCCCGGACCGGCGAACACGTAGCGCGCCTCGGCGACTCGCGAGAGCATGGTCTCGTACTCGAGCGGCGTCGCTTCCTCGCGGTTGCGGAACGATGCCACCGTGATGGGGAAACCGACTCGTTCGCGAAAGTACGCGACGGTTTTCTCGCTGATGTCTGCGGCGTTCTCCTGAAATCCGAAGGGCGTGTCGAGGAGCACAGCAGGAACGGGGCGGGGACCGAGTCGCGTCAACAGGTCTGCGTGGACAGAGACCATCGTGGGTGTGGTCTCGCCCGAACCCATGATGCAGAGGAGACGAGGCATGGCTCGATCCTACGGTGTCGGGCCGCGTGACACCATCGAGCCATGGACGGACTGGCGGTGAAGGCCGAACTGGGCGACGAGGCGCGCCGTCTCGGGTTCTCGGCCTGCGGGGTCACCTCGGCGCGTCCGTTCACCGAGGCGCGGGAGCGAGGGCTTGCCGCGATCGACGCCGGCCGGATGGACGGCATGCCCTGGTACTCACGCGAGCGTGTCGAGGCGTCCGCGGACATCGGCGCGCGCTACCCGTGGGCGCGTTCGATCATCGCGCTGGCCTGGCCGTATCGCCCAGCGCGCACGGCCGAGGCGGATCCCGGCGGTCCGATACGCGGACGTTGTTCGGCCTATGCGTGCATCGATGCCGGTGCAGGAGCGGTCGACTACCACGATCTGCTTGCGGAGCGCTGCGATGCCCTCGTCGGCTGGCTGCGCGGTCGCGTTGACGGCCTCGAGGCCAAGCGGTTCATCGATCACGGGTGGGCGCTCGATCGGCCCATCGCAGAGCGGGCCGGCATCGGGTTCGCCGGCAAGCACGCGTCGGTGATCACGAGGGAGGCCGGATCCTACGTGATGCTCGCCGGTATCGCGGTCTCCATGCTCCTTCCCGCAGATGCTCCGTCGCGGCGCGGGTGCGGACAATGCCGGGAATGCATTCCCGCGTGTCCGACGGGAGCGATCACTGCGCCGGGAGTGATCGACGCACGACGCTGCATCTCATACCTCACGATCGAGCATCGCGGGGCGATCGCCGTCGAGCTGCGGCCGCTCATCGGGACCTGGGCGTTCGGATGCGACCTCTGTCAGGAGGCATGTCCTATCAACCATCGCCTCGCGCCTGAGCCGCTCGATGTGGGGCCGTCAAGCACTGCGCGCGGTCCCGTGCCGAATCCCGATCTTGCCGAGTGCCTCGAGCTCAGTGAAGCGGACTTCGCCGCGCGTTTTCGGCGCACTGCCGTTTGGAGGACAGGACGCGCGGGACTCGCGAGAAATTGCGCGATCGCTCTGGGCAATGCCGGGGATCGACGCGCATTGCCCGCGCTACAGCGCAGTGCTGAAGATGACCCGGATCCCGTTGTGCGCGAGGCCGCGTCCTGGGCTATTGCCCAGCTTTGTTCGCAGTAGCAGCGGGTATAGCTGCTGCGAACCGCTAACGGAAGAGGAGGACAGCGGCGCCGGCGCCGATAACGAGGGGCGCGCCCACGCAAGCGGCGAGTAGTGCGACCGAATCCGGCTCACGCGGCCACCACGACGGCGGGAGCGCGCGGTTGATCGGCACTCGCGCACCGCGCAGCCGCGCGTTGCCGCCGAACAGCGCGAACCCCGCCACGCAGGCGAGCGCGGCGAGCAACGCGGCTTCGGAGAGCATCGAAGCAGCACCGGTTGCACCGACGTTATGGAGCCAAGCGGCGAGCACGAAGGTGATCATTCCGAGGCCGACGCCGCATGTCGCCGCCAGCAGCGTGGTCGGCAGCGAGGTGCGTGGCAGGCTCGGGAGTCGCATGGCTTTCGAGGGTCAGCGTAGCACTCGCGCCGGTTGAGGGATAGTTCGCACAGAGCGGACTCCGTTGTGACGAAACCGTTACGGCGCCCTCCAATGCTTGACGCCAGCGATCGGGTGTGCCTACGCTGCGCTGGTCGCCAACGGGCGACCGGTTCCCCCATCTCCCCCAACGTCTCACTACACGAGGAACCCGGATGAAGACGAAATCTCGTTTTGCCGCAGCAGCGCTCGGTGCGACCGCCGTGGCAACCATTCCCTCCGCGGTCTTCGCGAGCTCATACATCGTTCGCCCCGGAGACACCGCGTCAGACATCGCCGTCCGTCACGGCACGAGCGTGAGTGCGCTGCTCAGTGCCAACGCGATCGCCGCGGCGGAGCACCTGCAGGTCGGTCAGATGCTGCAGATCCCGGACACCTCCCTCGCGTTGCCGGCATATGCCCGCGGCGGCGACGACGCCGAGACCTACCGGGTGGGACGCGGCGAGGGAGTCTTCGAGACGGCACGGCGTTTCGGCGTCGACCCGACCGCGCTCGCCCGCGCCAACGGGATCGGGGTCAACGCGCCGATCGCCGAGGGCGACGAGATGGTCGTCCCCGGCCGGCTACCGCGTATGAACGCGCTGGTCAGCTTCGTCGCCGCGGATGTCGGCGTCGACGCGCGGCTGCTCCGGGCAGTGGCTTGGGCGGAGTCGAAGTGGCATCAGGACCAGGTGTCGCCAACCGGTGCTGTCGGCGTGATGCAGATCGAGCCGTTCACCGGCGAGTGGGTGTCGCGCCATATCGCGGGGACACAACTCGACATCTGGCGTGCCCAGGACAACGTCACCGCTGGGGCCATGCTGCTTCGCCATCTCATGAACAAGCACGAGGCGGACATCGCGGCGACGCTGGCCGGCTACTACCAGGGGGATGCGAGCGTCGCGACCCACGGCGTGTACGACGACACGCGTCGCTATCAGCGCGAGGTGCAGGCACTCATCGCTCAGGACGCCTGAGCGCTCGGGGGAGGCCAACCGCCGACCCGGCGGATGTCGCCGGAGCGATCGACAAGGCGCGCCGGCAACCCGGCTGAACTCGAGCCACGCCGGCGCTGCGACGCCACGGACGATTGCAGCCGTTGCAGCGATATTCGCGTCGACGCAATTCCCGGCGACCACACTCACCGTGCGCCACGGACCGATCGCAGGCAGGCCCGTGGCCGGGTCGATGATGTGATGCAGCTCGATGCCGCCTCGACGCCAGCGACGCACCGTCGTGCTCGAGGTGGCAACGCCGCCTGAGCGGATCGCGATCGTCTCGCCGTCCCGCGTGATCGGCGCGCGGCTGTTCTCGGCGATCTGCACGTGCCAGCCATCGTCGGGAGGCATGCCCGCCACGGCGACATCACCGCCGAGGCTGACGAGGACACCGCCGCCATCGACTGCGTCGCTCGCCGCCTCGGCAGCGAGATCTGACGCGAGCGCCTTCGCGGTCGCACCGAGATCGACCTCGATCCCGGCCGGAATCTCGACCGTGCGCGTCGCCGGCGAGTAGGTGATCCGGCGCCAGCCCGGTACCGGGTGGACCGTCAGTGCTATGGGCGCCCCGTCGGGTGCGAGCAAACCGAAGTCGACGGTGTAGCCCGCGTTGCGAACGGCACCACCGACAGTGGGGTCGACGGCGCCGTCGGTGAGCTCGGCTGCGCGCAACGCCGTGGCGATCGCCTGACCAAGCGTCTCGGAAACTCTCGTCTCGCGGCGACCGGGACTAGCCAACAGGATGCTCAGCTCGCTGTCGTCCCGGAACCGGCTGCACGTCTCATCGATCGAGTCCACGACGCGCTCCACCGCTGAGGTTGCGCGCTCGAGGTGATCGGGATCGGTGACGACCACCTGCATCAGGGTCCCGAATGCGGTTCCCCGGTGCGCGGTGACGGTCACGAAGCGCCGCTCACCGTACTGGCGGACGATGAGCTGCCGCTGCTCGCCGAGCCTGTCGCGAGCGGCGACGGCGTGGAGGTGGCCGTGCTCGACTTGGCGGTGCCGGATGTCGTGGTGGATGTCATCGATGTGGTCGAACCTGCGGTGGTGGTTCCAGCGTGCGTTTGCGCAGAGAGTGCGGCCAGGGCGACGACAGCGACCGTGCCGGCGATGCCTGACGAGACGGTGAGCTTCTTCCGAAACCTTAGCGCGCGGTCCCGTTCCGCGACAGTGAGCCGGCGACGTGGGGTGTGCATGATCACCTCATGGTGGCGTCGACCGCTGGAGTGGCGGTGAGAGATTCCTGGGTGAACGCTGGGAATCCGCAAGCGCGCTGATCCTTGCCCGTCGCCCATCGCGGACCATGCGCGCGACGCCGCGCAGATCGGTCATCGCGGTGCTCGCAATATCGACCCGCGAGTCGGTGTCCTCGACCCACGTCACGGGGACTTCGACGATGCGCATGCCCACGCGCTGCGCGAGCGTGAGCAACTCGGTGTCGAAGAACCAGCCCTGGTCGCGAACCATTGGCAGGAGCTCGCGAGCAACCCGGGCGCGTACTGCTTTGAAGCCGCATTGCGCGTCGCGATATCGCGCGTGCAATGCCATGCGGAGCAGGAGGTTGTAGCCACGAGAGATGCACTCACGCTTGAGGCCGCGAGTCACGCGCGCACCGGGAGCAAGCCTGCTGCCGATCGTGATGTCGGCGCGACCTTCTACGATCGGCTCGAGGAGCGGCGCCAGTGCGTCGAGGGTGGTCGAGAGATCGACGTCCATATACGCAACGATCTCCGCATCGGTGTCCAGCCACGCAGTGCGAAGCGCGCGGCCGCGGCCCTTCTCGTCGAGGTGGAGGAATCGCACACCGTCAAGGTCGCGCGCGAGTCGTATCCCGATGGCACAGGTGCGGTCGGTGCTCGCATTGTCGACGATCGTGATGCGCGCGGCGTGCGCGATGTGTGCGGCAAGATACGCGTGCAGCGTGCGAACGCTTGTCTCGAGGTCGCGTTCCTCGTTGTACACGGGAATCGCGATGTCGACGACTGGCGCTGCCGTGCGACTCGAGTCATGCATCGATCCAGCGTGGCGAGCGTGGCTGTGTCCGGGACGCGAGGATCCTTGGAGCGAACTGTGTGACTCGCGTGTCTGAGCGGACTCACAGGAGCCTCTGTGCGTCCTCCCACGGAGCGCTCTCTACACTCGAGGCATAAGGAGCAGGCATGCCCAAGTCTCGACGCTCGTTTCCCCATCCCCACAACGCGCTCGGCTGGATCATCAGCGCGGCATGCGCCGTTGTCGTGGTCGGAGCGGCGGGTGTGCTCTTCGTGTATTTCGTGCTCTTCAGTCATTCCGCGCCCGCGCCGCTCGCACTCTCGGCGCCGGCATCCACAGCGGCCGCATCGCCTGCAGTGACCTCGTCGGACATTCCCGGCACCTGGACGGTTGCTGCGAAGTCGGTGGCCGGCTATCGCGTCCGCGAACAACTCGCGTTCCTGCAAGCGCCGAGCGATGCGGTCGGCAGGACCTCAGCGATCACCGGGACCGCGACGATCACGGGAACGCCGGCGGCACTGGTCGTGAGCACGGCAACGTTCACCGTCGACGTCCAATCGCTGACGAGTGATCAGCAGATGCGCGACAGCCATATCCAGACACTCGGGCTCGAGAGTGCGCAATTTCCGAAGGCCACCTTCGTGCTGTCGTCCCCCGTGACACTGGCGAGCAACGCGGCGTCCGGCGCCGAGATACGCGTGTCACTCGTCGGTGCACTCACGATTCACGGCACGACGAAGACCGTGACGATCCCGGTCGAGGCGCGACTCTCCGGATCCGACATCGAGGTGGTCGGATCGATCACGTTCCCGTGGGGCGACTTCAACATGCAGCCACCGAACGTCGCGGGGTTCGTCACCGTCGACGCGACCGCGACGATGGAGTTCGACCTCTTCCTCAAGCACGCCTGACGCAGGCGCCGGCGATCAGCGACGCGCGGCGATCGCCTGGAGCCGGAGCGCGAGTGTCGGACATCCGGACACGGCACGCCGCGCGTGGGGAAGCACCGACGGCGGGATTGCGCCCGGCGCAACGATCGGGTAGCCCCAGTCGTCGAGCTCGATCATCTCCGGCAGCAGGTCGGCGCAGACACCGTGCCCGTCGCACTTGATGCGGTCGACGGCGACGACGAATCGCCCGCTCACGACGCCACCGATTGCGCGGTTGGCACGCTGCAGCGGCGATGCTCCGCGTGACGCTGGAATTCGTCCGCGAACACACGGAGAGCCGAGCCGAGCAATCCTGCTGCGCCGTCGGGATGCCGGCACGCGCCGCGGCCCACAAGGAGTCCCGCCCAGCGCTTGATGTGGTCGAGATCACCGTCTGCGGCGGTGAGTGCGGCGACGCGGCCGGTCGCCGCGGCGATGGCGCGCAGTCCGAAGGTGCACGGCCCGCACTGGCGGGCGCTCTCGTGCGCGAGATACGCAAGGATCTTCGCCGTCTCGACGACGCCGCATCGCCCAGCCGGGAGCACGGCCATCACGCCGCATCCCAGCGAATAGCCTCCAGCGCGCAGGCCCTCGGCGTCGATGACGAGGCCCCATGCGGTCGACGCTGGGATCCAGCTGCCGAAGTAGCCGCCGAGCAGGACAGCCTCTGTTTCCGCAGTCAGACCGCCCGCTGCGTTGACGGCGTCAGTGACGGTCGTTCCCTGCGGTGCTTCGATGAGCATCGTCTGCGGCACCGCTCCGCCGATGGAGATCAATGTCGTGCCGGATGCGCCCCCGACACCGAGCGAGCGGAACCACGCATCACCGGAGCGCGCGATGAGCGCGGCGTGCGCGAGCGTTTCGACGTTCTGCACCAACGTTGGACGGCCGTCGATTCCGCGTTCGTACGGACGCGGAGGGATGGACGTCGGCAGCGCGATACCGGTGTTCACGAAGTTCACTGCGGCAGTCTCCTCACCGGAGACGTAGCGCACCGGTGCGCTCACGACGCGCAGCAGCTCGCGTTCCGCTGCAGGCCGCTCGCCTGCAGCACGCTGCATCGCGCGGATCGCGCCCGTATGGTCGGCCCCCACGTAGAGCACGACCTCCCGCGCGCCGACAGCACCGGCGGCGAGCAGCGCGCCGTCGATCACGAGGTGCGGTCGCTGCTCCATCAGCGTGCGGTCCTTGCGACTCAGTGGCTCGCCCTCGCCACCGTTGGCGAGCACCACCGGGTTGCCCACCCGCTGCGATGCGACGGCGCGCCACTTGACTGCGGCAGGAAACCCGGCACCACCCTTGCCGCGAAGATCGCTCCGCTCGATAACGTCGATGAGCGCGCGAGTGCCCTGTGGGAGCGGTCCAAGGCGCGCGACATGCGCTGCGTAGCTTTCCGTCCCGGCTGTCAGCGGCGGTCCCGCCAATACGGAGAGAGTCATCGTCCGGCACCGAACGACGCGCGCTCCGCCGCATCACGGCGCTCACCCGCAAGCGGGTCCGGCGGCGCCGCGAGCGCTCGCCAAGCAACTGCTGCAAGCACCGCCGCGATGCATACGATGTCGATCGCCACCATCCAAACGGCTGTGTTGTCCGTGCCGGTACCGATGCCATGCAGCACGGCGACCGGCCAGCTCGCATACGCGAGCCAGTGGATGGCGCGCCAGGTGCGTGCGCCGATGTAGTGGCGAAGCAAGCTCGTCGCGACGATCGCGAGCAGCAGCTCGAACGCAATGACGCCGAGGCCGAGCCAGAACGTGCGGTAGTACGACCCGAACGGCACCAGCGCCGCGATAAGTCCGAGGTGCGTGAATGGGTCCACCACGGCGGTGATGATGTGCAGCAGAAGGAAGACGAGCGTCATCAGCGCGAGATCGCCGTGCACGGCCGCGCTGAGAAATCGCGGCCATCCGCGCGTCTCAACTCGCAGGCGGGCGAGCAGGCCGAGCACCACGACGGCGCTGAGCAGGATGAGGCTTACCGCGCCGGCGCCGCGCGTGGAGTACCAGAGCACCTGATCGGACATCGATCAGCCCACCGGGAGCTCGATGCGGAACGTCGCCCCGCCGCCGGGCGTGTCCTGCACGCTGATGCGACCGCCGTGCGCGTTCACGACTGCTGCCGCGATGCTGAGGCCGAGGCCGCTGCCTCCCTGGTCCCTGCTACGCAGCGGGTCGGCACGGTGGAAACGCTCGAAGATGCGCTCGCGCTGCGCTTCTGGGACGCCGGGTCCGTGGTCGATGATGTCGATCTCAGCGTGCGCGTTCTCGGGCTGCAGCGTGACCTCGACCGGGCTTCCTGCCGGTGTGTGCACGAGCGCGTTGCGCACGAGATTCGCGACGGCCTGGCGCAAGCGCAGGTCGTCACCCGTCACGACCATCGGTGCTGCGATGCGCGCCATCACATTGCGTCCCGGATCGGCCGCACGCGCATCACTCACCGCGTCGTTGATCATCGACGTGAGGTCGACCGGCGCGCGGTCCAGCGGCCGGCGCTGATCAAGCCGCGCGAGCAGCAGGAGATCGTCGACAAGCAGTCCCATGCGCCGCGTCTCGTCCTCGATACGGCGCACGGCGAGCAAGACGTCCTCACGCGACATGTCAGGATTGCGCTGCAACAGTTCCGCATACCCGCGCATCGACGTCAGTGGCGTGCGCAGTTCGTGGGACGCGTCGGAGACGAAGTGACGCAGGCGCTGCTCGACCACTTCGCGCTCGGCGAAGGCGCGCTCGATCTGACCGAGCATCTCGTTGAGCGCAAGGCCGAGACGCCCGACCTCGGTTTTCTCGGTCGACGGTGAGACGCGGCTGCCGAGGCCCGTCGCAGCAATGGTCCGCGCGGTGGCCCCCATACGTTCGAGCGGGCGCATCCCTCTGCGCACAAGGAAGAACGTCGCGAGCAACACGAGGACGATGATTCCGCCGCTGATCCCGATCTCGAAGAGGAGGAGCGTGCTCAGAGTCCCATCCACGCCGTCGACGCCGTCGAGGGGTACCGCGACGACCAGCTTGGCCGGCTGTCCAGTCTGAGCCACAAGCGGGGTAACGGAAACGCGATACGACTCCCAGACGCCGACACCCGACACAGTCAAGGGGCCGGAGTCGCTGGTGATGTTCGACGGCAGCACTGGATGCGACGAGGACGTCGTCACATAGCTGCCAACCAGGTTGCCTCCGAAGGTGTCACCCGTGGAGTCAACAATCTCGCCATATGTTCCCGCAGGGAACGACGTTCCCTGGCCGAAGCCACCGTCGGGGGGTGGCTGATTCGGATGCTGGAGCACCTGCAGGACACCGCCCTGAATGTCGAGCAATTGCTGATCGACGCCCTGCAGGAGCGATGATTGCAGGGCTGCATATGTTCCGATATCAGCGGCTGCGAGACCGATGATGAACAAGGGTGCCAAGGTGAGCAGCAGTCGGAGGCGCAGCGACATTTACGGTCCCGAGGACATCGTCGGCACGCCGCTTACGCCTGTGCCGCGCTGGTGCGCGGTACGCGCATCACGTAGCCGACGCCGCGAACCGTGTGGATCAACGGGGGATCGATCTGGTCGACCTTGCGCCGCAGATAGCTGATGTACGTCTCGAGCACACTCGCGTCGCCGCCGAAGTCGTAGTCCCAGACGTGATCGAGGATTTGAGTCCGGGACAGCACCCGGCCGCTGTTCATCATCAGGTAGCGCAGGAGACGGAACTCGGTGCGCGTCAAGTCGACGACTGCACCGCCGCGGAAGACCTCGTGGGTCTCGTCGTCGAGCTCGAGGTCGTGGAGCACGAGCTTGTTGCTCGCTGTGCCGGCGTCGGGGTTGTGGCGGCGGAGCACCACGCGTATCCGCGCGACCAGCTCCTCGATGCTGAAGGGCTTGGTGACGTAATCGTCGCCGCCGATGGTCAGGCCGTGGACCTTTTCTTCGGTCGCGTCGCGCGCGGTGAGAAAGATCACCGGGACCTTCACGCCGTCGGTGATCAAGCGCTGCACGAGCGTGAAGCCATCGTCGTCGGGGAGCCCGACGTCGAGGATCATCAGCTCGGGCCGGAAGTCCATGACCGCATGACGGGCACTTTTTGCCGTCGCCGCGGTCTGGACGGTGAAGCCCTCGTACTTGAGGGCCATGGCGACCAGGTCGGTGATCGCCCGTTCGTCGTCGACGACGAGAATACGGCTCGGCTCGCCCGTGCTCGGAGTGGACACGGGCCCATCTTCGCGCGGAAGTCTGGGAAAACGCTCAGAGGTTGTTGGAGCTTCCCTGGGCGTTACGCGGGGTGACGAGCCCATTCGGGCTGCCGGTGCCGAGCGGTAGCGACAGGCAGCGCACGCCGCCGCCCGCCTTGAGGAACTCCCCCATCGCCATCGGGATGACGGTGAACCCGGCCGCCGCCAGCGGTTCAGCGAGTTGCGCGATCGTGAGCGACGAGACCACCTGCTTCCCGAGCGGCATCGCGTTGCAGGCGAATCCGGCGGCCACCTCGACGGGTACCTCGATGAGGTTCGGGACGAACTGACGGATCAGCTGCGCGGACGCCGGCGAGAACGCGCCCGGCGCGGCGATCACGGTGGTCGCATCCAGCGGACAGAAGCAGGTATCGAGGTGATAGAAGCGCGGATCGACCAGCTCGAGGGACACGACCTCGACCTCGAGGATGCGGGCGACCGGCCGGTGGGACTCGCGGTCCGTCCGGAATCCCGTTCCGCAGAAGAGCCGGTCGCCGACGAACAGCGCGTCACCGGCGCCCTCGAAGGACAGCGATCGAGGCAGCTCGTGCACCTCGAAGTGCAAGCGCTCCAGCTCCGACCGCCAGTGCGGCTCCTCGCCCTGTCGCTCGCGATGGTGGAAGTTCGCCAGGACGGCGCGCCCGTCCCAGACGACGGCGGCGTTCGCGGTGAACACCATGTCCGGGAGCCCCGCGACGGGCGCCGCAAGCTCGATCTCGACGCCAAGGTCGATGTAGGTCCGATGCAGCGCCTCCCACTGCGCCGTGGCCAGTGCGTGATCGACCTGGATGGCCACGTGCATCCATGGGTTGATCTCGTACTCGATGCCGAAGTGGTCGGGCCGGCACATCAGCACCGCGCCGGTCATACGCGGGGCCGGGGCAGCAGTGCGGTGTCGCCGAGCGGGAGAGGAACGATCAGCGTTGGTGCGAAGCCGAAGCCGGAGGCGACCTCGGCGGGCGCGGCAACCGGTGAGCGGCGCACGCACCAACGTGGCTCGATGTCGTCGCGAACGGCGAGGAGCGTGGGACGCAGCAACGCACCGCCCGTTCCCCGGCCCTGATGTCGAACCGTGGCAGTCAGGCCGGGCCGCAGCCAGGTCGCATCGAACGGCTGCACGCCGTCGAGCATCGCCGCGCCGACGGTCAAGGTCGCGGCCTGCTGGGCGAGCCAGCGGGAGACGACCTTGTCGTGCGGTCCTTCCACCTGTCCGGCGAACACGAGCCGCCCGGCAACCTGCTCGCCGAGGATGAGTCGTGGGGCGCCGAGCCGGCGCTCGACGATGCCTGCGATGACACAGGTCGTCTGCTCGACGAGCGGGATCCGGAGGCGGTCTGGCGACGCGAGACCCGGCCGGTAAGGAGCCCTCGCCCGGCGCGCCAGCAGCGCCGGGAGACTGCGAGCGCTGGCCGCGGCTGCTAGAGCGCTTCCCCGTCCGCGGACGTGGTCCGGCACCTGGAGCACATCGCCGCTGCCGGCAAACGCGCTCAGCGCCTCGACACGACGCTCGAGCGCCCATCCAGTGACCGGGCGCCCGTCGAGATGGAGCACGTCAAACGCGAGGTACACGGCAGGAAGCTCGGCCGCGAGCGAGGGCCCCGCGGCAAGGCGCTTGCCGAGCGCAGCGAGATCCGGCCGTCCCTGGGCATCGAGGACCGCGATGACGCCGTCGAGCACTGCGGCCCGGCCGTCTGGTGCGACCACCGACTCGACAACGTCGGGAAAGCGCCGGCCGAGCTCGACGGGCGTCTCTCCCTGGATCCGGGTGGGGCTGTCGGAATCGAGGTAGAGGAGCGCGCGCGCTCCGTCCCAGTCGATGCTGAAGAGCCAGTCGTGATCGTCGAACGGATCCGAGCAGGGCACCGCCGCCTCCAGCGGGATGTGCCCTGGCAGCAGCGGCCTCGTCGGGGTGCGGAAGAGCAGCGGCTCCTCGAGCGCCGGCGCGACGGCGTGTGACATGGAGGACCTGATCGACACTCCCGGTCCGCGCAGCCTCAGGAAGCGCGGCGCCGGCGCGCCGGTTCCGCGGATTCCGCGTCGCTGTCGGCTGCATCGCTGCGGCGCGTCTTGGCGGCTTCGACCGACGCCTTCAGCGCGGCCATGAGGTCGGTGACCTTTCCCTGCTCAGGCACTTCCTGCCGCTTGATCGGCTCGTTGGTGAGCTTCGACTCGACGACCTCGAGCAGCGCCTCGCGGTACGCGTCGTGATGCCGTGCGGGGTCGAAATGGGCGCTCAGGTTCTCGATGAGCATGACGGCCATGTCGAGCTCGGCCTTCTTGACGTCGGCCTTCTCCTCGGGGATGGAGAGCTCGGCCGCCGAACGGATCTCATCGGGCCAGTGCAGCGTGTTGAGCAGCAGTCCCTGCTCATGGAGCGCGAGGCGGCAGAGGTGCTCGCGGTCGCGCAGCGCGATCTTGCCGATGGCCACCTTGCCCGTCTTCTCGAGCGCCTGGCGGAGCAGCGCGTACGGCTTGGCGCCGACTGCTTCCGGCTCGAGGTAGTACGCACTCTTCAAGTACACGCCCGCCTCGATCTCGGAGTCGGGGCAGAACTCGATGATGTCGATGGCGTGCGTGGTGGTCAGCGGCAGCTGGTCGAGGTCTGAGTCGCTGATGACCACGTACTCGTCCTTGCCGACCTCGTACCCGCGAAGCGCGTCGCTCCAGCCGATCTCGCGGTCCTCCTCAGGGCACCAGCGCTTGTTGCGTACCGGCGTGAGGTCGTTCGGACAGAGCAGCCGGAACGAGACGCTCTTCGATTCGGTAGCGAGATACAGCCGCACGGGAATTGCCACCATGCCGAAGCTGATGGCCCCCCGCCACATGGATCGAGGCATAGCCTACCGAGTATAGAGGCGCGGGAACGTGGTGAACGTGTTGGTCTCAGGCGGCGGCAAGCAGCCGGTCGTACGCTTCTTTCAACTCCGGATAGCGCAGGAAGATGATGTGCGCGTACTCCTGCGTGAGCGGCACGGGCTTGCGGCGCAGCAGCAGACCGACCTCCTCCGGGCGGTGATTCGCCTTGCGCCAGTTGCATTTGCGGCAGGCGATCACAACGTTCTCCCAGCGGTCCGGCGCGCCGCCCCGCGACACGGGGATCACGTGGTCCACGGTGAGGTCGGCGGCGGTGCCCAGCCGGCCGCAGTACTGACATGTGTGGTCGTCGCGCAGGAGGAGGTTGCGACGGTTGGGCCGGAGCAACCGGCGGGGGACATGGATCGTGCGCAGCAGCCGGACGATGACCACGCCCTCGGGGAGCCGGCGACCGGCGAGCGCCTCTGCCGCGGCGCGCTCGGCCGCCGCGTCGACAAACGCGACCCGTTCCTTGGTCAGCAGGACGACCAGCCGCCTGTGACTGATCACGTTGAGCGGCTGCAACGAGGCATTGAGCAGCAGCACCGCCATGGCCGAATTCTATTGGGATTCTGTCGTTGGCGTCGGATGACGCCGCCGGCAGCGCTGACGTTGGACCGGCGGTCAGCTATAGGGTGCGGACTTGATCGGACCGATCTTGATGGCGCCGCCGCAGACATCACTGTCCGGCATGGCGGTGACATCGGTCTGAAAGCCTGAAGTCGGCAGCGTGATCTGCCAGAACTTCGGCGATGTGGAGGCGGCAGCGGAACACGTCGCGTCAGTCCACGACACGAGGAAGTAGCCGTGCCCGGTGGCGCCCGCGGCGCCGAGTGGCTCGGAGCCCGGGGAGAGGTCGACCGCCGACGGCGACGCCATTGAGTTGTCGTTCATCCACGACGTCGCGAGTTGCCCACTCGGTCCGAGCATCTGCAGCTTCGGGTAGCCGTTCTCGGTGCAGTCGCTCGTCGTGGTGTTCCGAATCTCGAACGTCGCGTAGATGGTCCCCGCCGCGCCCTGCTGATTGTTGATCGAGATCTCGAACTGACCCGGCATGCACGGGATGGCGGGCGTCGGAGTGGGCACCGGCGTCGGGGTTGGCGGAATCGTCGGGACGGGTGTCGGCGTGGCCTGCGTCGTCACTGCGGCGGTCTCGCTCGGCGTTGTCGTCGTCGACCCGCAGCCTGCGATGACAACCGCGGCAGCCACCAGCGCGAGCGGAAACAGCAACCGTTGCATAGCGCTGGAGCGTACCCGCTGCAGGCGGTTTACGCGCAGATCAGCGTCGCCGGCCGGCTCAGACCGGGAGGTCCTGATCCGCGTGCAGTGCCGGTGCGAACAGATCGCCAACCTCGTCGACACGCTGCGCGATCGTCGCGATGGTCCACCGATCCGGCCGCAATTCGGGGTCGTCAAGCTCCTCCCACGCGATCGGGGTCGACACCGGTGCGCCGGGCGCGGGACGCAGTGAGTACGGCGCCGCGAGCGTCTTGTTGATGATGTTCTGCGTGTAGTCGATGCGGATGCGTCCAGTCCGTTTGGCAACTGCCCATTCCCAGCTCGACTCGACCCGGTGCCGCCTGGTCGATCGCTTTGCCGACCTCCTCCACCCAGTTGCGGACGGCGGCGTAGTCGGGACCGCGTCGCACCGGCACATAGATCTGCAGGCCGGTCTGCCCACTCGTCTTCACGACGCCGTGCATGCCGTAATGGTCGAGCGCGGCCTTGACGAGCTTGGCGATGTTGATGACGTCCTGAAATGTGGCGGGCTCGAATGGATCGAGGTCGAAGACAGCCCAGTCCGGCGCGCCGGGATCATCGATTCGTGAGTGCCACGGGTGCAGGTCGATGACGCCCGCGTTTGCGACCCACGCGAGCGTGGCGACCTCATTGACGACGATGTACGTCTTCGTCTTTTCGCCGTGGTACGTCCACGATTCGATCCACGACGGCGCGTGCGTCGGTTTGTCCTTGCGCCAGAACGACTTTCCCTCGATCCCGTCGGGGAACACCTGCATCGAGAGGGGGCGGTCGCGCAGGTACGGAAGCATGTAGGGGGCCATCCGAACGTAGTACTCAATCATGTCCCGCTTGGTCAGGCCATCGGCGGGCCAGAGGACCTTGTCAAGGTTGGTCAGCGGGAGGCGGCGGCCTGCGATCTCCCAGCGGTCATCGGCCCTCAGCGTGCGCAACGTTTTCAGCGCCGCATTGATGCTGTCCGGGTCCTGTCTCTGTGGGGGCCCCTCGTCGCCTGCGTGCTTGGTCTCCTGTGGTTTGGCGGTGATTCTGGAGACCTGTGCATCCTCGTCGCCAAGCACTCCGGCGACGCTGCTCCCCACAGAGCCACCCGGACTCCCTTTTGCTGAAATCGTTTTGGGGCTGGGTCGCGTGCGCGCTGTGTGCGGACTCGGCCGCCTTGCGCTTGACGTCCTTTCGCCCGGTGCCTTGTCGGCGACGGACTGGGCAGCGGGCCTTGTCTCGTTGCGGGACTCTTCTGGCGGGCGCTCAGCGTTCTTGCTGGTTGCGTTGTGTGTTTTGGGGTTGGGTGGGGCGGCTATTGGTTGTTCGCGGTGGGTGTCTTCGATGGTTTGATCGGGTCTGAGTTTTTGGTACGCGGGGTGGCGGAGCATGCCTTCGTTGGTCCACTCAGAGAAGCGGACTTCGCAGATGAGCTCAGGTTTTACCCAGGTTGCCGGTTCGGTGGTTTTTGGCGTTCTGTCGAGGGGGCACTTTGCGACGATCAAGGGAGCGAGTTGCTCCTTGAGGTCGCGGAGAGTTTTGTCGTTGAAGCCTGTGCCCACCTGGCCGCAGTGCACGAGGCGGCCGTTCTGCTGGATGGCGAGGATGAGTGCGCCGAGCTGGTTGGATCGCCGTCCCCGGCCGGCGGTGTAACCGACGATGACGCACGATTGACTGCGCCAGGACTTGATCTTCACCCACTCCGGGGTGCGCATCCCGGGGCGATACAGCGAGTCCGCGCGCTTGGCGACGATGCCTTCGATGCCGGACTTGCGGGCTTCGTCGAAGAGGGCGACGCCATCGCGCTCGACATGCTCCGCGAAGAGAATATGCGGCGAGTCGACGATCGTCTCTCGCAGCGTCTTCTTGCGAATTCGCAGCTCTGTTGTCATGAGGTCACGCCCCTCGAGCTGCACGAGGTCAAAGGCCACGAACGTCACTGGATGCTCGGCGGCGAGACGCCGCGCGTCGGTTTTCCTGGAGACGTTGATGCGCTGTTGCAGACGCTCGAACGACGGCCGGCCGTCGGCATCGAGCACGACGAGTTCCCCGTCGACGACTGCTTGACGCGCTTTGATCCCGGCCCGGATCGCCTGCGCCTCCGGATAGCGAGCTGTTTCGTCGTTGCCGCGACGACCGCTGATTCGGATCCCGTCCCCGGCGACGCTGACCATGGCCCGGATGCCGTCGTACTTCAGCTCGAAGATCCATCCCTCGCGTGAGAAGGGTCGGTCTGCGGGAGTCGCGAGCATCGGGGAGGGCGCTTGCACCGGCTCGACCGTCGCGGCAACTGTCGCGCGAGCAGGCGTCGAGCCCCGCTCCCGGGCACGTTTCATCTCTCGGGGGTCGCCGCCACCGTCTCTGGCTATCTCCGCCAGGCTTCTGCCGGTCTTGACCGAAACATCATGATCGATGGCTTCGTATCCCTCGACCACCGACGCGTCGCGCTTCTTGAGCATCAGCCAGTTCTTGGTGCCGTCGTTGCTGCCCCCGTACTGGCGCCCTCGCTCTCCGATGTGCACCAGCGCGAACTCTCCGGAAAGCTTGCTGCCGTTGAGCCGGAACTTGATGTCGCCCTTGAGGCGCGAGCGCTCGAAGTCCTCGGCCGATTCCTTGATCCACTCGAAGGTGCCGATGTCCCACAGCATCACCGTCCCGGCCCCGTATCCGGACGGGATGACGCCCTCGAACTCCCCGTAGTCGATGGGATGGTCCTCGGTCTGGACCGCCAGGCGCTTCTTGGCCGGATCGAGGCTTGGACCCCTCGGTACCGCCCACGAGAGCAGCACCCCGTCGTGCTCGAGTTTGAAGTCGAAGTGCATCCTCGTCGCCCGGTGTTTCTGCACGCAGAACCGATGGCCGTGCGGCAGGAGATCCCACGCAGAACGCGCAGCATCGGCACGTCCACTCGGATCCCCGCTCGGCTCCGGGGTCTGATTGAAGTCGCGCTTGCGGCGGTACTCTGTAAGAGCCTCTTCCGCAATGTCCGCGACAGTGTCCTTCACCGTACCGATGCTAGTGCAGCGCACCTCGCGAAGGGGAGCAAAGAAGGCCTCAAGGCTGGTAGAATAGAGGCATCTGGAACGGCCGATTTGAGCAGTCAGCGCTGAACAATCGAGCGGTTTCGTCCTTGGCCCGAAATCCCACACTCACGTCACAACCGGAGCAGTACCAATAACCGACATCGCACGCCCTGAAACGTCCGGCGAGGAGCCTGACGAACCTACGTCGAGCCCCAACGAAGGCAGCTCGAACACTCCCAATGGAAACCCACCGGCTGAGGGAATCAGCCGGGTCTCGACGGGCACGTATTCGGCCGACCAGATTCAGATCCTGGAAGGTCTCGAGCCTGTTCGCCGCAGACCGGGTATGTACATCGGCTCGACCGACCTGCGGGGGCTGCACCACCTTGTCGTCGAGCTTGTCGACAACAGCATCGACGAGGCGCTGGCCGGCTGGTGCGACACCATCAAGGTCACTCTCCACGCGGACAAGTCCGTTTCGGTGCTCGACAACGGTCGCGGCATCCCAGTGGGCATGCACCCGACGGCGAAGCGTTCCGCGCTCGAGGTCGTCCTCACGACGCTGCACGCTGGAGGCAAATTCGGCGGTGGCGGCTACAAGGTGTCCGGCGGTTTGCACGGCGTGGGCCTCTCGGTCGTCAACGCGCTGAGCGAGCGGCTGCTCGTCGAGGTCTACCTCGACGGCGAAGTGCACGCACAGACGTACACACGCGGCGTGCCCGACGGCCCTGTCGCCGTTACCGGCAAGTCCGACCGGCGCGGCACGCTGGTCCGTTTCTGGCCGGATCCCGATATCTTCCCGGAGATCGAGTTCTCCTGGGACACCGTGGAAAACTCACTGCGCAGCTATGCGTTCCTCAACAAGGGCATCACGATCCAGCTCTTCGATGAGCGCAATGCCGCGGCCTATACGTTTCATTTCGAAGGAGGCATTCAGTCCTTCGTTCGATATCTCAACGCCAATCGCAACGTCATCAACTTCAAGCCGATGTACGTGGAGCGGGAGATCGACGGCAACGTCGTCGAGATAGCGCTCCAGTACCAGAACACGGTCTTCACGGAGCACGTGCTGGCATTCGCCAACAACGTGCACACCGAGGAGGGCGGCGCGCACGTCACGGGGTTCCGAACCGCACTGACCGCGACGTTGAACAAGTACGCGCGCAAAGCGTCGATCCTCAAGGAACAGGACCCGAACCTCACGGGCGATGACGTCCGCGACGGACTCACCGCGGTGATCAGCGTCAAGCTCCGCGAGCCGCAGTTCGAAGGTCAGACCAAGACCAAGCTGGGGAACAGCGAGGTGGCCGGTCAGGTGTCGACGGTGCTGAGCGACGCGCTCATGCAATACCTCGAGGAGAACCCCGGGGAAGGCCGCAAGATCATCGACCAGTCGCTCACCGCCGCACGCGCACGCCAGGCCGCAGCGAAAGCCAGAGATCTCGTGCAGCGCAAGTCGCTGCTCGAGTCGGCGACCCTCCCGGGCAAGCTCGTTGACTGCAGTGAGCGCGACCCTGCGCACTGCGAGATCTTCATCGTCGAGGGACTGTCCGCAGGCGGTACCGCAAAAGAGGCCCGCGAGCGCCGCAACCAGGCCATCCTGCCGTTGCGCGGCAAGATCCTCAACGTCGAGAAAGCCCGCGCCGACAAGATCCTCGGCAACGAGCAGATCAAGGATCTGATCATGGCGCTCGGCGGCGGGTTCGGCGAGACGTTCAGCGTCGACAAGCTTCGCTACCACCGCATCGTGCTCATGGCTGACGCGGACGTCGACGGCTCGCACATCCGCACCCTGCTGCTGACGTTCTTCTGGCGCCATCTGCGTCCGCTCGTCGATGGTGGCTATCTCTATCTCGCGCAACCTCCCCTGTACAAGCTCGAGAAGGGCAAGGGGCGGAACAAGCAGACCGAGTACGCGTTCAGCGATGACCAGCGCGACGAGAAGGCGAAGTCGCTGGGCCGCGACACGGAGATCTCTCGGTACAAGGGACTCGGCGAGATGATGTCCGAGGAGTTGTGGGCAACCACGATGGATCCGGACCGTCGCGTGCTGCTCCAGGTCGGCGTCGCCGACGCGATCAAGGCCGACGACATCTTCGACCGCCTCATGGGCTCTGACGTGGAGCCGCGGAAACGATTCATTCAAACCCACGCGACGAGCGTGCGTAACCTCGACGTCTGATGTCGCTCCCAATCGCGGTGGATGCGATGGGCGGCGACAACGCCCCGGCAGCGATTGTCCAAGGCGCGCTGCGCGCCGTGAACGAGCACGGCATCGCCGTCACGCTGGTAGGTCGCCGCGAAGCCATCGAAGCGGAGTTGCGGAGCGCCGGTGCTGCCTCGCGCGAGGCGATCACGGTCGTCGATGCCCGCGAGATCATCGAGATGAACGAGCATCCGGCCAACGCGGTGCGCGCCAAGCGTGACTCATCGCTGGTGAGCAGCTGCGCGCTGGTTGCCGGCGGCACCGCACGTGCAGTTGTGAGCGCCGGTAACAGTGGCGCGATGCTCGCCGCAGCGCTGTTCACCATCAAGCGCATTCCGGGGATCGCGCGACCCGCGATCGGCGCCGCGTTTCCCAGCGAGTCCGGACAGACCTTCATGCTCGATGTCGGCGCCAACACCGACTGCAAGCCGGAATGGCTGGCGCAGTTCGCATTGATGGGCGACGTCTACGCTCGCACCATGGTCGGTATCGAGCGCCCGCGGGTCGCTCTGCTGAGCAACGGCGAGGAGGCGGAGAAGGGCTCCGAGCTCGTGCAGGCCGCGCACCCGCTCATCGCCGCGCTGCCGATCAATTTCGTCGGTAATGTCGAGGGCAAGGACGTCTTCCGAGGCGGCTGCGACGTCGTGGTGACTGACGGGTTCACGGGCAATGTCGTCCTCAAAGTCGCCGAGGGCATTGGGGACTTTCTCTTCGCGAGCATCGCTCGGGAAGCGCGCAAATCCATGGGCGGCAAGGTCGGCGGTGCGCTGCTCAAGCCGAAGCTCCGTCCCCTGCGGGACCGTGTCGACTATCGGAAGACGGGCGGCGCGTTGCTGCTCGGTGTTGCCGGAGAGGTGGTGATCGCGCACGGGCGGTCGGACGCCGAGGCGACGATGAACGCGATCCGTGTTGCCGCCCGCGCTGCCGACCAAGGCGTCAGCGGCGTGATCGCGGGCGCGGTGAGAACTCCCGTGGAGGTTGGAGCGGAGTAATGGCGATTTTCGAACCGGGTCAGATCCATCCCATCGAGCTCGAGGCGGAGATGCGCGCCTCCTACATGGATTACGCGATGAGCGTGATCATCAGTCGCGCGCTCCCGGACATCCGCGACGGGCTGAAGCCGGCGCAGCGCCGCATTCTCTGGGCGATGCTCGACACCGGCATGACCGCCGGGGCCCGCTACCAGAAGTGCGCCGCTGTCGTCGGTGAGGTCCTCGGCAAGTACCACCCGCATGGTGATTCGGCGGTCTACGACACGCTCGTGCGCCTTGCGCAGCCGTGGGTGATGCGCTATCCGCTCATCGACGGTCAGGGAAACTTCGGCTCGGTCGACGGCGACCCGCCTGCCGCATACCGATACACCGAGGCGCGCATGACCGCGGTGGCCATGAGCCTCGTCGATGACATCGAGAAGGATACCGTCGACTTTGGCCCGAACTTCGCGAACGTCCCCGGAGTGCGTGAGCCGGTCGTGATGCCGTCGCTGCTCCCGAACCTCCTCGTCAACGGCGCGAGCGGGATCGCTGTCGGCATGGCGACCAACATCCCTCCCCACAACCTCGGTGAGATCTGCGATGCGGTGGTGCGTCTCATCGACGACCCGGAGACGGCGACGGAAGACCTCATCCGCATCGTCAAGGGGCCGGACTTCCCCACCGGCGGCATCATCTACACCCGCGATATTGCGAACGTCTACGGCACTGGGCGCGGGCGCATCGTGATGCGCGCGCAGGTCGATTTCGAGGAGTCGAAGTCGGGGCGCGAGCAGATCATCGTTCGCGAACTCCCATACCAAGTCAACAAATCGCGGCTGATGCAGAACATCGCGGAGCTCGTCAACGACCGCAAGATCGACGGCATCGCCGACCTCCACGATAAGTCAGGACGTGAGGACAAGGTCCGCATCGTCATCGAGCTCAAGTCGAACGCGCGCCCGCACACCGTCCTCAACAACCTCTACAAGCACACCCAGCTGCAGATGACCTTCGGCGCGCTCATGCTCGCCATCGTCGACGGACGGCCGCAGGTGCTGAGCCTCAAGGCGATGCTCCAGCACTACATCAGCCATCGCCAGAACGTCGTGACGCGGAGAACGCAACACGAGCTGGAGACCGCGCGAGACCGCGCACACATCCTCGAAGGCCTCATCAAGGTCCTTGACAACCTCGACGAGACCATCCGGATCATCCGCGCCGCGCAGGACGAGAAGGCCGCGCAGACCGCCCTCGAGGCGCGCTTCGAGCTGACGGACCGCCAGTCGAAGGCGATCGTCGACCTCCGCCTCGGACGGCTCACGCGCCTCGAGAGCGGCAAGCTCCGTGAGGAGTACGAGGAGCTGATCAAGAAGATCAATCAGCTCGAGGAGTTGCTTGCGAATCCGCGCCTCATCGACGCTGTGATCAAGGACGAGGTCACCAACCTGCGCCGGCGGTTCGCTGATCCGCGGCGCAGCGAGATCCGTCACGACGAGCTCGAGATGAACGAGGAAGACCTCATCCCGCAGGAGCAGGTCTTCGTGACGCTCACGCATCGGGGCTACGTCAAGCGCATGCCGCTCGACACGTATCGCGCGCAGCATCGCGGCGGCAAGGGCATCGTCGGCGCGCGGCGCTCAACGGACGAGGACTACATCGAGCACTCGACCACCGCGAACACGCACAGCGACATGCTGTTCTTCACCAACCGGGGGCGTGTGTTCCGTTTGCGGACGCACGAGATTCCCGACGTGAAGCGCCAGGCCAAGGGCATCCCGATCATCAACCTCATCGACGTTGACCAGGGCGAGAAGGTCACTGCGCTCATCGACATGGAAGTGTTCAGCGACGAGCAGTACCTCGTCATGGTCACGAAGCTAGGCCAGATCAAGAAGACGCCTGCCGCCGCGTACGCAGCCGTGCGCCGCAATGGGCTGATCGCGATCAACCTCCAGGATGACGACGAGCTCAACTGGGTCCGGCGTTCGTCCGGGGGCGACGAGGTGCTCGTCGTCACGCGCCAGGGCAAGGGATCGCGTTTCACGGAGAAGGAAGTTCGACCGATGGGCCGCGACACCATGGGCGTCGGCGCGATCCGTCTGCGCAAGGGCGATGAGGTCGCCGGGTTCGACATCGTCAACCCCGAGGGTCACGTGCTCGTCATCACCGAAAACGGCTTCGGCAAGCTGACACCGATGAGCGACTATCCGATCAAGAGCCGCAACATCCAGGGCGTGTACACCGTCGATCAGACCGCCATTCCGAAGATCGGCGAGATCGTCGGGATGCGTGTTGTTGAGGCGCTCGATGAGGAGTTGATGGTCATCTCGACGATGGGCCAGGTGATCCGGATCCCGCTCGATCAGGTGCGCATCTCGGGCCGGCAGACGCGAGGCGTGATCATCATGCGACTCGACGACGGCGACAAGGTCGCGTCGATCGCGGGCGTTGGCGCCGTGGTCGCACTCGAGGCGTAATCTCGGGCGGATGACGCGGGTCTTCGACCTCTCCGACTCGTTCGTCGAGGACCTCTGCGTGCTCGATCCGTTCCTGGCCACCGCCATCGGCGAGCCCGGACACGACGACGAGGTCACGGACTATTCGCCGGATGGCGTGGAAGCGCGCGTCGAGCTTGATCGCGCGACGCTGCGGAAGCTCGACGCCGCGACGGTCGAGAACGACGACGATCGGATCGCGGCCGCGGTGCTGCGTGATCGGTTGACCATGCAGATCGAGGGGTTCGAAGCTGGTCACGCCTGGAAACAGCTCTCGAACTTCGATTCGCCGATCACCTTTCTGCGCGGCTCGTTCGACCTGAGCCCGCGCGACACCGAGGAGGACTGGGAGCACCTCGCGACCCGGATGACCCGTGTCCCTGACTCCCTCGCCGGATTCACCGCATCGCTCCGCCACGGCCTCGCCACGGGCCAGATCGCCGCGCGCCGGCAGGCATTCGTCTGCGCCGAGCAGGCGGCAACGCTCGGCGGCGTGAGCGGGTCCGGCGACCCGTATTTCGTGGCGCTCGCGAAGGCACCGGACACACATGGCGTTCCGAACGCGCGGCTGCTCGAGAGCGCGGGCATCGCCACCGCCGCGTATGCAGAGTTGGCGCGCTTCCTCCGCGACGAGTACGCGCCGAGCGCGCCTGAATCCGACGCCGTCGGCGAGGAGGCATACGCACTCGCTGTCCGCAGGTGGCTTGGCACGAGCGTCGACCCCCGCGAGGTCTATGCGTGGGGCTGGGACGAGTTGCATCGCATCGACGTGGAGCGGGAGCAGACCGCCGAGCGCATCGCTCCCGGTGCCGGCATCGATGGCGCCATCGCGGTGCTCCGCGAGGATCCGGCGCGCAGCCTCGACAGCATCGACCAGTTGCTCGGGTTCCTGCAGGAGTTGAGCGATCGAACCATCGCGGAGCTCAACGGCGTGCACTTCGACATCCCGGAGCAGATCCGGCGTATCGAGTGCTGCGCCGCCCCACCAGGCACCGCGGCGGCGATGTACTACACGGCTCCGTCGGCCGACTTCAGCCGGCCGGGGCGAACCTGGTACCCGCAGCGCGGGCGAAAGCGCTTCCCGCTCTGGACAGAGGTGAGCACCGCGTACCACGAGGGCGCCCCTGGCCATCACCTCCAGATAGGGCTCTGCATGACGTTCCAGGACCGGTTGACGCGCTTTCAGCGCCAGCTCGGGACGTATTCCGGGCACGGCGAGGGGTGGGCGCTCTACGCGGAGCGGCTGATGCAGGAGCTCGGGTACCTCGAGAATCCGGACTACCTGCTCGGAATGCTCTCCGCGCAGGCCTTCCGGGCCATGCGGGTGATCGTCGACATCGGTCTCCACCTGCAACTCGAGATCCCGCGCGCGGAGTCGTACCTGCCCGGGCACGTCTGGGACTTCGACACCGCCCTCCCCTTCGTCAAGCAGTACTCCGACATCGGAGGGTCGGGCTTCGCGCTGAGCGAGCTCGAGCGCTACTGCGGGATGCCGGGGCAGGCGATCAGCTACAAGGTGGGCGAGCGGACCTGGCTCGACATCAGGGCCCAGCTCCGGGCGCGCCTCGGCGGCGAATTCGATCTCAAGCGGTTCCACATGGACGCACTCCACATGGGGTCGCTGCCGCTCGACCAGCTCCAGCGGGAACTGCTCGGTTAGCTGGTCAAAGGGGTGGTGCTGGGGCGCGCTTGCACCCCGTCACCAGCCTTCCTAGGCGGCCTTGCCGATCTTGAAGATCTTGGTGCCGCAGACCGGGCACGTGCCCGTGGTCGCAGGCTTGCCGTTCTTCATGGTGATTGCTTCAGCGCCCTTGATTTCGCGCTGCTCCTTGCATTTGAGGCAATAGCCAGTGGCCATGTGCTCTCCTCCGGGTGGTTGGGTGGTTCTGCGACTGCTCGGAGGCAGGTTGCGCGCATTCTAGACACATCGGAGCCGAATTGGAGCCGAATTCAGGCGCGGCCCCCGGGGGCTGCCCCGGATCCGGCCCCTACACCGGTGCGACGGTGGTCGCCAGGTGGGTCCGGAAGAAGGCTCGGGTCCGGTCCCACGCCAGCCGCGCGGCGTCCTCGTCGAAGACCTCTGGCCGGGTGTCGTTGAAGAAGGCGTGGTCCGCGCCGTCGTACCAGAAGAACTCGACATCGACCCTCGCGTCGCGCAACTGACCCTCCAGCGCCGCAACCTGATCGCGGGTGTACGCCTCGTCCTTCGTGGCGAAGTGCCCGAGCACGGCGCCCTTGATGTTGGCGACCTCCGGTTTCGCGGCCGCCGTGACGCCGAAGTACGGATAGAAGGCAACGACTGCCGCGAAGACGTCGCTCAGCGTGGCCGCGTAGAGGGCCAGGGCGCCTCCCATGCAGAAGCCGACGATCCCGACACGATCGCCGGCGGTCTTGTCGCTCTGGGCCAGCCACTTGCCCGCGCCGAGCATGTCGCGAGCGGCCGTCGGCAGGTCCATCTCCATGAGCAGCTTGCCCGCCTCATCCGGCTCCTTCGTGTCCTTGCCGTGATAGAGGTCAGGGGCGAGGGCGACGAAACCCTCGGCAGCGAAGCGGTCGCAGAGATCGCGGATGTGCGGCACGAGCCCCCACCACTCCTGGATGACCACGATACCCGGCCCGCGGCCGCTCGCCGGCGTCGCGAGGTATCCGCTGGCCGTGTGGCCGTTGCTTGGAAATTCGACCGTCTCACCCATTGCTGACTCCTTGACCCCGGCTCATGCGGCCGAATGTTCGCTGCTGTGCGCGTCGATGAGCTTCTGAGCGACGTGCGCCGGCACCTCCTCGTAGCTCGCGAATGCCATCGAATACCTGCCACGACCCTGGGTCATCGCACGCAGTTCGACTGGGAATGTGTACATCTCTGACTGGGGCACGTGCGCATTCACCTCGGCACGGCCGTCGCCGATCGGGTTCATGCCCCCGACCCGGCCACGCTTGGAGTTGAGCAGCCCCATGATGTCGCCGGTGAACCGATCGGGGACGATCACGTTGACGTCCATGATCGGCTCGAGAATGATCGGCGAGGCTTTCTGCACGGCCTCGCGCATGGCCATCGCTCCCGCGATCTGGAAGGCGATGTCCTTGCCGTCGACCGCGTGCGTCGAGCCGTCGACGAGACGCACCTTGACGTCGACGATCGGGTTGCCGGTCACCGCTCCGTGCTCGATGGTCTGACGGACGCCCTTCTCAACCGAGGGGCGGAACTGCTGCGGGATCGAGCCGCCGAAGATCTTGTCCTCCCACTCGAAGCCGCCCCCGCGTGGCAGCGGCTCGATCTCGATGGTCGCGTCGCCGTACAGCCCGGCGCCGCCGGATTGCTTCTTGTACTTGTGCGCGACGCGAGCCGTTCCGGTGATCGTCTCGCGGTACGGAATCTTCGGCGGGTGCAGTTCCGCGTCGACACCGAACTTGCGCTTCATGCGCTCGAGCGCGACGTCGAGATGGACGTCGCCGAGCCCGTGCACCAGGACCTCGTTGGTCACCGGGTCGCGATCCGTGGAGAAGGTGACGTCCTCCTCAGTGAGGCGCGCGAGCGCGCTCATGATCTTGTCCTCGTCGCCCTTCGTTTTCGCGACGATCGCCGCCGACGCCGTCGACGTCGGTGACGGCAACGGCGGCAGCGTCACCGGCGCGTCCTTGACGCAGAGCGTGTCGCCGGTGTGCGTGTGC
Organism: Candidatus Dormiibacterota bacterium; assembly: GCA_963754015.1. Taxonomy (GTDB): domain Bacteria; phylum Chloroflexota; class Dormibacteria; order Aeolococcales; family Aeolococcaceae; genus Palsa-851. The sequence continues at coordinate 74,535 of CAVWEG010000006.1, forward strand.
GCAAGCTTCGTGACCACGCCGATGTCGCCGGCGACGACCTCGGGGACCGTGACGATCGCCTTCCCGTTGGGCTGACCCAGCTGCGCGAACCGCTCCTCCTGGCCGAGCTGCGCGCTGATCGGATGCGTATCGCCGCGCATCGTCCCGCGCAGGACCTTGAAGAACGAAACGCGGCCGAAGGTATCGACCGTCGTCTTGAAGACCTGTGCAACAAGCTTGCCGTCCGGGTCGCACGCGATCTGGGTCTCGACGCCTTTTGCGTCGACGCCGGTACGGGTGCGTTCGCTCGGACCCGGCAGGTAGCGAACGATGCTGTCGAGCACGAGCGCGGCGCCCTGCTCAGACGCTGCGGCTGAGCAGATGATCGGCACCAGTGATCCGCGCGCGGTCGCGGCGTGCAGCGCGGTGCGCACCTCGTCGTCGGTGAGCTCGGTGCCCTCCAGATATTTCTCGAGGAGCGCGTCATCACTCTCGGCGGCTGCATCGACCAATGCGGCGTGCGCGCGCTCGATCTCCGCACTCATCTCATCGGGCACTGCGGTGTCGGTCGCGCGTCCATGACCGTCGAACTCGTGAGCCCGATCGTCGACGAGATCGACGTAACCACGGAACCCGTCGGCAGCACCGATCGGCACCGCGACCGCGATCGGTTTGCGCGCGAATGCCTCGCGGAGTGCATCGACCGTCGCTTCGTACGCCGCGTTCTCCTTGTCCATGCGGTTCACGACGATGAGCGAGGGGACGCCGGCGGCCTGGATCATCTCCCACGCCATCTCCGCGCCAACCTGCACGCTCCCGGTGGCGGCGACCACGAGCACGGCGGCGTCGGCAACGGCGAGCGCCTCGACGACCTCGCCGGCGAAGTCCTGGAAGCCGGGCGCGTCGATGAGGTTGACGCGATAGCCCTCCCAGTCGCAGTGCGAGATCGACAGGCCGATGCTCATGGAGTGGCGCTGCTCCTCGGGCTCGAAGTCGAAGAGGGAGGTGCCAAGCTCCGTCGACCCCATACGCTGGGTCGCTCCGGCGACGTGGAGCAGCGCCTCACAGAGGGTCGTTTTGCCGTCGTGGCTGTGTCCGACGATGGCAACGGTGCGAATGCGATCAGGCGTCGGCATGGTGAATGAACTCCAAACAGAACTCCCGGACCGAAGGAGACGAATGGTAGCCGCTCGTACCGTCCCTTCTGGGGTGCTTCAGGGCTTCTGTTTTCGCGCCACCACCAGCAGGCTTTCCGACGCCGGCGATCCAGTCTCGCGCGTCCAGCCGTCGTAGACGGCGACGACCTGCAGACCGCCGCGCTTGAAGAGGCGTGGGATCGATCCGAAGGGGCAGAGCCAGGCGCTCGTCTGCCGAATCGCGATGCTTCCGTCGTCGAAGACGGCGACGTCGCGCAGTACGTACGTGTGGCGCGCCTGGTCGTATACCGAGTCGCCGAGGAGCAGATGGCGACGATCGGAGAGCAGTGAGCTCGGCACGGGGTCCCACCACTCCAGGCGTCCGGGCGGTTGTTGCGGCCGCAGACGCATCTCGGCGATAAGCAGGCCGTCAGGGGCCAGCGCCGTCGCCAGGCGTGAAAGGACCAGCGGCTGGACGACGCGGGGGAAGGCCTCAAGGACGTAGTACACGAGCAGCGCCGCATCGAAACTGCTCGGAGCGAGTTCCACGTCGCGCAGGTCGGCACGGACGAAGCGCGCCGATCCGGACGGCTTCGCCTCGCGGACCAGGCTTCGCGCGTGCCGGAGCGCCGGGGCGCTCACGTCCACGCCGGTGACGTGATGGCCGAGGCGTGCAAGCGCCACCGAATAAAGTCCCGGCCCGCAGCCGGCGTCGAGGATCCGCGACGGCGGGGCCGGGATCAGACGCCGGAGTCGCCGGATGTGCCGGGCGATGACCGTCGAGCGTCTGCTGGCGCCGTCGTGGGACTGGTCGAGATGCTCACGAAGCAGGCGCCTGGCGTATTCCGGCTGTCCCCAGTCAAGCTCGTACGCCGGGTCGAAGGGAATCGGCCAGGGCGGAACCGTGGCCGGACGGAGCGGTGCCCGCATGATCGCGGCAGCGTAGGACACAATCCCGGCGATGGGCGGCGTGATCGGTCAGTGGGTGACGAGTGGGGGTCTCCTCATCGTGTTCTTCCTGATGCTGATCAACAGCTGCGGGGTACCCGTCCCGAGTGAGGTGGTCATGCCGGTGGCCGGCGTGCTCGCGGCCACGGGGCACTTCAACATCGTTGTGGTGATCGTCGCGGGCATCGCCGGCAATTGGATCGGCGCCTTGCTCGCCTACGCGGTCGCCCGACGGTTCGGCCGTCCCCTCCTCCTCGGACCCGGACGGCGCATTGGCATCTCACCTGCTCACATCGATCTCGCCGATGGCTGGATCGCGCGCTACGGGTTGGCGGCCGTGTTCTTCGGACGGATGCTCCCGGTGATCCACACGTACATCTCGTTCCCGGCAGGGCTGGCCAGGATGCCACCGGTCTGGTTTGCCGGGCTCTCGCTCCTCGGATCGACCGTCTGGGTGACGTTCCTGACGATCCTCGGCTACGAGGTCGGTGCGAACTACACGAAGGTGTCGGGTCCGCTCGGCACGCTCGCGATCGTCATCGCCGTGGTTGTCGCCATCGGCCTGATCGCCTGGTATATCCGAGGGCGGCGTCGCGCCGCCCGTGGGTCAAAAGCCGGGGTCTGAGCCCGGCGTCAGGACATATCGGGCCAGGGGCTCGCGGAGTCTGCTTCTCCGTCATCACCCTCGGCTCGCTGGCGGTACCGGTCGGCCACCATCTTGTAGGCGACCGTCTTGGGGAGGCCCAGCTTGACGAGGCTCTTGACCTCGTCGGCCATCACCTTGTCGCGGGCGGTCTCGATTGCGGCGACGAGATCTTCGATGGAGACGGTGGAAGCGCGCTTGGACATCGATAGCAGTCTACCGCCGGTTGGCCGGAGCAAACCTCATCCGTTGCTTCGCATACTTTGGATATGGCGTACCTCCCCAATTCCGACGCCGAGCGACGCGAGATGCTCGATGCGGTGGGGGCGGCGACAGAGGCGGACCTGTTCACCACCATTCCCGAGGCTCTGCGCAACCCCACGATCGACCTTCCCCCGCCGCTCGCCGAGCAGGACCTCGTGACCGAGCTGGAACGGCTCGCGGCCCGCAATCGCTCGCTGAGCCAGTTCGACAGCTTCCTCGGGGCCGGCGTCTACCGCCGCTTCAGCCCGGCGATCGTCCGGGGCACAATCTCCCGCCCGGAGTTCTACACCGCCTACACGCCGTATCAGGCCGAGGCGTCGCAGGGGACCCTGCAGACGATCTTCGAGTTCCAGTCGATGATCTGCGCGCTCACCGGACTGGATGTCGCCAACGCCTCGATGTACGACGGCGCTACAGCGGCGGCAGAGGCAATGGTCATCGCCGTCCAGGCCAACCACCGGACGCGCATCGCGGTGGCCGACAGCGTCCACCCCGAAACGATCCAGGTGCTCCGCACCTTCGGCGAGGGCCGGCGCATCGCGATCGATGTGCTGCCGACGCAGGACGGCGTCCTTGCCGCGGAGACCGTCCGCGGTGCGTTGACGGCGGACCATGCGGCGCTGCTCGTCCAGCAGCCCAGCTTCGTCGGCACGATCCAGGACCTCGCCCCCCTCGCGGAGGCGGCGCACGACGCGGGCGCGCTCGCGATCTGCGCCACCGATCTGCACGCGTGCGCATTGCTCACACCGCCGGGAGAGAGCGGGTTTGACGTGGCGGTGGGCGACGGTCAGCCGCTTGGCATCCCCGCGTCGTTCGGCGGCCCGCACGTCGGCTTCATGGCGGTGTCGCAGGCACAGATGCGGCGCATCCCCGGACGCCTTGTCGGCATGACGCTCGACCACGACGAGCGCCGTGCCTATACGCTCACCTTGCAGGCTCGCGAGCAGCACATCCGTCGCGAGCACGCGACGTCCAACATCTGCACCAACCATGCATTGATCGCGCTTGCTGCGACCGTCTACATGGCGCACATGGGCGCCGGCGGCATGCGAACGGTTGCGGAGGTCAGCGCACAACGCGCGCACCATCTCGCGAACCTGCTTACGAAAGTGGACGGGCTGTCGCTCGCGCATCCATCAACGCCGTTCCTCTGGGAGTTCGTGCTGCGGACGCCTGGCAGTTCTGCCGAATTCGCTCATTCGTTGCGCGAACGCGGCATCGTCGCGGGCCTGCCCCTCGGTCGCATCGACTCGTCGCGTGACAACGAGTTGCTGGTGTGCTGCACCGAGCTCACCTCTCCGGCGGCGATCGATCGTTACGCCGCAGCGGCTGCAGAGGTCATCGATGTGCGCGCGAGCGAGCTTGTCGTGATGGTGCCGGCATGATCGAGATGATCCCGGGAGTCACGACAAAGGCGGGCTGGGCAGTCGATGAACCGCTGGTCTTCGAGCTCAGTGCCGACTACACGGGTGGTCCCGCAGTGACGGCGGCCGGCGTGCCGGTGACCATGGAGGACACCGCGATTCCGCAGTCGCTGTTGCGCTCGACGCCCGCTCCGGTGCCGCACGTTCCAGAGCCGGTGCTCGCACGCCATTTCGGACGGCTCGCGCGACGCAACCACAACCTGCACGAGGGGATGTACCCGCTCGGCTCGTGCACGATGAAGTACAACCCCGTTGTCGACGAGCAGCTCGCCTGGCTCGACGGCTTTGCCAACCTGCATCCGTACCAGGACGAGGCGGATACGCAGGGGGCGCTGCAGCTGATGTGGGAGCTGGACCGCCTGCTTGCGTCAATCACCGGGATGGCGCGTATGTCGCTGCAGCCGGCGGCGGGCGCGCACGGCGAGTGGACGGGGCTGCGCATGATCCAGGCGTATCACGCATCGCGCGGCGATACGGAACGGACGCGCGTGCTCATCCCCGACTCGGCTCATGGCACGAACCCGGCGTCTGCGGCGGCGTGCGGACTCGACGTCGTGACGGTGAAAAGCAACCACGACGGCACAGTTGATGTCGCCGACTTCTCGCAGCACCTCGACTCGACCGTTGCAGCGGTGATGCTCACGAACCCCAACACGCTCGGCGTCTTCGAGAAGGACATCGTGGAGATCGCCCGACTCGCGCATGACGCGGGTGCGCTCGTCTACTACGACGGCGCGAATCTCAATGCCCTGGTCGGCGTTGCGCGCCCCGGCGACATGGGCTTCGACGTCGTCCATCTCAATCTGCACAAGACGTTCTCGACTCCGCACGGCGGTGGCGGTCCGGGTGCCGGTCCGGTGGGTGTCGGTGAGCGTCTCATCGACTTCCTCCCGACGCCGACGGTGGAACGCGACGGCGATCGTTTTTTCCTCGACGACCACCGGCCGAAGAGCGTTGGCAAGGTGCGTTCCTACTACGGCAACTTCGGCATGCTGGTCCGTGCGTACGCATACATCCGCGCGTACGGCGATCACGTGTCGTGGATCGCGCGCGACGCGGTGCTCAACGCTCGGTATCTGCAGTCGCAGCTGAAAGGACTTTTCGCGATGGCGGTCGAGACACCGTGCATGCACGAGTTCGTCGCGACGACGCACGGCGGCCGTGTTGCAGGCCTGCGCGCTATGGATGTCGCCAAACGGCTGCTCGACTACGGCGTCTACGCGCCGACGGTGTACTTCCCGTTGACAGTTCCCGAAGCGCTCATGTTCGAGCCGACGGAGACCGAGTTCGAAGCAGAGTCTCGACGGGCTCGCCGCCATCTGTGCCTCCATCGTCGAGGAAGCGGAGCGTGACCTCTCGTTCGTCCAGGAGGCGCCGCACGAGACGCCGGTGAGCCGCGTCGACGAGGTGCGCGCCGCGCGCCATCCGGTGCTGCGGTGGGCGCCATGACGACGGTGACCGACACCTCGCTGCGTGACGAGCTCCGCGAGCTCGTTGCGGTGCGCGCGTTTACGTACGGCGATTTCACGCTGACGAGCGGACGCAAGAGCGACTACTACGTTGACGGCAAGCAGGTGACGCTCGACGGACGGGGGCTGTACCTTGTCGCGACGTTTGCACTCGAGCATTGCCGCGACCTCAACGTCGACGCGATCGGTGGTCTGACGCTGGGTGCGGATCCGATATGCGCTGCGGTCGCCGCGCTGAGCGGTGCGACAGAGCATCCGATCACCGCATTCATCGTGCGCAAGGAAGTGAAGGCGCACGGGACGGGTCGCGCGATCGAAGGCCCGGCTCTGCAGCCCGGGCAGCGCGTGCTCATCGTCGACGACACGATGACCACGGGGGGGACGTTTCTTCAGGCGGCCGAAGCCGTGAATGCGACGGGCGCCACGATAGTCGGGGCGCTGTGTGTTGTCGATCGTGAGGAGGGCGGGCGCGAGGCGCTCGAAGCCGCCGGGATTGCGCTGCACTCGCTGTTCCAGCGCCACGAATTCAGCAAGCGCTAGCGCGCCCGCGGATTGTTCGCGACGGAGTACTGAGCATGGCCAACAACTCTCGATCCCCTGCTCTGGAACGACTGGACGTGTTCATCGGTACCTGGCAGCTGGAGGCTTCGTTTCCCCAGGCGCCAGATGCCGAGCCTGACGACGACGCCTTCGCGGTGTTCGAGTGGGATCTCGGCGCCCGGTTCCTCATCCAGCGCACCAAGGCACCCGATCCCGCGCCGGACAGCCTCGCGATCGTCGGTCTCGATGTCGACGGCAAGACCTACACGCAGCATTACTTCGACTCGCGTGGTGTCGTCCGCGTGTATGCGATGACGTTCAGGGATGGCGTCTGGAAGTTATTGCGCGACAAGCCTGACTTCTCGCCGATCGATTTCTCGCAGCGTTTCACTGGCACATTCCGCGACGATGGCAATGCGATCGTTGGGCAGTGGGAAATCTCCCACGACGGGTTGCGCTGGGAGCACGACTTCGACCTCACCTATTTACGGGTCAAGTAGGCACGAATCGCGAGGGAGACAGAATGGAACAGGACCTGGTGGACGAATCCGACCAGACCATCACGACCGCTGAAGGACGGCGCGTGGGCTTCCGGCGGTACGGCGCGGCGGACGTCGAGCCCTCGTTGCTGTATCTGCACGGCTGTCCGGGATCGCGAGCCGAGGTCCGGCTCTACGAGGTTGACCTGCTTCAGGAATTGGGCATCTGTGTCATCGCCGTCGACCGCGCCGGCTATGGGCTCACCGACCCCGCGGACGACTGGGATGCGCTTGCGCGGGCGCGCGATGCCGTAGCCGTCACGGATGCCGTCGGTATGTCGACGTTCGCTGTGCAAGGAACATCGGCTGGAGGGTCGTACGCCCTGGCTGTTGCCGCGACTGTTCCCGACCGCGTGCGGACGGTCATTCTGGCCGGCGGACAGGGCAGGCTCGACACGGACTGGGCCTTCGACGACATGCCCGCCGATTTCGCGGCTGGCTGGCGTGAGGAGCTCGGCGATCCCGAGGGGTCACGTGCACGATTCGAAGCAGAAATGCATGCCTTTCGGAGTGCACCCGACATCGTGGGAGCGTGGCTCGATATGACGTCGCATATGACCGAGGCCGAACGCGACTTTGTTGCCTCCATCGGTGATGCCCTCATCGAGGACACGCTCGAGGCGACACGGCAAGGTGGGGTGGGCTACTGGTTGGATGGTCAGACGCGAGGCAGGGCCTGGCCGTTCGCTGTCGAGAAAATCCGGGCGCCGATCCATGTGTTTCACGGTGACCGTGACGGATGGAATCCGTTGCCCGCGCTGAGGCGGAGCCTGGTAGACGCCGCGGACGTCCACGAGCACATCTACCCCGGCGGGGACCACCTCTCTCCGTGGACCACCAGACAACGCCGGAGCGCGATGCTGCGGGAGGTCAGAGCCCCTGCGCCATTACCAGACAAACGGCACGAGTTCGGGCTCGGGTGCTCGCAAAGACGCGGTAGCGGTCCCCAACGGTCGCGATGAGCGCGTGCTCCTCGATCCGGATGCGGTAGAGCACGGCAACGGTGACCAAGAAGAGTGACGCCACTTCGCCTGCCCAGTTGCCAAGCATGAGGCCACCTCCGGCCAGCGCGAGCAGCAGTCCCGTATAGCTCGGGTGCCGGAGTACCCGGTAGGGCCCGCGGTCCACGATCGCCTGGTCGGCGCTCGTCTTCAGGACGGTTGTGAAATACCGCCCGAGCGTGATGAAGCACCACCACCGGAGGAGCAGACCGAGCCACGCCACGACGGCGCCGACGAGGAACGGCACCGCACCGCCAGGGATGACGGCCCCTGGCACGAGCGATGAGCCGAGCGGCAGCATCAGGATGCCGCCAAAGAACAGCGCCCTGAACAGCACTTCGCCGGAGAGGTCGGCGACCCGTGCACCCGTACGAAGTCGCAGCACCTGCGAGAACTCGCCCAGGGCGAAGGCTCCGACACTCACCGACAGGACAACCGCGGCGAGGTGCGATTGCTGGACATACGGCGTTGCCACGCCGCGAGCATGGCAGAAGGTCGCTACAGCCCCAGCGCCGTCTTGGCGATGATCTCCTTCATCACCTCGTCGGTGCCGCCTCCGATGCGGATGAGGCGTGAATCACGGAAGAAACGCGATACGCCCGTCTCCGCCATGTAGCCCATCCCGCCGTGCAGTTGCAGGCACGCGTCCGCGACCATCGTCGTCACCCGGCCGACGAGCAGCTTCGCCATCGATATCTCAGTGACCGGGTATTCGTCCCTGTCCCATCGCTCGGCGATGCTGTAGACGAAGTGCTTCGCGACGGTGATCTCCGTGTAGAGATCGACGAGCTTGTGGCGGTTCACCTGGAACTTCCCGATCGGACGTCCGAAGGCCTCGCGCTCCTTGCACCACTTGAGCGTCTCCTCGAACGCGACTTCAGCGCCGGCAATGGAGCCCGCGGATCCGATGAGGCGCTCGCCCTGCAACTCCCACATGAGGTTGTAGAAACCCTGCCCCACCTCGCCGAGGACGGCATCGTCGCCGACCTCGACGTTGTCGAAGGAGAGCTCGGCCGTATCGCTGGAGTGCATCCCAAGCTTTTTCAGCTTGCGTGAGACCGTGAAACCCGGCAGGTTCTTGTCGACGAGAAAAAGCGTGATCCCGTGGGCGCCATCCTCCTGGCTGCCGGTGCGCGCAACGAGCAGGATGAAGTCGCAGCGCACGCCGTTGGTGATGTAGAGCTTGCTGCCGTTGATCCGCCAGTGGCCGTCGACGCGCTCCGCGCGGGTGCGGATATTGGCGACATCGCTCCCGGCGTCGGGCTCGGTGATGCCGAGGGCGGCGATCTTCTCGCCGCGGATGGCCGGCGCCAGGTAGCGCTGCTTCTGCGCCTCCGTTCCGAATTTGAGGATGGGAGGCGTGGCCATCTCCGTGTGAACGCTGATCGCCATGCCGACGCCGCCGGACCCGCAGCGGGCCATCTCTTCCGCGAGGACGATGGCACTGAAGTAGTCGCCGCCCTGGCCTCCATATGCCTCGGGGTAGCGCAACCCGAGCAGGCCAAGCTCGCCCATGCGCGGGAACACGCTGTCCGGGAAGTACTCAGCCTCTTCCCATTCGTCAGCATGGGGACGCAACTCCTTGGCGACGAAGTCGCGGATCGTCTCGCGGAGCGCGTCGTGCTCGGCCGTGAAATGCATTGCCGCCTCCTCCGGTGGGGCTGCGCCGCGCGCTTGACCCGCATGCCAATTCTGTCACCGCCCGAGTTGAGCCGGGCAGTGTCCCTAGGATGAAGGCGATGCTTCGACGGCGATCTCGACTCCTCTGGCTGGCGAGCGCCGGCGTGTTCCTGCTCGCGGCGTGCTCCGGGACGCCGGCCGCGACACCTTCGGCGGCGCCGACACATCCTCCGTCCCCGACGCCGTCACCCACGCCGCTGCCGCCCGACACGCTGACGGTCTCGGTCCTCGCCGACGGGGTCGGCACGTTCGATCTGGCAGCCTTTCCTGTTGCCAACCTCAAGAACAACGCCACGTACCACGGCGCCGCCATGGTGCAGGCGCACTTCGTGACCCACAAGGGGGGCAAGACCCTTGGGTCCCTCGAGACTGTTGCCGTGAACCTTGGGCCCGGCGAGACGCTCGCGGTCAGCGCCGACTGTACCGACGCGTGCGACGGGGCGACCAGCGTCAGCGTCACCGTCACGGTTGGCTCCTGGCCGACCGACGTCGGGCCGGTCTTCGCGACTGCGACTGGCGCCTATTCGTGCTCGCCGTGCCATACGGGACATGGGTTCGGCGACGTCAAAGGCACTTTGAAGCCGTCGGCGAGCCTTGCGTCAGGCAGCCCGCTGGTGGCGTTCGCGGTCTGCCACAACGCGGCAGGCGCGATCCTCGGCGGAGGCACCGAGGAGTTCGTCTGGCAGTCGGGAACGACCTTCGCGGTCGACGTCCCCGTTGTCATCAACGCCGCACCCGCGTCATGCGCACTGGGAGCGTCCACCGGCTGGTAGGACGCGATCGCTCGGTTTGAGCGACTTGCGGCCACCGGTAACGGGTGTGGTACGGTCGCCGACGGCTCAGGGCGCCAGCTGCCATCGAGACGTGAGTCTCCAGGGAGACAGCAGGGGTCGAGTCCGTAGCCCCGGCAAGGGGAGAACTGCCGGGAGCCCGACCAGCAAGGAGTGATCGACGTTGCATATGCCCAAACGGGCACGTGGCCTCGTTCTTGGTTGCCTGATGATGGTGGCTGGACCGGCGACCGCTGTGCTCATCACGACGCCTTCGCAGGGGCTTGCGGCGTCCGCATCCCTCGTGCGCTCGTCCGTCGGTGAGGTCGATCGCCTCACCAACGTGATCAATCAGCCGATGATGCTCCGCGTCCGGGAGCCGATCGCGCCGAGCTCGTATCGACCGCAGCCCCCAGTGATCCGGGTGCACCTTTATCACCGGCCGGGTTTCGTGGTGCCGCAAGGTCTCTCCGTGAGCCAGGCGCAGGTCGTCGCCGACATCACCGCCGCCGCCGAGAAGTACGGCGTCAGCGTCTCGTGGATGCTCAAGACGGCCAACTGCGAGTCGCACTTCCACTGGAACTCGGTGAATCCGAGCGGTCCGTATATCGGCGTCTTTCAGTTCCTCATGTCCACGTTCATCGCCAATGGGGGCACCGCAGCATCGATCTGGGACCCAGCGGCGCAGGCCAATATCGCCGCCAAGATGTTCGCGAACGGGCAGTCCCACGAGTGGTCCTGCGCCTGAGTCGCTGACAGGGGCGTCAAACTCACCTCGTGAGCTTTGACCTGGATTCCGGCGACCTCCGCTCGGCCGAGCACCTGCGCGAGACCCCGACCGAGCGCCGGACGATCTACAGCGGCCGTCTGCTGACGATCCACGAGGACGACGTTCGTCTCGTCGACGGGACCCCGGCGCACCGCGAGGTCGTCGCCCATCCCGGCGCTGTCGCAATCGTTGCCATCGACGATGCGGACCGCGTCGTGCTCGTCCGGCAGTGGCGCCATGCCGTCGGCCGCGCGCTGTGGGAGCTGCCGGCAGGCACGCGTGATCCCGAGGAGGAGCCCGATCGAACCGCCGAGCGCGAGCTCGCCGAGGAGACGGGTCTCCGCGCGTCGAGCATCCGCAAGCTCATCTCGGCAGCGCTGACACCGGGATACTCCACCGAGGTCATGCACTTCTACGTCGCCGCCGGCCTCACCGACGGTCCGACCGACCGCGACGTCGACGAGCGGATGGATGTCGCCCACCTGAGCCGCGACGAGGTGGCGGAGCTCATTCGCGCCGGCGACGTGGACGTCAAGACGATCGCCGGCCTCGCGCTGGCAGGTTGGAGCACGCCGGTCGATGGCTGATCCGCTGCAGGACGGCGCCGAGGCGGATCGCCTCATCGCCCGCGCCATCGAGTCGGTCCTCGATGCCGTCCCCGAGATACCGGGCGCCGATCTGATCGCGGCCGAGGCGAGCCCGAAGGCGCAGCCGTGGGCGGAGACCGCGGCACCCCCGGGGGACAAGCGGCCGCTCGAGGCGGTGCTCGCCGAGTACGAGGCCCGAGTTGCCGCGACGCCCGGCGCCCGTGCGGCGCACCCCAACGAGCCGTCGCCAGGCGTGGCCTACCTCGAGAAGTTGTCGCCCGGCCCGAAGTCCGGGGCGCCGGCGTCCGGAAAGCGGCCGAAGCGCCGCTGGCAAGGGGGCCGCAAGCGCCGCGGCGGCCGCGGTGGCCGTGGCGGAGGCGGTGGCGGCGGAGGTGGCGGCGCGGCCCCTGCGTGAGCGAGATCGTGGAACGGATCCCGCGCGCGCTCGAAGGCGTCCTGTTTGACTATGGCGAGACGCTCGTCGAATTCGTCCGTCCCGACGCTGCGCTCGCGGCCGCGGATGCGCAGATCGCTGAGCTTCTCGCGACGTCCGGACACGAGGGACTGACGGCGGCAGCGCTGCGGACGACGGTCCTGGATCGCGTCGAGCGGGAGGTGCTCGACCACCAGCGCCGTGGCGATCTTCGCGAGATCAGCATCGTGGACGCCTCACGCGTCGCGTACGCCGAGGCGGGTGTACAACTCGACAACTCGCTCCTCGATGAGGTGCTCCGCATCGAGCAGGAGGCCTGGTGGCACGGTGCTCGTCTGGACCCCGCTGCGTTGCCGCTGCTCGACGGGCTCCGGCAGGACGGGCTGCGTGTCGGGCTCTGCTCCAACGCGCCGTACCGCGTTTCCTCGCTGCATGCGCAGCTTGCCCACGTGGGGCTGGATGCGCACCTCGACACCGTCACGTTCTCCGCCGAGGTGGGGTGGCGCAAACCGTCGCCGCGTCTCTTTGCGGCCGCGTTGCAGGCACTCGGCACCGACGCAGCGGGCACGGTGATGGTCGGTGACAGCGAGACGCACGACATCGCCGGTGCGCACGCTGCCGGGATGCGCGCAGTGCTGCTGCGCAGAAGTGGCGGCGCGTCGAGCGACGCCGACGCCGTCATCACTGCACTCAGCGATGTGCCAGTTGCGTTTCGGGACATCGGCTTATACTGGGGTTGAAGGTGGAATTCAAGGAGTACGTCAAAGAACGGTGTGCGGAGAGGGGAATTTCCTTGCATCAACTCGCGCTCCTTTGCGATCTCAACCAGATCTACTTCTACCAGAGCGTCAACAAGAACAAAGACAATCCGCCACCGTGGGTGCTGCGTCGCGCCGCTCCGCATCTGGCTGTTCCATACATGGAACTGATGATTCGCGCCGGCTACGTGCGTGAGGCGGATATCGATGAGTGGAGGCAACACAGCACCAGCGCCTGACCAGGTGCGCCACGATGCTGCGGTGACGCAGCGCTCCATCATCCACCTCGACCTCGACGCGTTCTATGCGTCCGTCGAGCAGTTGCGCCGCCCGGAGCTCCAGGGCCGCCCGGTGATTGTCGGAGGTGCTCCGTCGGCTGACGGGAGCCCGCAACTCCATCGCGGCGTGGTGAGTGCCGCGTCGTACGAGGCTCGCGTCTTTGGCGTGCACTCGGCGATGCCTCTCATCAGCGCAATGCGGCTGTGTCCGCAAGCGGTCATCGTTCCGGTCGACTTCCGCGCGTATCGAGCGGCGTCGAAGACGGTGTTCGACATCGCCCGCGACTACACGCCCGTCATCGAACCGCTGTCGCTCGATGAGGCGTTTCTCGAGGTCAGCGGATCGACCCGCCGTTTCGGCAGCGCGCAGCATATTGCGGAGGCAATCCGCGACCGCATCCTCGAGGCCACCGGTCTGCATGCATCGTTCGGTGTCGCAACGTGCAAGACCGTTGCGAAGATCGCCTCGGACCTGCGCAAGCCACGCGGCTTCGTCGTCGTCGATCCCGGGGACGAGGCGGCATTCCTCGCGCCGCTCCCGTTGCGCCGGCTGCCCGGGCTCGGTCCCGCGGCAGAGCGCGCGTTGAACGGTCTCGGCATCACGACGCTGGGACAGCTCGCGGCACTCCCGCTCGACACGGTGCAACGCCGGGTCGGGCGCGCGTCAGGATCATCACTATGGGAACGTGCACAGGGCATCGACACAGCGCCGGTATCGGTACCCGGGGCGCCGAAGAGCGTTTCCAGGGAAGAGACGTTCGCGCGGGACGTCGCACAGCGATCCGCGCTGCATCTGCGCATCGCAGAGCTGTCGAGCGACGTCGGCGCGCGCCTGCGCACCGGTGGATGGACCGCGCGCACGGTGACGCTGAAACTGCGCTATTCGAACTTCACGACGATCACGCGGCAGGAGACGCTTGCATCCGCCACCGCGACTGACACCACCGTGCGCGATGCCGCCGTGGCGCTGCTCGATACCGCGTGGTCGGGCGATGCCGTGCGTCTGCTCGGAGTCGGAGTCAGCGGCCTGGAAGCAGCGCCGCAGCTGGATCTCTTCGCGCAGCCCGCGAACGATCGCATCGACCGCACGCTCGACAGCCTGCGCGAACGCTTCGGTCAGGACGCGATCCGTCGCGGCACGGGCGACGGGCTGCACGATCTCGACTGGCGTGGCGACGACCTCCGTCGCTGAGGCATAGTGACGTCGATGCCGGCGAAAGCGAAACCCAAGGCTGCCGCCCCCTCCTCCCAGCCGCGCACGTGGCAGCAGATGCGCGAGCGGATCGAGCAGATCCTCGTGCGCCGCACCGGCGAAACTCTCGAGCTCTGGGCGGCACGGGTTCGCGAGCTTGGCGACGTTGACGAGCCGCAGGTTCGCGCCTGGCTGACGGCCGAAGGCGTGACCGGATACCCGCAGATGCTCCTCATCATGGAGCGCTTCGGATATCCCGACTTCATGCTCGCGAGCGCCGACGAGTTGATCGACGGGCAGTACGCGGATCGGCCGCAGTTGCGTCCCATCCTCGACGAGGTATTGCTGCGCGCGGCGGAGATCGGCGAGGTCGACGTGCAGGCGCGCAAGACATGGGTCACGCTGATGACACCAAAGCGGACGTTCGCACTCGTGCGTGCCACAAGCCGCGATCGAGTCGATGTCGGGATGCGCCTTCCGGACGCGGTGCCCGGCGGCAGGCTGCTCAGCGCGCCCGGGCTCGGCAATGACTATGTGAACGTGCGTCTCGCGCTGCGCAGCGTGGATGACGTGGACGACCCGTTCGTCGATTACCTGAAGCTGGCCTACCAGGCCAACATCTAGGACGCCGCCTACTCTTCCTCGTCGACGTCGTCGAGATATTCGACGATCTCGCTGTCGTATCGCGAGCGCGCCTCGTGGAGCATCCCCGACACGATGGCCACGCGCTCATCGGGCCAGCCGAGCTCGGCTGCAAGCTCGATCGCCGTCGCATCGCGGCCGAGCTCATGGCGCAGCCGGACCTCGGCGGTCTCGTACGTCTGCGCGTCGCGGAGGAACGCCTCCGCGCTGGCGCGGTCGAGCGCCGCCATCTCGATCATGTCGTCCATGTGCGCGCCGACCAGCCTGGCGACGAAGTGGTTGAGCCCGGCTGCTGGACCACCGCGAACCGCGTACTCGGTGACCGCGATGACGCTCGCGATCGCCGCCTCCTGCGCGAGATCGCCAACCTCGACGCCTTTGCCGCGCCGTTCAGCCGCCAGCTCGAGGATCGTTTTCAGCTGATGCTCGACGAGCCGATCGAGCGCGGGACCTTTGCCGAGCTCCCGAACCGTCGTGAGCAGAGCTGCCGTCTCGGCGTCGGTAAGCGGGGGCAGCGCCTTTGCCTGCTCGACGAGGATCTCCGGAGCGTCGATGTCTCGCGGAGTCATCGCGCGGACGTCTTGACGTCGTCCTTGCGTCCGAAGCGCGCAGCCAGCTGCTCGCAAGCACGGGCGGTTTCGCGGCGAGCCGGACCCTGTGATGCCATCTCGACTGCGCCGGCGAACGGACGCCCGCTCACGGAATAGCGCGCGGACATGGTCACCGAACACCCACCACCGACCTTCTTGACGCTGACGTCGAGGGTGAGGTCGATGCCCTCCTCGAGGACGAGCACCATGTGCTTCGGGGGCGTCAGCTCGCTGCAGACGAGTACGCCGCGCATGTGCCGCCCGACGAGGCCCGCCTCCACCTCATAGCGCGCTCCGACACCGCCCGCGGGTCCGCTGATGTGGCGGAGGCGGCGGATCGCCGGGAGCCAGTCGGCGTGCTCGATGTCGGCCACTACGGCGAAGGCCTCCTCGGGTGGCACCGGCAACGTGACGTCCGCGCGTGTCTCAATCATGTTTGTCTACCTAGTACATCACTGTCGCGAAGACGTCCGCCGGTCGGAACCCGAGACGCTCGTACACACGCTGCGCGATCACGTTGTACTGGTTCACGTAGAGGCTGCAGCGTGGGACATCGAGGAACACCTGCTCGCACACCGCGGCAAGCCCGGCCCGAGCGATGCCCTGCCCGCGATGCTGCGGCGCTGTATACACACCCTGGATCTGCACGACCTCGGGGGTCCACGCCGACAGCTCGGCTTTGAACACCACCTCGCGGTCGCGCATCCACACCCAGCTCCAGCGTCGCTCGATGAGGCTCATCATCCGGTTGCGCCACGCAGGCGCGTCGACGGCAAGCGGATCGATGCCCATCTCCTCGCGATGCATGCGCGCGGCGGCGATGATGAGCGCCTCGAGGTCGCCGCGGGCGGACAGACGCACCTCGACAGACGGAGTGCCGCGCAGGTCGCCCCTGTCGAGGACGAGGAGTGGCTGCGGGTCGCGCAGCTCGCGCGCCTGCCGCGGCGGGCGAAACGCGTTGTGCAGCGCCATGACCAACTCGCGGTGGCCGACGACCATGCGCGGATGCGCGCTCGTTGCGAGTGCCTGCGCGAGCGGCTGCGCCGCTTCGATGTCGGGGATGTACGGGACCACGAGCGACCACCCGAGGACGACGGCGGTCAGCTCGTTCTCCTCGAAGGCGCCCCACCAGTCACCGACCTCGAATCCGAGGCGGAGCTCGCTGCGCAGATACACGTTGGTGACCGGCTCGCGGTCGATCAACGCGGACAGTTGCGCCGAGTGCGCGGGACCGAGCCGTGTGACCCGGAGCGTGGAGCTTGTCGCCATGCGTGGGATTGTGCCCCGATCGAAGGCTGCTCAGTCCGGATACCTCGGCTATCCTCGACGGCGTGACCCCTTGCTCGCTCTGCACGCGCGCCCTGACGGCGGGCGCGGTCGCCGCGACACTCCTGCTGACGGCGTGCGGCTCCCCGCCGGCGACAGTGACGCCTTCGTCGAGCACCTCCCCGTCAGGCACCGGATCGGCCAGCCATCCGTTCACCGCGACGGCATTCAGCACCGTCGTTCCCGCCGGATGGACCGACGAGACCACGAGCCAGAGCGCGGTAGCCTCGGTGAGCGGCTCCGGCACCATCGTCATGCTGTTCGAGGCGGTGGACGGCGGTCACATCGACGCTCGCACCGCCCCGCAACCGATTGCCGACGATCAGCTCGCCCAGTATCTCGAGAGCGTGAGTCAGAGCGGGGCGACGAACCTGAGCACGGCGGAGCCCGTCGATATCGGTGGCGTGTCGGGCGTGATGATCACGTACAACCTCACACCGTCCGCTGGGGTGACTGCCAAGGACGAGGACATGGTGGTCAACCACGGCGGCGACACCTACGACATCGTGCTCAATACCGCCGCGGCCGACTTCACCGCGGACCAGGCGGCGTTGCAGTCTGTCCTCAACAGCTGGAAGTGGACGTGAGCACGCCTTCCCGTACGATCAGCCAATGCTGGTCCTCATGAACGTGCAGGCGACCCCTGAACAGGTCGCCAATGTCATGAAACATGTGCGCGATCGGGGATTCGAACCGATCGAGCTCCCCGGCATCGACCGGCTCGCGATCGGCGTCCTTGGCAGCAACCCCGGCTCCATCCGCGACGCGGTCTGCGACCTCCCTGGCGTGGTCGACGCCATCCCGGTCAGCAAGCCGTACAAGCAGGTGACCCGCGAGTGGCATCCTGAGCCCACGGTGGTGGATGTCTCCGGCGTCCGTTTTGGCGATGGATCGTTTGTCGTCATCGCCGGGCCGTGTGCCGTCGAGAGCCGCGAACAGGTGCTGGCGACCGCGCGCGACGTCGCCGCCGCGGGAGCGTCGATGTTTCGCGGCGGGGCGTTCAAGCCGCGCTCGTCCCCCTACTCGTTCCGTGGCCTCGGGCTTGACGGGCTTGAGCATCTGGTCGAAGCGCGCCGCGAGACCGGGCTGCCGGTGGTGACCGAGGTGCTGACCCCGGCGGATGTCGAGATCGTCTCAGCGCATGCCGACATGCTCCAGGTCGGCACCCGCAACGCGCAGAACTTCGCGCTCCTCGAGGCTGTCGGTGGCGCGAGCAAGCCGGTGCTCCTCAAGCGAGGCCTGAGCAACACGATCGAGGAGTGGCTCCTCGCCGCCGAGTACGTCGTCGCTCACGGCAACCCCAACGTCGTCCTCTGCGAGCGCGGGATCCGCACGTTCGAAGCGGCCACACGGAATACCCTCGACCTGAGCGCCGTCCCGGTCGTGAAGGGGCTGTCCCACCTGCCGGTAATCGTCGATCCCTCGCACGCCACGGGTCACCGCCCGCTCGTGCCGCCGATGGCGCTCGCCGCGTTCGCGGCGGGAGCCGACGGCCTCATGATCGAAGTCCATCCCGATCCGGAGAACGCGCTCAGCGACGGCGCCCAATCGCTGACGCCGGCGATGTTCGCCGATTTAATGGGATCGATTCGCCGCCTCGCCGTCGCACTTGATCGTCAGGTCGCGACAGCGCCGTCACCAGAGAGGGCCGGAACCCCGGGTTAGGATGATCGGCGTCGTGGAGTGCCGCCGATGACTACTGCGTTCCGACCTTCCCAGGAAACCGAAGACGCCCTTGCGCCCACGGCGACGAAGTGTGCCCAGCGTGGATGCACGAATGAGGGCGCGCAGTTGTGCGCGTACCGTGATCGCCGCGGCCGCGCTTGCCAGGCAGCGTTCTGCCCGGCGCACAGCGTCTCGTTCTCGGGCATCAGCTATTGCCGCCGCCATGCGGGAACCGTGCAGGCGATCGGTGAGCTTGCCAAGGACCCGAACGGCTTCCCCGATCTGAACGATCGCGCCCCGTCACTCGTCAACTGGATCTCGCGCGACCTCGATCAGAGCGTTCGCCGTCTGCTCGGCCGCGCCGCGCGGAGCGGTGAGAGCGTGATCGTCGACGAGTCCGTCCGTCTCGCCCATGACCCGGCTCGCAAGGCTCGCTGGGAAAGGGCGTGGCGGATCGTGGAGCACACCGGGCTCGTGCTCAAGGTCACCGTGCACGTCTCCGAGGAGAACGACTCGCTCGTGCATGTCCGGGTCGGCACCGAGATGGTCGCCGACGGAGTGCCGCCGTGGATCGCCCGCCGCCGCGAGGGGCAGGAGGTCGAGGCCGCGATCGACATCTCGCAGCGCCAGCTCTTCTATCGGTTCCTCGAGGAGAACATCTCCGCCGCTGTGATCCGATTCCGGGCTCGCGGCGACCGCGCTCCCTGGGGCCGCTAGCTCAGACCGCGACCGGCGCTGTTTCCGCTCCAAGGATGCCGAGGAGCCGCTCGAGCAACGCCCCGCCATCGACCTCAGGCGCGATGTCTTCACGCCCCGCAGTGAGGTCTGCCGCGAGCGCATCGAGTTCGTCGAGCGCACCCGGCGTGTCGAGGTTGTCGTCGAGGCGCTCGAGGAAACGGAGCTCGTGCCCGCTCGCCGTCTCGGCCGAGATCGTGCCGCTCGACTGGATCGCGGCCTGGTATCGCTCGTACCGAGCCGCCGCAGCGTCCACCTCCGCGTCGTCGTACGTCCAGGAAGTGCGGTAGTGGTGCTGGGCGAGGAGGACTCGGACCGCGCCACCCGGCACGCGCCCGACGAGGTCGCGAACAAACACGAGATTGCCGAGTGACTTGCTCATCTTCTCGCCCTCGTGGTTGACCATCGCCACATGCGACCAGTGGCGCACGTAGGGCGCGATCCCCGCAGTTTCCGCCTGTGCGATCTCCGACTCGTGGTGCGGGTAGATGAGGTCGTCACCGCCGCCGTGAATGTCGATCGGGTATCCGAGCGCTCCGGTCGACATCACCGTGCACTCGATATGCCATCCGGGCCGCCCGGCTCCCCATGGGCTCGGCCAGCTCGGCTCTCCAGGCGCTGACTCCTGCCAGAGCACGAAATCGAGCGGGTGGCGCTTGCGCGGATCGTCCGGGTTCGCGCCGCGCTCGCGTGAGAGCCGGACCATCGTGTCGTGGTCGAGCCGGCTGAGGCGGCCGTAGTCGGGGTACACGTCGGAGTCGAAGAACACCCACCCGTCAACGGCATATGCGTAGCCGCGATCGACGAGGCGATGTACCCAGTCGACCATCTCGGCAACATGGGCCGTCGCGCGCGGTTCGACGTCAACCGGACGCACACCGATCGTCGCCATCTCCGCATCGAACAGCGCCACCTGCTCCTCGGCGAGCTCGCGAAAGTCGCGCTCGCGCAGGCGCGCGACGCGGAGGATGTCGTCGTCGACATCGGTGACGTTGCGGACGCTCCGCACCGTGATGCCCTGGTCGCGCAGGCGCCGCGCGATGACGTCGAACACGTGATAGACGAAGGCGTGACCGAGGTGCGCCGAGTTGTATGGCGTGATACCGCACACGTAGATGCCGACGCGCCCGTCGATCGGTTCGAAGGGCACCACCTCCTGGCGCGCGGTGTCGAAGAGTTGCATGCTGGCCGATTCTACGGTGCGGCTGTCATACCCCCTGGCGCGAGCAGCGCAGCGGCTGCGTCGAGGACCTCGATCGAGTTCTTGAACGTGAGACGGCCCCGAGCCTCGTCAAAGCCAAGCCAGGCGGCCTCGGCAATCTCCGCCGGATCCGGGTGCAGCGCTGCATCCTCCGGCGCACCGACGAGGAAGTGATGCACCCGCTTGAAGACGAGCGCTCCCCGGTTGGGACGGCGGAAGACGTACTCGGCGTTGGGCAGTGCGGCGATGACCTGGAGGGACGACCGCGGGATCCCGGTTTCCTCGGCGATCTCGCGCAGCGCTGCGCCCTCGGGCGATTCGCCCGGCTCGACCAGACCCTTCGGAAATCCCCAGTGCCTGCCGTCGCTGACGAGGCAGATCTCAGGGCCGTTTGCAGCCGGGCGCACCACGACGCCTCCCGACGAAATCTCATTGGGACGCAAGGCGCGGCGAGCCATCGTCGAACCGTAGCGGGTTGCCCTGAGCGGCGGTTGGTATCATCGGGGGCTCCACGGCCCCGTGGTGTAGCCTGGCCTAACACGCCACCCTGTCAAGGTGGAGATCGTCGGTTCGAATCCGATCGGGGTCGCCACGCCAGTTGGGTCAGGTGCGTGCGGCTGGGTTGCGGAGCGCCTGTCTGATGGCGGACCCGTCGGCGCGGGATCAGTCGATCTTGATACCAGCGAGATCCGGCGGCTGCGGATACTGCGGATCCATCTCGGTGAGCGTCTCGATGAGGAGGCGGCTCACCGCCCAGTTGCGGAACCACTTGTGATCCGCGGGGATGATGTACCACGGCGCAGCTTTCGTCGATGTTCGCTGCAGCGCCTCTGAATAGGCTGCCTGGTATTCCTTCCAGAGGGCGCGGTCCTCGAGGTCGCCGGCCTGGAACTTCCACCGTTTCTGCGGATCCTTCAGCCGCTCCTCGAAGCGCCGTCGCTGCTCGTCCTTGGAGATCAGCAGGCAGCACTTGATGATGGCGGTGCCGCTCTCGGCGAGGAGCGACTCGAACGCGACGATGTCGGTGTATCGGCGCTTCCACACCGCTTTGGGCACGAGCTTGCGGACGCGCGCGACGAGCACATCCTCGTAGTGCGATCGATTGAAGATCCCGATCTGACCGGCGTGCGGGACCGTGCGATGCACTCGCCACAGGAAATCGTGGGAGAGCTCTTCGGCCGTCGGTGTCTTGAATGACGTCACCCATGTTCCCTGCGGATTGACGCCGCTGAAGACATGGGCCACGGTGCCGTCCTTTCCCGACGCGTCGGTGCCCTGGAGGACCACGAGCACTGAGCGCTTGTTCTCAGCCCAGAGGCGCGTCTGCAACTCGCGAAGCGCCACCTCGTCCTTGGCAAGCGCCGCGTCGGCCGCGTTGCGGCCGCCCTTCAGTCCGCGCGTGTCGCCGGGATCGAGCGCGGAGATGTCGACCTTGGATCCCGGCTTGACCACCCAGAGCTCACGCATCGGTTGCAACTGTAGTGCACCGGCGCGCACGGGCTCAGGTCAGATGTGCCTTGACCCAGGCGGCAAGATCGTCGAGGACGTGCTCGCGCTCGGGCTCGTTGAAGATCTCGTGCCAGAGACCGTCGTACATCTTCAACGTCTTGTCGGGTGAGCCCGCGCGGTTGTAGACCTGCGGGCCGCACCCGGGGTCGACGAGGCCGTCGGACGTGCCTTGCATGACCAGGAGCGGCACCTGCATCGCGGGAAGTCCCGCATCGACGCGATCCATCGTTGCGAGCATCTCCGCCCCGAGGCGGGCTTTGATGGGCGTGCGGAAGACGAGTGGGTCGCTGTTGTACGCCTCGACGACGGCACGGTCACGGCTGATCTTGTTGAGCGGCAAGCGCAAGACAGCGGTGTTCGGAGCGACGCGCGAGAGCGCGCGGCCGATAGTGAGCTTGAGCCGCGACACGTCACCGGGACACGCGGCCGGCGCCGATACGACAAGGCCGTCGATCGGCGAAGGATCGCGCACGGCGAAGCGCAGCGCGACGAGCCCGCCCATGCTGTGCCCGAGGAGGATGAGCTTGAGCGACGGCCACTCCGCTTTTGCCTGCGTGATGGTGGTCGTGAGGTCGTCGACGTAGTCGTCGAAACGGACGACGCTGGTCCGTTTTCCCTCACTGAGACCGTGCCCGCGATGGTCGGCAGCGCGGACGGCAATACCGTCGGCGACCAGTCGCTCGGCGACCCGCGCGTAGCGGCCACCGTGCTCGGCGAATCCGTGCGCTATGACGACGATCCCCCGCGGCTGACCGGCAGGCAGCCACGACCGGTGATGGATGCGCAGGCCACGAACACCTTCGAAATCGCCTTCGTGCAGGCCGACGACAGCGTCTCCCACTTCCTGAGTCACACGCGCGAGCCTAGCCGTTCCAGGGGGGCATCAACAACACCCAAACTCGCCCTTCCCCGCTGATATAGTGCCGGTCAGGAGGATTTGCTCTTTTCGGCATGGAAAGTTCGGGCAACGTACTCGAGATCGAGGGCCTGCGGACCCACATCCGGCTGACCCGAACCACGGTTCGCGCGGTCGACGGAGTGTCGCTGCACATCGCGCCTGGCGAGACTCTCGGGCTGGTCGGTGAGTTCGGGATGCGGCAAGAGCATCACCGGCATGTCGATCATGAAACTCCTTCCCTCAGGCGGCAATATCGTTGCCGGCAGCATCAAGCTCAACGGCCGCGACGTGGTCCCACTTCCCGAGAAGGAGATGCGCGACATCCGCGGTAACGAGGTCGCGGTCATCTTTCAGGATCCGATGACGTCGCTGAACCCGACCATGACCATCGGCGATCAGATCGGCGAGGTGCTGCACATCCATCGCGAGACGAGCGATGAAGAGAATCGCGAGCGTTGCGCGGAAGTCCTCGGTCTGGTGGGAATGCCGCGACCCAGGGAGCGTCTCAACGATTACCCGCATCAACTGTCGGGCGGTCTCCGGCAGCGAGTCATGATCGCCATGGCGCTCGTGTGCGACCCGAAGTTGCTCATCGCCGACGAACCGACGACTGCGCTCGACGTGACCATCCAGGCGCAGATCCTCGATCTTCTCGACGACCTCCGTCGCCGGCTGCACATGGCGGTGCTGCTCATCACCCACGACATGGGTGTCATCGCCGGACGGGCCGACCGAGTTGCCGTTATGTACGCAGGGAAAATCGTCGAGCAGGCCGAGACGCGAACCCTCTTCAAAGGGATGCGGCACCGCTACACGGAGGCACTCGTCGAGGCGATCCCGCGGCTCGACCAGGACGCTGCGACGGGCCTCTACAGCATTCCCGGCCTCCCGCCGGACCTCACGGCACCGCCGCCCGCGTGTCGATTTGCGGCTCGCTGCAGGTATGACACCGCCATATGTCACACCGAGGAGCCGGTCCTTATCGAGCACGAGCCGGGACACCTGTACGCGTGTCATCACCCCGCCGGCGTGGAAGCCCCCGCCGAGCCGGATTTCGCGCCGGTCCGATGACCACTGCACCACCGCTCACCGCACCGGAACCGGCGACCGGCAACGGCGTGAAGCCGTTCCTCGAGGTTCGCAATCTCGTCAAGGAATTCCCCGTGACACGCGGCGCGGTGCTGCAGCGCACCGTCGGTGCCGTGCACGCAGTGTCGGACGTCTCGTTCGCGGTGAAACCGGGAGAAACCTTTGGCCTGGTTGGCGAATCGGGCTGCGGCAAGACGACGACCGGCCGGATGATCGTGGCCCTCGAGCCGGCGACCTCGGGCTCGATCATCATCAACGGCGAGGACATCGCTCACATGCCGCACGGGAAGCTCCGGACCAAGCGGCGCGACATGCAGATGATGTTCCAGGACCCGTACGCATCGCTCGATCCGCGCATGCGCGTGGTCACGATCCTGCGTGAGCCGCTCGCGATTCAGGGGATCGGGAACAAGAAGCAACAGGTCGAGCGCTGCGCAGAGTTGCTCAACGATGTCGGCCTTGCGCGCGGTGCGCTCGACCGTTATCCCCACGAATTCAGCGGCGGCCAGCGTCAGCGCATCGGCCTCGCACGCGCCCTGGCGCTCAATCCCAAGCTCATCGTCGCGGACGAACCGGTGTCGGCGCTCGACGTGTCGATTCGCTCGCAGATCCTGAACATGATGAACAGCCTGCAGGAGAAGTACGGGCTGACCTACGTGATCATCTCGCACGATCTGTCTGTCGTGAAATACATGTCCGATCGCATCGGCGTCATGTATCTCGGCAAGATGGTGGAGATCGGCAGCGGCGAGCAGCTGTACACGCAACCCGCGCATCCGTACTCGAAGGGCCTCATCAGCGCGATCCCGATTCCGGATCCGGACGTCGAGCGCGCCAAGGATATGGATGGCCCGAAAGGGGAGATCCCTTCGGCGATCAATCCCCCGTCCGGCTGTCGCTTTCGCACGCGGTGCCCTTTCGCGCAGCAGCTGTGCGCCGACCAGGAGCCGCCGCTGCGCTCGTTCGGTCCGCACCACGAGGCCGCGTGTCATTTCCCGCTGCGGCCGCCGGTCGCGACAGCCGCATAGCGCGGCCGACCGTCAGCGCTTCTGGAGCCTGACCTCGAGTGCGTCGCGCAGCGCGTCGCCGATGAAGTTGAAGGCGACGACGGTGAGGACAATGGCGATACCGGCCGGGTAGATGAGCCACCACCAACCGTCGTAGACGTAGTTCACACCGCCGGAGAGCATGGCGCCCCAGTTGGTAGCCGGCGGCGCGATGCCGAGCCCGAGAAAGTTGATCGCCGCTACGAGCAGGATCGCGTCGGCGACCTGGAAGGTCGCGTTCACCATGATCGTGCCGATGGAGTTGGGAATGATGTGGCGCATCACGATGCGGAAGCCGCCGCCGCCCATCATGGTGACGGCCTGGACATAGTCGCGCGTCCGTAATGTCAGCGCCTCGGCTCGAATGAGGCGTGCCGGGATGAGCCACGCGGTCACCGCCACGACGAGGATCAGGATCGGGACGGTGCGCGGGAAGGCAACGGCGAGAAAGAGGAGCAGAAACAGGCTTGGGATCGCCAGCATCACATCCACAAAACGCATCAGCAGCGCGTCGATCCACCCGCCGAAGAACCCGGCGACCGCGCCCCAGACGACACCGAAGATGGTGGCGACCAGCGCCGCGGCGATGCCGATCTCAAGCGAGGTCTGACCGCCGATCATCAACCGCCCGATGACATCGAAGCCGAATTCGTCGGTGCCGAGCAGGTGTCCGGCTCCCGGTGCGAGCTCGGCGTTGTTCAGATTAACGGTCGTCTGGTCGGTGTGGTAGACGAGCGGACCGATAAAACAGAACAACGTCATGAAGATGACGATGCCCAGGCCGATCACCGCGAGGCGGTGCTGCACGAAGACGTTGAACGCGAGTCGCCAGACACCCTGCGCCTCGTATGCCGGTGCGACGTCCTGAACCTCTCCCGGTTTCTCCTGCGGGATCGGTGGCGCCTGCAGGGGACGAGCAATGCCTCGGGGTTGATCCAGTGTGCTCATGCTCGACGGTACCTCACGCGCGGATCGGCGATCGCGTACATGATGTCGGCCATCAGCGAACCGAGGACGGTCGCAAAGCCGGTCACGACGATGACGCCGAGAATGATCGGATAGTCCTGCGTCAACGCAGCGTTCCAGAAGATGTAGCCCATTCCGGGGTAGTTGAAGAGCGCTTCAGTAATCAGCGCGCCGCTGAAAACGTAGCCAACGGACAGGCCGATCAATGTCAGTATCGGGATCATCGCGTTGCGGAGCACATGGACAAACAGGACTCGCGTATCCGAAGCGCCTTTGGCCTTTGCGGTGCGCACGTAGTCCTGCACCATGTTCTCGAGCGTTGATGAGCGCATGTAGCGGCTGAACGAGGCGATGGTCACCAGTGCCAGTGTTGCAACCGGCAGGATCAGCGAGCTCAACTGGTTGAGGTCGTCGGTGACGAATGCCCCCTGCGGTCCTTCCGAGGGAAGCACGTGCAGCGCTCCGCTGAAGATGACGATGAGGATGATGCCCAGCCAGAACACCGGCATCGAGTAGAAGACGAACGACGCTCCGGTGAGCACGTAGTCGTCGATCTTGTTGCGTCGCACGGCCTGGTAGATGCCGAGCGGGACCGCGACGATGACCGAGACGGCGTACGCAAGACCGAGGAGCAGCAGCGTCTTCGGCAGGTACTGGACCAGCAGCGAGCCGACGCTCTGGTTGAGCTTGTAGGAGAAGCCGAAGTTCCCGTGCGCGAGCTGCCAGAGATAGGTCAGGTACTGCGCCGGCAGGGGTTGGTCCAACCCGTTCTGGTGGTTGAAGGCCGCGATCTGCACCGCGTTGGCGCGCGGTCCGAGAATCGCGCGTGCGACGCCACCTCCGGGGATGACGTGCAGCAGGATGAACACGATGAGCGTGACCCCGATCGTGATCAGGATCGACTGCAGCACGCGCCGGATGATGTAGCCGAGCATTGGCTCCTACCTCGCCCTGACGACCATTTGACAACGTTACCGGAATGGACGGCCTGAGAGGGGATGCCGGCGCGGCGCCGGCATCCCTCAGCAGATACGTCAGTGGTTAGTCAGCCCTGGTTCAGGACCAGCGCCAGTTCTCCGGATAGATCTGCAACAGCGGGTCCTGCGGCGTCGCGCCTTTCAGGTCCTTGTTGATCTCAGACAGCTGCGCGTAGGCAACCGGCATCCAGATCACGGGGAGCTGCTTGGTGAGGTAGTCCTCGTAGGTGTACATGGCCGAGACGTTGTCGCTGGTCTCGGTCGCGAGGATGTCGCTCTCCGCCTGGGGGTCGCAGTAGCCGCCCGAGTCCGAGCCCGCGTACTGGACGCTGGCGCCGGATCCGGTGCACGACCACAGCTCATCGCCGGTCGGCTCGTAGTCAGGTGCGTAGATCCAGCCACCGCCCCAGAACTCCATGTCCCAGGAGCACGCCGCGCCCGGCTTGCAGGGCGTCGCGTTGCCGATGACTGTGTCGAACGGAGCGGTCGTCAGGTCGATCGCGATACCTGCCTGTGCGAAGTCCGATTTGAACTGCGCCATCTCCTGGTCGAGTGCGGGAACACCGCTGACGTACTGGAGGCTGAAGGAAGCCTTCGCTCCTTGCTTGACGCCGGCGCCGCACTGACCCGTGCCGGTACCTGGGCTCGTGCAGGTGCTCGTACCGCCGGGGTTGACCGTCCAGCCGTTGGCCTGCAACAGCGAAACCGCCGTTGACGGGCTGTACGGATACGGGTTGTTCTTCTCGAACGAGTCGACGAAGTTGGAGGTCGGCTTCACCGGCACCGGGCCGTACGTCGGATATGCATTGCCGAAGAACGCCTTGTTGATGAAGGTGTTCTGGTCGACCAGGTCCTGCATCGCCTGCCGGAAGTACAGCTGGTTGAAGATCGGTCCACTGACCGGGTTCGTGAAGTTCTCCGGGAAGTACGTGATCTGCCAGCCGGTCCAGGGCGCGTAGGTGTAGACGTTGTCGAGCGTGGATTTCTGCGGCGTGTCCTGGGATGGCAGGTAGCCGTAGTCAACCGTCGTGTTGGTCGGCGATGTCGCCGCTTTCAGCTCGTTGAATTCGGCGGTGTCGGCCGTATAGGGGACTTCGTTGAACTGCGTCAGGGTCGGCTTGACGGGTCCGCCGTAGTTCGTGTTCGGCACCATGGAGACGTTGCCCGCGGTGTCCATCGACTTGAGCTTCCACGGCCCGGAGTCCACCTGCCAGAGCGGGTTGGTGTCGTACGTCGAGATGCTCTTCGACTGCGCGTCGAGGTACTTGAAGACCGCCTGCGCACCGGCCGGGGTCGTGTCGTAATCACCGACCGCGCCGGTCGCCGACTCCTTGTCCCAGACGTGCTGGGGAAGCGGGGTGATCTGGCTCAGCTCGTTGTAGGTGAAGAAGTACGAGCCATACGCCTGGCTGAGGTTGAAGGTGATCTGCAGCTTGTTGGTCGGGCTGATCGTTGTGCTCAGGACGTTGTCGGGGTACTCGCCGGGCGAGTAGCCGGCCCAGTTGTCCTTGTTGGCGGTCACGAGGTTCTGCCAGAACTGGACGTCACGCGCCGTGATCTGGGTGCCGTCCGACCACTTCCAGCCCTTCAGCGTGATGGTGATCGACTTGCCGTCCGAGGAATAGACGGGCGGATCGGCGAGGCTGAGGCTGTTGTTCAGCGCCACCGTCCCGTTTTGACCGAACCAGTACAGCGGCCGGTACAGGAGGAACTGGAACTGGCTGAGGTTCGAGACGCTGAAATACTGGAGGCCGGCCAGCGGGAAGATGTAGTTCGGTTGCGCGCCCGGACCCTCTGCGAAGGTCGCGGTTGTTTTGGTGACTTTCGGGCCTGTCGCCGTACTGCTACTACCGCATGCGGCGAGAACGATCGCCCCAAGACCGATAGCGGCAGGCAGCGTTTTCGCCCGCCAACTCCGAAACGTCATTGACGCGCCTCCTTGTGTGCGACGAAATGTCCACGTAGCGGTCCTCTGCCCCAGGACTCAAGCGGTAGGGTAACGATTGCTCAAGGGGTGGACGCCGCTTCGTCTCGAAAATCACCCCGCTGAGTGATATCCGAACTCATCAGGCCGCCTGCGCATCCGGCCAGCGTCCCTCCGATCGGGCGAGCGCGAGGTCGTAGACGGGCGAGATCCGAAGCCGTCGCGGCAGCGCCGCTGTCGCCAGCCGGAGCGATCGCGTCAGCGTCGCGAACGCGATCGCGTGCGCAGGGCTCCAGGAGAGCCCGTATCCACGGCGCAACTCCGGGGGCAGCAGCCCGGTGGCGACGAAGGCCAAGGTGTCCGTCGCGGAGCGCATCCATGCCGATCGCACGGGTGGATGGAGGACGGTTTCGGCGACCTCGAGCGACCCTCCGCCGGGGAGCGCCGGGCCGCGGTGCAGCTGTCGTTCGACATAGCGACGCAACGCCGCGGCATTGGCCCAGCCACCGCCCGGGAGTCCCATCAGCCGCGCGACGGCGTCCCACTCGCGGACGAACACGTCGCGATCGCGCTCGGTGAGGCCGCCGATCAGCGCGTCGTGGGCGACGAGCATCGTATCGACGAACGACGCGTGTACCCAGCGGAGCAATGCGGGATCATCCGCCGAGTAGACGGTCCCGGCTGGAACCCGTGCGGTGGCACTGGCAGCAGGCAGGTGCCCCGACACGCGGCGATGCAAGCCGTTCACCCGCCCCGAGACCCGCTCCGCCTCATGCGTGGTGCCGAAGCTGACGACCGTCACCCAGCGCACGGTCCGCTCGAGGCGACCATAGGGATCGGTCTTGTACGTGCTGTGGTCGATCGCGCCCTGGGCGACAAGCGGATGCGCTGCCTGCAGCAGCAGGGCGCGGCCGGCGGCCAGGAGCAGCCGGGGCTCCCGCATCACCCGCCAGGTCACGGAGTCCGGCCCGAAGAGCCCCGGGTCCGGGGTGGGATCCCGCAACGGCAGCGGGCGCGAAGACGCGACCGGCCGCGAGAGCAAACGTCGCACCGTTTCGGGGAGTGGGATGCCGGCGGGGAGACGCGGAGCCATGTATCGAGTGTCGCACGGGGTTCGGGAGGTCTGATCTGCCCTTCCCGGTACCATCGTGATCGTGTCAGAGATAGACGGAATCGAACGCGTCCTCGTGGTGGTCGCCCACCCCGACGACTGTGACTTCGGCAACGCGGCGACCACGGCGAAGTGGACCGACGCGGGGGTCACGGTCTCCTACTGCATCGTCACCGACGGTGACGCCGGCGGATCCGACCGCAGCATCAGCCGCCCTGAGATGGCCCGCATCCGTCGGATCGAGCAGACCGCCGCTGCCGCTGAGGTGGGGGTCACCGATCTCACCTTCCTCGGGTATCCGGACGGGCGGCTCACCCCGAGCATCGAGTTGCGCCGCGACATCACCCGGGTCATCCGGCAGAAAACCCCGCAGCGCGTGATCACGCAATCGCCGAATCGCAACTTCACGCGGATCTTCGCGAGCCACCCGGACCACCTCGCGGCCGGGGAGGCGACCCTCTGCGCGGTCTACCCCGATGCGCGCAACCCGTTCGCCCACATGGAGCTCCTCGAGCAGGAGGGCCTCGAGCCCTACTCGGTTGCCGAGGTCTGGATGAGCGCGGCGATGGGTATGGGACAGGAAACCCAGGTGGTCGATGTGACCGACACCGCGGATCGCAAGCTCGCCGCGCTCCGCTGCCACCGCAGCCAGTACACGGACTGGGATGCTCTCGAGGAGCGCGTGCGCAGCTGGCTTGCGGCGACGGCAAAAGCGAACGGCCTCGAAGAAGGTCGCCTCGCCGAGCAGTTCGTCGTCGTTCCGACTGCGTGAGCCATGCCGACGGTGGCGTCGCGGCATCGGGTGTCTGGCCCTCGCCGATCAGCGCACGGCAGGCCGCGGCGGGGCGCCTGCGCCTCTCCGACGTTCAGCTCGACGGCAGTGACGCGTACTGGATCGAGGGACGCCCGACCGAAGGCGGACGCTGCGTCATCGTTCGTGACCGTGACGGAGTCGCCCGCGATCTGATCGCTGCGCCGTTTTCCGCGCGCACCGGAGTGCATGAGTACGGGGGCGCGGCCATGCGGGTCCATGCCGGCACCGTCTACTTCTCCAACGCGCGTGACCGGCGTCTGTACCGAGTCACCGATGGCGAGCCCGAGCCGCTGACCGGCAACGTGGGCGACCTGCGGTATGCGGACCTTGAGATGGACGTGTCGCGCAACCGGATCGTCTGTGTCGGCGAGGACCATCGTGGTCCGTCGGTGGTGAACGACATCCGCGCCATCCCACTCGCCGGTGGTGAAGCGGTGACCATCGTCGCCGGCAACGACTTCTACTCCACGCCGCGGGTCAGCCCCGATGGCCGGAGCCTCGCGTGGCTGACGTGGAATTTCCCGAACATGCCGTGGGACGGCTGCGAGCTCTGGGTCGCGGAGTTCGACGTTACGGGCGTGCCGCAGAACCCTCGTCTCGTTGCCGGAGGCCCGCGCGAGTCGATCTTCCAGCCCTCGTGGTCAGCCGGCTCGGTGCTGCACTTCAGCTCGGACCGGACCGGCTGGTGGAACCTCTACCGGTTCGACGGTCGACAGGTGGTCCCGCTCGCGCCGATGGAGGCTGAATGCGGCGGCCCGCAGTGGGTCTTCGGGTTCTCGACGTACGCGCACTGTGGCGAGGGGAAGATCGCGCTGTGGGCCTCGCGCAACGGCGAGTGGGAATTCCATGTCCTTGACGCGGACGGGCAGCTGACGCAGCTCGACTCTCCATACACGCAATTCGGCCAGTACATCAGCGCGAACGGCGATGACCTGGTGTTCCTTGCGGGCGGCCCCGACGCTCCGATGAGTGTCGTGCGCGAGCACCTGACGACGCGGGAGAGCCACGTGCTCCGGGTCGACAGTGGGGACATGACGTTCGACCCAGCAGTGACGTCGACACCGCGGCACGTCACCTTCCCGGGCGAGGGCGGCAAGACTTCACATGCCTGGCTCTACGAACCGCGGAACGACGCGATCACGCCCGAACCCGGGCGCAAGCCGCCGCTCCTCGTGCGCGCTCACGGCGGCCCGACGTCGGCGACCAACTTCGCGCTCGACGCCTCGGTGCAGTACTGGACCAGCAGAGGATTCGCCTATCTGGACGTCGATTACGGCGGCAGCACCGGCTACGGCCGTCCGTACCGCGAGCGTCTCAACGGCAAGGGAGGGATCGTCGACGTTGGCGATTGTGTTGCGGGCGCGAAGCACCTCGCCGAAACGGGCGTCGTCGATGCAGAGCGTCTGTTCATTCACGGCGGCAGCGCGGGCGGCTACGTGGTGCTGTGCGCGATGGTTTTTCACGACGTGTTCAGAGCCGGTTGCAGCCTCTTCGGCATCGCCGACGTCGAGGTGCTCTTCGAGCAGGACCCGCACAAGTTCGAGTCGCACTATGAGTCGCCGTATCCGGAAGGACACGTGCGGTACGAGCGTTCGCCCGTGCATTTCATCGACCGTGTGCGCGGTGCGGTCCTGTTGTTGCAGGGTCTCGACGACCCGGTGGTCCCGCCACAACAGGCGGAGTTGATGTTCGCGGCGCTGCAGGCCGGCGGCGTGCCGTGCGCGTATATCGGTTTCGAGGGTGAGCAGCACGGGTTCCGCAAAGCCGAGAACATCGCGCGCTCGATGGAGGCCGAACTCTATTTCTTCGCGACGGTGACAAACACGCCGATCGCCGAAGCCATCGAGCCTATGGAGATCCTGAACTTTCCTGTCGGGTGACGCTTGGGCCGCTGACGTCCTCAGCACGATGACCGGGCGCGGCTCCCGGACCACCCCGCCGGCGGAGCGATGTCAGGGGTCACGACGAACCACCGGTCCTGCCGATCGTTGCCGCTGGCCTCATCCGGCCGCAGATCCCCGGCGTACGTGTACAGCGGATGGCCGTTGTACTCGGCCTGACATTCGTTCGCGACCCACGCCCACGTGAAGGTGCCGTAGGGACCGTGCTGGTAGGGCGGGGTGATCAACGGGGCCTGCGGCTTGAGGAAGGGAATCCACGTTTCGGCACACAGGCTGCGGCACGTGACATGTGTCGGGGAGTCCGACGGTGAGTAGTAGAGGGATCGATCGGCGTCTCCCTCGAGGATGGTCTCCGGTGTGCCCGACACCATCGCGGTGACCGGCTGCAGCGCAAGGATTTTGGGAGCGGTCGTGCGGGGCGAGTGACCGCATGCCGCGGCCAGCGCGGCGGCGGCGATCGGCAGCAGCGTGAGCTTCCAGGACGGCCGAGTCCGCTCAGCCCATGGGATTCGCATGACGACGACTCTGACCGGAGCGACGCCACGCCGCCACTGAGACCGGGGTGACGACGAGGATCGTGCCGGCGATGAGCAGGAGCGGAAAGACGAGTGCCGATGGATCGGCCGGCGTTGAGATGGTGGCGTTCGCGCCGGCGAGATTGGCCAGCGGAGTCCCAAACGACATCAGCCTGATCACATTGTTTGGGTCCACGCCGAGGTCATAGCTGACGTCTGCGCCTGGAGCATTGAGCGTCAGGTACGTCACGTAGCCGCTGGCGGGAACCCAGGACATGTTCCGATCGATGGAAAGGTCATGGTGCAGGCTCGCATTCATGGGCTCTGCGCCTGCGACGGTGAATCCCTTCGCACCGTCGATCACCGAGCCGTTGTTCGACGCGGAGGTGACTGGCACGCCGCTCTGGGTCTCGAGCGGCTTGTCCGTGAGCAGGAAGAGGTCGGCGTTCACCGGGGCGCCCTCGTTGGCGAGGATCTCGAGCGGCACCCACAGCTGGGGTGTATGCATGGTGATGAGGAGCGGGACGCCGTCGCCGGCCTGCTGATGACGCTGCTCCGCGATCGACGTGTTGTATTTCGCCGCCATGAAGATCGGGCTGCTGCCGGCGTAGCGAAGCAGGTGGTTCTCGATCTCGGCTGAGACGAGAAAGCCGTTGTGAATGCACCAGTTGATCACCGCCTGGCCGCTGCCCTTGAGGACCGTCACGTCGAGCGCCTCGACCTGCACCTGCTCGACGACGACCGCCGGGAGCCCGGCGGCGGCCGGCACTGCGGCTGAAAGGGCGAAATCCTCAGGCGGAGCGAACTCGCGCTCGAGGCGCTGCAGGGTCCATGCGCCGGCTTCGGTGATGGACGTCGGAATCGCGGGGAGCGGCACGATCCAGCCGACATCGGCGACGGCGCCGGTGTACGCGAAGCTCGTCACGTAGTGCTCGACGCCGGCTGACCACGCCACGAACGTCGTCGCCTTGGCGAGGCGCACGTCCCCGTCAGGGGCGACGAGGCCCCCACAGGCCAGCGCCTGGCTCGCCTGCAGCACGACCGCCGCGCCAACACCCATACCGGCAAACAGCAACTTGCGCATGGCCTCGGACCTCCAGTGGATTGACGTCGTGCGGAGGTGCACACGCACGCGGCCCCGGCGCGGTTCCCAGAGTCGGAATTTCGTGACCGGACTGAGACGCATCGGGTCTTGCCAAGAAGGTTAGTTAGGCTATATAATCAATCTCGTGCCCGCACCCAGCAACAAGCCCGTCGATGTCGCCAACCGGCTCCGCCCGGTCCTGCTCCACCTGAACCGCCACCTCCGCCGCGAGGTGCACACGTCAGGCGTTTCCGCGGGCCAGCTTTCCCTGCTGAGCTCGATCCAGGACAACCCGGGCATCGGCGTTGCCGAGCTGGCGGCCCGCGAAGGGACGTCGGTGCCATCGATCTGCAGTCACGTGGATCGGCTCGAGGCCTCCGGGCTCATCACCCGCAGGCAGGGCGAGCGCGATCGGCGCAGGGTCGATCTCGAGGTCACACCGGAAGGACTTCGCGTTCTCAAGGTCATCCGCACCAAGCGCACCGCCTGGCTGTCCGCGCGGTTGAGCGCGCTTGCCGACGTGGATCTCACCGCCATCGCGGATGCGATCGCACCGCTCGAGGCACTGCTGGTCCAGGCCGAATGAGCCTCGGTATCGGCAGCGCGACGGCGCGCACGTTCACGAGCCTTCGCCGGCACTACAACTACCGCCTGTACTTCTTCGGACAGGTCGTCTCCATCAGCGGGACATGGATGCAGAGCGTCGCGCAGGCGTGGTTTGTCGTCCAGAACACCCACTCAGCGCTCGCCGTCGGCATCCTCGCGGTCTGCCAGTTCGGACCGTACGCGCTGCTGGGACTCTTCGGGGGAGCGATCGCAGACAGGCTCGATCAACGCAAGGTGCTGCTCTGCACGCAAGCCGCGTTCATGATCACAGCGACGTTGCTCGCGGTGCTCACCCTCACCGGCCACGCGACAGTGTGGGAGGTCTACGTCGATCGCTGCGATCACCGGGACGATCACCGTGCTCGACAACCCGGTCCGTCAGGCCTTCACCATCCAGATGGTCGGACGCGACGAGCTGCCGAACGCGGTCGCGCTGAACTCGAGCCTGTTCAACGCGTCTCGCATCGTCGGGCCGGCGATCGCCGGCGCACTCATCGCGGTCGCCGGCGTCGGTGTCTGCTTCCTCATCAACGCGCTCAGCTATCTCGCCGTGCTCGCCGCGCTCTGGATGATGCGTGTGCACCAGCTGTTTCCGACGCACCGCGACCTCAACCCACAGAACCTCTTTCGCGGGTCGATCGAAGGCTTGAAGTTCTCCTGGCGCACGCCGGTGATCCGTTCGGTGCTCGTGATGATGCTGTTCATCGCGACGATCAGCATCAACTTCAACGTGCTGTTGCCCGTCCTGGCGTCGCGCACATTGAACAGCGGCCCCGAGGTGTTCGGCATCCTCTCAGCACTGTTCGGATTCGGCGCGCTGATCGGAGCACTTTTCTCGGCGTCACTGGGTCGAGCCAGCCGCCACGCAATGCTCAGCGGCGCAGCACTGTTCTCGGTCTCGGAGATCGCGCTTGCGCCACTCCACGTCACCTGGGCCGCGGGACTCGCGCTCGTGGTGACGGGCGTCGCGTTCACGATCTATGCCTCGCAGACGAACGCAACACTGCAGCTCGCGGTGACCGACCAGCTCCGCGGCCGTGTCCTCGGTATCTACGGTTACGTCTTCTTCGGCACCGCACCGCTCGGCGGCCTGCTCGCGGGGTGGCTCGCGCAAGCCGGCGGGACGGAGCTGGCCTTTCTCATCGCCGGTCTGACAGGGGTTGGCGCGACCATCTACGGCTGGGCTGACACGGGTCGAGCCGAACGCCGGGAAGCTCCACCGATCACCCAGACCGCATAGGGGCAGCGCTTCGCTGCATCCTTTCCCGTGCCGGTGACCGCACCGGCGCTCGAGGAGGCTGACGTGGAGCATCGAACGCTGGGGACGCAGGGGCTCGAGGTTTCGGCCATCGGACTTGGCTGCATGGGCATGTCCGACTTCTACGGGACCGCCGAGGAACGCGACGAGCATGAGGCGATCGCGGCCATCGACCGAGCCGCGGAGGTTGGTATCACGCTGCTCGATACCGCTGACATGTACGGGCCATTCACCAACGAGGAGCTGGTGGGCCGCGCGCTGACCGGTCGCCGCGACCAGTTCGTCGTCGCAACCAAATTCGGTTTGGTGCGTGGTCCTGACGGACAGACCATCAACGGCAAGCCCGAGTACGTGCAGCGCGCATGCGATGCGTCGCTCCAGCGGCTCGACATCGACACCATCGACCTGTACTACCAGCACCGCGTCGATCGCTCAGTGCCGATCGAGGAAACCGTCGGCGCGATGGCGGAGCTGGTTGCCGCCGGCAAGGTGCGCTACATCGGCCTCAGCGAGGCCGGCGCCGCGAACATCCGCAAGGCACACGCGGTGCATCCGATCTCTGCGGTGCAGAGCGAGTACTCACTGTTCACGCGCGATGTCGAGGAGAGCGTGCTCCCGACCATCCGCGAGCTGGGCATAGGGTTCGTCGCGTACAGCCCGCTCGGTCGCGGCATTCTCACGGCGAGCGTCGACGCGGAGACGCTCCCCGAGGGCGACATCCGGCGCAACAACTTCCCACGCTTCGCTGCGGAAAACCTCGAGACGAACAACGCGATCGCGAACCGGCTCTCGACGCTTGCCGCGGAGCGCGGCCTGACCGCCGCGCAACTCGCACTGGCATGGCTGCTCCACCGTGGCGATGATGTCGTGCCGATCCCGGGGACAAAGCGTCGCGACCGCGTCGACGAGAATGCCGCGGCGGCGAACGTGAGCCTGGACGCCGGCGACATCGAGCGCATTGACGAGGTGGTGCGGCCGGGCGAGGTGCGGGGCGACCGCCACTGGGACATGTCCGCGATCGACCGCTGACCACGCGTTATGGTCACTCGGTGGTAAGCACCGGTTCCGACTCGCGGTTCGCCTGGACGCCGACGGCAGAGCAGTCCGACGCCTCGCGCCTGCGCCGCTTCATCGGCACGCTCGGTGTCGGTGACCTCGACGGTGTTGCCCGGCTCGCGCTCGAAGATCCGCAGCGCTTCTGGACAGCGATGGCGGACGACCTCGGCGTTGCGTGGACACGTCGCTTCGACGCTGCGATGGACACCTCGGCCGGCTTGCCGTGGACGCGCTTCTGGGTCGGCGGCCGGCTCAATCTCGCCCATAACGCCGTGACCCGATGGGCACGGAGCGCCTCCGAGCGCATCGCGGTGGTGTCTG
Organism: Candidatus Dormiibacterota bacterium; assembly: GCA_963754015.1. Classification (GTDB taxonomy): domain Bacteria; phylum Chloroflexota; class Dormibacteria; order Aeolococcales; family Aeolococcaceae; genus Palsa-851. The sequence continues at coordinate 112,179 of CAVWEG010000006.1, forward strand.
AAAGTGACGACGGATCGACCCGTGAGTGGACCTACGCGCGTCTCGAGCGCGAGACGGCATACGCAGCATCGGTATTGCAGGGACTGGGCGTCGGGGCCGGCGACAGCGTCGGGCTCTGCATGCCCATGATCCCGGAGACGGTCGCGTTGTTCCTTGCGTGTGCATGGCTGGGGGCGATCGTCGTGCCGCTCTTCAGCGGGTACGGCGCCGGCGCCATCGTCTCGCGTCTGCAGGACTGCGACGCGAAGGTTCTCGTCATTGTTGACGGATTCAAGCGGCGCGGCGGTGTTGTCCGCATGAAGGCCGTGGCCGATGAGGCTGCCGCGCAGCTGCCGTCGTTGCAACACATTCTGGTCGTGCCGCGTATCGACGGTGACGATGTCGCGATGCAACCCGGCCGCGACGTCCGATTCGAACCGATGCCCGCGGACTTCGACGCAGCACCACCCGTCGCTGACACCGGCGCGGACTCGGTGTTCATGATCATCTACACGAGTGGCACCACCGGAAAACCGAAGGGCACCGTCCACGTCCATGGCGGCTTTCCTGTCAAGGCGACGCAGGACATGGCGCACTGCTTTGACGTCGGTGAGCAGGATCGGCTGCTCTGGTTCACCGACATCGGCTGGATGATGGGCCCGTGGGCGATCTGCGGCGCCCTCAGCATCGGCGCGACGCTCGTGCTCTTCGACGGCGTGCCCGACCACCCGGGACCGGATCGCCTCTGGTCGGTTGTGGAGCGGCATCGCGTCACGGTGCTCGGTATCGCGCCGACAGTGATCCGCGCGTTGATGCGCAGCGGTGACGAGCCGGTGCTGGCACACGATCTCTCATCCCTGCGCGTACTCGGCTCCACCGGCGAGCCGTGGAACACGGACCCCTGGCTCTGGTATCAGCAGAAGGTCGGCGGCGGTCGGCTGCCGGTGATCAACTACTCGGGCGGGACGGAGATCTCTGGCGGGATCCTCGCGGGCAACATGCTCACGCCGCTGCAGCCATGCGCGTTCGCGGGTCCGTGCCCGGGCATGGCGGCCGACATCGTCGACGAGAACGGCCGCAGCATCCGCGACCGCGTCGGCGAGCTGGTGATTCGCGCGCCGTGGCCCGGCATGACGCGGGGATTCTGGCGCGACAGGGAGCGATACCTCGACACGTACTGGTCACGGTGGCCCGACATCTGGGTGCACGGCGACTGGGTCGAGGTGGACGCCGACGGTCTCTGGTACATCCGCGGCCGCAGCGACGACACGATCAAGGTCGCCGGCAAGCGGCTCGGGCCCGCTGAGGTGGAATCCGCGCTCGTCGCTCACCGTGCCGTGGCCGAAGCAGCGGCGATCGGCGTGCCCGATCCGCTGAAGGGCGAGGCGCTCGTCGTCTTCGTCGTGCTCAAACCGGGCGTCACCGACTCGCCTGAGCTTCGCACGGCGTTGGCACGATGCGTCACAGACGAGATGGGCAAGGCGCTGGCGCCGCACGCGGTCGAGATCGTGTCAGAGCTGCCCAAAACACGCAATGCTAAGGTGCTGCGCCGGGTGGTGCGTTCCGTCTATCTCGGCAACGATCCCGGCGATCTCTCATCGCTCGAGAATCAGAGCGCGATCGAAGCCCTGGAGCGGGTGCGCACAACGCGCTGAGCTGCGCGCGGGACGTCCGCGAAGTGTCCGGAGCCCGACTCGATGATGGGCGGCTCCGCGTCGGGATGCAGCGCCGTCGCAACGGCGGCGCCCGCCCGACGTCCTCGAGAAGGGGACGACGATGCCCGACACCCTCGCGCTGCGTGGCAGTGCATTCCATCCCGCCGGCGGCACGCGGGCCGGTCACCGCCGCCTGCGCAAGCTCTCCGACGAGGAGCTGCATGCCGATGCCGGCGTCACGCTGCTCATCCGGGAGCGAACAACCGGGCCGACCACTGCGCAGAGCCTCGCCTGGCTCCAGTCGCTGCCGGACCGGCGCTCGCGTCACATGGACATCAACCAGCTGACTGCGCGGCACGGGTACGACCCGGCGGACCGGGATCGCGTCGTGCGCTGGGCGACTGCGGCCGGTCTGCAGGTGACGTTCGAGGACGCGGCAACGAGACGCGTCATGGTTCGCGGCAGTACGGCGCAACTCGGCAGGGCGTTCGGCGTCGACCTCGAGCGTTTTCGCTGGCAGCAGCCAGACGGCCGCTCGGTCGAGTATCGCGGCCATACCGGGCCGGTCCACATCCCCGCCCAACTGCACGGCCTGATCGACGGCGTCTTCGGGCTCGACGACAGGCCGATCGCGCGCTCGCACCTTCGCTCGCTCGACGACGGCCGCGCTGCCATATTCGCGTACGACCCACCACAGATCGCAGCGCTGTACGACTATCCGCGCCTTCCCAACGGCGGCGAGGGCGTCGAACTGGTCGCGGCGATGATCGAGCTCGGCGGCGTTGTCCATCCCTTCGACCTCGCCGCGTCATTCGCGCGGCTCGGACTCCCCGCGCCCGACATCACCAACATCTGGATCGACGGGGCCACGCCGACCCCCGACCCCGGCGGCGCCGATGTGGAAGTCGCACTCGACTACCAGGTGATCGGCGCGATGGTCGCAGCGATGGCGCCCAAGGCGCACCTGACGATCGTCAACTACAACGCCCCCAACAACGAGCGGGGATTCATCGATGCGGTGGCAACTGCCGCAGCCGACGCCGGGCGGCAACCTGCCGCGGTGTCGATCAGCTGGGGATCATCGGAGGACAACTGGTCGCCGCAGGGGATCCGCGGTCTCGACTCCGCGTTCGCAACCGGTGCATTGCATGGCGTCACGTTCAGCGCCGCCGCCGGGGATGCCGGCTCGAGCAACGATGAGCTCGACGGCTTTCAGCATCCGGAATTCCCGGCGTCGAGCCCGCATGTGTGGGCGTGCGGCGGCACCACGCTGCTCGCGTCTCGGGGACAGATCCGAACCGAGACCGTCTGGAATGAGCTGGCCCGCGGTGCCGGAGCCGCCGGCAGCGGTGTCAGCGGGGCGTTCCCCGTCCCCGCATATCAGGCCGCGCTCGGTATCCGGCCGAGATCGGCCGACAGCGGCGCACCGGGTCGCGGCCTTCCGGACGGGTCGGGCAACGCCGATCCGCTCACCGGCTGGAACGTGGTCGCGTTGCGCCGGCTCCGGTCGACGGGTGGGACGAGCGCCGTCGCGCCGATGTACACGGCGCTGTGGACACTCGTGTCGGCGCAACTCGGACACCGGATCGGGCTCCCGCATCCGAAGCTCTACGCGTTGCGCGGTCGCGGGTTCAACGATGTCACCGCGGGCAACACCGGCGGCCCATATGCAGCCCGGCGTGGCTGGGATCTGGCGAGCGGCTGGGGCAGCCCCGACGGCCGTCAGATCGCGCGTGACCTCGGCGTGCGGTTGCCGGCGCAGGAGCCACGCACCCCAGGGATCACCCGCAGCGAACGCGAGATCGCCTGAGGTCAGGTGCCGAGCAGGGCGGCTGAGCCGGTCGCGAGTGCGACCGTCCGGCCGTCCGCGGCGATCACCTCGGCTGTGCTCACCGCAAGGCTCCGCCCGCGGTGCACGACCTTCGCGCGCGCTTCGATGAGACTGCCGTCGCCGGCGACCGGGCGAAGGAAGTTCACCTTGATGTCGACCGATGCCATGCGTTCGCCTGGTGCGAGCGTTGTCTGCACGGCGAGCGCGAGCGCCAGGTCGGCAAGGAGGACGATGAAGCCTCCCTGCGGCCAGCCAAACGGTGTCGCGAGCCATCCACTCAGTGGCAGCGCACATGCAGCGGCACCCTCGCCCGCATCCGTCGGCGCGATGCCGAGCAGATGGTGGAGCGGCGGCAGCGGCAGGTCGCCGCGAATCTGCGCACGGACCACGTCGATGCCGCGCATTCCCCGCACTGTTGCAACGTCACTGCCGCCGACCAGCGGGCGGAGGTACGGGTCAGGACCGTCATCCTGCGACAGCTCAGCGGGGACGACTATCGGCGGCGCAGCGTTGCCACTACGGCTTGGAGCGCCGCTCGTGGGGTCGCTGAAGATGCGCATCCGCGACGTTGCATGCGCGATGAGGCGCCCCTCGTCATCCACCACCTCGGCCTCGGAGAGACCCATCGTCCGACCCGAGTAGAGCGAGCGGCCGTGCGCGGTGACAACAGATCCAACCCGCGCGGGGCGGACGTATGTCATCGACACCTCGGCGGTCGTGTATTGCGTGTGCGCCGGGAGCAACGACTGTAGCGCGCACCCGAGCGCCGCGTCGGTGGGCAGCGCGAGGACGCCACCGGGCACGCCGGCACTCGACCATTCGAACCAGCCGCTCACCGGCATGCTGAAATTCGCGCTGCCCTCTTCCGCGCCCTCGAAGTCGACCCCGGTGAGCCGTCCCATCGGCGGACGGCCGCGTATCTGGCGGAGGCTCTCCAGACCGGTCAGGCCGCGGGTCGACGCGTCGAGCACTTCTCCGCGGACTGGAATGTCGCGCCAGAGCGCGGGCTCGCGAATCACCACGGTGCGAGCTTAGGTACTCAGGGCGGTGGGGCGGGTACCCAGGTGAGCCCGGTGCACACACTCGTTGCGTGGTCGGTGCCGACGACCGCGGCAGCGTATCCGCTGCCGCGCACCGTCACGGAGTCCGGAAATCCCGGCAGTGGAATGGGCAGACGCACGACGCGCGAGACGACCGCGTACACCTGACATCCGTCACTCGCGCATGACGTGCCGTCGGGTGCCTGCGCATCGTCCGGAGTCTTCAGCATGACGGTGTTGCCACGGTCGCGGGGGACCTGTGCCGACTGATCTCCGGCCTGAATACACGCGCGTTGAAATGTGTAGAGCGTGCCCTGCATGTCCTGAGGGTTGATGTCGACGACCTGCACGGACTGTGCATACAGAAAGCGTGGATCGACAGCATCTGCGCCCGACTGCGCACCGAGTTGCGCGGCGGCCTCGACGCGTCCGGACCACACGTAGAGATATGCGCTGTCCGCGACGAGACACGTCAGACCGAAGAGAAACAGCGAGAAACCGAGCGCGAACACCATCAGCGTCTGCCCGCGCTGCCGCCTGCGTCGGAGTCGGTTGATGCACGGAGTCATTGCCGAAACGGCGGTGGCAACGCTTCTGACTGGGCGTGCACCGTTGGGCTCCAGAACACGCCCCAGGCAAGCGGGGTCTTCGAGAAGTCCAGCCGCGTAGTCGCGCTGCAGGTGACGACGGTGAGACCGTTCGGCGGTCGCAGCGCGCGGTCCAGATAGCCCGGGACGATGACGCCACCGGCACCGGTCGAACCGATGTCGCACGAGACGTCAGCATCAAGCGGCGAGCCGGGATACGCCTGCGGCGCCTGCGACGGATTCGCTCCGTCACCGCTGTCGCCGCCCGACGTGCACATCGGCGCGGTTTGCCAGACGAGCATGCCCGTGTACGTCGTCATCGTTCCGTAGAAGGTCTCGGCGGCGTAGCGGCATCCCGTCGGGAGCCCGGCGGTAATGAGCTGGGATTCGCCGGCTCCGCAGCAGCGCGTGCCCGACGGATCCACCGCGTTGTTGGGCGCTTGAAAGCGTGACTGCGCCGCCAGCGCCGTCGCGGCGTTGAGCTGCTGTTGCACGGTGACCTGCACCATCAGACCGACGAAGTTGCAGACGAGAAGCAGGAGGATCGGCAGGATGAGCGCGGTCTCGAGGACGGCCTGAGCGTCATCGCCACGCCGTCCCCGGCGCGTCACGGTGCGAACCGCAGCGTGTGCGTCGTTGCTGAAATGTCTGTGGGAAGCTCGAAACCGGTCGCTCCGGGGCCGAAGCCGGGAGGCACGAACGAGGCGATGAAACCGATCACGCGCACGGTGATCAGTGGCGAGTCATCGCACTTCGGCGGGTAAGGCGATGGCACGCCGGGCGGTGGCGCGATGCACGGCGGCGGGTCCTGCTCGGTGACGCAGACCACGACGACTCGCGGTCCCATCGTCGCCTGGACCTCCGCGGGTGTGGACGGGCAGCGCGCGGACACGTCCGGTTGGCATGCGCCGGAAGTGACCGGCTGGCACCACCCGGCAATGCTCGTCCCGAAGAGCGCCGTTCGCAGCTCGCCCGACACAGCGGCGGTCACCGCTCGAGCGTCGGGCGCAGTCTCGGCCGCCGGGTTCGAGCCCGCCGAGGCGGCGACCGTCGCGGCCTGCTCCACGGCAGATACCTCAGCCGAGGTCTGGACAGCCCAGAGCCCCGCGTCGAGCGCACCCATGAGGCAGATGAGAAACAGGGGCACGACGACCGCGAACTCGAGGGTTGCCTGGGCCCTTCGTCCGGCCCGGGGTGCGCGCCGAGGACGCACGACACCCTCGAACTCCCCTCCCATGCACTGATCGTAGCCGCGCAGGGCACCCCCTCACAGGGACAAAGCCGCGTGAGTGCCCGGGCGCCCCGTGCCGCGAGATCAGGAGGACGGCAGCACGACGAATGTGAGGTCGACGGGGGCGAGGGAAGTGACCTTGACCGGATGCGAGGGCTGCCCGGTCGCCGGGTCGATGAGCGTCGTCCAGTTGCCGTCGGCGAAGAACTCCAGGACGTACGGGCCGCCGACGGGGACGGATCCGAACGTGAAGTCCCCCGCCGAGTCGGCGGCGCCGGTGATGAAGGGCCCGCTCGTCTTGTACGTCCCACCCGGCTCGGCCTTGTAGTTCGTACTCAGGCGGACAGGCCCCGAAGCGGGAGCACCACTGCGAGCGACGAGCGTCCCGGACACAGCCACCGGCGCAGCGAGCATTGCCTGCGCCTGCAGCGCCTGAGCAGTGCCCGGAAATTTGGCGACGAGACGCTGGAGATCGACCACCGCTTCCTTGTCGGACAGTTGCGCCAGCTCCTCCTGCCCGGCGATGAGCAGTGCTGCCGGATAGAGCGATTCGGCGGTCTTGGTTGCCGCGGCCGAACCTTCATCAACCACCTGATCGAGCAGCGTCACGGCGTCCGTCGCGTGGCCCGCTGCGACGAGCACGCGAGCCTCGCCGGCCTGATCGATCGGGAGCTGCACTTGCGCCTCCGCTCCCGTGGCGGTGTTCGGCGCCAGGGCGATGATCTCCTCGAGCCGCGTGATGGCGGCCGGATAGGCCTGGTGCGCGGCGTCACTCGTCGACGATGCGTAGAGGAGCGCGGCAAGCGCCGCGGTCGCCTCGCGACGGAGCGACCGGTCGGTGACGGACCGGTAGAGCACGACCGCCTCATCGACCTGACCCTTGCGACCAAGCGACTTCGCCCAGGACATCAATGTGTGCTCCTCGGCAGCAGACGCGGCTGATGCCGCCGACGTGTCGAGGATGAAGAGCGGGCCGGTCCTGCCTTCGATCACCTGATCTACCGCGATCGCCCCCGCGAAGTCTCCGGCAGCCTCGAGTTGCGTTGCAGTCGCTGCTGCCGACGCGGTGGAACTCGCGGCTCCCAGGGCTACGCCGGCCATGGCCGTGAGCAGGACTGCGATCACCAGCGAGGCGACCGGCCAGCGCCGCTTGGGGGCAGCCTGATACGAGATCGCCGCCGGTTCGGGAGTCCATGGGTCGTTCGATGCATCGAGACGTGGCGGCGTCGGGGCGCCCGGTGGCGGCCAGGGTGGCGGCGCGCTCGGTGGCTGCGGATCCATGCACGCATAACGTACGTGCGTACCTCCCGGCTTCGCCCTCACCGCCAATGTCGAGGTGTTATGGGGTCGGGTAGGCTGCTCGCCGAATGATCACTGTCGACGGCGGCGCGTTGTCGATCGACGCCGTGGTGCGAGCGGCTCGCGGGCGCGAAGCCGTCGGCCTCGCCGGCGGGGTCCGTGCCCGCATGGCTCCGGCTCGCGCGGTTGTCGAGCGTCTCGATCGTGAGGGCGCGGTCGTCTATGGAGTCACCACCGGGTTCGGCGCCCTCGCGGATCGCGCGGTCGACCCACCAGATCGATCGCTCCTGCAGCGGTCGGTGGTGCTGAGCCATGCGGCCGGGTCCGGGCCCCGCCTCGATGACGAGGTCGTCCGCGGGATGATCCTGCTGCGCAGCCGCACGCTCGCCGCCGGGCTCTCGGGGGTGCGGCCGGAGCTCGTCGAGGCGCTCGTCGCCCTGCTCGACGCCGGCATCGTGCCCTGGGTGCCGGAGCATGGCTCGCTCGGGGCTTCGGGCGACCTCGCGCCGCTGGCGGCCATCGCGACGGTGCTCCTCGGTGAGGGTTGGGTTTCGGGAGCCGACGGAGCGCGGATCGACGGAGCATCGGCACTGCGCGCCCACGGCCTCACCCCCATCGACGTCGAACCCAAGGAAGGGCTCGCGTTGATCAACGGCACCGACGCGATGACGACGCTGCTCGCCCTGGCGGTGCACGACCTCGAAGAGCTGCTGCGCGTCGCCGACATCGCGTGCGCGCTCAGCGTCGAGGCGTTGCTCGGCACCAGCGTTGCGTACGGTGAGCGTGTCGTCGGGCTCCGGCCGGCAAGCGGCCAGGCGGACTCCGCCGCCAACCTCCGGGCGCTGCTGCACGACAGCCCGATCGTCGCCTCGCACCGGGTCTCGCGGCACGCCGTCCAGGACGCGTACTCGCTGCGGTGCGCGCCCCAGGTGCATGGCGCCGCCCGCGACGCGATCGCATTCTGCCGGCAGACCGTCGAACACGAATTGGCCAGTGTTGTCGATAACCCGGTGGTCCTCGATGACGAGGTGGTCAGCGCGGGCAACTTCCACGGACAGGCGCTCGCGTACGCAGCGGACCTCATCGCGTCGGTGTGCGCCGACATCGCGGCGATCAGCGAGCGGCGTCTCGATCGCCTGCTCGACCCTGCGCGCTCGCGGGGGCTCCCCGCTTTCCTCAGCCCCGAGCCCGGCCTCAACAGCGGCCTGATGATCACGCAGTACACGGCGGCCGCACTGGTCGCCGCGCTGCGGCACGCGGCCACGCCGTTTGCGGTGCAGAGCGCAACCACCAGTGCCGGTCAGGAGGATCACGTCTCCATGGGCTACGAGGCTGCGCTCCGGACGCGGCGCTCCGCCGGCCTGCTGCGATCGGTGCTCGCCATCGAGGTGATGGGCGCTGTGCAGGCAGTGGAGATGCGCCATCCACAACACCCGGGTCCGGCAACCGGCGCGCTCATCACATCGGTGCGTGCGCTTGCCGCGCCGCTCGCGGCCGATCGCGTGCTCAGCGGAGACATCGAGGCTGTCGAGGGATGGGTGCGTGAGGCCGCGTGGCGCGAGCCGCTCGCCGCCGCCGGGGTGACGCTCCGATGACCGCAGGAGCGCGGCCGGTGCGCGCGCCGCGGGGGAATACGCTGAGCTGTGGGAGCTGGCAGACGGAGGCGCCGTTGCGCTGCTTGATGAACAACCTCGATCCCGAGGTCGCCGAGGATCCGGATTCGCTCGTCGTGTACGGCGGCACCGGACGCGCGGCGCGCTCGTGGGAATGCTTCGACGCCATCGTCGCGTCACTCCGCTCGCTGCGCGATGACGAGACGCTGCTCGTGCAGTCCGGCAAACCCGTCGGCATCGCCCGCACCCACGAGCTCGCGCCGCGCGTGCTCATCGCCAACTCCCTGCTCGTCCCGCGGTGGGCAACATGGGAGGAGTTCTGGCGGCTCGAGGCGATGGGGCTGACGATGTACGGGCAGATGACCGCCGGGTCGTGGATCTACATCGGCACCCAGGGCATCCTGCAGGGCACGTTCGAGACCTTCGAGGCCGTGGCGCGCAAGCGATTCGGCGGCAGCCTGCGCGGCCGTCTCGTCGTGACGTCAGGGCTCGGCGGCATGGGTGGCGCCCAGCCGCTCGCGGTGACGATGAGCGGCGGAGTCGCGCTCTGCATCGACGTCGACCGGACGCGCATCCAGCGACGTCTCGACACGGGCTACGTCGATGAGGTGGCCGAGACGCTCGATGCCGCAGTGCGGCGTGTGGACGTCGCTCGCGAAGAAGGGCGTGCGCTTTCGGTCGCGGTGTGTGCCAACGCTGCCGAGGCGCTGCCGGCGCTGCTCGACTCCGCGCTCGCCATCGACGTTGTCACCGACCAGACGAGCGCGCACGATCCGCTGAACGGCTATGTTCCGGCGGGATTGAGCCTCGAGGACGCGGCCGCGTTGCGCGTCAGCGATCCCGAGGGGTACATGCGCAGATCACGCGAGTCGATGGCGCGGCATTGCGCAGCGATGGTCGAGTACCAGGAACGAGGCGCGGAGGTGTTCGACTACGGGAACTCACTCCGCGACCAGGCGCGCATCGGCGGCTTCGCCGACGCCTTCGCATATCCGGGCTTCGTCCCCGCATACATCCGCGACCAGTTCTGCGAGGGTCGCGGACCGTTCCGATGGGTCGCGTTGAGCGGCGACCCTCAGGACATCGCTCGCACTGACGCGGCCATGCTCGAGCTGTTCCCGGACCACGACGGCCTGCACCGATGGATGTCGCTCGCCCGCGAGCGCGTGCACTTCCAGGGCCTGCCCGCACGCATCTGCTGGCTCGGCGCCGGTGAACGTCACCTCGCCGGAATGCGTTTCAACGACATGGTGCGCAGCGGGGAATTGTCCGCGCCGATCGTCATCGGGCGCGACCATCTCGACAGCGGTTCCGTCGCGTCGCCGATGCGCGAGACCGAGTCGATGCGCGACGGCAGCGACGCGATCGCGGACTGGCCGATCCTCAACGCGCTGCTCAACACGTCGAGCGGGGCGACCTGGGTTGCGGTGCATCACGGTGGTGGTGTCGGCATGGGGCTCTCGATCCACGCCGGCGCGCAGGTCTGCGCCGACGGCACCGAACTCTCTGCCCGGCGCTGCGAGCTGATGTTGACGAACGACCCGTCCACCGGGGTCATGCGCCATGCCGACGCCGGCTATCCGGAGGCGCAGGACGCCGCTCGCGCGCGCGGCGTCCGCGTGCCCATGCTCGACGCAGCACCCGAGGCGTGAACGCCCGCGACTGGCTCAACGGCGGCGCGGCGGTGCCGGACATCGCCCTGCTCGGAGCGCCGATCTCACGTGCGTCGATCTCGCCGGTGCAGTCGTGGACGACGCCGCCATCGTTTCGCGCCGCACTCAATCGTTTCCCCACGTGGGACGCGGAGCACGAGGTCGACATCGCGGACCTGCACGTTCGGGACCTCGGCGACGTCCTCGGCGACAGCGGGGATACAGACGCACGCGCCGCGCATGACCGCATCCGCACGGCCACCGAGGCCGCCGCGCGAACGTGCGCCGCTGTTTTCGTCATCGGCGGCGATAACTCGCTGACGCGCCCGGCGATGCAGGGTGTCATGGCCGCTGCTCCGAACGCGGCCTGGGGATTGCTGACACTCGACGCGCACCATGACTGCCGTCCGATCACCGACGGATCGCGGAACGGCACACCCGTGCGCGAGTTGATCGTCGCTGGGCTGCCGGGGAGCCGTGTGGCGCAGATCGGCATCCATCCACTCGGCAACGCGCGCGAGCATGCGGACTGGGCGCGCGCTCAGGGGATTCACGTCTTCCCGCTCGGAGCCGTGCGTGAGCGCGGCATGGACGCCATCGTCGCGGACGCGTTGTCCGCCCTGGCGTCCGCGGGAGTGGAGCGTCTCTACGTGGACTTCGACATCGACGTCGTGGACCGTGCATTCGCACCCGCATGTCCGGCGAGCCTGCCCGGCGGTCTGCGACCGGAGGACCTCCTTCGCGCCGCATACGCACTCGGGGCCGAGCCTCGGGTCGCGGCCGCGGACATCGCCGAAGTGGACGCGAGTGCCGACCTCAACGGCATGACGGTCCGCCTCGCCGCTGCGACCTTCATCAATTTCTGCGCCGGGCTGGCATCGCGTGGAAGGGCACGAGCCTCATGACTTCGGTGATCGTCCGCGGCATCGGCGCGCTCTGCACCTGCGACCCGGAGCGTGGTGATGCACCTGGGGTCGTGCACGACGCAGCGCTCATGGCTCGTGACGGCGTCATCACCTACGTCGGTCCGGAGCGTGAGCTGGATCGGTCGGACATCCGCGAGGGAGCACTCGAGGTGCACGCGCGTGGAGCGGCAGTCGTCCCCGGATTCGTCGACGCGCACACGCACATCGTTTGGCTCGGCGACCGTGGCGACGAATACGCCCGGCGCGCATCGGGCACGTCATACGAGGAGATCGCGTCGGCGGGAGGCGGCATCCGAGCGACGGTGCGCACGACCGCGGCGGGCAGCGTTGAGGAGCTGACAGCGACGGCGCGACGCAGGGCACTCGAGATGCTCGCGCATGGTACGACGACGATCGAGGTCAAGAGTGGCTACGGACTCGAGCACGAGGCGGAGATGCGTCAGCTCGATGCCGCCTTGCGTCTGCGCGCGTACCCGGACCTCCCGGAGGTTGTGCCGACCTATCTGCCGCTGCAGGCGCTGCCCGATGGTTCGCGCGAGGCGTACATCGACGACGTCTGCAACCGCGGCGTCGTGGATGCCGCGAAACGGACCGGCTTCATCGATGCCTTCTGCGAAACGGGCGCCTTCACCGTCGACGAATGCGAACGCATCTTCAACGCCGGCCGCCCCCATCAGCTCCGTCCAAAGATTCACGCCGAACAGCGTTCTCACAGCGGTGGAGCGATGCTCGCCGCCCGCGTCGGCGCGGTGAGCGCCGATCACCTTGAGCACGCAACCGCCGAGGATTGCGCCGCGCTCGCGAGCGCCGGCGTGGTCGGGGTCATGCTGCCAGGCGCATCCGTCGTGCTCGGCGGCCCTCCACCGCCGGGACGCCGGCTCCTGGACGCGGGCTGCACCGTGGCCGTTGCCACCGACTGCAACCCCGGGACCTCGTACACCGAGTCGATGCCGTTGATGATCTCGCTGGCCGTTGCGCAGGGCGGCCTCGCCCCGGCGCAGGCGCTCGCGGCCGCGACAACCGGGGGAGCCGCGGCACTCGGGCTCAAGGATCGAGGCATGCTCCGGCCTGGCATGCGCTGCGATGCAGTGATCCTGAACTCGCAGCACTGGATCGACATCGCATATCACCTCGGCGGCGACGTGGTCGGCAGTGTGCTGCTCCAGGGTCGCTTGGCAGTACCCTCGAAGACCTGATGCTCACCGAATCCACACCGCGCGCCCAGCGAGCGCGTCGACCGGCGGGCACGGTCCTGCCCCGGCTCGTGGGTCAGGACCTCGAGGTGCAGCTCGCCTCCGGTGAGACGCGCACCTACGTGAACCTCGACATGGCGGCGAGCACGCCGGCGATGGAGCCGGTCGCCGACGCGGTGATCGAGTTCCTTCCCTGGTACTCGAGCGTGCATCGCGGCGCCGGGTTCGCCTCGCAGGTCTCGACACGAGCGTACGAGGCGGCCCGTGTCGCAGTCGCGACGTTCGTGGGCGCGCGCTCGACCGATACAGTCATCTTCGTCAGGAACACCACCGAGGCCATCAACCTCCTGACGCACAGCCTGGTGCTGCGTCCGGGTCAATGCGTGCTGAGCACCATCGTCGAGCACCACGCCAACATGCTCCCCTGGCGCCGCCTCGCCAGCGTCGACCTCCTCGAGGCACCGGAGTCTCCCGAGCAACTGCTCGCGGAGCTGCGCCGCGCGCTCGAGGATCGTCACCGCCCCGTCGGCATCGTCGCGATCACCGGGGCGAGCAACGTCACCGGCGAGGTCTTCCCCATCGCCGAGATCGGGACGCTGGCGCACGAGCATGGAGCCCTGCTCTGCGTCGACGCCGCGCAGCTCGCGCCGCATCGTTCGATCGACATGGTGGCCATGGGCATCGACTTTCTCGCGCTGTCCGGTCACAAGATGTACGCGCCGTTCGGTGGCGGGGTGCTCGTCGCGCCGTCGGCGGTGATGGGTGACTCGGAGCCGATGCTCGCAGGCGGCGGCGCCGTCACCTACGTCACCACCGATGACGTGCAGTGGGCCTCGCTTCCCGACCGTCACGAGGCCGGCAGCCCGAACGTTGTCGGGGCGATCGCGCTCGGCGCCGCGTGCACGGTGCTCGGCAGCACGGGGATGGTGCACATCGGCGCCCACGAGAAGCGATTGCTCGCATACCTCGATGGGCAGATCAACGAGCTGCCAAATCTGCACCGCCTCCGCCTGTGGGACGGGCCCGATGTCGATCGGCTCGGCGTCAGCACGTTCACGGTCGACGGGATGCACCACGCGCTTGTCGCGTCGGTCCTCAGCGCCGAGTATGCGATTGGCGTTCGCCATGGCTGCTTCTGCGCGCACCCGTACATCACCCATCTGCTGGGCGTGAGCATCGGTGAGGCGCACACGATCCGCGAGCGGCTGCGCCGCGGCGAGCATTACGAGATCCCCGGCGCGATACGGGCGTCGTTCGGGATCGGGACCACTGTCGAGCACATCGACCGGCTCATCGCGGCGCTCCGCGAGATCACAACCAATGGACCCCGCCTCGAGTACGTCGAGGACCCGCAGACCGGTGACTACCTGCCGGTCAGCGACCGGCGAACCCTGCCGAGCTTCACGTTCCTCCCCCCGCTCGAGGCCATGGCAACCCCATCTGGTTGCGGGCAGTTCTGAGCGTCAGCCAGGCTCGCTGAGCTCGCGCTCGAGCGCGCTCGCATCTGTCACCGGCGCCTTGCAGACAAAGCCGCGACAGACGTACGCGGTGGCGTTGCCGTCCACAGCCGGCCGGTCGTCGAGGAGCGGGACATTGCCGGCTTCACCCCACGCGAGCACTCGCAATGGATCGAAGCGGCGGCGCACGACGGCAACCAGATCGCGCGTGCCGGCACCAGTCGGGTCGCCCGCGATCGCGACCTCGCGCATGGGACCGACCAGGAGCTCCATCGCGGCGGCGAGCCCGGCAACGGCGAGTGGCGCGCGCCCGACCACCGTCGTGAGCGGCGCGACGATCTCCGTCGCGTAGTCGCGCCAGCGGCCGTCGCCGGTGAACGCGTGCATGCGGCTGAACAGGGTCGCCGCGACCGACTGACCCGCGCTCACCGGGTTGTCATCGATGGTGCGCGGGCGAACGATCAACGGCGGAGAATCGGCCGCAGTGTCGAAGTAAGCGCCGTCGCCATCACGGTGCTGCAGAACGATGCGCTCGCACAGCGCGAGCGCGGCCGTGAAGTAGCGTGGCTCACCCGTTGCCTCGTAGAGCGTGAGCAGGGCGTCGCCGAGGTTGGCCGCGTCGTCGAGGAATCCGACGATGCGCGCCGCACCGCCGTTCCAGATCCTGAAGACCACGCCGTCTGCGACAAGCTGGTCGAGCACGAAGTCGGCACACGACCGCGCGACGTCGATGTAGTCGTCTCGAACTCAGCGCGGCACCCGCTTGCGCGAAGGCGGTGATCGCGAGGGCGTTCCACGCGGTGATCACCTTGTCGTCACGTGCCGGGGCCGCGCGATCCCTGCGCGCGGCATAGAGGCGCTCGCGGATATTTTCGACCTGCGCGTGCAGCGACGCCTCATCGATCTGGAGCGATCGCGCCACCTGCGCAAGCGGATACGGCATCGACAGCACCGTCGTCCCGTGCTCGAAGTTGCCGCTCGGCACGACGCCGAACAGGCGGGCCGCAAGCGCTCCGTCGGCGGCGCCGAGCACCTCCTGCAGTTGCGCCGGCGACCAGACGAAGAATGCACCCTCGCCGCCGGGGCTGTCGGCATCCTGCGACGCCGCGAAACCGCCGTCCGGGAGGCGCAGCTCGCGCGCCATGTAGTCGAGCGTGCGTGTGCAGACTTCGAGCATGTCGTCGCGCCCGGTCAGCTGGTACGCGTGCAGGAGCACCGGAGCGAGCAGCGCGTTGTCGTACAGCATCTTCTCGAAGTGCGGTACCGACCAGCGGGCGTCCACGCTGTAGCGATGGAAGCCGCCGCCGACCTGGTCGTGGATGCCGCCGCGCGCCATCGCATCGAGCGTCAGTGTTGCCGCGTTTTCGAGTGAGGTGTCGCCGGTCGCGCGATAGCGGCGAAGCAACAGATCGAGCGCCTGCGGATGGGGAAACTTCGGCGCCGCACCGAAGCCGCCATGCGCCCTGTCGGTCTGCGCGACGAGCGCCGCGGCTGCGGCGTTGAGGAGCGCCGCCGTCGGCTCCCCCGGCGCGGGAAGGTGCTGCGGGACAACAGCGTCACGCACGCGCTCTCCCATCGATCCGACCTCTGCTGTCTGCGAGTGGTACGCGTCGGCGGCCGCGCGAAGCACGGTGCCGAATCCGCGCATCCCCTGGCGATCCACGGGAGGGAAGTACGTGCCCGCGAAGTACGGCAGCCCGCCGGGAGTGAGGAACACGGTGAGCGGCCATCCGCCGTGGATGCCCATCGCCTGGGCCGCGCTCATGTAGATCGTGTCGATGTCGGGGCGTTCCTCGCGATCGACCTTGATGCTGACGAAGAGCTCGTTCATGAGGGCGGCAATCTCCGGATTCTCGAACAACTCGTGGGCCATGACGTGGCACCAGTGGCATGCGCTGTAGCCGACCGAGAGGATGACCGGGCGGTCGTCAGCCCGAGCGCTCGCGAACGCTTCATCCCCCCACGGATACCAGTCGACCGGGTTGTCGGCGTGCTGGAGGAGGTACGGACTGGATTCGGCGGCAAGGCGATTCGGCACCGGACCACGCTAGCCGAAGCCGACTTGGGCGCGCGGTCAGACGAGCAGTTTCACCGCGACAGCGATACCGAGAACGACGATGAGGATGCGCAGCGGCGTCGGGGGCACGCGGCGTGCGAGCCACGCGCCGGCGAAGCCTCCGACGAAGGAGGCCGGGGCCATGGCCGCCACGATCGGCCACGCAACCGGTGCGGCAATGGCAAAGCAGGCGGCCGCAACCCCGTTGACCACCAACGAGATCACGCCCTTGAGAGCGTTGAGCCGCTGGAGGGAGTCGGTGAGAAAGAGACCGAGGATGGCGAGCACGAGCACACCGAGGCCGGCGCCGAAGAAGGCGCCGTACACACCTCCCGCGGTGTCACCGGCGATGAGCAGCGGGCCGATCGTGGCGGGGCCTTCCCGTCTGGCCGCGAGCCAGCGGCTGACGAGCGGCTGCACGGCGAGGAGCAGACAGGCGAACAGGATCAGCCACGGCACGACAGCGCGAAACGCAGACTGGGACGTGCGCGTCAGGAGGAAGGCGCCGACGAGCGCGCCGATCGCCCCCGCGATGCCAAGAACGATCACTCTCCGGCCCTGGCCGGCGAGCTCGCGGCGATAGGAAAGGCTGCCGCCCACATATCCCGGGAGGATCCCGAGCGTATTGCTGACGTTGGCGACCAGCGCCGGGTAGCCGATCGCGAGGAGCACCGGAAACGACAGGAGCGTGCCGCCGCCCGCAAGTGCGTTGATCGCGGCGGCGAGCAACCCGACAGCGGCCATCTCGAGGATCGAGAGTGCGTCGAGGTGGATCACGGAGTCGCCACATCAGCGCGTCGCGGCATGAGTCGCATCAGTCCGAGGAGCGTGAGCGCAGCGGCAACGAGGGTGACCGCGCCGATGCCGAGCCAGCGCCAGACCAGCGCGGCGTCCTGGTATGCGGGCGGCGAGGGGAATGCCTGCAGCACATGCACCCACAGCCCGTCCGACGTTCCCGCGTAAACGGCATGGCGTGCCGAGTTGGCGGAGAGCGCATACACCGAATCCGGCAGCCCTGGTCCGGCGCGAATCCAGTCATCGCCACCGTCGGTGCTGATGAGCACGGCGTAGCCGCCGGTGCCGAGATAGATCGCATCACTGAGCGGTTGCGTGAACGCCGTCACTGATGTCACGCGCGGGACACCCTGCACGAGGCTCTGCGGCAGCAGCAGGAGCGCCTGTTTCCAGTCTCCGTCCTGGCCGCGCCGCCAGACGACGCCGTTGTTGCTGACCGCGACGACCACGCCGGGCAGAGCCGCAGGAGCGGCGAGCAGGTCCGCGCCGGCGCCGAGGTCCGGCGATTGGGGATCCGTCATCACGGCGCCACGGCCGGACAGGTCATCGTTATGTGATACCCGATGGTCGGAGCCGATCGTCCATCCGGTGTTACCGACGATTGCGGTTCCCGTCGGCGGGAAAACCGCGGCGCTGCCCTCCATGGGCGTGAACGTCTTGCCGGCGTCCGTGGAGGACAGGGTGGTCCCGGTTCCGGTGCGCACGGTGATTATGTCACCTATGGCAGAAACCTTCGTGATCGCGACGCCGGAGAGACCGACGGGGCTCCACCAAGCCGATGCAGCCTGCACCTGTGTGCTCCCCATCATGAGGAACGACAGCGCGACGGCTGCCGGCACGAACGCGGCCATCACGCGTCGACGCGGGTCAGAAGCCATACAGCCCCTGGACGATGCCGAACTGCAGTGCGATATCGGCGACCGCGTGGATGATCACGGCCGGCCACAGCGAGTTGGTTCTACGGACCAGCCAGCCGAACGCCAGGCCGACGAGAAAGGTGATCGGGACGAACGGCGCCTCAGGGCCGCCGTAGCTGATCGCCAGGTGAGCAAGGGCGAAGATGGCCGCCTGGCTCACATTCGCCCAGCGCGGGCTCATCGTCTTCTCGAGCGCGCCGAGCAGGAGGCCACGGAACTGCACCTCCTGCGAGAACGCCTGGAGTGCGTTCGCCGGTCCGAGGTACGGAAAGTCGCGACCGAACGCGACAGGCTGTAGCGCGACGCGACCGAGCAGTCCGGCGGGCAGCGCGAGGCCGAGGCCGACGAGCGCGACACTGCCGAGCACGCCGACGGCAAGTCCGCCCAGACCGATGTGGCGCATCCGAAGCGCCGGGCGCCACTCGGGCGCGACCGTCCGCCACGCCGCGAGCGCGATGAGCAGCGTCCCGATCGTCTCGGCGACGGAAGACCAGAACACCTGGGCATCGAAGCTGCCGGAGTGCGTGCCCAGCAGGTCGACGAGGATCTGCGGCCCTGCGATGAGCAAGGTGTACGTCGTTGCCACGGCGGCAAGCGCGAGCAGCACTGGGCGCGCAGGTTGCAGCACGCGGAAGAAGAGCGACGGCAGCGCGATGAGGACTGATGCGACGCTCAGTCGCGCGAGGTACGGGTCGACGCCGTTGGGATCGCTGAACGTGATCGGGATGAGGAGTGCCGCGCCGAGGCCGAGCTCGGCGATGACCAGTGTCGCCGCGGTCGGCCACCAGGGTGCCGCGCGATAGCGCTGCAGACGCGCGGTCGCCGAACTCAGCGACCACGCGCGATCAGTGCCGCTATTGAGTTCGAGCTCCATGCGCTCGGGAAATGCCGGGAACCCCGCCGGAAAGCGAAACCCGAACCCGTCGTTGGCACGGCGCGGGATGAGGTGGATGTGAACATGAGACACCTCCTGCCCCGCGGCGTCTCCGTCCGCGACGTAGACACTCACAGCCTCGACGGGGAGCTCGCTGTTCCGCAACGCGAGGTTGAGCTCGGTTGCTACCGACCACAGCCGGGTGCTGACGTCAGCATCCAACTCTGGGATCAGCTTGGCGTGAGCGCGCGGGACAACCAGCAGGTGACCCGGTTGCACGGGACGGATGTCCATGAATGCCACGACCAGATCGTCCTGATGCACGAAAGTTGCGGGCGCGTCGCCGCGAAGAATGGTGCAGAAGATGCAGTCGGCCGACAGATCCGGCGTTGGCATTGCCCGCGCATCGTACCGGCGGGCCCGGCATCCTCCGGATTTGTCTCGAGGGTCAGGCGGCCTGGTCGGCTCGCTGACCCCACCAGCGCAGGAGGGACAGGTCTTCCTCATGCACTGCCGCTCCGAGCCAGGCGCGCCACTCGCGCTCGAATCCCTCGGGCGTGTGAAAGAGCGCAATCCACTTCCAGTCGGGAGGGAGTTGCGCGGCCAGTTCTGTCAGGGGGCTCTTGTTTTCCATGGTCTCTCTTGGTCCTTGCCGGTCAAAAACGCGGCAATGAACAGCTTTGCCACGCATCGGTTCGGCTAAACCAATCGCCCTGACTGCCTGGTTCCAGTACGCTTCCCGCCGCTATGAGCGTCACAGTCCTGGTGGGCGGGCAGTGGGGCGATGAAGGCAAGGGCAAGGTGATCGACCTCCTGGCCGACAGCGTCGACATGGTCATCCGATCGCAGGGTGGGAACAACGCGGGCCACACCGTCGTCACCGGCGGCAAGGAGCATCGCTTCCATCTCATACCGAGCGGCATCCTCTATCCGAAGACGACGTGCGTCATCGGTCACGGCGTCGTCGTCGACCCGAAGGCGTTCCTGCAGGAGCTCGACGAGCTGCAGTCGGGCGGGATAGCCGCACAGAACCTCGTCATCAGCGAACGAGCGCACATGGTCATGCCGTATCACCCCGTGATTGACCAGGCCGGCGAGGAGCTCCGCGGTGACGACCGCCTCGGGACGACGTGGCGCGGGATCGGTCCCGCATATGAGGACAAGGTGCGACGCATCGGCTTCCGCATCGGCGACCTGCAGAAACCCGCATTTCTCGAGAAGAAGCTGCGCTTCGTCCTCCGTATCAAGAACGAGACGTTGACGCGTCTGTACAACGCCGAACCGTTCAACGAACGCGAGATCCTCGACGAATACCTCGGCTACGCGGAGCGCATCGATCCGTACATCCGCGACATCTATCCGCTCATCCAGGATGCGCTCACGGACAACAAGCGAATACTCCTCGAGGGCGCGCAGGGCGTGATGCTCGACATCGACCTCGGCACCTATCCGTATGTGACATCTTCGTCACCAACTGCGGGTGGTGCATGTACGGGCAGCGGCATCCCGCCGTCGCGGGTGACCAAGACGGTCGGCGTTTTCAAGGCATACACCACGCGTGTCGGGTACGGTCCGTTCCCGACCGAATTGACGAACGATCTCGGCGACCAGCTCCGTGAGGTCGGCGCCGAGTACGGCACCACAACGGGACGCGCGCGCAGGGTCGGGTGGTTCGACGCCGCGGTGTCGCGCTACGCAGTTGCCACCAACGGCATCGACGCGATGGTGCTCACCAAGGTTGACGTGCTCGATGAGTTCGAGACGTTGCGCATCTGCACCGGCTACATGAGCAAAGGCGAGTACTGGGACCATCCGATGGCCAACATCTCGCACCTCAAGCACGTCGATCCGATCTATGAGGAATTCCCCGGGTGGATGTCGCCGACGCGCGAGTGCCGGCGCTACGAGGACCTGCCGGAGGCGTGCCGCACCTACATCAACCGCGTCGGCGAGCTGTGCGGCGCGAGCGTCGACGTGGTTTCCGTGGGTCCAGACCGCGAGCACACCCTGGTGCGCAGATCGCTGCTCGAATAGGGCGCGAGCGGAGGCTGGGAAAAGAGTGGCAGGGGGCGGAGGGCCACCCCCTGCCGGTCAGGAAGGGATAGGGAGAGTTTCAAAAAGTCACGGCGACCGCTGCGCCACCGTGGCGTCGCTCGGTCGGTGCACCAACCACCCTGGCGAGATTATATCAAGCACTCTGATAGCGGCGTCCCCGTGCAGGTGCGCGCGATGATGTCATGACATGACGACGACAGCGACCGGGCGTGTGCGCGCCCCCGAACTACGCGGTTCGGGCGGATGGATCAACACGGACGTGCCACTGTCACTTCGCGACCTCCGCGGACGCGTCGTGGTGCTCGATTTCTGGACGTTCTGCTGCATCAACTGCCTGCGCGTCGTCGAAGAGCTCCGCGAGCTCGAGGAGCGCTTCGGCGACCAATTGGTCGTCATCGGCGTGCACTCCCCGAAATTCCCCCACGAGTCCGACCACTCGGCCGTCGAGCGCGCTGTCGCTCGGCACCGAATCCTGCATCCGGTGCTCGACGACCCCGACCTCGAGACGTGGCAGCAGTACGGCGTCCGCGCCTGGCCGACGCTCGTGGTCATCGACCCGGACGGGTACGTGGTCGCAATGGCGTCCGGTGAGGGCAACGGGCAGGCACTCGGCGGCGTGATCGAGCAGTTGCTGCAGGGTCGCACGGACCTTGCTGTCGGCCCGGCGTTCACGCCCGTCCGGCGCAGTGCGGGGCCGACGCTCGCCTTTCCCGGTAAGGTCGTCTCCGACGGCGGAAGCCGGATTGCCGTCGCCGACACCGGCAACGACCGGGTGCTCGTCTGTGACCTCTATGGCCGCGTGCACCTGACCTTCGACGGCTTCACCCAGCCCCAGGGCGTGCGCTTCGACGGTGATCATCTGCTCGTGTGCGACACCGTCGCGGGCAGGGTGATCTCGCTCGCGCTTTCCGGCGGCGAGCGCACGCTGATCGCGTCCGGCCTTCGCTCGCCGTGGGACTGCCTGCGGCTCGACGACGGCCGTATCGCGATCGCGGAGGCCGGCGCGCATCGCATCGTCGCCGTTTCCGACGACAGGGGTCCGGCCCTCGCGCTCGCGGGCTCCGGCGCGGAGGGCCTGCGCGACGGCCCGGCGGCTTCCGCGCATCTCGCGCAGCCGAGCGGGCTCACACGCCTGAGCGACGGTGCGATTGCCTTTGCCGACTCGGAGGTTTCCGCCCTGCGTGTCCTGCGCAACGGAACGGTGGAGACGCTCGTCGGGCACGGGCTGTTCGAGTGGGGCTCCAACGACGGCGATCGCGAGCACGCGCGACTGCAGCATCCCCTCGGCGTAGCGGCGCTCGCCGATGGCGCGATCGCCGTCGCCGACACCTTCAACTCTCTCGTGAGGGTCTGGCACGAGGGTCAGCTGCGGACGGTCGGCCTCCAGCAGCCTGTCGACGAACCGGGGGGCCTCGATGTCCTGCCCGACGGCCGCCTCATCGTCGCCGACACCAACAACCACCGCGTCATCACAGTCCACCTCGAAACCGGGGGCGTCGACGAGATGCTGATCGGTCCCGTCTCCGCGGCGCAGCCCAGTGAGGCCGAGGCGCTCTCAGGCACCGCCGGCACGACGCTGCGCCTCACCGGCAACGTCGATCTCGCTGGCGCGGACCTCGATCCCAGCCAGGGACCACCGGTGCACGTGAACGTGAGCGCCGATCCGCCATCGCTCCTCGGTCCGGGTCCACGCTCGTGGGCGCTCGACGCTCTGCCGGTCCACGTCGAGGTTCAGCTCGCGGGGACGGGCGCCGGCGTCCTCGTTGTCGACGTCATCGCGTCGACGTGCTCCGGCGACGTCTGCACCATCGCGCGGGCCACCCGGGAGCATTCACTCACCGTCGCCTAACGGCGACCGGTCAGCTTTGTGGAGCCTGCTGCGCCTTCGCCCAGGCGGTGAGATCGTCGGGCACCGGCTGTGGCAGCCGGACGTCGACGGTCGCAAGCAGATCGCCTGACCCCTCGCCATGGAGGTGGGGCATGCCCAACCCCCGAAGCCGCAACCGAGCGCCGTTCTGCGTTCCGGCAGGGATCGAGAGCTGTGCCGTCGTGCCGCGCAACGTCGGCACCTGGACGGTGCCCCCTGCGACCGCGGTCGCGAGCGGCGTCTGCACGCGGACGGCGAGATCGTCGCCGGTGCGGGTGAAAGCCGCATGAGGGCGGATGTGGACGCGGATGAAGAGGTCGCCGCGCGGCCCTCCTCCCCTGCCGGCGCTGCCCTGGCCCGAGGCGCGCACGCGCGCTCCGTCGTTGATGCCTGCCGGGATCTTGACCTCGACCCGGCGCGGGCCATCGTTCGAGCTCATATCGACGGTGAGTGCGGACCCGTTGTACGCATCCTCGAGGCTGATCTCGGCATCGCCTTCGACGTCCTGTCCTCGCCGCACCACCCGGCGCCTGCCGCGGCTGCCACCGGACACCTCGGGCTCGCCACCGAAGAACTGCTGGAAGAAGTCACTGAACGGCGCCCGGTTGCCGAACATGCTCTCGAGCTCGTCGGGCGACACCGTCCGATAGCCGAACTGATCCCCACCGCCACCGCCACCGCTGAAGGGGTTCGGGCCCGGCTTGCCGGCGCGCTCCCACTGCTCGTACTCCTGCCAGCGCGGACCGAGTTCGTCGTACTTCTTGCGCTTCTCAGGATCGCTGAGGACCTCATTGGCCTCGTTGATCTCCTTGAAGCGATCCTCCGCCGCCTTGTCGCCCTGGTTGACATCGGGGTGATGCTTGCGGGCGAGCTTGCGGAAGGCGGTGCGAATCTCCTTGTCGGTCGCGGTGCGCGGGACGCCGAGGATCGCGTAATAGTCCTTGAACGTCGTTGCCATCCTGATCGCAGATACCTCGTCGGTGGCGCCCGCTAAACCCGGAACGCGCTGTTATGGTTGAGCCGTCTCCCCCCGCAACGGGGCTTGAGGCCCCCGCGGCGCCAGATTCCGCACTCGATATACACCAGCGCCCTGCAGTGAGCACATACCACCCCGCCAGCACCTGTCCGGCCGCCAGCGCGTCGCCGCGTCTCCGCCGACGCCCGATCGGCGCCCTGCTGCTCCTGCTCGCAGTCCTCCTCGGGTGGAGCACGCTGGCCGGCCGCGCCGCGGCGGGATCCGCGGCATTCACCGAGGTGGGCGCTCTGCCCGGGCTCGGCTCGGGAAGGATCTGGAGCGTGGCTGTCCAGCCGAGTCAGCCGAGCACGATCATGGCCGGGACGGACGTCGGCCTCTTCGTCTCCCACGACGGCGGCGCGACGTGGAACCTCGCGCTGCCGGACGTCCGCGTGTGGACAGTCGGCTTTGACGCCCGCTCGAGCGGCGACGCCTTCGCCGGGACCGACGGCAAGGGCGTCTACGCGAGTCTCGATGCGGGAGCGACGTGGACGCCGGCGTCGACCGGGTTGCAGAACCTCGATGTCCGCTCACTCGCCTTCGGTCTCGACGGGATCGCCGCGGGCACCAACGCCGGAGTCGCGCTGAGCCCCAACGGGCTGCTCTGGCACGACGGCGGGCTTGACGCGTATTCCATTGCCTCGGTGGCCGTCGCGGCCAACTACCCGCAGTTCACCGTGATCGCCGGAGCCGACAGCGGCAACGTGTCCCAGGGCTACCTGTTCAGCAGCAGTGGCGGCGGCGCGTGGGAGGTGCTGCAGTCCGGGCTGCCGTCCGGCGCGGTGGTGTCATCGATCACCGCGGGTCAGATCGACCAGGCCGTCCCGAAGCGTCCGCTCATCGTCGCGACTTCGCAGGGCTCCTTCCGGAGCGGAGACGGCGGGAGCACGTGGACCGAGGGAACCGGTGTCACCACCGGGACGACGATCACGGTCGCGGTATTCGGGCCGCTCGACCCCACGCTGGCATACGCCGGAGTCGACGCCGGAGGCAGCACGGGCGGCGATTTCTACCGTTCGACCGACGGCGGCCTCACGTTCCACAAAGCCGACACGGGCCTCCCGAGCGACAGCAAGAACATCGACGCGATCGCGGTTGCCAATACAACTCCGCCCGAGGTGGTGGTCGCCGTGAATCCACCCACCGGCGGCAGCCACGTCTACATGGAGACCGATACCGGCGCACCGACCCCGCCGAAGTTGATACCCGAGTCGCCCGGGGCGGCGGTGCCCTCGGCGGTCGCAACACCGATTCCGACGGCGACCCCGAAGCCCGTTGCGGCAAAGCCGAGTGCGCCCCCGCCGCCATCGAGCGGGATCCAGCGCTTCGCGGAGGCCGCCTTCCACTGGCCGACGCCGCTGGTCTACGAGATCTTCTTCGTCCTGCTCGCGCTCTACGTGTACATCCGCTGGCGGCAGCGCTATTACGTCGAAGGGCCTCCCTGACACCCGTCGCCCTACCCTTGCGGCGTGATCCTGTCCGCGCCCGGTCCCTCGATCCCGCTGGCATTTCTCGCCGGCCTCGTCTCGTTTCTCTCGCCGTGCGTCTTTCCGCTCATGCCCGCGTACGCGGCCTATCTGAGCGGGCGCGCCGGCCGGCCTGCACTGGCGACAGCGGGCGGGGCCCCGGTCATCACCGAATCGCGGCGCGCGTCGGTGATGGCCACGGGCTTCGCCTTCGTGCTGGGGTTCAGCGTGATCTTCATCGCCGAGTACTACCTGCTGGAGGGCGTGCTCGCGATCACCGTGTTCCAGCGCAACCTCGATCTCGTCAACCGCATCGCGGGGGCGATCATCATGGTCCTCGCGCTGCAGACGATGGGAGTGCTTCGCTTCGGCTGGCTCGCCCGTGAGCGGCGCTTCCATCTGCCCGTCTCGAGCGGTGCCACCGGCGGTCTGCTCCTCGGGCTCACCTTCGCCGCCGGGTGGCTCCCCTGTCTCGGGCCGCAGCTCGGCGCCATCCTCACCCTCGCCCAGAACCGCGAGTTCGGTGGGCTGCCGTTCATGGTGCTGTACTGCCTCGGGCTCGCCGTCCCGTTCCTGCTCGTCGCGCTCCTGGCGGACCGGCTGCAGGGCGTGCTGCGCAGCGTGAACCGGCACCTCCGCGTCATCAGCATCGTCGCCGGGCTGATCCTCTTCGGGTTCGGGCTCCTGATGGCGACCGGGCAGCTGACCGTGCTCAGCTCCTTGTCGTTTCAGTCGCCGTTCAACTTGTAGGGAACACTGGCGCCGCTGGCGGAGCGGGAGGACCCGGCGGTGGTTGTGGCGGGGCCACCGGGACTGCGGCGAGCGGCAGCCACACCGTCACGGTGGTTCCCGCACCGTTCGCGCTCTGAATGCCGACATCGCCGCCCTGGGCGCGTGCGAGCGCCTGCACGATGCTGAGACCGAGACCGCTGCCACCCTCCTCACGGGCTCTCGTCTTCTCACCGCGGTAGAAACGCTCGAAGACGTGGACGAGGTCACTTGCAGGGATGCCGGGGCCGTCGTCGTGCACGTCGAGGCGCGCCCATGCACCTTCGACGGTGGTCGTCCAACGCTGCGCTGCGCCGTGCGCGTATTTGCACGCATTGACGAGCAGGTTGCGCACGATCGTGCTCACTGCGCTGCGGTCGGCATGCACCAGGAGCGGTGAGACGCCGTAGTTGCGTTGCACCGTCTCGGGCATCCCGGGAACGCCTTCATTGAGCAGTTCGTCCACCGCGCCGTTGAGGTCGAAGTCTTCTGGATGTGACGAGCGGCGCGCATCGAGACGCGCGAGCGTGAGCAGGTCGAGGACAAGAACGCGCATCCGTTCCGACTCGTTGCTCATCGCCTCGAGTGCCGCATCAAGCGCCGCGGGCTCACGCCCCGCGCCTCTGCGCAACACATCGATATAGCCCTTGAGCGCGGTCACCGGCGTGCGCAACTCGTGCGACGCGTCATCGATGAAGCGGCGCACCTGCGCCTCGGAATCCTGTTGCGCGGCAAAGGCTTCCTGGATGCGGTCCGCCATGTGGTCGAAGCTGCTCGCGAGCTGACCGACCTCGTCGGAGCTCGGTGTCAACCTGCTTCGCGCGGTCAGGTCACCGGCTGCAAGTTGCTCGGCGGTCGCGGTGAGTCGACGCATCGGTCGCAACGTCCTCCCAGTGAGCAGGACGCCGATGATCAGCGCCAGCAGGAGCATCACGAGGCCACCGACCGTGATGAGGAAGAGCTCGTCGTGGAGGACATCCGTGATCGGCGTCATCGCGACCGAGAGCTGGACCACGCCGCACACGCCCGTGCCCGCGATCACGGGAAACCCGACGACGAGCTGGTTGCCGCTCGGTGTGCTGATCTCCTCCGCGGCCGAGCGGGTGCCTCGGACAACGACGCCCTGGAGTGCTTTCGTGTCGAGTTGCGGTGGGGTCGCGCCTACAGGCGCAACCGCTTCCTCCGTGAGACTGCTGTCGTAGACGATGACCTGCACCGTCTGACCGGTGACGGTCGAGACAGCTGTAGCGACAGCGGTCCCGACCAGGGCCGGGCGGTTCATGCAGAGGCGCTTGTTCAACGTCGTGGTCGCGCCGAGGGCGGTGGCCTTCGTCGCGATGAGTCGCTTCGCGGACGTGTAGTCGGCCTGCAGCTCGGCGACCTTGTTCGTGATGAGGCTCTCGCGCAGCGTCAGCCACTGATAGCCGGCGAGCAGCACAAGCAGCAGCGCGAGCAGTCCGACGAAGGTGAGGGTCAGGCGCCAGCGCAGCGATGCGAGCGCGTGGGTGACGCGACGCACGTGCTACCGCGCCGCGGCGCTGCTTCCGTCGCCCGCGGTGCGCAGCCGGTAGCCGACGCCGCGCACCGTCTGAATGCGCTCGTGCGCGGTGTCACCGAGCTTCTGGCGCAGATAGCGAACGTAGACCTCGATGTTGTTCTCGTCGCCGAAGAAGTTGTAGCCCCACACCTCGTCGAGGATGCGCTGCCGCGGCAACACCTGATCCGCGTGACTCGCCAGGTAGAGCAGGAGGTCGTACTCGCGGACCGACAGGTCGACGACGCGATCGCCGGTGCGGACCTCGCGCGTCGCGGTGTCGATGCTGAGGTCGCCGGCGTGCACGACGCGAGTGAGGTCGGGATTGCGACGCCGCAACACGGCGCGAATGCGCGCGAGCAACTCGGAGAAATCGAAGGGCTTGACGAGGTAGTCGTCGGCCCCGAGTTCGAGTCCCTCGACACGATCGCTCGTCTCGTCGCGAGCGCTGAGGATGATGATCCCACGAGACCGATCGCCCGAAAGCGCGCGACAGAGCTCCCAGCCGTTGACGCGCGGCATCATGAGGTCGAGGACGACGAGGTGCGGCTTGAACTCGTCGACCACCCGTAGCGCGACGTGCCCGTCAGGAGCGGTGCGCACATCGAAGCCCTCGTGGCGCAGCCCGAGTGCGATGAAGTCGGTGATGCTCTGCTCGTCATCGACGACGAGGATGCGGGTCTCTTCCCTCATTGCCTCGAGTATATGGTTGGCCCCGCACCGTCTTTGCCTCGATACGATCTTGTTGAACGCTTCTCAGCACCCTCTCAGCAGCGGACTACACTGAGTTCAGATGAGCCAGACGATCGGTACAAGCACGCGTGCCGCTGATGGGCTCGGACTCGCGGAGGTCCACGCCCACACGCTCGCGAGCGACGGCATGGTGAGCGCGGAAACGCTCGTTCGCGCGGCCGCGGCCATCGGGCTCCACGTCGTCTGCATCACGGATCACGACACGATGCCCGACATCGGTGGAGCGATCGAGCTCGGCGCGTCCCTTGGGGTCGACGTTGTGGGCGGCGAGGAGGTCACGGCCTCATTTCCACCCGGGATCCACATCGTCGGGTTGTTCCTCGAGCACCAGGTGCGGATGCACATGTCCGTTGAGGACACCATCGACGCGATCCACGACGCCGGCGGCCTGGCAGTGATCGCGCATCCCTTCATGCCGACCTGGTTCGCCTCGATGACACCGGGGAGAGCGCGTCAACTCTTGCAGACGCATCGCGTCGACGGCATCGAGCTACGCCACACGGCGCCGGTGCTTCCGGGGACCTGGAAGCAGCTCGACGCCTTCTACGCCGATCACCGGGAACAGCTCGGCGCGGCGCTCGGGGCTGGAGACAGCCATTTCGGCGAGCACGACCTCGGCCGGGTGCTGACCGTCTTCCCGGGGAAGACTGCCGCCGATCTCCGCCGCGCGATCGAAGTGCGGACGACCTCGCCCCGCTCGGGGGCGTTTTCCCCGGCCGGACCGCCGCTGCGGATGCGCCTCGCCCAGCAGTACCGATCGATGATCTGGCTCGGCGGCGAGCGGCGCGCCGGGCGGGTCGGCTCCGGGGCCGGTCCGACCCGCGGCTAGAATCGGCCCACACGCCCGTTTAGCTCAGTTGGTAGAGCAGGGAACTCTTAATCCCAAGGTCCAGGGTTCGAATCCCTGAGCGGGCACCACCCTCACATTTTCTTAGTTGGTCTGGGCTGCCTGGAGTTGCTCTCGCGTCTGACCGCCCCACGTCCACTCCGGGAACTGATCGCTGTCGCTCGTGAGGCTGTTGATGTATGCCCCGACCTTCGCGGTCGCCGGATCGCTGCGGACGCTTGGGTCGTATGCCGGCGCGGTGAAGCGGAGCTGCGTGTCCGAGTCGATCACGAATTGCGCGGAGTACGGCCCGATGCTCACACCCGTCGCCACCGACAGGTTCGAGCCGGTCACGGTCACCGTCTCCCCGCCTGACGTGCTCGAACTGCCCTGCACGTCGTATGACGTGATCACCGGCGGTTGGTTGATGTCGCCGGTTGTCTGCGCCGGCGCCGGATCGGCGGATTGCGGTTGCGCTGCCTGCAACTCCGCTCGCGTCTGACCGCCCCATGTCCACTCCGGGAACTGACCGCTGTCGCTTGTGAGGCTGTTGATCATCGCCCACACCTTCGCCGTCGGTGGATCGCTGCGAACGCTCGGGTCATATGCCGGCGCCGTGAAGCGCACCTGCGTGTCCGAGTCGGCAACGAACCCCGCCGCGTACGGCCCGATGGACATGCCCGTGATCACCGACAGGTTCGACCCCGTGACGGTGACGACCTCACCACCTGCAGTCGTTGCGCTGCCCTGCACGTCGTATGAGGTGATAACGGGCGGTTGATTGATGTCGCCGGTTGTCTGCGCCGGCGCCGGATCGGCGGATTGCGGTTGCGCTGCCTGCAACTCCGCTCGCGTCTGACCGCCCCACGTCCACTCCGGGAACTGACCGCTGTCGCTTGTGAGGCTGTTGATCATCGCCCACACCTTCGCCGTCGGTGGATCGCTGCGAACGCTCGGGTCATATGCCGGCGCCGTGAAGCGCACCTGCGTGTCCGAATCGGCAACGAACCCCGCCGCGTACGGCCCGATGGACATGCCCGTGATCACCGACAGGTTCGACCCCGTGACGGTGACGACCTCACCACCTGCAGTCGTTGCGCTGCCCTGCACGTCGTATGAGGTGATAACGGGCGGTTGGTTGATGTCGCCGGTTGTCTGCGCCGGCGCCGGATCGGCGGATTGCGGTTGCGCTGCCTGCAACTCCGCTCGCGTCTGACCGCCCCACGTCCACTCCGGGAACTGATCACTGTCGCTCGTGAGGCTGTTGATCATCGCCCACACCTTCGCCGTCGGTGGATCGCTGCGAACGCTCGGGTCGTATGCCGGCGCCGTGAAGCGCACCTGCGTG
Source organism: Candidatus Dormiibacterota bacterium (assembly GCA_963754015.1). Lineage (GTDB taxonomy): Bacteria > Chloroflexota > Dormibacteria > Aeolococcales > Aeolococcaceae > Palsa-851. The sequence goes on from CAVWEG010000006.1 coordinate 142,916, forward strand.
TCCGAATCGGCAACGAACCCCGCCGCATACGGCCCGATGGACATGCCCGTGATCACCGACAGGTTCGACCCCGTGACCGTGACCACCTCACCACCCGCGGTGGTCGCGCTGCCCTGTACGTCGTAGGCGGTGATCACCGGTGGTTGATTGATATCCGCCACGTCAGTCCTCCTCCTGGTGACCCGCCGCAGTGGTCACCGTCTCCTCGCCCGGAAGTCTCGCGCACCAGACTGGCTTTCTGCTGATGAGGCGGCCGGGCTTAGAATGCCGCAGCACTGCGAAGCAACTTTCGCTGACTGCCGGCTCGCGGGAGGATGAGCGTGACCTGGAGACTGATGCGTGCGGGCGCTGCATTGCTCGTCGTGACGGTGCTCTTCGCATGCGGTGGCACAGCACCCGCGATCACACCCGCGACGAAGGTCTCGCCCACACCGGCAACGACGCCGACACCGTCGCCATCGGCAACTCCCACCATCAGCACTGTGCCGGTCACGCAACTGCTGACGAAGTGCCCGGCGCCGCGTGCCTTCTCCTCACTCACGCGCTTCGCGAGCGTGGCCAGTGCGCGCGAAATCGACGTCGCGTCCGACGGGAGCGTGTGGGTATCGACCGGTTCTCGCGGAGTGATCGCGCATCTGTCGTCGACCGGCGCCGCGATGGCCTCGTACAACGAACAATCGCCGACCGGCGTGGTCGCGATGCCGAACGGCAATGTGCTCTTCGCCGACCAGAGCGCCGACCGCGTCCTCGAGCTCAACACGGCGACGCTCGCGATATCGACCTTCCTGCAGCTGACGCCGCACGCAGGGCAGCCCAATATCGAGGGTCTGGGCATCGACAGCTCAGACGCGCTCTTGCTCGTCCCGGATACGGCTCAGGGGCAACTCGAGTCGGTTCCCCTCGCGGGCGGCGAAGCAAAGGTTCTCGCCACGGGCATCGCTCAGCCGGTGGACGCGGCGGTGGGACCCGGGAGCGTCATCGAGGTCTCGTCGTCGTCGTTGGTCCCGGGTTTGCTGTCGATCCCCCAGGCAGGTGGCGCCGCGACCTCGTACAAGACCGTGTTGCTGCACCTCGGCGCTGTTGTCGTCAGCGGCCTGCTGATCTACTTCACCGCCCCGCCATCGAAGCGCGTCTATGCGTTCAACCCCGCGACCGGGCACACGGCGGTGCTGGTCACGGCCATCCCCGATCCGCTCGGGCTTGGACTGCTCGGCAACGGCGAGCTCGTTGTCTCCGACGCGACGTCGGGAACGCTTGCGTCGTTCCACGCCTGCTGACGAGCGCGGCGCTGTGATTGCTGGGCAATAGCCTCTTGACCCGGTGATCGGCGGCCTGTCAGCATGGCGTCGCTGCCCGCGGCAGTGCGTGTTCGTTTGGGAGCCGGAGAGAGGAATCAACTCGCTGACGGCGCATGCCGCTCCGCTGCGGTCGCGACTGGTCCGTGTCGTGTGCACGGTCGCCGGCACACTGGCGCTCGCCGCCGCGACGCTGCATCCGGTGAACGCGCAGGCGCCCCCGTTTCTGGCTGTCGAGTCGTGCCCGGCGCTGACCGTGAGCCCGACGATCTTCCACTACACGGGTGGAGAGCAGTGCTTCACCGTGCCGCCGGGGCTGCACCAGCTCGAGGCCGGGCTCTTCGGCGCCTTTGGGGGCGGCGGCTACTCGCCGTTCACAGGCCGTGACTTCGGGGGCTTGGGGGCGCAGGTCATCGCCAACGTGGACGTGACACCCGGTCAAATCGTGTACACCGAAGTCGGGGGCGCCGGGGTCCGCGGCGGTACGTTGGAGTCCAACCCCAGAGCCGGCTATGGTGGTGGCAACGGCGGCGGCAACGGGGGGACGTCGCAGATCTCGAGTGGTGCGCCGCGCGCCGGCGGTGGTGGGGGCGCCACGGATTTGCGCACAGAGCCATATGTGGCCTGCGGCACCAGCGCTCCGGCCGTCGCATCGCTCACATCACGAATCCTCGTGGCCGGCGGAGGTGGGGGCGCGGGCAACGAAGTCAGCCGATCTGACAGCGGCGGCGCGGGCGGCACCGCGAACATCAACCCGCAGGCCGGTGCCGATGGAACGGCGGAGACTGCCCTGGACGGCCGCGGCGGCGCGCCCGGAACCGCCACCGCGGGCGGAGCGGGTGGCGCCCCAGGCGCCGCGTCCGGTGCCCCGGGCTCTCCCGGTGTTGCCGGCTGCGGCGGCGCTGGTGGAAACGGTACCGGCGGTGGTGGCGGTGGTGGCGGCTACTTCGGCGGCGGAGGAGGTGGCGGCGGCTCGGAAGGATCAGGCGAGTCCGGAGCCGGCGGCGGTGGTGGCGGCGGGGCCAACTACGCGGATCCGCTGATGACCTGCGATGCGACCTCGGGAGTGCAGGAACTCGCTACCGCCGACCTGGGACCGCGCGCCGTCATCGTCTTTCCCCCGCAAACGCCGTGCCCCACGCTCGCGTTCGAGCCCGACGTCTCGAGTGGCGGGTTTGCGGTCGACGTGGTCGGCACGGGATGGAAGCCGAATGTGCCGGTCACCCTGGACTGGGGAGAGTTCGGCTCAGAGCGCTCGAACATCCCGCTCGGAACGATCACGCCGACGACCGACACGTTCGTCTTCACCATCGTGCTCATGACTCGCGACGAGATCGGGAAGCGGGCGGTCGTCGCCAAACAATTCCCGGCCGGCCTCGGTAACTTCGCGTATCTCCTCGTGACGCTTGCGCCAGAGGAGCCACCGACCTTCGTGTTCCGGCGCTGAGGCACGATCGAAGTGTCGAACGGGGTCGTCAGCAGCAAGGTCCAGCCACCGAGCGCGCCTGCGCTGGCTCGTGAGCGGATCGCCGCGCAGCTGAGTGCACTCTGGAGCCATCGCCTCGGCCTGATCGTGGCGCCCGCCGGCTACGGCAAGACCACGGCGATGGCGACACTCGCAGCCTCTGCAGGCGTGCCGGCAGCCTGGTATCGGGTGGAGGCATGGGACTCGGACGAGGCCTCGCTGCTCCTCCATCTCGAAGCAGCGTTGCGCCGGGCGGCCCCGGAGCTCAGCGGCCCATGGACCACGCTTGGGGATGCTGCCGGCGCCCTGGAGGCATCGGTCGTCAGTCCGACCCTCCTCGTCATCGACGACCTCCACACGATCGAGGGCACGCCCGCTGAAGCGCTGCTCGAGCGTTTCATCGAGTACGCGCCCGAGATGCTTGCCGTGGTCGTGGCCAGCCGAAGCCAGCCCCGCTTCAACCTGCCGCGCCTGCGCGTGCTCGGACGCGTGGTGGAGCTCGGTGTCGACGACCTGCGCTTCCGGACGTGGGAGGTCGAGCAGCTCTTCCGCGACTTCTACGCTCAGCCGCTCGGCCCACATGAGCTCGCGGAGCTCGCCCGCCGCACCGATGGCTGGGCCGCCGGGCTGCATCTGTTCCACCTCGCCACCCGCAACCGCAGCGGCGATGAACGCCGCCGTGTCCTCGGCGCTCTGGGATCGCGCTCGCGGATGATCCGTGAGTTCCTGACGAGCAACGTGCTCGATCAACTCCCTGACGAACTGCGCGAGTTCCTGGTCGCGACGTCCGTCCTGGGCGTGCTCAACGGCCAGCTCTGCGACTGGTACCTCGGTCGCCAGGGCAGCCAGACGATCCTCCTCGAGTTGCATCGGCGCCGCCTTTTCACGCTGGCGCTCGACGGTGAGAGCAGCTTCCGGTACCACGAGGTCCTCCGAGCCCATCTCGAAGGCGTCCTCGTTGACGAGGTCGGCGAGGACGCGGTACAGGAGCGCTGCCGGCATGCGGGTGCGCTCCTCGAGGAGACCGGAGCGCTGCCCGAGGCGCTGCGAGCCTACTCGCGCGCCGGCGACGCCGAGGCTGTCGCCCGGCTGCTCGGCCGCCAGGGAGCCGCGCTCGCCGACCAGCCCGGTCACTGGATCGAGAGCCTGCCGCCGGCGCTGCTCGAGAACGATCCCTGGTTGCTCCTCGCGCTCGCCCGGCGTCACGCCGCGGGGGGTCGGACGACCGCCGCGCTCGACGCGTACCGCCGGGCCGAGGCGGGATTCGCGGGCCGGGCGATGGCCGAGGTGTGCCGCAACGAGCGGCTGACCCTCCAGTCGTGGGCGGCGCCGGAGTCCACGCATCCGCGCGGCGACCACTGGCTGAGCGCGCTCCGGACGATCCTCGAGACACCCGGCGAGAGCAGGATCGCGCAGCCCGCTGCCCACGCTCCCGGCGCAGGCGGAGTCCTGATCGCAGCCCTGTCCGACCTCGTGACGGGACGGCTCGGCGAGGCCCGCGAGCAAGCGCTCGCTGTCGCACAGGAGTCGGACGCGACCGCGGGTCTTGTCGCGGCAGGCTCGGCTGTCGCCGGAATCGCGTCGCTGCTGCTCGGCGACCCCGGAGGCCTCGACGATCTCGGCCGCGCTGAGGATCATGCCGAGAGCATCGAGGCCGGCTGGATCGCACGGATGGCGCGGGCGGCGCGGTCGCTGGCGAGCTGCGGCGACCCCCCATCCACTGCCGCGAACGTGCGCGATTCCTGCCTCCACGACGGCGATCGATGGGGCGCGGCCCTTGCCATGCTCTTCGAGGGTTCCGGACGGCGTGACCGGCTCGACCCTTCGGCGTCGGCCCTCTTCGTCCAGGCGGGAGAGCTCTTCCACGAACTGCACGCCGGCCGGCTGCAGCGCCTCGCCCGCGATCTCGACTACGGCTCCTGGCCGCCCGGACGCGCGCCGCTTGATGCCGAGGCGGCGCCACTGCGCGATTCGCGTGCTGCTGCGTCCAGTCCGGTCATCGAGCTGCGCTGTTTCGGAGGCCTCAGCGCCAGCGTCGATGGGCAGGCCATCGTCCTGTCTGCGGTGAAGCCACGGGTCCGGTCGCTGCTGCGGCTCCTTGGCGCGCAGGCCGGAGCGCCGGTGCACCGCGAGGTGATCTGCGAGGCGCTTTGGCCCGAGGCCGATTCGCTCACGGGACTCCGCAACCTGCAGGTGGCGGTGTCCTCGTTGCGGCGCCTGCTCGAACCCGCGGTCTCGCGCGGCGGCGGCGCGCTCGTGGTGCGAGACGGCAACTCATATCGCATCGCACTACCCGGGAACTCCACGTGCGACGTCGCGACGTACCGGAACCTGCTGACGCGTGCCCTCGAGTTGTCGACGACCGACATTGCTGCTGCGACAAGTGACTTCGCAACTGCGGCCTCGATGCTCCGCGGCGGCCTGCTTCCGGAAGAAGGCCCCACCGACTGGGCTGAGACGCTGCGCGAGCGCTGCCGAACGGACGCTTCTGCGCTCGGCCTCCAGCTTGCGGAGCGCGCCCTCGCATCGGGGGACTCGGTGTCGGCGGCGGCGATCTGCACGGACATCGTCGGCGTCGACCGCTACCTGGATCCGGCCTGGCGCCTGCTCATCGTCGCCAAGGAGCGCAGCGGGGACGATGCCGCCGCGCGGCTGGCGCGGCGACGGTACACCGAGGTCCTCGAGGAGCTCGGTGTACCCGGCGAGACGACGAAACCGCCTGATCGGGCAACCGCTGCTGCCCGTTGAGCGGACGTTGATTGCCCGTCAACGTGAGCGTGTCAACGTTTGTGAGGTGGTTGCCGTCGCGAGTGTTCAGCGCATCGCCGTCGCCATTCGCGCGCAGGACCCGATCACCCGTGCGGGCCTCGTCGCGCAGCTCGCATATCGGCCGGAAGTGCAAGTCGTCGACGCGGCCGACGCGGCATCCGGCGGTGTCACCGTCGTCCTTGCGGATGAGGTCGATGACGCGACGCTCAGCGCGATCAGAGCTGCACGCGTCGGCGACGAGAACCGTGTCGTGCTCGTGGTGACGCGACTCACCGAGGGCGACCTGCTCGGTGCGGTGGAAGCGGGGGCATCGAGTGTCTTGCGCCGCAGCGAGGCGACGCCCGATCGTGTCGTCGATGCGGTGCGAGTCGCGTCGAGCGGTGCTGCGGCGATGTCGCCCGATCTGCTCGGTCAGCTGCTCGATCACGTTGGACGGTTGCAGCGCGATGTGCTGACGCCGCGCGGCCTTCGCTTCTCCGGCCTGACGGATCGCGAGGTTCGCGTCCTCCGGCTCATGTCCGAGGGGCTCGACACCAACGAGATCGGGCAGCGTCTGTTCTACTCGGAGCGAACCGTCAAGAACATCGTCCACGACATCACGAGCAGGCTGCACCTGCGCAATCGCACGCATGCGGTTGCGTACGCGCTGCGCCAAGGGTTCATCTAAGGGATTTCATCCAGACATATCGGTGACATCGACCGACGGAGTGGAGGAGAACAACATGGCACAGATACCGCCTGACGCCCAGCGTTCTGACGACGGTCAGTGGTGGTGGGACGGAGCGCAATGGCAGCCCGTGGGAGACCAGGGCGGTGCCGGGGCCGCTGCTGCAGCGAGCGCGGCCGCGCAGCCCGGGGACGCGACGCAGACCGCATCACCCACGAGCGGCCAGCTGTCGGATGACGGCCAGTGGCAATGGGACGGCAGCCAGTGGCAACCCGTGCAGGCCGGCGATCAGAACGCAGCAGCCACCGGCGACACTTCGGGCGGCAGCGGCGCTGCCGCTGGCGCAGCCGGTGCCGGCGCCGGAGGCGCTGCGGGTGATGCCGGCACAGCCGAATTCGGCTTCGACATGAACGGACTCATCGTGCAGGTCGACCAGAGCGACAATCCCGACAACCACGTGGTACTGAACGCCAACGCCGGCACCGAGGCGGTCTTCACGGTCTGCAACATGGGGTCGGCATCCGGCACCGCGACAGTGACGATCTATGTCGACGATCAGCAGGTGCAGACGTGGACATCCGGTGATATTCCTGCCGGTCAGTGCGACGGCGCCAACGTCAGCGGCTGCGGCCGTCACGCTGCGGGCTCGCACACGTTCCGTGCGGTCGTCACGCCGGGTCACTCGGGCAACGACGACGCCACGAACAACGTCGACGTCGAGGATTCCTGAGCAGAATCCCGCGCTACTGCTTGCCGAAAAACTCCACGTCGCTGAGCGCGACGTCAGTGCCGGTCGTTGACGGGTACACCGACGTGACCTGAATGGTCATGCCGGTGATACCCGTTGCGCCGGTGATGTTGAACTGTTGCGAGCTCCCCGAGTTCGACGAGCGTGATGTTCTGCGATGCCCCGTTCGAGAAGACGAGGTGCAACGCTTTCGGACGCGCCGTCGAGAGCTCGTTGGCGGTGTTGCCGGAGATGAACAGCATCACGCTGACGTTGGTGCCCGGCGCGAATCCCACGGTGAGCGTTGGATGCGGATCCGTTTTCAGCGGCGCCTCCCAGAACGTGTTGCTGAAGGCGTCGACGGCGAGGCTGCCGTCATGACCGGTCGCCGCTGAGCTCGCCTTCACCGACGTCGCATGCACCGGCGTCGGCGCGCTGATCTTGCCGGTGAAGTTGTTGACGATGCTGCTCACCTGATTGTTGACGGTGGTGCGAAACGACGGGAAGGCGCCGTATGCAAGGCCACCAAGCAGGATCGCTGCCACGACGATGAGTCCGATGGTGCGGACGAGGCCGCCGAAGCTGAACCCGCGTCCCGAGGCTTTGCCGCGAGGACGCTCTCCCGCAGCGAGCACTTTCGCTTTGCGCCGCGGGAAGACTTTTCGCCACCACGACGTCGTCGCGACCGTCGCCGTCGCCAGAGACTGGCCGCAGCGGCTGCAGAACTTCCTGACGGGCTCGTTGCCCTCGCCGCACTGCCCGCAGATGAGATCTCCGGGGTTGAGCCGCTTGCTCGGTGGTGCGGCGACCGGCTTGGGGGTGACGCGGGGGCGCGCCGCCGCCGGTTGCACCGCCACGGGCTGCACCGCTGCCGGCTCGACTGCCTTCGGTTGCGCGGGCATCGATGGCGTCGGGGCGGACGGCGTCAGCGGCGAGACCGCCGCAGGCTCCGCCGGCTTCCACTCGGGGGTCACCCTGATCACCGTCGGCACCACCGGCGCAGGCGCAGGCAATGTCGGCGGTGGCAGCGAGGGTTTCGGGAGGCTGGGAGCAACCGGCGCGGGCGGCAGCGATGCCCCAGGCGGCCCGCTCGGAGGCGCGCTGCGCGGCGGCCCTGACGGGGGCGGGCTTGACGGCGGCAGGCTCATCGGCGGTCTTGCAGGGGGAGCACTCGACGGCGGCGGCGAGCTCGGTGGCGCACTCGACGGAGCCGCCGCCATCGGCGGGCCGGCGGGTGGCGCGCTGCGCGGTGGGCCGCTCGGCGGGGCGCTCGACGGCGGTGGGCTCGATGGGGGTGGTGAGCTCGGCGGGGCGCTCCGCGGAGGACCGGACGGCGGCGGTGAGCTCGGCGGAGTAGTCCGCGGTACAGCGCTCGGTGCTGCTGACGGACCCATCGGACGAGGCGTCGGCGCGCCGAGTGGCGCCGGCGCCGGTGCGCCGGGCGCCGCGGGCCGCGGTCCCGGGGCGGACATCGGCATGCCGGGGATGTTCGCCGGTGGATCGATCGCTTCCTTCTTCGGGACGCCGATCGCCGTCACCTGCTGGACGAGCGACATAAATCCGCCGCGGCGTGCGGTTTCCGCAGGTTCCGCGGCCGTTGGTGCAGCCTCCGGTGAGGCCGGAGGGGTCACCTTTTCCCCCGTCCACTCCAGGAATGCACCGCATGAACCGCAGAACGTGTCGGCGTCAGCGTTGTTGAAGCCGCACTTCTTGCAGACGATCATCGATCGCCGGTCAACCTCCCGTCGCGAGCTCCAATGCGTGGATCACGTGAGCAGGCTTCGATGCCCCGACCAGCCGGTCGAGCGCGCGCGTGTCGATGCCGGCGACGTCGTCCACATAGACCCGTATTGTCATACGCGGCTCGGGCTGACCGGGGAGATCCGCCCCACTTTCCCGCGACCAGGCGACACCGCCCGATTCGACGATCTCGACACGGCCTCCCGTCACGAGCTCGATGTGGGCGCGAAGCCCGTCCGCTGTACCCCGGATGCGGAAGATCTCGACGGCGCGACGCACCAGGGCGCGCCGTCGCTCCTCGGGCCAGTCCTCGTCGAGGTCCATGCCGACCCAGCCACCGAGCCAGGCGAGAAAATCGTCGGGCGCAACGTCGGGCTCCAGGTAGGCGCCGAGGTTGTCGAGCGTCGCGATGAGCGGGCTGAGCACCTCGTCGAGGCCGCTGGTGAGCGCCTGCGCGAATCGGTCCTCCTGATAGAGGGCGGGCAGATACGGACCGATCGGGTGCGGGGTCGGCAGCCCCGGCACCATCGCGCGCATCGTCGTCATGCCGGCTCGACCCGAACCTGATGCTCGTACGAGAACACGAGCGAGTTCGGAGCCACCTCGAGGCGCTGGGTCGCCTGGCCACGCGTACCGGTTGTCGGATCCGCGCCGAAGATGCGGACGTCCTCGACGAGCTCGACGTCGGGCACTGACTGGAGGATCGAGAAGATCTCACCCGCCTGCACCGGTCTGCCGAACGGCCAACCGTGACCGTCGGGCCCACCGCTGATCGGATTGAGATGCTGGAACAGCGCGTCGAGCGCGGCTGCCTCGACCCGGCTCGCGCTCGCTCGCGGACGCGAGCGCAGCCGCGCGACGACCGTCACCCCCTGATAGAGCGGCGGTTCGACGAGCACCCGCGTTCCCACGAGCCTGGCGCTCTCGAGGCGCGACGCGATGGCCTTCAACGTCTCCTCGCTCGGGATGAGCTGCTCGAATCGCAGCCGGCCGCGCTCGTCGGGAGCAGTCGGGATGACAAGGATCCGCACCGACCCGGCCTCGAGGCCCTCGCCGGCGGAGAGGCATCGCACCCTGCCGACCTCTGGCGCCGCCTCACGGGAGAGCTGTTCGAAGTCCTCGGCGGTGACGGCACGAGCCCTCGTCCGGAGCAGGATCGGTCCGCGCTGCTTGGCATTCTCGAGATCCTCGCCGTCGACGCCACCGAGCGCGGCATGGCGATTCTCGACCCGGGCGATGTACGGGATCGACGACTTCAACACGGAGATCGCGCCGCGGCTGACGTTGCCTCCCCTGCCGCCACCGGTCGCGTAGGAGCGGATGCGGAGCTGCTCGCCCTTGTCGGGCACGCGACCGTACATGCGGATCGAGCCGTCCGGCTGGCGCACTGCGGGACCGAGCACCACCTCGCCGGCCGCCGCGTCGAGCACGAACACGGGGTCGTCGGGACCTGCATCCGCGAAATGCTGGACCTCGGTCCACGGTGTCCATCCCTCGTCGGTGCTGCACTCGAGCACCGGCTCGCCGGCGCCGGCGAGCACGGGCGCCCTGTGCACCGGGAAGCGCTGTCCGGCGGTGCCGTCGGAGATGCCGAGCACCTCCTCGGTGACGATCTCCGCGTTGATGCCGTCGACGGTGCCGCCGATCGTTGCGGCATCGACAGCGTGGATCTGTGGCGACGCCGTGTACGTGGGTTGTCCCTCGACGGCGGTTGTGACCCGAGCGCGAATCCAGCCACCACGCACGCCGTCGAGAACGGTCGCGACGTGCTCGCGGCCGATGTGGATGACGACATCGCCATCGCGGTTGAGACCGCCGGTACCGTCGTCGTCGACATCGCACTCGTGCCAGACCTCGCCGTCCCACGCCTCCCAGACCAGTGGCGGATTCTTGGGATCGACGCCGACACCCTCGATCGTGCAGCGCATGCGCAGGCGAACCGCGCAGTGCGGCACCGCATCGCTCAGCCCGATCACGAGCTCGTCATCGGGCTTTGGCACCGTGCTGAACGCGGCGAACTTCGCGCCGCGGCGCAGCTCCTCGGTGCGGTCGGTGCGCTCCTTCGCGGACGGCGGCCTGCGTGGCGATGGAAGCGAGTGAGCACGGCACCATGTCAAGGTCCTCGACTGTCGAGAAGACGATCGCCTTGTCCGTCTCGGTGCGAATCGTCGCGGCCTTGGTACTGACCGCGACGCGCTGCGTCGACTCCGCAGGCGCCGCGAGCCAGAACGTGAGCGCGGCGCGCGCCGGAGTCGGAGGGAACAGTCGCACGTCGATCAACTCGAGGAACTTGACGTAGAGGCGATCGGGAACACGGTTCAAGCGGTACACGAGCTGATCCGTCATCCACGCGAAGGTTTCGATGAGCGTGACGCCAGGGTCGGACACGTTGTGGTCGGTCCACTCGGGACAGCGTTGCTGCACCATGCGTTTCGCCTCGTCGACGAGGTCCTGAAAACGCCGGTCGTCGAGATTGGGGACGGGAAGGGTCATGCCTCGCCCTCACTGGGAATGGTGTAGAACGGAAAGACCAGGTTGCGCGGATCGTTGGTCGCCTTCGGCCGGTAGTGGACGTTGATGTAGAGCAGCGCCGCGTCGTCGTCATCAGGCACGACGTCGACCTCCTCGATGATCACGCGCGGCTCCCAACGCAGCAGGGACTTGCGTACCTCGATGGCAATGGCATGTGCGGAGCTCGCGTCCGTGCCGGCGAAGACGTAGTTGTGCACGCCGCATCCGAACTCGGGGCGCATCGGGCGCTCACCGGGTGCGGTCGCCAGGATGAGGCGCATGGCCTCCTCGAGCTCACGCTCCTTCGAGACGAGCGCGATACCGCCGGTGGCGTCGGTGCGCAGGGGAAACCCCCAGCCGGACCCGATGAAATCGTCACTATTGGCCATAACATTCACCCGATGAGGACATTGGTGACCGTCGGCGTGATCACGCCGGGGGTCGCGCAGCACGTGCAGGACGATGACGCCGTTGCCGCCGGCTGACCGCCGAAGAGCACCGTCAGGCTCCCGCTGACGATGGTGCCGACCTGCATGAGCGGCACCATGTACGGATCTGCCGGGAAGAGCCCGACATGCGGCGGGGTGTTGAACCCCGTGCAGCCGACGACCGCCCCCGGCTTGCCGCCGATGAGCACCGTCGGGCAGACCCCGACCGTGATCGGCGCGCTGAATGGGAGCGGTGGCGACGGTTGCGGGATACCGGTCGCGGGGTTCGGGATGATGTGGATGGGGCACTGACCGGTGATCTGATCGCCGAGCACGATCGCTGGGGTGCCCATGTCAGTTCAACTTGATGAGCGAACCGCTCATCTCCACCATGCCGCCACCACCGTCGACCTTCACGCCGGAGGAACCCGAGACGTTGACGTTGCCCTGCGCCTGGATGGTGACGTCGGCGCCGCTCTTGATGGCGATGTCATCGCTGTCCGTCTGCAGCGTCACCTTGCCCTTGCAGTGAATCGTGATCTCGCTGTTGGTCTCATTGAGCGACACCTTGAGGTTGCCGTCGCTGGTGATCAGCGCGATCCCCGACTTGGAGTCGTCGTCGAGAAAGATGAGCTTGTGGCCCTTGCGCGACACCACGCCGCGGCGCTTGACCTTGCCGCCGTCAATGAGCCCATCACCGAGGTTCGGCGTGTCCTTGCCGTTGTGGAGCGCGCTCAGGACGAACACGCGGCGGAGATCACCGAACTCGCACGCGCAGAGCACCTCGTCATCGACCTCGGGGAGGAACTCGACGCCGCTGTTCGGGCCGGCACCGATCGCGGCCATCCGCGCCCAGTCACTCTCGTAGTTGTCGGAGAGCCACGGAAACCTCAACTTGACCCGGCCGAGATGCTGCGGGTCATCGTTGTTCGTGACCAGCGCGATGAACACGCCGGAGACACGCGGGGCTCCGCCGGCGGCCGCGCCGTTGGTCGCTCCAAGCGACACCAGCCCGAGCGTGGAGCGATCCTCCATGCCGCTGATCTCGAACTCGGTGCGGTACCCGTCGTCGTCGAAGACGTGCCGGGTGCGTGTCAGGGTGTACTTGCCGACGAATGTGTCGGCGACCTGAGCAATGCTCACCGCAGTCCCGGCACGGAGCTTCGCATTGCCGATCGCCACGCCCTCGGCCTCGGCGAACGAGCTGCCCACGTGCTCGGCGACGGCCTTGGCGGTGTCGTCGGCATCCGTCTGCGACGGGAGCGGCCGGTTGCTCAGCACGTACTCGGGAGACCCGAAGTTCTGGGCAAGGCTGGCAGGATCATCGGGGAGCTTCGCATGCGAGGCCGCGGGATCAGCAGAGCCGACGAGCACCGCTTTGTTGTCGGGATCCCAGGAGCGGACGCTGATCTGCGTCACCTGCGCCGATGAGCTCACGCGCGGCCGGAAGGAGACAAGGTCGCGCCCGTAGACGAGCTGCGCCGGACCCTGGGAGTCCGCATCACCGGGGTCCGGGCCGGTCGAGGAGTCGACCGGCTTGCGGAAGAAGAACTTCCCGTCAACGACACCGACCTCGAACCCCAGCTCGCGCGCCCGCGCCTTGAGGAACTCCCAGTCGGTGATGTTCACCTGTGAGACGAAGTCGACCACCGCGCCGCTGTCATCGATCGTGCCGACATCCAACCCGGCACGGCTCGCCACAGTTTGCGCCACATCTGACACTTTCACGTTCTGGTAGGTTTCGGTTCGCCGGCCGCGATGCAGCCGGTGCGACTTGTCGTACCCGCGGACGATGGTGCGGTCCCATCCGCCCTCGTAGCTGGCCTCGAGCGCCGTCACCTCGCCCTCGATCAGGGGATCGGGCGATATGGATCCCACCGTCGTCGCCTTGATGACCACCTCGGAGCCGACGCGCACCGCCGCCTCCGTCAGCAGGTTGTGCAGCGGGTCCTCGAACACCATCGTGAACATGTCAGGGAGGTGAATGTGGTTGTCGACGACGACGCCGGAGAGCACGGTGCGCAGGTTGTCAGACAAGGTCGTGCCGTCGATTGACACGTCGGGCCAGCTCGTGAGGACGTCGGTCGTCATCGCAACGAGTCCGACTGCGGGTCAGGGGGAATGAGCAAGGTCGTCCCCGGCGCGACCCGAAGCGGGTCATCGATGCCGTTTGCTTCAGCGAGGACTCGCCACAACCCGGGACTGCCGTACTCCCGGTACGACACGGAATGGAGCGTGTCCCCCGCGGAGACCACGTGCACCCGGCGACCGGCGATGCCACCGGATGTGGGGTTGGTCCCTGGTACCGCCTCCGGGTTCTCCGTCATCGTGATGTTCGCCTCGGCCCGGAACGGCTGCCCACCGACGCCGAACTGCAGGTAGTTCACGTTCAACGACGATATGTGCCCGACGAAGCTCAGGCTGCCCCACGTGAACGTGACCCGCGGCGGGTTCTGGACGCCGCTGCGGACCCGCTCCGTCGGACATGTCCAGTTCTGCAGCTGATTGATGTCGTCGCTGATGTCGCCGTCGGGCTCGAACGACTGATCGAACCAGACCACCATCGTCAGCGTCCCGGGCTGCGAGCGCCGGTACTGCTGCTGCGCATGCCCTGCCGGGACCTGTCCGCCGCCCGCCCCGCTCGCTGCGCTCGAGATCTGGGCCGTGTTCGGCGCCCGATTCGGCGGCGCCTGCCACTGCGTCTGCCTGCGAATGCTCAGTGACTTCGGGTTCAGCTCGAGCTGAACGATCGCGCCCGCGCCTTCGAGGCGAGCGCGTTCGAGACCGGCGGCAAGCGCGGACCCTATCGCCATTGCTCTAGTTCAGGAAACCCTCGTGCGTGAGCACGAGCGTCTCGAGCGCCATCTCCTGGGAATTGCCCGCGAGCTGCGGCCCCTTCCACTTCGCGGGGAACACACCGGTCAGGGTCCAGGTGAGCACCTCTCCCTGCGCCGCGTCGTGCAGCGTGATGCTCGCGGTGCCCTTCGTCGGCTGCATGACGACGCTGCCGAGCCACGCCTGCAACGCCGCCGACTCCTCCGCCGTGCACGCACGCTCGAGCGTGATCTGCGAATACTTCGCGGCCTTCGGGAGGTAGTGCACGAACTGGTTGTTGCCGAGCTCCTCGTACGTCACGTGCTGAAAGTCGACCTCGAGCCCTTTGCAGCTCGACCAGGCACCGAGGTCCTGACCATCGATGGTCACCTGGAAGCGCGAGGCGAGACCGCGCGGCGTCTCCGAGCCGGGGGGCATCCGTCAGGCCCTCGCTGCGGACGCGGCCGCCATCACATGAATCCCTGGTGGGTGAGCTCGAGCTCTTCCATCGCGACCGAGGCCTGGCTCGCATCGAGACGAGGACCGCTGTACTTGGTGGGGAACACCTCCTGGAACGTCCACTGCTGCACCTGCTGCCCATTGGTGTCGAGCAGCGTGATCGTCGCCGGCTGGGGCGACGCGGGCGAGCTCGCCTGGGTCGACAACCACTTCAGCAGGGCGGTGGACGCCTGCGGCGTCACTGCCCGGGTGAGCTTGATGGGGACGTAGTTGGCCCGCCCGGTGGCGTAGTGCGTGTAATTCCACGTCGCTCCGGGGGCGCCACCCTCCTGGTACTTCACGGTGTCGAAATGCATCTCGATGCCCTCGCACTTCGACCACGTCCCGAGGCTGGTGTTGCCGACGTCGACGGTGAATCGAAGCGCGAGTCCGAAGGTCGTGTCGTCAGCCATGGCAACTCCTCATCGAAAATCCGTCAAGAGTCCCGCGCGTTCGCGGTCGATCAGCAACTCGGATCGCAACTGGGTGCGCACCTGCCCGTAGACCCGGCGCGCGAGGTCGTCGATATCGATCGGCGGCGTGGGTTCCGGAGCCGGCGTCGGCGCTTCCTGCGGGCCGGTGTCGACCGACGGTGATTCCGTCGATGACGGCGCGGCTGCGGCGATCGGCTGCGGCCGGCTCTGCATCGGAGCAGGAGCGCCCGCCGGCGACGGCGCGGCGTTTGACGTGACCGGCATCTCGGGCATCGGGAGAAACCCCGTATCGGACGCGGGCGTGTCGGCGCTGCCCCCTGCAGGTGGCGGCTCGTCGGCAGAAAACGGCGCGGACTCGTCGGGGGCGCGCTGCATCACAACCGCCGGTTGCGTCTGCGACGGGCGCTGCTCGGGAAGATGCATGCCGGAGCCCGGGAAGACGATGGAGCCGTCGGGCATGCGAAACGCGCGTCCCGAAGCGATCAACTCGTCCTGGATGTCGCGCGCCGTCTCCCGCGCATCGTCGTCGTCACCGGGCGCGGCCGGAGGCGCGGCGGCCGGTGCTGGTGTCGCAGGTTGCGCAGCCGCCGGTGGCGCCGGAGCGCCTGCGTCGCCACGGACGTGGCGCTCGGTCATCGATGCCTCGGATTCCAGCCGTCGCCCCGCGCGCGAGTGCTCGAGCGGGACCGACGTCCCGAGGCGTCGCTGCTGAATGACATGCGTCAGCTCGTGGGCGAGCAGGCCACGACCGGCTCCGGAATCGAGCCGTCCGGCCGAGTCGGGAATGAACACCTCGCCGCCGCGCGTGACGGCGCGCGCACGCGCATCCGCGGCAACGCGCTCAGCCTCGTTCCCGCGATGCACGCGAACGCTGCCGACGTCGGCACGGTGCAGCCGGCCGACCTCTGCAGTGACTGCGTGCGGCGCCGGCTCGGTCGATGGCTGCTGCGCGGCTCGTGCGCGCTCGGCGTTTCGCTCCGCTGTTTCTCTTGCTGCCGGGTCGGCGAGCGGCGCCTGGAGGCCGAGCGGACGTGCGCCGGGCGCGCCCATCCGGCGCCGGACGACGGTCCGCTGCAGTCCCGGAGGAGGGGACGTCGGCGCAGGCGTCGCGTCGGTGCGATCGACATCGTTCGCATCCGCTTCCTCGGGCTGCACGCGCTGGGCGGTCTCGCGAACCGGAAACACCAACATCGCGGGGTCCACGGAGGTCAGCGACGTCTGCCGGGTTCGCCTGGCCTTGACCGGAGCCACTGCCATCACCTGAGTCACAGCGGCGTCGTTCGTGCTGTCGGAAGCCGTCTCGTCGTCGCTGATTGCCACCGCAGACGCAGACCGGCTGCGCGCTGTTCCAAGCGGCGACGCGATCGCGATACCCCGAACGGTCCCCGGTGCTGCCGGGTCCGGAAACCCCGCCCGATGCACCAGCGGCGGACGCTCACGAGTTCGAGCGCAGCCGCCTGCTCAACGCGTCGGCAAGCTCCACCGAGCGCGCGGTGAGCGGTGGCGGACCACCGGCGCTGCCGGCGAGCGGCGGTGTCGATCGCCATGCGTGCGGCCCCGGCGGAGCGGCGGCGACGTTCTCGGGCTCAGCGCGACCCGCGCTTCGCCGCTGCCATGGCATGCGCATCAGAAGTCACCCGTCTCGCCCATCTGCCGGTGGATCCGGCCGATCTCTTCGATGAAGCGCAGACGTTGGGAGTGCGGCAGGTCCAGGATCGTGTCGAGCTCCCAGTGGAAGTAGTAGGCGACGTACGCGACCTCCTCGAAGAGCTGGTCGACCGCGTACGTCATGCTTCCCCCGGTCGGTCACCCGCGATGTCGACGGTGAACTCGTTGTGGCATGCAGGGCAGCTGACGACGGCCTCGGTATGGCCGTCCTGGTTGACGCGCCGGTACAGGTCCTGCAGGAACGCGAGGTCCGACGCGAAGAGCCCTTCAATGACGTACGAGTTGACCTCGCTCAGCGTGCCGAGGCGCGTGACGGTGCGCTCGAGGAGCAGCACCGTCATGTATGCGGCGTTCTGACGCACGCGCGGGTCGCTCTGCGGCCCGATCTCGTCGCGCGCGGTCGCGAGTCGCATGACACCGTCGCGGTGCACGACTCCCTTGCGATCGACGTACCCGCGCGGCAGTACGAACGGAAACTCGGTGGTCAGCTCCGGGCGAACCGCAACGACGTCTCGTGCCGCGAGGCTCACGGAGCCACCCGTTCGAGCGACTCGCAGACGATCGTGACCTCCTCCATCAGGACCTCGCTGGATCCGGCCTTCAGCGGACTGATCGCGATCTTTGCGGGCCATCCATCATGGAAGTGATAGCGCGCAACCGGCGCGCCGTCGTATCCGTACATGACGATGGAGCCGCTCTTGCGTGCGCCGACGATGTCGCCGTGCATCACCGACTCGTGCCACGCCCACAGCTCCATCGACGTGTTCTTGCCGCGCCGCAGCGTGATCGTCGGCGGCTTGCGCTTGCCGGGAAGCTTCTTGAGGATGTTGGCGCCACTGGAACCGTTCTCCATGAAGTCGATGACCTCGACCTCGGTGGTGATTCCGGTGAGCTCCGAGAATTGCGCGATCTCGTAGCCGTCGACGGTGATGGAGAACCGCGCCGCCGAGATGGCGTCGTTGGGCATGCTCGGACCAAGACCAGCTGGCATTTCTTAACCCCTCACTCGCTGACGGCTGCGCCGCCGGCGAATTGTGCGATGCGGAACACGACGAACTCGGCGGGTTTCACGGGAGCGATGCCCACATCGATGATCAGCTGACCGATGTCGATCGTGTCCTGGGTGTTGTTCTCGGAGTCGCATTTGACGAAGAACGCCTCGGCGGGTGTGAGCCCGAAGAGCGCGCCGTCGCGCCATACCCTGCGCAGGAATGCGGAGACGTTGCGTTTCACCGCGTCCCACAGACGCGGATCGTTGGGCTCGAACACGACCCACTGCGTGCCCTCGAGGATCGACTCCTCGACGAAGTTGAACAGGCGGCGAACGTTGAGGTACCGCCACTCGGGATCACTCGAGATGGTGCGTGCGCCCCACACCCGGACGCCGCGACCGGGGAACGCGCGGATGCAGTTGATACCCGAGGGATTGAGCTGATCGTGCTCGCCCTTGGTGATCTGCAGCTCGAGCGCGATGGCACCGCGGACAACCTCGTTCGCGGGCGCCTTGTGCACGCCGCGCGTATCGTCGTTGCGCGCCCAGATCCCGGCCATGTGCCCGCTCGGCGGGATCATCACGCCCTGGCCCTTCAACGGATCGAAGACCTTGACCCACGGCCAGTACAGGGCTGCGTACTTCGAGTTGTAGCCGGCCTTGTCCATGCGCCATTCCTTGACCTGCTGCGCATTGAGCGAGGGCGGCGCGTCGAGGATGGCGACGCGGTCACCCATGAGCTCGCAGTGCGCGATCATCGCGAGCTGCACCGCCTGCACAGCCTCGAGGTCGATGATCCCGCGTTGATAGGCGGCCATGACGTCGGGGACGCTCAGCATGGTCACTTCGTCGACCGCTTCGAGGCCCGCGAACCCGGTGCGGTCCGCGGAGTTGCCGACGTAATCGTCAGCAGTGACATGAACTGAGGTGACCGCTGTGCCCCCGGTCAGCTTCACGTTCGCCTTCTCCGGGACCGTCATGGTTCCGCCGCCACCGATCTCCTCGAGACGGATGAGCTTGGAGCGAGCCTTGACAACGGTCGCCGCATTCGTCGGTCCGCGCTTGGCGCTGACGTTGTCGAACGTTTCCTCGACCTTGCCGCCCTTCGAGACGGTCACCTTGAAGGTGTCGTCTCCGGGCTCGCCGGGATCGCCGATCTCGACGCTGATGTCGTCGCCGGCGGGACCGCCCTCGGCCGCAGTCACGCGATACACGTTGCGGCCGGGCTCTCCCCTGCCGGCCAGCTCGGCATTTGCGCTCGCGGGCGCCGCGTCACCGTCGGAGCCGATGCGGACGACATACGCCGAGCCGCCGCCGTTGAGGAAGTATCCGTACACCGCGTGCGCGAGATACGAGCCCTCGACGAAATCACCGAACACCGTGTTGAACTGCGTCCAGTTGGTGACCAGGGTCGGCGTGTTGGCCGGACCTCTCTCGGTGAGGCCGACAAACGCGGCGACCGCGGTGCCGACACCCTCGATGGGTTTCGAACCCGACGAGACCTCCTGAACGTAGACGCCGGGCGACAGATAGCTTGGCATGCGCAGTCTCCTCACCACTCGAACGCGTAGGTGGCTCGAGCCTCGCACAGGCCCGTGCGATCCGCGAGGCACGCACGGGCCACTGTCAGGGAACACGCGTCTGCCCGAAAGGGCAAGCTGCGGCGCCCTTCCGGCTGCACGTTGTGCCGTTGCGGCATATTGCATTGCGCGCCAGGCTGCGAGCGATGATCGCCGACGTTGATGCGTCGCTGCGCTCGCTGCTGCGCGCGACCGCGCTCCACGGCTCCGACGTGGATGTCACGTTCGACTCGCCCACGCAACAGTGGCGCGATCAGGTTTCCGGCAGTGTCGTCAACGCCTATCTCTGGGAGATTCGCGAGGACGTCAGCAGGCGACAGAACGACTGGGAGGACATCCGCAACGACGAGGGACGCATCGTCGGACGCCGGCCGCCGTTGCACCGCTACCGGCTGCGCTATCTCATGACCGCGTGGGGTGAGAACGTGGCGGATGAGCATCGGCTGCTGTCGTCACTGCTCACCGCACTCGCCAACGAGCAGGCGATCCCGACGGAGCACATCACGGGTGACCTTGTCGACGAGGGCCTTCCCGTCTTCGTCACGATCGCGCTGCCGAGCCCTGGCGAGAGCACGCCACCCGACCTCTGGGGTTCGCTCGGCATCGCGCCGCGTCCTTCGCTCGACCTCGTCGTGACGGCGCCCCTCCCACGCCCGGTGCCGGCCACTGTCGCGACGCCGGTTCGCGAGCGCCACATCACGGTCGCTGCTCCCGACGGCGCGCCCGAAGTCGTGCCCACGGCGATCGCCGACGAGCGGCGCCGCGAAGCGCTGGCTCCGGCTGGAGCGCTAGGACCGACCGTCACCCACACGACACGCCGCAAGGGCTGAACGAGAAGCCTCAGCTGTTCGGCTTGAGGAACCCGGACCAGACCATCGCGTCGGAGCACTGACCGTTCGCCGTCGCGGGTGGCGGCGGTCCGGGGGCAGTGCACTGCAGTTGCAGAACCATGGCCTGGCCCGAGAACGTGAACGGGTTCACGAAGTGGTAGTCGAGGTCGCGGAAGTTGCTGAGCTGCTCCTGGAAGAGCACGCTCCCATTGCCGCAGCCGCGGCTCAGGGTGAGGACGCCCGTGTCGCCGTTGGGGTTCTGGAAGACGAGATCGGTGAGCGAGAGGGTGTTGCCGGCTGGGACGTTGAACTGCGCGGCGCCGTTGCCCGGGCATTGCGCATTGCTGCCCGCGCCACCACGCACGGTCAACCGTCCACTCGCGGGGCCACCGCTGCTCCCGGGCGGCGGCGTCACCGAGGCGCTCGACGGCGTCGGCGTCGGACTGCCGTTGCTGGTGCTGCCACTTCCGCCACCACCGGGCTTGATGCCGGCGGCCGAGAGCGCGTTGTTGGCGGCGGTTGTCG
Source organism: Candidatus Dormiibacterota bacterium (assembly GCA_963754015.1). Lineage (GTDB taxonomy): Bacteria > Chloroflexota > Dormibacteria > Aeolococcales > Aeolococcaceae > Palsa-851. Next base: position 163,858 of record CAVWEG010000006.1, read on the forward strand.
CCGTGGACTTGATCGCCGGATTGAGCACCGTCAACCACAGGACGACGGCCGCGATCGCGAGCACCACCAGCGCGGCGAGCGCTTTCGGCAGCCACGTCGGGAGAAGAGGCGTCTGCACCATCGATCCGTCGACGGTCACGGGCGGCGCCTCCCGGGGCTGGATGATCGTCTGGAAGCGGTGGGTCTTCTCGGTGCCGGTCAGGAACCGTTTCCGCGGATGGACTCGAACCGTGACGATGGTCGCGGTCCCTGGTTCGGCAACCACGCTCGTCGGGTTGAACGCGAAACGCAGTGCCTCTTCCTGGTCGACACCGCCGAACGCCAGCGTGAGCGGCGTGTTGCCTTTGTTGTCGCATGCGAGCTGATGCTTGCCGGTGCGGCTGCCGTGCGAGATGAGCGGCACAAGCTCGCCTGCCAACTCGGTGAAGACGCCGATGTCGAGAGTCCCCTCCTCGACGCTCGTCTCCGATGGGTCAACCGCGGACGTCACCTTCACACCGAAGGGCGTCGCGCCTGCCCGGGCCGCCGAGACGCGCGCCGGGCTGAACGAGATGTTCACCACGCCCTCGGCATCCGGGAACAGCGGGAGGGTCTCGGGCGTGATCGTCGCCCAGCGCACAGCGTCCCCGAGAACCTGCACGTGGAATTGATCGACGACGGCGCCCGTGTTGCGGATCGTGAGCTGCGCCACCGCGGTGGAACCCGGCTCGACATGCAGCGCAGGGGTCGTCAGGACCGACCGAGCGGTCATCGAGACCCCGCCAACAACGAAATGCCGCCCATGGCCCTACCTCACCTCACCAATGATCGACGGTGCGAACCCTAGCCGAGAAGGACGTCATTTTGTAGGCTCTTGTCGTGAGCGAGTGGGTCGAGTGGCACGACGGCTACCGGCCGGGCTCGCCCCTTGCCAAACGACTCGCCGTCGTGCAGGACCTGATTCGCACCGCGCTCGACGGCTGCGCACCCGGGGCGATTCGCATCATCAGCATGTGCGCCGGCGACGGGCGCGACCTGCTCGGCGTGCTCGAGGATCACCCGCGTCACGGTGATGTGCTCGCGCGACTCGTCGAGCTCGATCCTGACCTTGCGGCGCGTGGCCGTGAGCGCGCTGCCAGCGTCTCGCCATATCTGGAGGTCGTCAACGGCGATGCCTCCACGACGAGCGCGTACGCGGGCTTCGTTCCCGCAGACATCGTGCTGGTGTGCGGCGTCTTCGGCAACGTCACCGACGAGGACATCGAGCACACGATCGATCGGCTGCCGACGCTGTGTGCGGCCGGCGCCACCGTCGTCTGGACGCGCGGAACGTTCAAGCCCGACATCACTCCCGTGGTCCGCGCGTGGTTCGCCGCAAATGGCTTCGAGGAGTTGGCGTTCGTCGCCATCCCCGATACGACTGCGGGTGTGGGCGCCGCCAAACTCATCGCGCCGCCGCGCGCGTTCGAGCCGGACGTGCGCCTCTTCACGTTCCTCTCGAAAGAGGACCGTCCGTCGCGCCGCGGCGCCCGCTGACGCTCAGCTCTTGGCTGGGTGGGTGCCTCCGCGATGGCGGCGTCCCAGTCGATCATCACCTGACCCTGCTGCTCGGGGACAACCTTCGCCGGAAGATTCGATCCCGGGAACATCAGCGGGATGCCGCCGGGCGGAACCGGGTTTCCCATCTGCGTCTGGTACGGCGCGTGCCCGTTGCAGAGGATGGTGACCGTGAACGCGTACATGTCCAGGCCCGATGTCGGGCTGCGCATGCCGAGCGGCTGGCTCGCGATGATCACGGCGCGCGCCGGAGTGACACAACGGTCGCGCCCTGCCGCGAGGCGCAATTGTACGGATCGTCAGATGGGTGTTGCCATGCTGTGCGAGCGCATCCGCGAGCGGTGTCGGGTTGGCACGAGGGCGCCTGGCATAAGCTCGCCTCGCATGCCGGAACCCGAGAAGACACGACCCGACCTTGATGAGGCATTGCGGCGGCGCCGGATGACCGGCGATGCGAACCGCGCGGATGTCGTCGCGTCCCGCCATGCCGCAGGGCGTCGCACTGCTCGAGAGAATCTCGCCGATCTCTGCGACGACGGTTCGTTCGTCGAGTACGGCGGCCTCGCCATCGCGGCGCAGCGTGGCCGGCGCAGCGTGGACGATCTGATCGAGCGAACCCCTGCTGACGGGCTCATCGGCGGCACCGCCCGCATCAACGGCGGACTCGTCGGTGCCGACCGCTCCGACTGCGCGGTGCTCTCATACGACTACACGGTGCTCGCGGGCACGCAGGGCGTCATGGGCCATCGCAAGAAGGACCGGCTCTTCGACGTCATCGAACGCAGACGGTTGCCGGTCATCCTGTTCGCCGAGGGTGGTGGCGGACGGCCGGGTGACACCGACCACGCGATGGTCGCCGGCCTCGACGTTATGGCGTTCGCGCTCTGGGCGCGTCTCTCGGGAGTGGTCCCGCGCGTCGGTATCGCGTCTGGGCGGTGTTTCGCAGGCAACGCGCTGCTGCTCGGCTGCTGCGACATCATCATTGCGACGCCGGATGCCAGCATCGGGATGGGCGGCCCCGCGATGATCGAGGGCGGCGGCCTCGGCGTCGTCGACGCGGACGACGTTGGGCCATTCGACATGCAGGTGCGCAACGGTGTCGTCGATGTCGCCGCGACGGATGAAGCCGATGCGGTTCGCCTCGCGCGCCAGGCGATCGCGTTCTTTCAGGGACCGGTCGACGCGTGGGAGGCGCCGGATCAGCTGCTGTTGCGCGATGTCGTCCCCGAGAACCGACGTCGCGCATACGACGTCCACCGAGCCGTAGATCTGCTCGCAGACGCCGGCTCGATCCTCGAGCTGCGTGCCGGTTTCGCACGCGGCATGGTGACCGCGCTCACGCGCATCGAGGGACGCCCGATGGGGATCCTCGCCAGCAATCCGATGCACCTGGCCGGCGCGATCACGAGTGATTGCGCGGACAAGGCGGCCCGCTTTCTCCAGCTCTGCGAAGCGTTCAAGCTCCCGGTGCTCTTCCTCTGTGACACGCCGGGCATCATGGTCGGGCCTGACGCGGAGCGCACCGCGCTGGTGCGTCACGCGAGCCGGTTGTTCCTTGCCGGCGCCGCGCTCACCGTGCCGTTCATGACCGTCGTCCTGCGCAAGGGATATGGGCTCGGCGCGCAGGCAATGGCCGGCGGCAGCTTTCGCTCCCCGTTGATGACCGTCGCGTGGCCGACCGGCGAATTCGGCGGCATGGGGCTCGAAGGAGCGGTAAAGCTCGCCTACCGCAAAGAGTTGGACGCGATTGCCGATGCCGACGAGCGGCAGGCGAAATACGAGGCCATGGTTGCGGATTCGTATGCGAGAGGGGCGGCGATCAACACCGCAACATACTTCGAGATCGATGACGTGATCGACCCGGCGGAGACCCGCGCGCTGGTTGCAGCAGTGATCCTGCGTCCTGACGGCGCGCCGAGTGCAACGTCGCGCGGAGAGCGACGGCGATTCGTCGACTCATGGTGAGTCCGAGCCGACGAACGACGAATGCCGTGACGCAGAGCAGCACTCCGAGCATCGCAAGCGCTCCGCCCAACATGGTCGCGAGGCTGGGCGGCGCAGCGCCCGTGTCCGGGACGGGTGGCGGCGGGACCGGCGAAGCGACCAGCCGTGCTGATGAGGTGTCGTTGGTGAGGTTGGGATCGGTCTGAGTCTCGGCTGATTTCGTCGCCGTGTTGACGATGGCACCGAGCGCCTCCACTCGCACCGTGATGTGCAACGTCGCTGTGGCGCCGTCGGCGAGCGATCCGATCGTCCAGAGTCCGCCGGCCGCGGCATAGGTGCCCACCGTCGCCGTCGAGCTGACGTACACGAGGCCATTGGGCAACACGTCGGTGACGGTGACGCCCGTTGCGTCGTCGGGGCCGTTGTCGTGCGCGGTGATCGTGTAGGTCACGTCGTCGCCGATGATCGGCTTGGTGTTGCTGACCGTCTTGACGACCGCGATGTCGGCATAGATGCCCGGCGGGACGATGTTCAGCGAGCTCGTCAGCTGCTCGCTCGGGTAGTACGTCCAGAGATCGAGCCCCTTGGCATCACCAAAGCTGCCCGTGCACGGGACGTTGGTGTTGACGCCGGGGTCCGCCCCGAACGCGCGTTGCGTTCCCGCGGTGTCGAACCCGGTGATGGGATTGCTGAACGCGATCGTCGGCGGCGCATTGCCGCAGAGCACCGAGCCGGGCGTTCCGACGGTGACGCCCGTGGTGGTCGTGTACCCGCGATCGTCGTAGAAACCGCCACTGCAACCGCCGGTGAACGGCGGGCAGACACCGCCCGGCGGGTTGAGCATCGTGATCGTCGGACCACCCTGGGTGTCGTTCTCATCGTCGATGAACGGGAAGTGATATTCGCCGGCGTGCACGTCGATTTTGAACGGGTACGGGCCGCCTTCCGGGAAGTAGGTGCCGGCGTTGTCCTTGCCGTCCCAGCTCACCGTCTGCGTTCCTGCGGCCTTGAGACCGCTGAGCACGCGATTCTGCGGATTGGTCGGGTCGAAGTTGACCCCGTCGAGGCTGATCACGATCTGATAGATGCCGGCGACGTTGGATGTGTAGGTGAAGGTGCCGCCGCTCTGGAAGAAGCTCGTGCTGCCGGCCACCGTCCCGGCGAAGCCGATGTTGCTGACGATCGACGCTTTCGGTACCAGCGGGATGCCGAGCGCTGTCAACGCGGCGTTCGACGGCGGCGTGAAGAAGATCGGATACGAAGGTGGAGCGAAGATGACGCCGCCCTGCACGGTGGTGAGCTGACCCGGGCTCCCCAGGTTCTCGGCGACCGAGTCGTGGTACAGCGGTGTCGTTCCGTCCGGGTCGAGAAATCCCAACTGGCTCCCATACTCGACCCAGCCGTCGGGATCCATCCCGCGCTGATCGATCCGGTAGCGGAATCCGTCGGTGGTCACCGCGTACATCGTCGAGTTCACCGGCAGCCCGTTGCCGCCCGTGAACAGTGAGAGCACGTAGCTGAAGACACGCCCGGTGCGCGTCGTCGACGCATCGGTGAGGACGTCGCGGACGGTGACATCCCACCCGGCGATCGAGGACCCCTGCGCTGCGCTGAAGTCGTTCGCCGACGTGAGCGCGATATCGGCGCCGACGCCGCCGTCGGCATTCGCCGCCATGCCTGCAGGACCGATGACCGCGATGCTGTAGATGCCCGTCGACGGCGCGGTGTACACGCACGGCGTGTACCCGTTGGTGACGCCACCACCCGGGACCGTGTCAGGACCCGCCAGCTCCTCGGCGCGGCTCGTGATCCTGCCCTGTGCCGCCATACCTGAGGAAAGCCGTTGCGCGGCACAGGAGAACGACGCAGTACCCGGAATCGTCTCGGTCCCCGGAGTGCCCGTCACGAGGCCGGGATTCCAGATGAGGATGTCGGCTGTTCCCAGTCCCATCGCGGTCGATCCGACGAGCAGAAATTCCCCGGCGGTCGCGTACGCGTGGAGCAGCGTCCGGCGTGTGATCGCACCGGCGCCGTAGGAGTTTGTCCTCCACTCCGTGTTCGCGCGCGAACCGGTCGCGCCACTTGGATAGAGATTCTGCGATCCGTCGGCGAGCACGTTGAACGCGGATGCGATCAGGACGCCAAAGCTCAGCAGTACGGCCGCGATTCCGCGTCGTTGCACCAGGCGAATGATCGCTCATCCACCGTCAGATATGGCGAATTTCCTTGATGAGTTCTTTGAAGAACGGCTGCCCCCAGAGTCCGATCGAGAGCACGCCGCCGAACAGGATGACGGCGTCGACGCTCGCGCGTCCCTGCTTCGTCCAGTACACGTCCGCGAGGTCGAGCCAGAGCGCGAACTCATCGAGCGTCAATGCCGATGCACCGCCGTACAGCACGGAATTGAATTTCGCGAGCGCGTCATCCCCCTGCCCCGCGCGTTGCTGTTCCACGTGGATCAACCAGAGATATCCGCTCCCCAGGAGTCCCGTGATCCCGAAAATCAGGTGATGGATGTGCTTGCCGCCCGCCGTCAGGTTGTGAAACGGGCCGACACCGTCCTTGATCGCGTGAGTAATGGCCCGAGTCGCCGCAAACGTCGTGAAAAATGACACCGACGACAGAAACAGCCGTTCGCGCCGAACGTCGTGAAATGCCCGGCGGTAGACGGCGACCGTCGTGCGGGGCGTGATCGGCACTGGCACCGTCGTTGCCTACCGAGCCGTGGCTTTCGGCCTCGCGAAGTTGGCGGCGATGAGCGAGAGCACCGCGAGCACCGTGAAGACGATGGCGTGCTTCCAGTGGAGTGCCGGATGTGCGCCGCCGGCCAGAAAGGTCGTCTTCACCGTGAAGAAGAAGACGGCGGCGATGGCGAAGATGACGGCAAGGACGACGAGCGCGAGCGCGAGTGGCTGGCTCCCCTTCATATCGATCCCCCGAAGAATGTCGGACTAGTGGATGAAGACGAGGCCCGCTGCCCCGAGAGCCGCACAGTAATACGCGAAGGGGTCGAGACGTCCCGACCGAAGGTAGCGAAGCAGGAACCGGGCGCTGGCATACGCCAGGACCCCGGCGACGATCGCGGCGCCGATCGCCACCAGTGCCGTCGGCGAGTCCGTCCCCAGCGCCGGCACTTCGAGAAGCCCGGCGGCGAGGATGATCGGCGTCGCCAGCAGGAACGAGAATCGGGCAGCTTCCTCGTGTCGCAGCCCGGCCACCAGCCCCGCCGCCATGGTGATCCCGGAGCGCGAGATGCCGGGGAGGAGCGCGCCCGCCTGAAAGATGCCCACGAACACGGCCGTGCGCAGGCTCAGTCCCTCGATTCGAGCGAACTGCGGGTCGCCGTCCTCGTGGGCCAGCGCGGCATGCGCGGGCTCCGCTGCCGCCCGCCGCCGCTCGTCCCGGCGCCGGAACATCTCGGCTGCAAAGAGAATCCCGCCGTTGACGATCAGGAACGCTGACGCGAGACGCGGGTCCCCGAACAGCGACTTGAGGGGGTCCTGGAGCAGCAGCCCGATGACGCCGGCGGGCACGGAGCCCACGACGAGCATGATCGCCAGGCGCTGATCGGGATCGTCGATACGACCGCGCACCGCGGCTCGGAAGAACCCGGCAATGATCCGCCCCCAGTCGCGGCGGTAGAGGAAGAGGAGTGCCCCGGCGGTGCCCAGGTGGAGCACGGTGAGCACCGGCACGAACGCTGGATCCGTCTCGCGGAAGTTGAGCCCGATGAGTGGCGGCACCACGACCGCGTGGCCGAGCGACGACACGGGAAAGAGCTCGGTGACCCCCTGGAGGGCGGCAAGAAACAGGATCAGACCGGCGCTCAGCATCGACAGAGCCTACCAGCCACTCGCTCGTGGTTCGACGCGTGCTCTGATATAGCCATGACCGCAACATCGCTGACCAACCGCCAGTGGCGTCTTGCCGCGCGCCCTCACGGACTGCCCGTGCCGTCCGACTGGGAGTTCACTGAGGAGCCGGTGCCGAGCCCCGGCCAGGACGAGTTCGTCGTTCGCGTGCTCTATATCTCACTCGACCCGGCGATGCGCGGATGGATGAACGCCGGCCGCTCCTATGTCCCACCCGTCGGGGTCGGCGAGGTGATGCGCGCGCTCGGGGCCGGAGAGGTGATCGAGTCGCGGCATCCGGCGTTCGCGGTCGGCGACCACGTCACCGGCAGCTTCGGGGTGCAGGCGTACGCGCTGAGCGACGGCTCGGGGGTGACCCGTGTCTCGACGGATGTCGCGCCCCTGACGCTGTATCTCAGCGTGCTCGGGATGACCGGGATGACGGCGTACTTCGGTCTGCTCGACATCGGCAAGCCGGTCGCCGGCGAGACCGTCGTCGTCTCGGGCGCCGCCGGGGCGGTCGGTATGGTCGTCGGGCAGATCGCCAAGATCAGGGGCTGCCGTGTGGTCGGCATCGCCGGCGGGGCGGAGAAGTGCCGCTTCATCGTCGAGGAGCTCGGTTTCGACGCCGCGATCGACTACAAGAGCGAGGATGTCCGTGTCGCACTGCGCGATCTGTGCCCCGATCGCATCAATGTCTATTTCGACAACGTCGGCGGTGATGTCCTCGATGCCGCGCTCACCCGGCTCGCGCGCCACGCCCGCATCGTCATCTGCGGCTCGGTATCGCAGTACAACAACGAAGGTCCGGCGCGCGGACCGGCCAACTACATGGCACTCCTGGTCGATCGGGCACGGATGGAGGGTTTCCTCGTCTTCGACTTCGCCGCGCGCTATGCCGAGGCGGGAGCCGAGATGGCCGCATGGATTGCCGAGGGCCGGCTGCGGTCGCTCGAGCACGTCGTCACCGGGCTCGAGTCATTCCCGGAGACGCTGCTGAAGCTCTTCCGTGGTGAGAACTTCGGAAAGCTCATCCTCGCCGTCGAGGAGCAGGCCTAGCCCTGTCAGGCGGCGGCAGGCGACGGCGGGCGGGGCAGCCCACCGTGGAGCAGGCGATAGATATCGCTCGGCTGGACGAGACCGACGAGGCGATCCGAGTCGTACACCATCGCGCGGCCGTCGGATGCCGGCCCCAGGCGCTTGAGGAGATCGGTCAGCTTTTCGTCGCGCCGTGCGATCGGAACGCTCGCGGCCGGAATGGCGATATCGATGGCACGGCGCAGGCCGCGCTGTTGCACGGGGAGCTTCTTGATACCTCGCGTCGTGACCAGGCCGTCTACCCGCCCGTCGATGCTGTGGGTCGGGAAGGAGCTCACCTGCTGGCCGGCGGCGTACTGGTTGACGAGCAGCTCGACCGTGATCCATGACGGCACGACGACGGGATCCTTCGACATGACATCGCCGACGAGCAGACCCTCGAGCGCGTTGCGCGCCTGCTCGTTCTGCGCCTCGCCTTTCGCCGCGTTGTCGAGGAACCAGCCGATCAACATCAGCCAGACGCCGCCGACGGGGTCGTAGAAGAAGGCGTCAAGGAGACCCAGGCCAACGAGGGCGAAGGCGAAAACGCGGCCGATTCGCGCAGCCGAAACGGTGGCCGACATCCGGTTCTTCGTCCGCGTCCAGATGAACCCGCGAAGGATGCGCCCTCCATCGAGCGGGAATGCCGGGATCAGGTTGAAGAGGAGGAGCAGCAGGTTGACCGCGGCCAGCCACTCGGCGACGACGACGGCAAGCGGTGGCGCGCTCAGCGTCACGAGGAGCCAGGTGGCGGCGGTGAAGATCGCTGTGATGACGAGCGTGATCGCCGGTCCGATCGCGGCGACGAGCATCTCCGTCTTTCCCGTCATCCAGTCGCCGCTCATCTGGGCCACCCCGCCGAAGAGCCAGAGGCGGATCCCCTCGACGGCGATCCCCCGGCGCCGGGCCAGGAGTGCGTGACCCAGTTCGTGCGCGGTGAGCGACGCGAGCAGGAGCACCGCGACGGTCGCGCCGACGATCCACGCGAGCCACTCCGGCGTGTGCGGAGCCTCGCCGGGGACAGCCGCGGCGGCAACGCCCCACGCGAGGAGCGCACCGATAACGAGCACGCTCCAGTCGGCCGTGATCTTTATCCCGGCAATCCGGCCCAGGGGGACTCCCGTGCTGACGCTGCGATTCATCGTGTGGCTCGAATGATCCTCGCCATGCCTTTCATGCTGGTGAACGTACCCATCAATGCTGCAGATCAACTACAACGCTACGGCGGATCGACGCTCAAATGCAGGGTGCGCGCTGCCGGCGCGCAGCGCGCGGATCGTGAGCGCACACCAGGTCGCGGCGACCAGCAGGAGCGCCCACGGAGTCGCGCGACCGGGAAGGCCGACCGTGTTATGGGCGAGGTCGGCCATGGTGGCGACGGAGAGCAGCGCCCACCCGGCGATGACGACGAGTGTGCCCGGACCCGGCCACGCGGCCTCGGTTGGTCGTCCAGCCAGCCAGGCCATCCCCCCGATGAGTACCGGGGCGAGCAACGTGAGGTCGTGCCCGAGGAGATGCGGTGACGCGAAGAGCGAGAGCGCGACCGCGGCGCACAACGAAGGCTCGAAGAGATCGGCACGGTGCCGCGTGATCGCCCCGATCCATCCGGCCACGGCCGCCGCGATCATGGCGGCCCCGATCGAGAGGAAATACACGCCCGGTGCCTGCCCGAGCAGCGATCCGAACAGCCCGCTGCTGCCCTGCATCTCGGCCGTCGGTGAGTCGTGCGGTGTCGCCACCGCCGAAAGGAACGATGCAAGCCCGTGCGGGCCGCCGGCGAGCAGGCCGATGATCAGCGTCACGGCCGCACCGACGAGCGCGCCGGCGATCCCCCGCCAGTCTCGCCGCCCGAGCATGTAGGCGGCGATCCCGATCACCAGCTGGGGCTTGGCGATCGCTGCGGTAAACCCGAGCGCGAACCCTGCAATCCCCCGTCTGCCGCGCTGCCAGGCGACGTAGGCGATCGCCAGGCCGATGACGGAGACGCCGTCCCACTGACCCTCGAGCAGGATGAGCCCGGTCCCGAATCCCGCGAGTGCGATAAGGGCGATCGCGACCCGAGGGAGCCGGGACAACGGCGCCGGCCAGGGAGCGGCTCGAGCCGCGATCCAGATCGAGAGCACGACGAGGAGCAGCTGGAGCAGAGACCAGGCCCGCCAGGCGGTCCCAGCGTTGAGCAGGGTGAACGGCACTGCGACGACGGCGGCCGCGGGCGGATTCTCGAATGGGATGTCGGCGTGGTCGGCGGGCGCGCCGCTCTCGACCAGGGCTCGTTGCTCGGCGGCCGGATCGTAGATCTGCGCGGCATGGCCGGTCCGTATCAGCGTCGCGGCGACGTAGGTGCCCGCAAAGTCGCTGGTCGGGGCCAGCGAGGAGGGCACGACAGTCCAGACCTGCGCGTCGTGCGCGAGGACAATCGAAGCGACGGTGATGAAGGCGGCGGCGAACCACCGCGGGCGCGCTGACACTGGCCTCGCCCACTCTATGGCCAGATTGCCGACGCCACCGTCAAGGTGGCGTCACAGGGCCCTCGCGAATACCTCGAGGTCGGTGTCGGAGAACAACGCGAACGTGATCTCCCGCAAGGGCGTCCCCGGGGCGCTGAGTGCCGACGTCGCCTCCTCGATCGCGATCGGCGCGGCCTCGTCGATGGGGAATCCGTAGATCCCGGTGCTGATCGATGGCGCGGCCACGGTCTCGCAGGCGTGCTCAGCGGCGAGCGCAAAGGCGGTTCGATATGCCGAGGCGAGCAGTGCCGGCTCGTCATGGCGACCGTCGCGCCAGCGTGGGCCGACGGCGTGGATGACATGGCCGGCGTTGAGCTTGCCGGCGCCGGTGATCACGGCTGATCCTGTCGGGCACCCCGTGTAGCGCTCTCCGAGCTCGCGGAGCAGCGTCGGACCGCCAGCACGATGGATCGCACCGTCAACGCCGCCACCACCGGCGAGATGGCTGTTGGCCGCGTTGACGATGGCATCGACGTGGAGTGTCGTGATGTCGGCGCGCCGCAGCGTGATGTGCCCCGCCCCGACGGCACGAACGAGCCGGTCAGGCTCCATCCGCACGGGCCAGCGCAAGGCACACGTTATGCCCGCCGAATCCATACGAGGTGCTGAGCGCGAAGTCGATGCGCGCGTCGCGTCCGTGATTGGGAACGTAGTCCAGGTCGCACTCGGGGTCCGGCTCGTCGAGGTTGATCGTCGGCGGCACGAACTGGTCACGAATGGCAAGAACGGTGATGACCGCCTCCACCGCGCCGGCCGCGCCGAGGAGATGCCCGTGCATGGACTTCGTCGACGAGATCGGCACCGTCCCCGCGATCTCGCCGAGCGCGGACTTGACCGCCTTGGTCTCGGCGGCATCGTTCATCTGGGTCGACGTGCCGTGCGCGTTGATGTAGTCGACCTCGTCAGGCCCGCGACCCGCACGCTTCAGCGAGCGCAGGATGCAGCGGCGTGCGCCGTCGCCCTGCTCATCCGGTTGCGTGATGTGATACGCGTCGGCTGTCGCTCCGTAGCCCGCAACCTCACCGTAGATGCGCGCGCCTCGCGCGACCGCGTGTCCCCAGTCCTCGAGCACGAACATGCCCGCGCCCTCACCCATCACGAAGCCATCGCGATCCTTGTCGAACGGTCGCGACGCCCGCTCCGGCTCGTCGTTGCGTGTCGACAGCGCCTGCATGGCGTCAAAGGCCGCGATGCTGATGTTGGTGATCGACGCCTCGGTGCCGCCCGTGATGATCGCGGTCGCCTCGCCCCGCCGAATCCACTCCGCCGCCTCGCCGATGGCGTGGCCGGAGGACGCGCATGCGCTGACGATTGCGTAGTTCACGCCTTTCGCACCGCATTCGATTGCGATGGCACCGGCGGGCATGTCGATGATCATCGACGGCACCGTGAACGGTGAGACGCGACGCGGTCCCTGGTTGTACAGCGCCAGCACGTTGCGCTCGATCACCTCGATGCCGCCGACGCCCGATGCGACCAGCACGCCGACGTCCTCGGCCATCGACCGGATGTCCAGGCCCGAGTCCTCGATCGCCTGACGAGCCGCAAAGACGCCCAGTTGCGTGCAACGGCTCATCCGTCGCGCTTCCTTCTTGCCGATGATCGCCTCAGGGTCGAAGCCCTTGACCTGTCCCGCGATCTGCGTCGTCAGGTGCGAGGCGTCGAACGCGGTGATGGGACCGATCCCGCCCTGACCGCGACGGCACGACTGCCACGTGGACTCGGCGTCGAGGCCGAGCGGCGTCACCGCGCCAATGCCCGTGATCGCGACACGCGGCGTGCCGTTGCCGCTCCCGCCACTCATGGGTTCACCTCTGCCTGGGGGATCAGCTGCGCGCCCTGGGAGTGATACCCGCCGTCGACGTGGATCATCTCGCCGGTGATCGCTCGCGCGAGGTCGCTGAGCAGAAAGGCCGTGACGTCTGCGACCGGACCGCTGTCGGCGCTGTCCCATCCGAGTGGCGCCTGCTTGCCCCACGACGATTTCAGGACTTCGAATCCCGGGATCGAGCGTGCGGCGATCGTCTCCAGCGGGCCGGCGGAGATTGTGTTGACGCGGATCCTGCGCGGGCCGAGCTCGCGCGCCAGATAGCGTGCGATCGACTCGAGCGCGGCTTTCGCCGGGCCCATCCAGTCATAGAGGGGCCAGGCGATGCGAGCGTCGAAGGTGAGCGCGACCAGCGCGCCACCTGTTTCCGGCATCAATGGCACAAACGCGGCGGCAAGGGTGCGCAGCGAGTAGCTACTGACGTGGAAGGCTGTCGAGACGGAGCTCCACGGAGCGTCGAGAAACCCGCCGCCAAGGCAGTCCTCGGGGGCGAAGCCGATCGCGTGGACAACGCCGTCGAGGCCGCCGAGGGTGCCGCGGATATGGTCTGCAACGGCCTCCGCCTGGGCGACGTCGGTCACATCGAGCTCGAGGACTTCGGGCACCGGGTTGAGCCGGTTGGCGCTGCGCTTGGTCAGGCTCATGGCTCGCCCGAAGGAGGTGAGCACCACATCTGCGCCGGCTCCCTGGCACGCGGCGGCGATCGCGAACGCGATGCTCTTCGGGGTGAGCACTCCCGTGACGAGGATGCGTTTCCCGCGCAGCAGGTCGGTGGTGGGGTTGGTTCCTGGGCTACTCACAAGCGACGTACCTTATAAGGCAAGGACGGGGCTGCGCAGTTACGCAGCAACGATCTCGAGCATCACCTCGTGCCACGCCGGGGTGCCTGCGAGGATGTCGCCGCTGACGAAGACCGCGTCCAGGTCACCCGCCCAGTCGGTGACGACGCCCCCCGCCTCACGGACGAGCAGCGCTCCCGCCGCGATGTCCCAGATCCCCAGGCCGAGCTCGAAGAACCCATCGAACACGCCGGCACCGACGTAGGCGAGATCGAGGCTCGCGGCACCCGCCCGGCGCAGGTCCTCGAACCGGGTCAGCGCCAGCTCAAGAACCTTGAGGTAGCGCGGCAGGCGCTCCTTGCGGCGGAATGGGAAACCCGTGGCGACGATGCCAGCGCCGGGATGGCTCGAAACCGCGAGGCGACGGCCGCGGTGGTCGGTTGCACCCTGACCTTCGGCCGCGCTCCACGACGCGCCGAGCAGCGGCGCGTTGACCGCTCCGACCACGGGTCGCCCGGCCTCAACGAGCGCAACGCTCACCCCGACCACGGGGAAGCCGCGCAGAAAGTTGGTCGTGCCGTCGATCGGATCGACCACCCACATCCGCTCCGCCCTGATCCCTCCGGCCTCCTCGGCGAGGATGGAGATGTCGGGAGCCCCCGCGCGGAGCACGTCGATCGCCGCCTGCTCGGCGGCACGGTCGACCTCGGTCACGTAGTCGCCGGGGCTCTTGACCTCGGCCGTCAGCGGCCCGGCGCCGGCATGGGCCCGGACCACGAGCGCAGCTGCCGAAGCAGCCGCGGCCACGGCGAGATCACGCAGAGTTTCGCGCTGCTGCACGCGTCGAGGGTACGCGCCGCGGCCGAGCTGCCTTCTTGCGAGGAACCGAACGCGCGAGCGGCGCGGTGCGCATGAACTGCGCGGGATCGAGGCCGCCACGAGCGAGCAGCGTCTCCATGGCTTCGACGTCGCACGGCCGAGCCAGATGGAATCCCTGCGCCATGCCGCAGCCGAGCGCGTTGAGGCGCTCGACCTGGAGGGGCGTCTCGACGCCTTCGGCGACGAGCGCGAGGCGGAGCGCCTCGCCGTGCCGCACGACCGTGGCTGCGAGCTCACCGCTCGAGTTCGGATCACCAAGCTCGGCGACGAGCGGGCGCGCAATCTTGAGGATGTCGATCGGCAGGCGGCGAAGATAGGCCAGCGACGTGTAGCCGGTGCCGACGTTGTCGATCGCCACGTGCACCCCGGCTCGCTGGAGGGCGTCGAAGGCCGTGATCGTGCCGTGCAGGTCCTGGAGGACGACGTTCTCGGTGACCTCGAGGATCAGGCAGGCAGGATCCACCTGCACCTCCTCGAGGCACTTGCTGACGCGCTGGACGAGCTCGCGCTTGACGAGAGCGCCCGCCGACACGTTGACCGAGACCGCCAGCTCCGGGGTCGCGGGATAGGCGTTCTGCCAGCGACGGAGCTGCTGGCAGGCTCGGCGCAGCACGAACTCCTCGATCTTCTCGGCCAGACCGCACTCGATGGCGACGGAGAGGAAGTCGATCGGGGCGAGCAGTCCGCGGACCGGATGCTGCCAGCGCACCAACGCTTCCGCGCCGAGGATCCGGCCGGTCTTCAGCTCGACGATCGGCTGGTAGTGGACGACGAATTCCCCGTTGTCGAGCGCCGTCTGCAACTCCTCGGGAAGATCCGAGTCGGCCGGGCCAGCGGTGATCCCCCCGAACACGCGGAACCCGGTTGCGCCGGCGTCTCGCGCCTCCTTGGCGGCGTCCGTGGCGTTGCGAAGGAGGAGCGCCGCCGAGATGTCCGCGCTGTTCGCGGATGCGAGTCCGACTGAAGCGACGACCGACACATGACTGCCGTCGATTTCGACCGGTACGGCCAGGGCCTCCACGACGCGCTGAGCGATGAGCTCCGCTTCGCGGGGGTGGAGCACCTCGGGCAGCAGCAAGGCGAACTCGTCGCCGCCCAGACGGGCGGCGGTGTCGGTCCGGCGGAGGCATTCACGCAATCTCCGCCCGACCTCGATCAGGACGGCGTCGCCCGTCGTATGCCCGAGCCTGGCGTTGATCCGCCGGAAGTCGGCCAGATCGACGGAGACGACGCTCACCACGTGGCGCTCCGGGTCGCGCTCGAGGAGCGCGCGCTCCATCCGATCGATGAAGAGCGCGGGATTGGCGAGACGGGTGAGCGGGTCGTGGAAGGCGCGATCCGCGAGCTCGTGCTGGAGCGCCACCAGACGGAGCAGCGCGTCGTGCAGACGGCTCCGATCGATCGTCAGCGCGGCGAGGTTGGCGAGCTCCTGGAGGGTCTGGTCGTCCGCGCGGGCTGACGGCTGGTCGAGCTTGCTGATGCCCAGCGCGAGATATCCGATCGTGCGGCCGTCGACGCGCAGGGACACCGCGAGGCCACCGACGATGTTGAGCCGCACCGCCAGGCGGGCGACCCAGGGATCCGTCGCTGCCGCGGCGAGATGGACGACCCCGAAGATGGGCGGAGCAAGCGCGGCGCTGCCGTCGTCTTCGAGATCAACCGAGCGCATGACATCGACCGGCTCGGAGCCGCGGAGCGTCGTCCGGAACGCGGCTGGGTTTCCCGGCTCCGTGATGAGCGTGAGCTCGGCGCACTCGGCGTGGAACTTCGCGGTGGCGCGACGCAGCAGGTCGACGGAGGCGGCGTCGAGGTCACGCGCTTCGAGCAGGGCGACGCCTGCGCCGTGCAGGAAGCCAAGCGTCGACTGGTCGCGGTGCATCGAAACCCACACGGCGACAGCGACGCCGGCCGCGCTGATCGCGACCACGAGCACGACGAGCAAGCTCACCGCCATCAGCGGCTCACCCGAAGGGGAACGACGTTGCCGGAGGCGGCCACCGGCTCGGCCAGCAGCCGCGCGCGGTCAACACCGCCGTGGCGGAGGAGCAGTTCGATCTCGCTTTCCGGGAGCGGGTGACAGAGATGAAAGCCCTGGCCCGAGAGGCAGCCGAGCTGGAGCAGTCGCGTCACCTGCGAGACGGCCTCGATGCCTTCCGCGATGACCTGCACCTGCAGCGCCTCGGCGAGGCTGACGATGGCTCGCGTGAAGTCCTCATCGGCCCCGCTGCCGAGGTCGTCGACGAACGGCTTGGCGATCTTGAGGATGTCGACAGGCAGGCGGCGCAGGTAGCTCAACGACGAGTATCCGGTGCCGAAGTCGTCGATGGCGATGCGGATGCCCTTGCGGCGCAACGCCTCGAGCTTGGCGGAGACCATCGCCGTGTCCTCGAGGAGCATCGACTCGGTCAGCTCGAGGATGAGCGTCTCCGGAGGCAGGCCGACTTCGTTGACGATGCCCAGGACGTCCTGGACGAACGTCGGGCTGTTGAGCTGGATCACCGACACGTTCACGCTCACCGACAGCGGCGGCTCCTGGGGACACTCATGCTGCAGGCGGAGCGCAGTCTCACACGCGGTGCGGAGCACGAACGCGCCGAGCGGGAGGATGAGACGGCTCTCCTCGGCGACGTGGATGAACTCGCCTGGAGCGACGATGCCGCGCGTCGGATGACGCCACCGGACCAGCGCCTCGACCGCGGAGATCTCGCCCGTGATGAGGTTGACGACGGGCTGGTAATGGAGGATGAACTGCTTCTCCTCCATCGCGAGCTCGAGCTCACCACGCAGCTGCCGGCGGTACACGACGTCGCTTTCCATGCCCGGTGCGAACACCACGTAGCGGTCGCGGCCCGAGCCTTTGGCGGCGTACATCGCAACGTCGGCATGGCGCATGAGGCTCGTCGCGTTATCGGCAACATTGTCTGCAACAGCGATGCCGAGCGAGGCGCGCACGGTGATGGTGTTGCCGCTGAGCACGAATGGACGCCGCAGCGTCTCCAGCACCCGGCGTGCGACGTGCTCCGCTTCGATGACGCTGTCAACACCTTCGATCAAAACGGCGAACTCGTCGCCCCCGAGTCGGGCCGCAGTGTCCGGCCGGCGAAGGCACGAGCGAATCCGCGCGGCCACCTCGACGAGCAGCGCATCCCCCGCGGCGTGTCCGAGCGTGTCGTTGATGCCCTTGAAGTCGTCGATGTCGAGGAAGATCACAGCGACGCTCGAGCTGCCTTCCGCGCTGCGCGTCAGCGCCAGGTCGATGTGCTGTCCGAACAGCGTGCGGTTGGCGAGGTCGGTGAGCGAGTCGTGGTAGGCCTGATGCGTCAGCTGTTCCTGCAGCTCGGTGAGGCGTGCGATCGAGCGCTCCATGCGGCTGTTCTCGAGGATCACCGTGGTGCGAGTCGCGAGCGTGCGAAAGAGCTTCAGATCGCGCTCGTCGAAGTCACGCGCGTCAAGGTGACCGCCGACCATCAGGCTGCCGATCATTCGCAACTCGCCGCGCAGGAGGGCCACCATGGCCTCGCGCACGCCGCGGCGCTCGAGCATCTGTGAGCTCGGATCATCGGGGACGCCGGCGCGAACGATCACTCCGGCGGTCTCGGCCTCGAGCACGTCGTCGAGCTCGCCGAGCCCGAGCGGCACCATCACCTCATCCGGGAATCCCTGGCGCACCGTGGTGCGAAACGCTTTCTCGTTGGGCTGCGAGGGGAAGACGGTGAGCTGTGCGATCTCCGCATGAAAGATCGCCCGAGCGCGGTTGAGAAGCAGCACGATCGACGGCTCGAGCTCGCGTCCGGCCAGGGCGTCGACGGCGCCGATGAGGAACTCGGCTGCCTCGTGGTCGTACCGCGCGCGCACCCACGCCCGATGGGTCATGAGCACCGCGATGGTCACCACCGACAGCGGAACGAGCGCCGGCCGGTCGACGGGAATCAGACGGACCGCGATGAGCCCGATGCACATCGAGGTGACGGCGGACACATAGGCGGATCCGAGGTGGTAGCCGACAGCGATCCACGCGTTGCGATCGCGTGGGCGAAGCAGGACCGCCTCGGAGATCACGCGACGGAGCACGGTGATGCCCGTTGCGGCGATGGCGGCCACGGCGCTGTGCCAGACCGGGAGGCTCGGGCTGCCTGCGATGAGCCGGAAGACCCATATGCCGATCGAAGCGAAGACCACGAAGCGGACAAGCTCGAACGCCGTCTGCCAGAGGCCGAACGGCCGCCGGAGCGCCGACGACAGCCCGGTTCCCACCACATAGCCGAGGAGGAGATCGGATGGGGTCGCATGGAAGAGCCCGACCACAAACGGCGCGGCTGCCATCGTGATTGCCTGCGTGCCCCGCCGCGGGCTGTCCATGGCCGCGAGCCGAGCCGCGAGGAAGAAGGCGCCCGCATACGCCCACCAGGGCAGGTTCGGCGTCTGGTACGCCGGCAACCCCGCGTCGTATCCGATCCACAGCACGGTCGCCACGGCAAACAGGAGGGCGCCAAAGATCCACAGTCGCGGATCGACACGCGACCGCCGGCTGAACGCAGCCCGAAGGCGATGCACCAGAAGCGTCATCGCGTCGTTGAAATCTCCGCCTTGCTCTGCACCGTCGCGATCGTATGGCGACTGAGCCGAATGCAATCGCCAGCTTCAGTGACGGCTTCGTTACTGTTTGTTCAAAGTGGGCGCGCCCATCTCCGTCGGTACCTGCAACTGGGCCGACCACACTGACTTCTATCCACCGGAGCTCGAGCGCGGTCGCCGGCAACGGGACAAGCTGTCCTTCTACGCGCAGTTCTTCCCGATCGTCGAGATCGACACCACCTTCTATGGGATCCCACATCCTCCGGTGGTCGAGGCGTGGGTCGACCGGACGCCGGCGGACTTCCGCTTCAACATCAAGGCGTATCGGAGCCTCACCGGACACGAACGCGAGGATGGCCGCCCGCGCCGGCCGACGCCCGATGAGGAGCGCGACTTCATGGCGGCGCTGGTGCCGCTGCGCGACAGCGGCAAGCTGGTCGCCGTCCACTACCAGTTCCCACCCTGGTTCACCAATCGTCCCGAAGCCCGTGAGTGGCTGCTGGCAGCACGCGACCGCCATCCGGACGACCTGCTCGCGATCGAGTTCCGCCACCGCTCCTGGTACGACGGCGACGCCTGGCCGGCGACCGAGGACCTCCTCCGCGAGCTGGATTGCGTCTACGTCGGCGTTGACTCCCCGCAGATCGGCACCGCCACGGCACCGCCACTGCTCGCAATCACGTCACGCCGCCTCTGCATCACGCGGTTCCACGGACGCAACCGCCAGACGTGGTACACGAGCGGCCCGACGAGCGGCGATCGCTTCAACTATCTGTACACCCCTGCCGAGCTGGCCGAATGGATCCCCGCTATTCGGGCCGCGAGCGACGACGGCGTGCCCGTGCACGTCCTGCTCAACAACAACAAGAGCAATTACGCGGTGGTCAACGCCTTTGACTTCGGGGCGATGCTGGGCGTGGGCCTACCCCGGCCACCCCAGCCGGTGATTGAGACCCTCCGCGAGCGGGACGGCGCAATCCCCGCGTGGGTGGAGACGTCCATGCCGGTCCCGACTCCGCCTCCGGAGACCGCAGGTGGACGCGATGCGAAGGAAGCGGGGGACCAACTCAGCCTCTCGCTTTGAGGCACCCGTTTGGGGGACAATGGTTGGGGCGAGCCGGCTCTGCCGGGCGGATTTGTATTGGAGGTGTTCACGATGGCTATGGCGTCCTCTCGACGCAACGACCGTGGACGCCGACCGGCCGCAAGCGGGGTGGTCATGCGCAACGAAAGCGGCACCCATGAGGTCGAGGTCTCCCGAGCCCTCAATCAATGGGCGGTCACGGTGACCTCAATCGCCGACAACCGGATGATCACCCAGGACTTCTTCTCGCGGCGGTGGGAGGCGGTCGCGCGCGCCGAGGATTTCGTCCGGCTGCTCAATCGAAGCGAGCCCCCTCCCGGCTGGTAGCCGGTCTTTCTCAGCTCGTCTCGAGGTCGAGCAACCAGCGCTTGCGCGGTAGCCCGCCGCCGTAGCCACCGATATTGCCGCCCGTGCGCACCACGCGGTGGCATGGCACCACGACGGGAATCGGGTTCGAACCGAGCGCGTTGCCGACCGCTCGCGCCGCGCGGGGCGAGCCGATCTCGTGCGCAACATCGCTGTAGCTCGCAACCGCTCCGTACGGGATGCGGGCGGTCCGGCGAAGCACGCGCTGGGCGAACGGTCCCACGAGCGCCCAGTCGAGGTCGAGATCGAACTCGCGGAGGCGGCCACTGAAGTAGCTGTCGAGTTCGCGTCGGACGGGGTCCAAGCGGCGCGGCGCCTCGAGGATCCGCGGCGAGAGATTCGCAGCGACCTCGCCGAAGACCTTGTCACGGTTCTCGCTCTCGAAGGCGACGCGGACCAGGCCACGGCGTGTTGCCATGAGCAGCAGCGTTCCGATCGGGCTGTCCATCGTCGTGACGGCCACGTCGACGAGGCCGCTTGCCTCAGCGCGCTCGGCGAATCGGGACGCCAACTCCGGGTCGACGGTTGCTGGTGCGACGGTCATGTGCGATCCCTCCTGAGCTTCTTGAGGCCCTCATGGACGCTCTGGCGCGCCGAGTCCTGTGTGGTCGCCATCGCCTGCGCGATCTCCGGATAGCTGCGATCGCCGGCGAACCGGAGCACCACTGCGCGGCGCTGCTTCACCGGCAGCCGGCGTACGTCGTCCCAGAGGCCTTCGTCGATGTCGAGTTGGGCGCCCGGCGCCGCTCCCGGATCGGGGTCGGCGATCGGGGTCGGGCGCCGAGCCATTGCGCGACGGGCATCGATGACCTTGCGGCGTGCGATCGTGAACAGCCAGCCGCGCAGGTTCGACGCGTCGACGAGGCGGGGATAGGCGCGGAGCGCGCTGAGCATCGTCTCCTGGAAACAGTCCTCGGCGTCGGACGGTCCGACCGCACCGAGGAGAAACGAGAGCACCGCGCCGGAGTGCTCATCGAACACGCGCTGGAACGGGGGGAGTTGGGTCGGTCGCACCGTGCTCACTGCATACCAAACGCTCGAGCCGGCGCGTGTGTGAGCCGGAGTCCGGATCAGTCCGGCGGTTCGCTCGCTGCGGCGCCGTCGGTCGCGGCCTCGACCGGGATCTCGTTGGGAAAGGCGACCGCAACCTCGAAGGACTCGCCGCTGCGCCAGATGGTGAGCATCATCGTGTCGCCGGGCTGGCGCAGTGAGACCGCACGACGGAACTGATCGGCGCCACCGTTGACCGTGTACGGACCGATGCCGGTGATGACGTCACCGGGCTGGATGGTCGCGGCCTCGGCAGGCGAGCCCGGCTTGACCTGCCCCACCTCGACGCCGTACGTCGACGGAAGCCGTTTCTCCGTCGCGATCTCGGCGGTGACGGTCCTCACCGACGCGCCAAACGCCACGTGCTGCTCCTCGCTCTCCGGTCGGGGCAGAAACCGGGCCAGTTGCACCGGGTCGTGACCGATGAGCAGCCGCTCACCGACCTGGACGACCGGGACGACCACCTTGCCGAGGCGACCGAAGAGGATGGCGGTGGCCGACGGGTCACTGAGCACGTCGCGCTTCGTGTAGGCGATGCCGCGCTGATCGAGGTAGCGGAGCGTCGCCTCTGACGCGGGATCGCCCGGCCGGAAGAAGACGGTGACCGTGTCGCTCACGACGTTCAGCTCTCCGGGGTGTCACCGGCGGTGGCCGGTGCCACGTACGGCTGCGACTCAGCGGAAGGTGCTGCCGCCTGTCCGTCCGGACCCTCGGTGCCCTGACCGGTGGTGGGCAGGCCGGCGCCCGCGCCACGCCCGCGCCCGCGGCGGCGGCGGCGACGCCGTTTGCGCTGAGCCCCGTCCTGCGGTTGCGCCTCGCCCGCCGTTGGTGCGGTGGCCGGCGGCGTGCTGCCGTCCGCCGTCGCGACAACGGGCTGCGGTGCTCCCCGGCGTCCGCGGCGGCGCCGGCGGCGGCGCTTCGCGGCGCGTTCCGGATCGGTGCCATCACCGGTTTCAACGGTGGCGCCGCCTTCCTGCTGCGGGCGCGATTGGCCGCGGTTCGGCTTGGGCTGTGAGACGAGCTCGAGCGCGCTCAGCCAGCCACCGGTCGATCGCGCCGCCTCGACCAGGGCTCCGTACATCGACTCGTCACCGCTGCGAAGTGTCGCGCTGTCCCCGATGCACGCGACGAGGCGCTTCGCGCGCGAGATCGCGACGTTGAGGCGGTTCGGAACGCGCAGAAAACCGATACGCCCGCGCTCATTGGAGCGCACCAGCGAGATGACGACGATGTCCTCCTCGCGCCCTTCGAAGGAGTTGACGGTGTCGATCTTCACGGTGCGCTTGAACTTGCGGCGGCCGAGCGCCTGCCGGAGCCGCTCGACCTGCTCCGCGTACATCGCGATGACAGCCATGCTGAGCTCGCGCGGTGCGCGCTCATCGAGCAGGCGCACGACCTGCGCCGCGACACGGACCTCCGCCTCGTTGCGCAGCGCACCGCCAGGTCCGCGGCGTTCGCGGCCGCCGCGCATTCCCTCGGTGTCGACGAAGTGCAGCGCGACCGGGAACGGCTTGCGCGTGATGTAGTCGTACGCCTCAACCTCGGGTGCGTTCTCGAGCTGGTTCTCGTACGACGCCGCAGAGACGTATGCGGCGATGTCGGGATGCATGCGGTGCTGGATGGTGAGCAGGCACTGCGCCTCGGGCGGCAACCCACCGTCCCAGCACTGCTCGAAGAGGCTCCGGTTGACGAGGTCCTCGAGGGCCGGATCGATCTCGACGATGCCGTAGAGAGCGTCGTCCTCGACTGGCGGAAGTTGTTTGTGGTCACCGACGAGCGCCAGGCTGCGACCGAGACGGAGCGCCGGCAGCGCCTCGTCGGCGCGAGCCTTGTTGGCCTCGTCGAGGATGACGATGTCGAAGTTCATGTCGGTGATGCCCGACGTCGCCGCAGTCGCGCACGTGGCGAAATAGCAGTTGGCTTCGAGCAGACGCGGATCGTCCTCGTCGTCGCAACGGAACTTGTCGACCGCGGGGTGGACGCGCTCGGCGCGCGCGACACGGACGGCGCGCATGCCTGGCGTTCCGGCAAGCCGCTCGAGCGCGTTGTCGACCGCAAGGTTGCTGTGCGACGTCACAAGGATGCGTTCGTCGGGATTGGCCGCAAGCCGGCGCTTGACGGCCTCGACGATGACCGTCGTCTTGCCGGTGCCCGGCGGCCCCTGGATGAACACCGCCTCGCCGGCACTCAGCCTGCTGAGCAACCCGACCGCGCGGTTCTGCGGCTTGTTCGGGCGCATCCCACTCGTCAGCCACGACGACTCGGCGTCCGACTCGTCCTTGGGGGCGATGATGGTTTCGGGACTGACGAGCAGTTGCGCAAGCAGTCCGACGCCGAAGTCCTTGGTTGCGATGGCGGCAAGCACGGAGCGCTTCGCCTGATAGAGCGCCTTGTTGAACGAGGGTGCGATATAGCCCTCGCTCCCCGAGTGCTCGAACGTCCGGGTGACGATCTCGACGACGTGGCGCTGATGGTCGATGCGGGCGACGCGGCCGACGAAATTGGTCTCGTCGTCGGGCTCGATGAGGACAGCAGCGTCCGGTGTGAGGTTGATCGGTTCCCCAATCGGGATCTGAAACTCGACCTTGCCGACCTCCGGTGATTTGCGATCGGCATCGGTGAACTCACGGCCGCAGGACGGGCACCGTTCGTGGCTTTCCGGACGCCAGAGCGCACGGCACGATTTGCAGCGCCAGTACTCGCGCGCGCCGTTGAACCGGGTCCGCTGCGACTGTGCTCGCTGCTTCTCCGCGCGCTCGAGGCTGTCGACGAGCTTGAGGGTGGCGTAGAGCTGTTCGGAGCGAGCGGCGTGCTGCGTCGAGATGCGCCAGTCGAGGAGGCGGAAGGTGTCGCTGACGACGCCGTTGGCCTCGGTGACCACCGGTTCGCGGGTGGTGATCGTCAGGAGCTTGGCGCCCTCGGGCTGGCCGCTTGTCGGGCGGATCGAGATGACCCGAAGGCCGAGATGCTCGCGAGTGCCGTCGGGTCCCGGCTGCGCAACGCACTGCAGGACAAGATCGGGCAGATCGAGACGCAACTGGGGCGGATCCTCGTCACCGAATGAGACGGAGACGTGGCCGACCTCACCGATGCGCTCGGCAAAGACAGTGCGTGGATCGGCACCGGGCTGCGAACCGTGGGCCCATGCTTCCAGGACAACCATGGCATCGCTGCCGTCGGGCACGATCAGGTGCAGACGATCGAGCGCGAGGTCTGGGGCTATCAGCGGACTGTCAACCTCGGACGCGGCGGTGGCCCTGTCCACCGGCGCAAATGAATGGACTTCGGGACGGCTTCGGGCGGTGCTTTTTGCACGCGGGGCGACGATCCGATCGACGTCAACCGCGGGGACGCCCGAGGGCTCCCGTCTGCAAACGACTATACCCGATCCGAGCAACGGTGCAACGTCAACGCTGTGAAGGGTTGTCTCCACTACGATCACTGCATGACCGACCACGCAACCCCCGGCGTCGATCTCAGCGGGATCCACTCCGAGCTCGACAAGCTCAAGTCGCAGCTGTGTCGCTGCCAGCACCAGGGGACGTGCATGGCCTGCAAAGGCTTCGAGGTCATCCGCCAGCAGGTGCAGGTCGTCGTCGCGGCGGCCTCCCAGCCTGTGCTCATGCAGGTCGCCCAGGAAGTGCAGATGGAGCAGTTGATGTCCCAGCTCGGCGGACTCCAGGAGAAGCTCTCCGAGGATCCGCAGCTCCAGGAACTCATGGCTCGCATGTTCGAGCGCGTCCAGGATGATATGGGCGGCCCCGAACAGTTCCAGCAGATGCTCGGCGGCCTGTTCGGTGGCATGCCGGGGATGGAGGGGCTCACCCCCGACGCCAATGTGCCGCCCGACGACCGTCCCTCGCCGCCGACGGATCGCAAGCCGCGCGACGCGACCCCGCTCGACGATCGCGACACTCCTCCCGACGACCGGCCGGCTCCCTCGAAGGACTAGCCGAGCGTGTCCGCGATCCGGCTTCGCCGTTCGGTTCTCGCCGTTCCTGGCAGCAACCCGCGGATGATGGAGAAGGCCGCGGCGAGTGCCGCGGACGAGGTGTTCCTCGACCTCGAGGACGCGTGCGCGCCGCTCGAGAAGCCGGCGGCGCGGGGGAAGGTCGTCGAGGCCTTGCGCTCGCACGACTGGCAGGGCAAGACACGGGTCGTGCGCATCAACCAGGTGACGAGCGAATTCGCGTTCGACGACCTGCGCGAGGTGATCACCGGAGCGGGCGACATCCTCGACTGCATCATGGTCCCCAAGGTTCGCAACGCCGGCGATGTCGCGTTCGTCGACCGCGCGCTCCTGCAGCTCGAGCAATCGCTGGGGTTTCCGGTCGGCCGCATCGGCATCGAGGCGCAGATCGAGGATGCCGAAGGACTCATGCGCGCCGACGAGATCGCCTTCTCGAGCCCGCGACTGGAGACATTGACCTTCGGTCCGGCCGACTTCTCGGCGTCGATGCAGCTGCCGTCACTGACGGTGCGCAACAACGACACGTACCCCGGGGACCTCTTCCATTACGTGCTTTTCAAGCTCGCTGTGGCAGCGCGCGCAGCCGGCATCCAGGTGATCGACGGGCCGTACCTCGCCATCCACGATGTCGAGGGCTATCGGGCGTCGGCAGGACGCGCCGCGGCGCTCGGCTACGACGGGAAATGGGCGCTGCACCCGGCGCAGATCGAGCCGGCCAACGAGGCGTTCACCCCCGCGCAAGCCGATTTCGACAAGGCGGCGCAGATCCTCGAGGCATATCGGCGCGCGACCGAGGTGGACCGCAAAGGTGCGGTGATGCTTGGCGACGAGATGATCGATGAGGCTTCGCGGAAGATCGCGATGGGCTTCTATGCGCGCGGTGTGGCGGCGGGGCTGAGCCCATCGTCTGCGGACCCCGGAGAGTCGGCGGCGGTCTGACCGCCTAGCGAGCCGGTTCCAGCGGGTCGTGGCCGGTGGCTACCACGGCGGTCAGCCGCCGGCACGCAATGTCGACTGCGCGTGGATCGATGTCGGCGCCGATGAAATCGCATCCGAGTCGAACCGCCGCGACCGCCGATGAACCACTGCCACAGAACGGGTCGCACACCACGAACCCCGGCTCCGCGCTTGCCTCGAGCATCATCTCGAAGAGTCGCACCGGTTTCTGCGTCGGGTACGCGGCGCGATGGATGCGCGGCACTGCCCACACGTCTGGGAGATCTCGGCGCGCGACCTTGCGCCGCCCCTTGCTCGCAAACACGATCTGCTCGTGGCGGCGGCGGAAGTAGTGACCCATGCCGAGGTGCATCTTGTCCCAGACGATCACGCCTTTCACGTCGAAGCACTCGCGCACCAGCGCGCCGAGCGAGAGCATCGAGAAGCTGTCGAACATGATGTACACGTGCCGATCCTGGCGGAGCACACGCGCGCACTCCGCAAGAAACACGCGGTACGTCTCCGGGTCGTCGGAAAACTCGCGGAACCAGCGCTCGTTGTCCGGCTTGCCGTACCGGCCGACGATGCGTCCGTGCCCGAAGCGCATGTGCTGGTTCATGCCGGAGTACGCGGGGTCGGTGACGATGACGTCGACAGACGCGTCTGCCTGCTCATGGAGAAACGCGATGCAGTCCTGGGTGCGAATCTCGAAGTTCCCCGGTGCAGCGTCGAAGGCCGCCTCGGCTCCGTCCAGCGGGCGGGCGATCATCTCGCGAACGGCCGTTCGCACATCTGCGCAACTGTAGCAGTGCTAGCTCGGCCTACACTGCCAACCGAATGGCGGGAGGCTACGAGCGACAGGTTCGCGCGAGAGACGAGTACCGCCGTCGCAATCCCTCCTGGGTGGACAGCGTCACCCGCTACCGCGCCTTGATCGGGAGCATCGCGTATCCGGGTGCTCGAATTCTCGACCTCGGCTGCGGACGCAACGGACTGCATGGCGATGACCTCGCGTGTGCTCCCGAGACAACGGTCGTCGGCGTCGACCCGGATTTCGACGCACTTGGGGGCAACGCCGTCGTCTCGCGCCAGGTGGTCGGGTCCGGCGAGGACCTTCCTTTTGCGGCAGCGTCGTTCGACATCGTCGCGTCGGCGTGGGTGCTCGAGCACCTCGACCATCCGGGGCTGGTGTTCTCCGAGGTGCGCCGCGTGCTGGCCGACGGCGGCCGCTTCGTCTTCGTGACCCCGAACGCGTGGAACTACAACGCATGGATGATCCGGGCCGTCCCCCATCGCTGGCATGCCGCGCTCACGCGGCGTCTGTACGGCCGCGGCGAGGGCGATGCGTACCCGGTGCGATATCGGGCCAACAGCAGCGCCACGCTCCACCGGTTGTTGAACGCGGCCGGCTTCGAAAGGACTCGCCTCACGTACAACGGCGATCCGTCCTACATCGCCTTCAACCGCGCGCTGCTGGAGACGGCGTTCGGCATCGAGCGGCTCCTGGCGATGCCAGCGTTGGAGGGTGCCCGGGTGCACATCCTCGGGGACGCACAGGCCTGACGGCTAAACTCGTGTGGTGTCCATCGATCTGACGACCGAGCAGCGCGAGATTGTCGGCATGGTCCGGGATTTCGTGGAGCGGGAGATCATCCCGGTCGCACACGACCTCGAGCACGACGACACCTACCCGGACAAGATCGTCGCGCAGATGAAGCAGCTCGGGTTCTTCGGTTTCGCGGTGCCCGAGGAGTACGGCGGGGCCGGGCTCGACTATGCGACCTACGCCATGGTCTGCGAGGAGATCGCTCGCGGCTGGATGTCCATCACGGGCATCATCAACACCCACTTCATCGTCAGCTTCCTGATCGAGAAGTTCGGCACCGACGAACAGCGGCAGCGCTTCCTGCCGCGCATGGCGACGGGTGAGTTCCATGGCGGGTTCTCGATGAGCGAGCCCAACTGCGGCTCCGACGTGCAGGCGATCCAGACGCGAGCCGTGCTCGACGGCGACGTGTATGTCATCAACGGCACCAAGATGTGGGCGACGAACGGAGCGCACTCGACCGTGGTCGCGACCCTCGTCAAGACGGACCCCGACGCTGTCCCGCCGCATCGCGGCATGTCCTGCATCCTCGCCGAGAAGCAGTACCCGGGCTTCACGGCCTCGCGTCACATCGAGAAGCTCGGCTATCGCGGCGTCGAGACGACGGAGCTCATCTTCGACAACAACCGTCAGCCCGTCGCGAATCTGCTCGGTGGGGCCGAGGGTCAAGGGTTCAAGCAGATGATGGCGGCAATCGAGCTCGGCCGCGTCAACGTGGCAGCGCGTGGCGTCGGTGTCGCGCAGCGTGCCTTCGAACTTTCCATCGCGTATGCGCAGCAGCGTCACGCGTTCGGCGTTCCGATCGCCGAGCATCAGGCGATCCAGTTCAAGCTCGCAGACATGGCGACGAAAATCCAGGCGGCACGTCTCCTGACGAATTTTGCGGCGCGGAAGAAAGATGCCGGCGAGCGTGCCGACATCGAGTGCGGCATGGCGAAGCTCTTTGCCACCGAGACATGCTTCGAGGTCGTCAGCGAGGCGATGCGTGTGCACGGCGGCTACGGCTTCTCGAAGGAGTACGAGGTGGAGCGCCTCTATCGCGATGCTCCGTTGCTGATCATCGGCGAGGGGACCAACGAGATCCAGCGCGTCATCATCGCCAAAGGTCTGCTGGAGCGCTACCGCCTCAGCGCGTGACGATCTCCAGGCCGGGAACGCCCTCGAGCCGCGAGCGCATGACGGCGATCGCCGCCTCCTGATCGTCGACGAGCAGGAACCGCCTGCCGAGCTCAGCGGCCGCAACGCCCGTGGTACCGCTGCCCGCGCACCAGTCGACGATCAACTCACCCGGTCGCGACGACGCGACGACGATCCTGCGCAGGATGCCGAGCGGTTTCTGCGTCGGGTATCCGGTGCGCTCTCGCGATGACGTCGGCACGATGGTGTGCCACCAGACGTCCGTCGGCAGTTTGCCGCGCGCCGCGCGCTCAGGTGTCTGCAGGCGAGGTGCCATGTAGGGATCGCGCGTCACATCGCTCGCGTCGAAGTGATAGCGGCGCGGGTCGCGCACGTACACGAGGATGACGTCGTGCTTGGCGGGCCACCGCCGCTTCGTCCGCGCGCCGTAGTCGTATGCCCACACCACCTCGTTGAGAAAGCACTCGCGACCGAAGATCTCGTCGAGCAGCACCTTGCAGTAGTGCGACTCGCGCGGATCGATGTGGAAATAGAGGCTGCCGTGCGGCGCCAGGATGCGACGCGTCTCGACGAGCCGCGGCCGCAGCCATCCGATGTAATCGTCGAAGCGATCCTCGAAACGTGCTCCGTCCGTTCGCTCCGACCGGTAGCGGCGGCCCGCGAAACCAAGCCGCGTCGACTCCGCATCCTGCGTCGTGGTGGTGCGCAATCCATGACGCTGACCACCGGTGTTGAACGGTGGATCGACGTAGACGAGGCCGGCACATCCGTCCGGCAGCGTGCGGAGGACGTCGAGTGCCTCGCCATGCACGACAGTGGCCGTCGAGCCTGACGGGTCGGGGCGGGATCGCTTCGCGGGCACGTACAGTAGGGTGCAGCATGGACACACGCGCACTCGCTGCAGCGACCATTCAGGGCACCGGCGGTGAGCCCGTCCGCCTCGCTGAGGCATGGTGCGACCACCCGGCGGTCGTCGTCTGGCTCCGCCATTTCGGATGTGTCTTCTGCCGCGAGCACGTCGCCGAGGTCCGCGCATCGCGTTCGGACATTGAGGCACTGCACGGCGGGATCGTCTTTGTGGGCAACGGCACACCGCGCGCCGCCGCCTGGTTCCAGAAGCGCTTTGCACCGGACTCCACCGTCCTCACCGACCCGGATCTGGTCACCTACAAGGCGATCGGAGCCCATTCGGGACTGATGTCGACGCTGGGTCCGCAGGCGTGGGGCGCCGGACTGCGCGCCTTCCGGAGCGGCGCCCGTCAGACGGCGACGAAGGGCCACCCGTTCCAGCAGGGTGGTGTGCTCGTGATCGCGCCGGGAGACAGGGTGCTGTACCGGCATGTCAGCGGCACCGCCGGCGACCTTGCACCGCTCGATCGCATCCTCGCGGCGCTGCGCTCAGCGGTCGCGCCTTCCGCTGCGGCTTAGCCCCATGCAGTTCGGCCGATACTTCGAAGAGTTCGATGTTGGCGCCACGTACCGGCACTGGCCTGGGAAGACGATCACCGAGGCGGACGACCATCTCTTCTGCCTGATCACGATGAACCACCATCCGCTGCACACCGACGCGCACTACGCGGAGACAAAGACCGAGTTCGGGCGCAACGTGGTGGTCGGCAACCTCGTGTACAGCCTCGCGATCGGCATGAGCGTCGCGGACATCAGCGGCAAGGCGATCGCCAACCTCGAGGTGGAGTCGCTCAAACACGAGCACCCGACATTCCACGGCGACACGATCTACGCGGAGACGACCGTGCTCGAGAAGCGCGAGTCATCGACCAAGCCCGACCGGGGCATCGTCACCGTCGAGACGCGAGCGTTCAACCAGCACGGTGAGCGGGTCTGCATCTTCAAACGGCGCGTGATGGTGCCCAAGCGCGAAGCCGGAGAGCTGCAGCCACCGGACATCCCAGCCGGCGAAGGCTGACATGGGCGCGGCGAGCGCACGGGTCGCCGCTCGGTACAGCGTGCGCCCGCTGTTGCCCGGACCCGATGACGCACTCCGCGAAGCGGTGCTGCGTCTCGGCGTTCCGCCCGAGAAGCTCGTGGTGCTGGCACAACGAGGCGCCGTCGAGGCACTCGCGCTGCAAGGGCTGACCCAGGACCAGACCCGCGTCATGGAACGCCTCGTGGCGCAGGGCGGCGGGGAGATGCTCACCAACACCGACGGCGACCGCGCAGTCGTGCTCATGCCACTGCTCACCGCCGGCACCCTGCCGGACGAGCTCGCCGCCTGGAGTGAGCGCACGGGCGAGGTGGGCACCGCGATCAGAGCGGTCCTCGTGTCGCGCTTCACCCCACCCCCGCCGCTGGAGATCTCCGGACACCGTCTCGACTTCGGCGTGCGCACGCTCGTCATGGGCATCCTCAATGTCACGCCGGATTCGTTCTCTGGCGACGGTGTCGGTGACGATGTCGGCGCTGCAGTGCGGCGCGCGCTGCTGCTCGCTGAGGAAGGCGCGGACGTCATCGACATCGGTGGCGAGAGCACGCGTCCGTCGAAGACCCGCGAGCCGGTGTCGGTCGAGGTCGAGATGGCGCGTGTCATCCCGGTGATCCGCGAGCTCGCGGGCCGGCTGACGATTCCGATGAGCATCGACACACGCAAAGCCACCGTCGCTGACGCGGCGCTCGATGCAGGCGCCGTCATCGTCAACGACGTCTGGGGCCTTCGCGGCGACCCGGACATGGCCCGAGTGGTGGCCGCGCATCCGGGCACCGGAGTCGTCGTCATGCACAACCAGCACGGCACCGAGTACGGCGACCTCCTCGAGGATGTCTGCCTCGGACTTCGCGAGAGTGTGGCCGAAGCCGAGGATGCGGGAATTCCCGTCGAGCGCGTGATCATCGACCCTGGGTTCGGCTTCGCCAAGACGCCCGCGCACAACCTCGAGCTCATCCGCCGCCTCGGCGAGTTGCTCGGGCTCGGCCGCGCCATCCTTGTTGGTCCGTCACGCAAATCGACCATCGGTCTGCTCACCGACGGCGCGGATCAGAGCAAGCAACTCGAGGGCAGCCTCGCGTTCGCGACACTCGCAGTCCAGGCGGGTGCGCACATGGTTCGGGTGCACGACGTGGCCGCGACGCTGCGCGCGTTGCGAGTCGCCGACGCTGTTGTGCGCGGCACGCCCGAGCCGCTGCGAGCGGCGCCGATCCCCGGTCCCACGGGATGAGCTCCGACGAAGTCTTCACCGATACCGCATGGGTGTCGCTCGGGAGCAACGTCGGGTATCGCGGCAACAATCTCGCCCGGCTGCGTGACGCGCTCACCGCCGGCGGCGTGTCGATCATCACGGCGTCGCCGGAGATACTGACGCTCCCCGTCGGCGTCACCGCGCAGGGGGACTTTCACAATCAGGTGGTCCGGCTCCAGAGCCCGGTTCCGTGGACGCCCCGGCAATGGCTCGAGCACTGTGCCGCGGCGGAGCGCGTGGCCGGCCGGCGCACCACCTATCACTGGGGTCCGCGCATCGCCGACGCCGACATCCTGCTGCTCGGCGCGAACGGCGAAATCCAGGTCCACGAACCGGATCTGACCGTCCCGCACCCCGAGATCGCGCACCGCCCGTTCGAGCAACAGCTCCTGGAGGCGGCCGGCTTCAGACCTCTCTAGATCGGCAGGCGATCGGCGAGCTGCGGCACCAGCTTGAGCGCGGTGTCGATCTGCTTCGCGAGCGCGGCCAGGTCGGGCTGCTTCTCGAAATCGAGGAACCACGAGTGCTCGGCGGTGAACTTCTCGACGAGCGTCGTCGTGCCGAGCACGGCGATGCCCACATGCACGCTCGGCTTGTCATCGTCCGAAAAGGCCTTGCCGAGCAACGTCTGCACGATCTCGACCCAGCCGCCCACCTCGTCGAGATCGTGCAACTCGTAACCACCGTCGCCGAGCACGAACTCCGCCTCGACATCGACGAACGCCTGCGGGGTGATCTGCTGATGCGGGCAGTCCTGCGCTTCATCGTCGTCGTGATACAGCTCGCAATCCGCCCCCGGACCGTATGCGGAGATGAACGTCAGCAGCGCGTCCCAC
This sequence comes from Candidatus Dormiibacterota bacterium, assembly GCA_963754015.1. Lineage (GTDB taxonomy): Bacteria > Chloroflexota > Dormibacteria > Aeolococcales > Aeolococcaceae > Palsa-851. The sequence continues at coordinate 197,013 of CAVWEG010000006.1, forward strand.
GTGTAGCTGATGTGCACGTGATATCGCGGAGGCGGATCGCCGGTGAGCCGCACGGTGCACTCGAAACGACGCTCGCCGAGGCCCGGCTCGAGGTGGTGACGGACGTCCTCGATGCTGAGCCCCACACCGTCGACGGCTTCGAGGAGATCCGACGCGAACTCCTCATACGAGGGGAATGTCGGTCGGTCGGCTGGGGCCTGTTCCGACCCGGCCTGGCCGGCGCCGGGATGTTCCGCCATGAGCTCAGGAACCCGGGCGGAAGTGGCGAACCGCGATTCGCACCAGGTTGGCACCGACCACGACCACGAAGCACAGCGCGATCGCGATCACGAGCGGCAACTCGACGTCGGGCGTCGAGTAGGTGTACGTCGCCAGCACCGCGGCGGCGAAGAGCGCAAGGGCGATCACCGAGAGCGCCCCGATCGTGATCGAGAGCACCGGATCGGGTCGGACGCGACCAAGGGCAGGCTCGCGAGGATCGAGCATCGGGGGTGTACGCACGATGCCGAGTGTACTTTGCGTGCCCCCCGCGTCAGCGACCCGGATCAGCGGCGCAACCCGGCGAATCGGTAGCCGATGCCAGGCACGGCGAGGATGTGCCGGGGCCGGCCCGGTTCGGGCTCGATCTTGCGTCGCAGATTGCGGACGTGGACGTCGATGACGCGCGTCTCGATGGGGTGCTCGTAGCCCCAGACCGCGCTGAGAATCCGTTCCCGGGAAAGCACCTTGCCCGCATTCGACGCCAGGTACGACAGGAGGTCGAACTCGGTGTGGGTCAGGACGATGTCGTGCTCGGCGCGGGTCACGCGCCGCTCCGCGGTGTCGATCACGAGGTCGCGGAAGACGAGGCGACCGTCCGGCGGCTTGTCCTCGCCACGCAACTCCTTGGCCTTGCGGAGGTGGGCACCGATGCGCGCCAGCAGCTCGCGCGGCCGGAAGGGCTTGGCGATGTAGTCGTCCGCGCCGATCTCGAGGCCGAGCACGACGTCGATCTCGTCGTGCTTGGCGCTCAGGATGATCACGGGCATGCGATGGCCCGCGCGGCGGATCTCCCTGCAGACGTCGAAGCCGGACAGGTCCGGGAGCACGAGATCGAGGATCACGACGTCCGGATGGAAGGTCTCGAGGCGTGCCAGCGCCTCGGTCGCCCGCTCCGCTTCCTGAACGGTGTAGCCCTCGCTTTCACACGTGAGGCGTACCGCCCGACGGACGAGTGCGTCGTCGTCGACCACGAGCACCCGCACCTGCTGTCCATCCACGCCTATTCCCTCGAAGGTGACCCCGCGCCATTCTGACTATTCCAATCCTCGTTCGGAACGGCGAAGGGTTGGTACTATACGGGCCGACTCCAATTCGGACCGCCCCCTTCAGGGACGGTCTCCATTCATAAAACTGGAGACCCGCCACCGTGCAGACCCAGGGTTCTCTCCGTGACGGCGGGCTCGCGACGCTGCTGCAGGCGATGCAGGCAGAGCGGGCCACCGGCACGCTGACCATCGACAACGGCGGCGACAGTTGCTCGCTGTACTTCCTCTTCGGACACCTCTTCCACGCCAGCGGACCGAGCGGGCAAGGCGAAGAGGTGGTGATCGACGCGCTCGGCTGGGACGACGGCTCGTACCAGTTCGATCCACGCGCGAAGTTGCCTGCTGAGGAGACCATCAAGGCCTCGCCTGCGGAGTTGATCGCCGCAGCGGAGAGCCGCCATGCCCCGGCGGCCTCGGCCTCGACCGGTGCCTCGTCGTGGCCGGATACCGCTCCCGCGTATTCGACATCCGACGCCTACACGGCCCCGGCGGCGAGCCTCCCCGCTCCCATCGAGGAGCCCGCGTACGCCATGTCGACGCCGGCGGCCCCGGAAGCGGCCGATGAGGCGCCCGCGGCTGCAGCTCATCCCGAACCAGAGCCGGAACCCGAGCCCGAGCCACAGCCCGAACCGGCCCCGGTCGCGGACTACCAGCCGGCGCCGGCCGTCACCCCCGCTCCAGAGCCCGTCTCCTACGCACCGGCTCAGCCCACGCCCTCGACACCGGCTGCCCCGGCCGCGTCCCCGGAGCGGCCGACCGGCACAACGGGCGGTGCGGCATCGTCTACTGTTCAGCCCGTGCGGGTGTACCCACTTCCCTCGGGCCGCGCCCACTACGAAGGCCTCAAGAGCGCCTTCGTGGACTTTCCACGCCTGCTCCGGACCCTGCGGTCGGATCGCCACACCGGGTACGTGAACTTGAGTGGGACCGGCTATTCGGGCGTGATCCTCCTGAACGATGGCCAGGCCCTGCAGGCGCTCTGCAGCAATGGCACCGCGGTCCAGGGCGAATCGGCGTTCCTCCAGATCCGCCGCCACATGGATGCGGGCGATGGTGTCATCGACGTCATCGAGCTGGAGGGCGAGACGGTCACCGCGCTCGCGCAGCTGTTCACATCCCCGTACCTCTACAGCGGTCTGCTCGGCCGGTTCGTCAACCTCGATGCGCTGCTCGAGTACCTCGCCGAGGAGCACGTGAGCGGCTCGGTGGTTGTGCAGACCCCCAACGAGGCGGGCATCATCCTGCTTCGCGATGGCGACATCCTCGGGACCTACACCGAAACCCAGCGATCCCTGGACAAGGCGACAACCGCGGTTGCGACCCTGGCCAAGGATCGGCAGTCGAGCATCGAGGTCAAGGGCGGCGACGGAGCCATCGCTGCAATCGACGTCGACGCAGCCCTCAACCGCGCCTACTAGCGCCGCTGCGCGCGGTCGTCTCTTCGCCGGTATTCGGCGTACCGCGCTGTGGGCTGCAGCCGGGCTGATCATCGCGTCCCTGGCCGGGTGTTTCGCGAGCCCGCCGCAAATCATCAATCTGATCCCCAACCGAGGTGCCGTCGGCGTCTCGGCCGACGCTCCGATCACGGTCCAGTTCGACCGCCCGGTTGACACGGCCTCCGTGGCAGGCCGTTTCTCGGTGAACCGACCCATCCCATCGTGCGATCTCGACGCGGCGTTCAGCGCCGGACCACTCGCGCCCTGCCGGATCGTCTGGCTCAATGGGAACACCGAGTTCACCCTCCTCCACCCGCGGGCGATCCTCGAGCCGAGCACCACCTACACGTTCACGCTTGCCGGCGGCATCACCGATCCCAACGGCGTCGTCAACTCCGTCGACCACCACTGGCAGATCACGACCGGGCAGGCGCCCGTGATCCGGAGCATCGAGCCGGCCGACGGTGCCACCCACGTGCCGGTGGACACACCGATCTCGGTCAGCTTTTCGACGGCCATGTCGGCGGCCGCGACCGAGGCCGCGATCCAGCTGACTCCGACCGTGCCCGGCACGCGAGTCGTCCGCAACAGCGTCGACCCCAGCCGGTTCGTCGTGTTTCCCGGCGGCCTGCTCCAGTCAGGGGTCACCTACACGCTGAGCATCGCGGCGACTGCTGCCGATTCCCACGAGCAACCGCTCGTCGCCGGAGAGTCGGCAACCTTCACGACGGGCGGGCTCTCGCCAGGTCCGCACGCGGTGGTCCTCGCGCGTGGATCGGGAGAGGACGGTGCAACGACAGTGCTGTTCTCACCGCTGGCACCGGCGCAGGCAGGCGAGCCGATCTCGAGCGAGGCCGCACTCGTCGCCCCACGGTGCGAGAACCCCGCAGGTTGTGGCGACGCGGGGCTCGGAGCGCCGCTCTATACGTACAGCGCCGCTGTGCTCTCGCCGGGCGGCCGATGGCTCGCCGTGGTCGAGTCGGACGCGTCCATCGCCGCGCCGCAACCGGTGCTTGTCGTTCTCAATCCGGCAACCGGGTTCGTGCTCGCGAGCTTCACGCACGCATCCCTGCCCTCGTGGTCGCCGGACGGCTCGACGCTGGCGTTCTCGCGGTCAGGCGTGGTGTCCTTCTTCGCGACCGGCACAGGGCAGCTGACCAGCCTGCCGGCGGGCGACCCGCTGGTGGCGCCGGCCATCTGGAGCCCGCTCGGCGAGCAAGTCGTGCTTGACGTTCAGGGCCAGACCGATCTGGAGCACGTCGAGCTGGCGGACGCCGTGGTGCTGGCCCGGTATGCGCTCCCGGGGGTCACCGGCGAATCGAGCGGCCCGGTGGTCTCGCCCGACGGAGCGCAGATCGCGTTCCTGCGCTCCACGACGCCGACGCTCGGGACGTGGCTCGCCGGGCTGGGACCCACGTCCAGCACGCCACGCGCGCTTGACCCGACGCTCGATCCGATCGGGTTTACAGCCCCGGGAACGCTTGTCGGCATCAGAGAGCCGGCCGTGGGCGCGCCGGGCCTCGTGCTCGTCAGTGTTGCCGGAGATGCGCAGATCCCGATCGCGTCCGGACCTGCGAACGGCTACCTGAACACGGTGGTGGTCGCCCCATCCGGCCGTCAGCTCGTCTATCTCTCGCCTGACACCGACGACACCGTCCAGGTGTACGTCGAGAACGCCGACGGCAGCCACGCGCTGCCGATCACCGATTTCGCCATCGCGACCCTGATCGCCACTGCTGTCACCGTGAGCGGATGAGGCGCCTCCTCTTCCTCATCGCCGACACCGGCGGTGGCCACCGTGCAGCCGCAACCGCGGTGGAGCGGCAGATGGCGGACACTGCGCCCGGCGAATTCGAGATCACGCTCCTCGACCCGTTTGCTGCTGCGCCGCAACGGATCATCGGCGGCACTGCCGGCCTGTACGGTCCGATCACGCGGCACGCTCGGTGGCTCTGGGGTGGCCTCTACTACGCGACGAACAGCCGGCCGGCAGTGACCCTGCTCGAGCGGACCGTGCTGCGCTCGGTGACGAGCGCCGTCGACGACGCCATCCGCCGGCTCCGTCCCGATTGCGTCGTGTCCTTTCACCCGCTCCTCAACCACATCAGCGTCCGCGCCGTGCAGGCGCAGGAGCGACGGATTCCCGTCATCACGGTCATCACCGACCTTGTCGACATCCACGCCTCGTGGGCATGCCCCGACGTCGACGCGGTGGTCGTGCCATCGCCCGGAGGCTTTGAACGCTGCCGCCGCGCGGGAATTCCCGCGTCACGTTGCTACGACCTCGGCCTCGCCGTCGACCGGCGGTTCACAGACCTCCCGAGCGATCCGGCCGGCATCGCCGCACTCCGCCGCCAGCTCGGCCTCCGACCGGACAGCTTCGTCGCGCTCGTCTGCGGTGGTGCCGATGGATCGGGTGGGCTCGTGCGCAACGCACAGGCGATCGCGGGCACCGACATCGATCTCGATCTCGTGGTGATCTGCGGGCGCAACGAACGCGCGCATTCCGCGCTCGCCGGCCTGCGCACGGCTGCTGGACGCGAGGTGCGTGTGCTCGGCTACGTGACGGACATGCCGCAGTGGATGCGCGCAAGCGACGTCGTCGTGTCCAAGGCAGGGCCTGGAACCATCGCGGAAGCGCTCTGTTGCGGTCTGCCGCTCCTCCTTGTCTGGTATCTCCCCGGCCAGGAGCGCGGCAACGTCGAGTGGGTGGTCGACATCGGCGCAGGCCGCTTCGTGCCCCACATCGAGCAACTCATCGATGCCGTGACGGAGCTTGCCGTCCCGGGATCCGCGACGCTCGCCGCGATGCGCGCCGCGGTGCGCGCTGCAGCGCGGCCCGACGCCACACGTCGCATCGCGGAGTTGATCGCCTCGATGGCAGCCGGCGCTCAGGCGTGAGCGCGCCGGTCCCGAGGTGCACGATCACGCGACTGCGCGTGCACTGCTTTCGCAACTACGCCGAGGCGACGGTGCACTTCGGGCCCGGGCTCAACATCATCCACGGCCAGAACGCGCAGGGAAAGACGAACCTGCTCGAGGCCATCGCGACGCTCGCGCTGACTCGATCCCCGCGCGCGACGACGACCGGAGACCTGCTGCTCTGGGGTCACGACGAAGGGCTGGCCGAGGCTGACGTTCAGCGGCCGCCCGCGGACGTCACGCTCGCGGCCCGGTTTCAGCGCGATCCCGCGTCCGGCCGGGTGACGCGCACAGCGATCATCGACGGCAAACCACGCGCCGCCCGTTCGGTCCTCGGAGTCTGTCCCGTCGTGCTGTTCTGGCCCGAGGACCTCGCACTGGTGCGTGGCGGACCCGAGGGACGGCGGCGATTTCTCGACGTCATCCTCGCCCAGACGGATCCGCAGTCTGCGGCGCACATGTCGCGATACCGGCGGGTGCTCGAACAACGAAACGCGCTGCTCCACCAGCTACGAGCGGGTGGTGGCGGTCGTGACGCGCTCAACGGGTTCACGAGCGAGCTCGCCCGGCATGGGGCGTGGCTGGCGCAGGCACGTTCGCGGCTCGTTGTCGCGCTGGCCCCGCTGGCCGCCACCGCGCTGCACGACTTGAGCGGCCGGCGCGAGCACATCGCCCTGCGCTATGCACCGGCGCATACCGACGCGATTCCCGATGACCTTGCGGAGGCGGAGCAGGGCCTGCTGAACACGCTTCGCGTGCGCGCCGCCGAGGAGATCGCACGGGGCGTCACGCTCGCAGGTCCTCATCGTGATGACGTGGCCATCGACCTCGATGATCGTGCAGCACGCGGCACCGCGTCGCAGGGTCAGCAACGCAGCATCGTGCTCGCGTGCAAGCTTGCTGAGGTGCGCTACCTCCAGGACACGGCTGGCGTTGCTCCGGTCATCCTTCTTGACGATGTGCTCAGTGAGCTCGACCCCGGACGTCGCGCGCAACTGCTCGTGCTCCTCGCGGCCGGCGGACAGAATCAGGTGTTCGTGACCACCGCTGAGCCTTTCTCGAGCGTGGCCGATTTTGCCGACGTCCTCTATCACACAGTCCGTGCCGGCGTTGTCACCCAGGATGCGCCGGCATGAACGAGGAGCGTCTCTCCGACCTCATCGATCCGGCGCTGCGCGGGCTCGGTGTGCGCGGCCCGGTCCGCGAGGAACGTCTGCGTCTCGCACTCGCAGAAATCGTCGGCGCCGGTCTCGCATCGCTGTGCCGTGCTGAACGTCTTGATCGCGGAGTGCTGCTCATCGCGACGGCGAACACTGCTCTCGCTCACCAGTTGCAGATGGATGCGCCCCGCGTCATTGATGCGCTGAACCGACATGTGGGCCAGGACCTGGTACGCCGCATCCGCTTCTCTGCGATGTGAGCTATTGCATCACGTCGTTCGCGCGGATGCCGTCTATGCGACGCGCACCGGCATGATGATGCAGAGGTAGTCGTCACTCCCCACCGGCCGGATCACACCGGGCTGCAGCGATCCGTTGAACGACAGGATCACCTCGTCGGAGTCGAGCGCCGAGAGTGCGTCGAGCATGTATCGCGCGTTGAACGCGATCTGGACATCGTCGCCTTTCACCGTGGCGGTGAGCGGCGCTTCGTCGTCACCAACCTCTGCCGTCTGCGCCAGCAGCGTCAGTGTGCCGTCGCCGATGCGCAGCCGCACCGGATTCGCGGCGTCGCGCGCCAGCACCGCCGCGGTCTTCGCCTCGCGGAGCAACGATGCCGTCGAGAGACTGACGGTCGTGGTCGACTCACCGGGGATGACCTGCGTGTAGTTGGGATACGTCCCCTCGATCAACCGTGACGAGATCTCGACGTCCTTCAACGTGAAGAAGACCTGGTTTCGTGCATGCGCAAAGGCGATGCCGACGGTGGGACGGTTTGGGTTCACCGCTCTTGCCACCTCGGTGAGGTGCCGCGACGGGACGATGACCGAGGTGACCGGCGGCGTGCCGTGCACCGTGACGTCGATCGTCTTGACCGCCAGGCGATGCCGGTCCGTTGCCGCCATGGTCAGCCGGTTGCCCTCGATCTGCAGCAACACGCCGGTGAGCACCGGCGACGCCTCGTCCGAGCTTGCGGCCATCACCGTCTGGGCGATGGCGCCCTGCAGGGTCGGCGCGTCCACCTCGATGACCGTGTCCGTGTCGCGAGCCGGCAGCGGAGGGAACTCCACCGCGTCGATACCGTGGAGGTTCGCCCGATGCACACCGCCGGCGAGCTTGAGCACCTGGGACGACGGCTCCAGCTCCATCGAGCACGGAGCATCGCCGAGCGACGAGACGAACTCACCGAGGAGCCGGGCCGGAACCGTGGTCCTGCCTTCCTCGAGCACCGTGGCGGGAACGACCACCGTGATGGTGAGGTCCAGGTTCGTGGCGGTGACGCGAAGACCTTCAGCCGCGGTTTCGAGCAGGACGTTGCTGAGGACCGGCAGCGTTGACCGGGGAGAGACGGCCCTGGAGACGAGTCCGAGGGCACCACTCAGCGTGGAGGACGAGACGGTTGCTTTCATGGACGGCTCCTCTCCGGATGGTGCGGTGTCACCGGGTCGGTCAACTCCGGGGTTATCACCAGGCTTGATGAGTATGACTTCCAGAGTCTAGAAACCAGTAGACGATGTAGTAGTGGGGACATGGGGGACAACTCCAGAGTCGATCTCACAACGGCGTCGATGCCGTGTATGGCCTGTGCGGAAGTGGGTGGTGTTGTCCACCGGTTGTGCACCGGAAAATCGGTCGTGCACATTGTCCACATCCCAACGCGCTGTCCGCGCACAGGGTTGTCAACGGCTGTGGAGGTGCTCGCGGATGGCGCGCACCTCACCCTGGAGTCGCACGTCCTCGCGCATCAGCTCGGTGATTTTTTCGATGGCGTGCAATGCGGTGGTGTGGTCGCGTCCACCGAACGCGGTGCCGATCACGGGCAGCGACGACTCGGTTTCCTCGCGGATGAGATACATCGCCACCTGGCGAGGAAAGACGATGTTCTTGTCGCGACGCTTCCCTTTCATCTCCTCGACGGAGATGCCGTAATGGGCGGCTACTGACAGCTGAATGGTCTCGATGCTGAGCGGTGTCGAGTCATGAACGGGGATGACGTCCTTGAGAATCTGTTGCGCCGCTTCGAGCGTGATCTGCTGGCCGTTGATCGACGCGTGAGCGAGCACGCGGATGAGCGCGCCCTCGAGCTCGCGAATATTTTTCTGGATGCGGTGCGCGATGAACGAGCACACCTCATCCGGAACGAGCTTGCTGTACGGGCCGAGCTTGGTGTTGAGAATCGCAAGGCGGGTCTCGAAATCCGGCGGCTGAATATCCGCCATCAATCCGCCTTCGAAGCGGCTGCGCAGACGATCCTCGAGTGTTGGGATGTCCTTGGGCGGGCGGTCGCTGCTCACCACGATCTGCTTCTGAAATTCCTGCAACGCGTTGAACGTGTGAAAGAACTCCTCGCGAGTGTGGTCCTTGCCGGCGAGGAACTGGATGTCGTCGATGAGGAGCACGTCGACACCGCGATACCGCATGCGAAACTCCGCCGGACGGTTCTCGACGATCGACGCGACCATCTCGTTCATGAACTTCTCGGACGTGACGTAGGCGACCTTCGCGCTCCGGTGCGTCTCGCGCACCGCGTGTCCGATCGCATGCATGAGATGCGTCTTGCCGAGACCGACACCGCCGTACAGGAACAGCGGGTTGTAGGCCTTGCCGGGCGCTTCGGCGACAGCGCGGCACGCCGCGTGTGCGAACCGTGATGAGTTGCCGACAACGAACGTGCTGAAGGTGAAGTTCGGATTCAGCCGGGAGTCGTTGGCGCCGTCCTCCGGCTCACTGACATGTGCGTATGTCGGATCAGGCAGATGTGGGGGTGCCTCGGGTGGCGGTAACGCCTCGGGGTCGACCGTGATGACGACCTCGCAGTCGCGGCCGAGCACGCCCGAAAGCGTCTCGCGGATGATCGGCACGTAGCGCTCGCTCACCCAGTCGCGGGCGAAGATGGTCGGCACCCCGACGGTGAAGGTGTGCCCATCGGAGTCCACGAGGACCGCGTTTGCGAGCCACGCCTCGTAGCCGGGTTTGACGACCTGGAAACGCAGCTCCTCCTGGGCGACCTGCCAGAGCTGCTGCGGGTCCATGCTCGCGGTCGAGCTGACACCGTCCGTGGCAGTTTCCAGTCGTACTGACTGGTCACCAACGATACCGGCCACTGTTCGATCCACTCGTTCCTCGAGTTCGCCATTTCCGACACAGGGCAGTTGTCCACAACTTGTGCACAGAAGTGGATAAATGCATGGCCGCTGGTGGCCGGGGGGCTTGGTGAGACGAATGGAAGAACTCCCGCTCCCGCTGCAGCCTGCGGAGTCTAACAATGCGCGGCTCCACTCACAAGCGGCGCGAGCGCGTCACCTCGGCGATGACGTTCGACTCCATCGGAAGGGTCGGGACCCTGCTGCTTGGTATACTCGCCGGGCAACCCCGTCGGGCTCAGCGGCGCCTTGAGCGCCCCCGACGCGATCAATGTCTCGGGGAGACGGCCATCAAGCGGACGTACCAACCCAAGAAGAAATACCGGCGCAAGACGCACGGGTTTCGTATCCGCATGTCGACGCCCGGAGGGCGCCAGGTGCTGAAAGCACGTCGCCGCAAGGGCCGCAAGCGCCTGACGCCGGCTCCGACGCGATGAACCGGCGGCATCGCCTTTCCGGGCGACGCCGGATTGCCGCGGTGCGTGAAGCTGGCAGTGAGGCCCGTTCAGGCGTTATCCGCCTCCGTGCGATTGAAGGAGATGGGGCCGCTTCGCGAGTAGCTTTCGCGGTGCCCGGCGCCGGCGGCGCGATCCGTCGCAACCGCGCAAAGCGGCGGCTTCGCGCAGCGATCGCCCCACTTCTCGTGGAGTGGCCCAGACTTCGACCTTGTCGTGAGTTTGCCGGGAAGCGCCAGCGAGATGCCCTTCACCGAGCTTCGCGCCGCGCTCGCGACTGCCCTCGGGACGGCTGCCCGCCGGGTGCGGACGTGAGACGCGCCAGCCTCCTGTTCATCCGGGCGTACCAGGTGACCATCGGTCCGCTCTTCGGGATGATGAGCAGCTGCCGCTACGAGCCGACGTGCTCGCACTACGGATATGAGGCGATTCAGCGCTTCGGAGCGCGCCGGGGATGGTGGCTCGCGGTCCGTCGCATCTCCCGCTGCCATCCATTCCACGAGGGCGGCTTCGATCCGGTTCCTGAGACCTACGTGAGCTGGCGAGCTGCGCGGCGCACACATCGCGAGACAACCCAGGCCGGGAGGCCCGCGTGATGGTCGCGGATTTCAACCCGCTCTCGATCTTCACGATCCTTGAGGGACCGTTCCAGTGGGTGCTCCAGCAGCTGGTCAACTTCTTTGCGACGGTCGGGCCGCTGAAGGCGATCGGCGCCTTCGGACTTGCCGTCATGGTGCTGACCATCGGCATCCGGGCCGTTCTCTTCCCGGTCTTCCAGTGGCAGCTGCGAACGTCACGAAGGATCCAGGCGGAGCAGCGTCTCGTGGCCCCGCAGCTCCAGGAGCTGCGCAAGAAGTACAAGAAAGAGCCGCAGCGCTTGAGCCAGGAGATGAACGCGCTCTACAAGGAGCACGGCATCAGCCCCTTCTCGAGCCTCACCGGCTGCATCCCGGCGCTCGTGCAGATGCCGGTCCTGATCGGCCTGTATCAGTCGATCCGGGCATTCACGAACACGACGACCGCGGGACACGGCGTGATCCCGCCCGGGAACAGCGGATTCCTCTGGATCCACAACGTGACGCTGTCAGCGCAGGAAGCGTGCTGCAACGCGCCGCATGGGCTTGCCGGCCTGCTCGGTCAGCCGCAACTCCTCATCCTCCCGATCCTCGCCGGCCTGTTCACCTTCGCCCAGTCGCGGATGATGATGCCGCCGACGCGGCCGGACATGTCTGACCAGGAGCGCTCGATGCAGGGCGTCACCAAGCAGATGTCGCTGATCTTCCCGGTGATGATCTTCGCGTTCAGCTTCCTCTTCCCGGAGGGGCTCGCGATCTACTGGGTGACCGGCACGATGTTCATGGTCGCGCAGCAGTACCACCTGCTCGGATGGAACGGCCTCAAGGTGCCGGCATGGTTCCCGGGCGCCGGACGAGTGACCGCGCTGACGATCCCACGCACGCCGGTGACGCCATACAAGGGCGCAGCCGGAGCGAAGAAAGCAGCGCTCACGGACGGAGCGGGCAAGAACGGCACCAGCGCCACCAAGAACCTCACGGGTCCGGTCGCCAAGAACGGCACCAAGAACGGGACCGCTCCCGCGGATGCCAACGGCACGACGCCGGCGGCTGATGACGACGAGCCCGTGCGGTCGCAGAGTGCCCAGGCACGTTCGCTGGCGCGCGGTGGGACCCGACCCAATCGACCCAACAGACGGAGGCGGCGTCGCTGACGGCGGCGCTGGGAGAGTTAGTGGTGAGTGAGAGAAGGTTTCCGGAGACGGCAGTGGAGTCCGAGGACGGGGTCGAGGCACGAGGGGCGACGATCGAAGAAGCGGTGAGCAATGCGCTCGCCCAGCTCGGCGCCACCCGCGAGCAGGTCGAGGTCCAGGTCATCTCGGCGGAGAGCCGCGCGCTGCCGGGGGAGCGTCTGTCGACCGGGGAACGTCGCGTGCGCGTGTACCGGATCGATGAGCATGCCGCCAATGCGAGGGCGCTTCTCGAGGAGCTGCTGACGCGCATGGAAGTCCCCTGCCGGGTGAGCGTTCGACGTGGCACGGGCACGGCCGACTCGTCCTCGGGCGGCCCCGTCATCCTCGATATCGCCGGCGACGATCTCGGCCTGTTGATCGGCTGGCGCGGCGAGACGCTGCGCTCGCTGCAGACCGCGCTCAACCTCATGATCGGCGAGGAAGGCGTGGAAAGCCGGCGGGTGATCCTCGACGTCGAGCGCTACCGGGCGCGTCGTGAGGACCAGGTGCGCGAGCTCGCCGAGCGCCTCGCGCTCCGCGTCAAGCGAACCGGAGAGCCCTACACGCTCGATCCGATGCACGCGTACGAGCGCCGCGTCATACACATGACCCTGGCCAACGATCCGGACGTGACCACCGAGAGTTCCGGCGCGGAACCCGCCCGGCGCGTGGTCATCAACCCCACGGGCCCAGCACAGGGCGGCCCGCCGGAGCGATTCGAAGGAGCCCGCCAGGGCCGCTCAGCCGGGCGGTCGTACTGACCGAATTCGCCGTCGAGTCCCTCGCCGGGGGGACGAGGCTCACCGCTGTCCCGCTGCCCGGCCGCACCTCGGTTGCGGTCGCGTTCATGGTCGCTGTCGGATCGCGTCACGAGCAGCTGTCCAACAGCGGCATCAGCCATTTCGTCGAGCACATGGTGTTCAAGGGTGGCGCGCGCTACCCGACCGCCCGCGACGTCAGTGAGGCCATCGAGGGCGTTGGCGGCGTGCTCAACGCGGCGACGGATCGTGAGGCCACCGTGTTCTGGACGCGGGTGCCCGCGGCCAAGCTCGGGGTCGCCGTCTCGGTGCTCAGTGACATGCTGCTCAGCCCTGCGCTGGATCCCGTCGAGGTGGTCAAGGAACGCCAGGTCGTCATCGAAGAGCTGCGCATGTACCAGGACAATCCCCAGGACTACGTGCAGATCCTCTTCGATGAGGTGATGTGGCCGGACCACCCGCTCGGCTGGGACGTCGCCGGTCGCGAGGAGACGGTCGCTCAGTTCACCGGCGAGGACTGCCGCACGCACCTTGCGCAACACCTGCTTCCCTCGACGCTCGTCGTCAGCGTCTCCGGCGGCTTCGAGACCGCGACGGCAGCCGCGATGATCAATGACGCGATCGGACCGTGGGCGGCCGCAGAGCGGCCGGCGCCTGCCGCGGCGATTCCGGCGACCCCGCCGACCGGCCCGCGCCTCCGTCTGATCAGGCGGAGCGCGGAGCAGGCGAACATCCTCGTCGGCGTCCGGGCGCCGTCGTACAACGACCCGGATCGCCACGTCGCCGACATCCTCAACGTCATCCTCGGCGAGGGGATGTCGAGTCGCCTCTTCCTCGAGCTGCGCGAGCATCGGGCGCTCGTCTACGACGTGCACTCGTTCATGACGCGGCTGTCCGACAGCGGGGTGCTCGGCATCGGTCTCGCATGTGAGCCCCGCCAGGCGGCCACCGCGCTCGAGGCAGCGATCGCCGAGCTCCGCAAGCTCGCGGAGGAGCCGGTCGGCGATGCCGAGCTGACCAAGGCAATCGAGTACACCAAGGGACGCCTGCTTCTCGGACTCGAGAGCACGTCCGCGCTCTGCGAGTACGCCGGTCAGCAACTCCTTCTCCAGGGACACATCCTCGAGCCCGAGGAGCTCGTCGCCCGGCTCGAGGCAGTCGATGCGGCGCAGGTGAGCGCACTTGCCGGCCGGCTGCTTTCGTCGGGTCTGCGTGCGGCCGTCGTCGGACCCTTCCGCAGCGAGACCAAGTTCGAGAAGGCGATCGCGTGATGCGCGCGTGTCAGACTTGCGCGCCGTGAGCACCGAACGCACTCTCGTCCTCGTCAAGCCTGATGGCGTCCAGCGGCATCTCATCGGCGAGGTGATCGGGCGCTTCGAGCGTCGCGGTCTGCACCTCGTCGCGATGAAGCTCATGCGCATCGACCAGGACCTCGCGGAGCGCCATTACGCCGAGCATCGTGGCAAGCCGTTCTTCAGCGGCCTCGTCGCGTTCATCACGTCTGCGCCCGTTGTGGCGATGGTGTGGGAAGGCGTGGACGCCGTCGCGCAGGTGCGCACGATGATGGGGGCGACGAACCCGTCAGCTGCGGCCCCCGGCAGCATCCGCGGCGATCTTGCCGTCAACATTGGCAATAACGTGGTGCACGGCAGCGATGCGCCGGAGCGTGGTGCTGTCGAGGTGGGGCTCTTCTTCACACCCGACGAGCTCATCGAGTGGAGCGCCACCGACAACGTTTGGGTCAGCGGCTAGAACGCTCGTCAGTCGTTGATGGGCGCAGCGCTTGCGGCAGCCCGTCTGCGCATCCGCCGGCGCCGCCAGCGCCACGACTCGAACGCGGCGATACCGAGCGCAGGCAACGCAAGTTCCGTCGTGGACGCCGGCTCGAATGTCGGCCCGGCACCGAGACCGCCGAAGTGGTCGAGCGGCCAGATGCGCAAGATGGCCTTGGCGAGAATGTTCTTGCGCGGGACGACTCCGAACACGCGCGAGTCGCTCGAGAAGTTGCGGTTGTCACCCATGACGAAGTACTCGTTCGCGGGGATCGTGATCGCCTGGGGCGTCGATGACGCCTGCCCGTTCGCCATGCAGCAATCTTTGAGCGTCGTCCACGCCTCGGGCAGGTACGGCTCTTTCAGCACCTGGAACGGGCCTTTGCCGCCCGGCTTGATGAGGACCTGTGTCGGCGTGTGATCACCGTTGATCTCGATGACATCGCCGGGCAGGCCGATGACCCGCTTGATGAAATCCTGTGAGGGATCGGTCGGGGGGATGAGGATCACGATGTCGCCGCGCTGCGGGTTCTGCCCGAAGTCGTAGGAGATCTTGCTGGCGAGCAGGAGGTCCTGATTCTGGAGCGTGCCCACCATGCTCTCGCCGTCGACGCGAACGGTCTGCAGCGCAAATGCGATCGCGATATAGAGCACGACGGCGATCAGCAACACCTCGATGGTGTCTCTGAGCCATGCTCCGCGCCACCAGGCTCGGGGCGCGATCGATCCTTCCGGAGGCGACTCTACCTGGGTCACTCGGCCCGATTATGAGGCGAACGCTGACGGGGACCACGTCTGTGGCCGTGATGCGCTGCTCCATCATGGGAACGTGACATGGGGAGTCCGCCGCGCCGTCGCGCTCCTGATTGCCGCCATCGCAGCCCTGACGATCCCGATCGCGGCGTCGGCCCACGCGTTGTTGGGTTCGTCCTCCCCCGAAGCGGGCGCACATCTCGGCACGACGCCGGGTGTGGTCGTGCTCGAATTCACCCAGACCCTCACTGCCCAGCTCTCCTCCGCCGCCGTGGTCGACCCGAGCGGGCACAGCTGGAAAGGCATTGTCGACAGCGGTGAGGAGATCCGGGTCCCGCTCGCGACGAACATCCCGGGTGTCTACACGGTCAACTGGGTGTCGGTGAGCGAGGTGGACGGGCACCGGATCACCGGCGCGTTCACGTTCGACGTCGGCGTGGCAGGGGTGTCGCCGCAGGACGCCGCGAACCAGACCCCGGGACCCCAGACGTCGGATATCGCGATCGGCATCGTCAAGTGGGTGGAAGCCCTCGCGTTGCTCTTCCTGACCGGGCAGGTGCTCATGAGCCGTCTGGCGCTCAGAGCGCCGCCGCTTCCGTGGGTGCAACCCGGCTTTCGCGCTTCCAGCATCGCCCTGTCGGCGGGGCTGGTTGTTGTCTGGGCGCAGGCGACGGTCGCGTCGGGCGGCCACAGCATCGCCAACTACCTGGCGTATTTCGGCGCCGGATGGTCGGGCGCAGTGCTCATCGCCCGTCTTGTCCTCGAGGCGCTCACGTTGATCGCCGTGGTGCGTGGCTGGCGGCTGTTGCCGGTCTTCCTTGCCGGCAGCCTCGTCCTCCTCGCGGCAGCTGGTCACGCTGCGGCAGTGCAGCCCGCGTGGCTTGGCGTGGGCCTCGACGCGATCCATCTCGTGGCCGCGGGCATCTGGGCGGGGGGCATCGGCGCGCTCGCCGTCCTGCGACCCCCGGGCGGCTGGCGTTCCCCGGAGGCGCGGACCTTGCTCCGGCGCTTTACGCCGGTCGCGCTTGCGGCCTTTGGCACCACGGTGGTCGCCGGCGGCTTCGAGGCAATCGAGCAACTCGGATCGCTGCAGTCGCTGTTCGGCACCGACTACGGCCGCGTGCTCCTCGCCAAGATGGCGCTCGTCGCATGCATGCTCCCGCTCTCCCTCATGGCGTGGCGTCTGGGGCGGCCGCATGTGCGCGTGGAAGCCGGCATCGCGGCCTGCGTGATCGGGGCCGCGGCGTTGCTCGCATCGTTCCCGGCTCCCCCCACGAGCGCCGAGCAACAGGCGGCTGAGGCTGCCGCGCTGGCGCCGACCGCAGGGCTGCCGGCGGCCGGCGAACTCACGATGGCCGCGCCCGCAGGCAGCGTCCTGGTGGGCCTCAGCCTCTCGCCAGGGACGGCGGGTCCGAACAAGGCAACGGTGTACGTCCTGCCGATCACCGGAACCGCGGACGCCAAATCGATCCTCGCGAACATCGCCGTCAACAACGCGTACAAGCAGCTTGTCCCGTGCGGGGATACGTGCCGCCAGGCGACGATCACCATCAAGGCAGGCGACACGGTGGCCGTCGATGTGGTCACGCCGGGAGGTGGTGAGGCCTCGTTCACGATCCCTTCGCTGCCGGCGCCCATGGGGACAAATCTGCTGGCGCAAATGGGCGCCGCCATGCACGAGCTCACCGCGTATCAGTACAGCGAGGTGCTCAGCTCGGGAACCACGACGATCAGCGCTGACTACTCGTCCGATGCGCCTGACAAGACGATGTGGACGGTGGGGGGCACGAGCGAGACGATCTTCATCGGCGACACGCAATACACCCGCGACGCTCCGGGTGGGCCGTGGCACGCCGAGCCGGGCCTGTCTGCGAACACGGTTCCGTCCTTCGCGTGGGATTTCTTCGAGCCGCTGACCAATGCGCACATCCTCGGCCACGCGGTCCTCGGCGGTGTTGCGACCACCGTCATCGCCAGCTTTGGGAACAGGTCGGCCACGCCGACCTGGTTCACCTTCTGGGTCGACAGTGCCGGAAGGGTCCGGCAGGTCGAGATGGACGCGCCGGGTCACTTCATGACGGACACCTACTCGACGTACAACCAGCCGGTGCCGATCGCGGCGCCACCGAGCTGATGCGAGCGCCCGTCCTGCGCTGGCAGAATGGCGATGGACGAAATCGACATCACACACGAGGCGAGAGATGGCCCTGCTGACCCAGACCCCTTACAAGGCGCGAACCTTCGATCTTTCCGGGCTGACCGGCATCTCCGACAACACGCTCGAGGTCCACTTCGGACTTTATGGCGGTTATGTCAAAAACGTGAACCTGCTCAACGAGCAGCTCGTGACGATGCAGTCGGCCGGTCAGTCCTCGAACCCGGCGTATGCGGAATTGACTCGCAGACTCGGCTTTGAGTACAACGGAATGGTCCTGCACGAATGGTATTTCGGCAACCTGACGAAGGCGACCGGCGGCGGCATCTCGTCGTCGTCGCCACTCGGTCGCGCGCTCGGCGAGTCGTTCGGTGATATCGACACGTGGCGTAAGGATTTCACCGCGATCGGTGGCATGCGCGGCGTGGGCTGGGCCGTGACGTACCTCGACACCGCAACGGGCCGTCTCAGCAACCACTGGATCACGCTGCACGAGGACGGCAACATCGCGGGCTTCCGTCCCATCGTCGTGATGGACGTCTGGGAGCACGCGTTCCTGCTCGACTACAAGCCGGCGGATCGTCCGAAGTACATCGAGGCCTTCCTCGCGAACTTCGACGCCGACGCTGCCGAGGCGCGATTCACCGGAGCCGCTGACCGACCGATCGGCTGACGACCGGGCCCGCCGTCAGAGCGGCGGGCCGCCCAGCCTCTCGTACAGCGCGTCCAGGTCCGCATCCTCGGCCCAGTCGATGACGAGCCTGCCGCCGCCGCCCTTGCGTCGCTGCAGGCGTACCGCCATCCCGAGCGCCTGCTCGAGGCCGCGTCGCAGGGCGGCATCGTCGGGGGTGAGCGGCGGCGCCGGCTCAGGTATGGCGGTGCGCGGAGGTACCGGGGTGCTGTTGCGTTCGACCCGCTCACGGACCGCCTGCTCGGTCTCGCGAACGCTGAGGCCGTCCGCGATGACCACTGCCGCGAGCGCCTCCTGGTCTGACGCGTTCGGCAGGACGAGGAGCGCGCGGGCGTGGCCGGCCGTCAGACGCGATTCAGCGACCGCCTCCTGGACGGGGGCGGGCAGGTTGAGCAGGCGGATTGCGTTCGAAACCCCCGATCGAGTCCGCCCGAGACGCAGTGCGATCGCCTCGTGTGTCAGTCCGAAAGCGTCGGAAAGGCGCGCATACGCCGCCGCCTCCTCCATCGGATTGAGATCGCTACGGACCAGGTTCTCGGTGAGAGCCACCTCGAGGGACTGGCGTCCGGATTCGGCGGCGGGCCGGACGATCGCCGGGATGGCGGAGACACCGGCGAGCTGTGCCGCGCGCAGACGGCGCTCTCCGGCGACGAGCCGGTAGGCGTCGCCGTCGCGCTGGACCACGATGGGATGCAGCAACCCGTGGAGGCGGATCGAATCCCCAAGCGCCTGCAGCGACTCGGCGTCGAAGGCGCGGCGCGGCTGCTCCGGGTTGGGAGCGACGGAGTGGGGGTCGACGTTGACGAGCGGCGGACCCTCGGCAGCGACCTCCGATTCGCTGCTCAGCAGTGCTTCCAGGCCGCGCCCGAGTCCGCGGCGTCGAAAGTTGCGCGGCGCAGTCTCGTCGCTCACGCTGGGCTCGGAATTCCTGCTGCCGCAAGGGTTTTCTTGTTCTGGATCCGCGCGTCAAGATTGGCGCTGAGCTCGCGATATGCGATGGCACCGCGGCACGTCGGGTCGTATAGGGTGATCGGCATACCGTGGCTCGGCGCCTCGCTGAGCCGCACGTTGCGCGGGATGAGCGGCGTCAACAGCTGATCGCCGAAGCGCGCGCGGACCTCGTCAACCACCTGGTGCGCGAGGGCGAGGCGGGCGTCGAAGAGGGTCATGACGATCCCCGCGACACCGAGCGTCGGATTGAGCTCGCGGCGGAGGAGCGTCAGCGTGTGCATGAGCAGGCCGAGTCCCTCAAGTGCGTAGAACTCGCACTGAATCGGGATGAGCAGCGCCTCAGCCGCGACCACCGCGTTGACGGTGAGGAGCCCAAGACTTGGCGGCGCATCGATGAGCACGTAGTCGTCGTCAGAAGCAAGAGATTCGAGTGCGTACTGCAGCCGGCGTTCGCGCCGAGCAAGGTCGACAAGCTCGATCTCCGAACCGGCCAGTGCGATGGCAGAGGGAACGACATCAAGTCCCGGAACGGCTGTCGGGAGCCTCGCCTCGGCGAGGGATCTGCCGAGCACGACCACGTCGTAGATGCTCGTTTCCACGCGGCTGCGATCGATTCCGACGCCGGACGTGGCGTTGGCTTGAGGGTCGATGTCGATCAGGAGCACCTTGCGGCCCATCTCGGCCAGGGCCGCGCCGACGCTGACGGCCGTGGTGGTCTTGCCGACACCGCCCTTCTGGTTTGCGACCGCGAGGATGGTAGGTGGCACGGTTAGCGGGTGATTATGGGCGGATCGCCCTTGCGACCACGCGGACATCGAGTTATCCCGAGTTTCCCCAGGCCTCGAAACCAGACTTCGCCCCTCTCCGAGTTGGAGGGGTGTCGAAAACCGGCGCAACCTGTGGAAAACTCTGGACCGCCGCACATAGCCGACCGGGGAATGTTTCACGCCAAACTTGACGGTGAAACACCCGCTCTCATATGGTTGCCTCATGCCCGAGATCAGCGAGGCAGAGTCGGGTCCGGTCGAGGGCAGCTCGGACCAGCCG
Organism: Candidatus Dormiibacterota bacterium; assembly: GCA_963754015.1. GTDB lineage: Bacteria > Chloroflexota > Dormibacteria > Aeolococcales > Aeolococcaceae > Palsa-851. The sequence goes on from CAVWEG010000006.1 coordinate 217,310, forward strand.
CACGACCCATCCGCAGACGACCTTGCGACCGGATTCCTGGTCGGGTTGCTCGTCGGTGAGGGCTCTTTCGGGGGCGACGGACGGCAGCCTCAGGTGACCCTGCGCATGCACGTCCGCCACGAGCAGACCTTCGAGCGGCTGCGCCGGACGTACCCCGGGAGCCGCCTCTACGGCCCGTACCACCACGGCGGCCGCTCGTACTACCAGTGGTCGGCCCGTGGGCGGTACCTCCGCGACGAGATCGTCCCGCTCATCGAGCGCCACCGCAGCCTCCTCGACGCCTATACGGCGGCTCGATTCGACGGCATGTGCGAGCGCTACCGCATCGAACGCCGGCCCGGCGAGATGCCGAGTGGCGTACCGCCGGACGCCTGAGCACGCCCGGCTACAATCCGGGACGATGCTGGCTCCCTCCGCGCACACCTGGCGGCTCATCGCCGCCGCTCCTCCACGTGAGGTCTTCGCCGTGATGGAGCAGATGATCGGCACCCCACCGTACCGCTACGAGATCGTCGGCGAGAGCGAGGCGCGGATCGTCGAGCATCGCCGCCGAGGGCTCTTCGGCAATTGGGCAAAGCCGAGAGTGCGCATCCGCTGGGTGCGAGTTCGGGCCGTCGAGGTCACCGAGGGCACATCGGTCGAAGTCGAGGCGAGCTCCGGCGGCGGTCTCATCGCCAAAGCGATGGGGAAAGCCGACGGCGGGCCCACCAGCCGGGCGCTGCAGGTGGTCCGGCTGCTCACCACCGGCGCCGGCGATTCGAGGACCGTGTACCGCGATCGGCGCATCCCGCCAGGCCCGGTGACGCTCGTCGCGTCGTGGGCAGGCATGCCCTACCGCCTCTTCAGCGAACCGCGTCATGACGCGCCACGAGGCCGGGAGATCTTCACCGCAACCGAGGTCGTCGCGCTCACGGAGCGCGAAGGACAGTTCGTGAAGGTACGCGTTGCCGACACGGACGAGGGATGGGTCGAAACCGATCAGATCGTCCCGGCGCCGTCCGTCTCGACCCGCGCGGCGCAGGTCGAGACGGCGCGTTTCACCTGATGAAGCCGGTGAATGGCTCGAGTCGCGGCGCTGCCGCGATTAGCGCGAGTGAGTGGAGAGACCGCCGAGTGCGACGGTTTGCGCCTCTCTCCGAGTGGTGACCTGGCTCTCTGCCGTCAGTGCTCCACCCAAGCGCTGGTCGGGAAGGAAGTCGTACTCGAACAATCGTTCATTGGCGATGGTCCTCCTTTTGCCTGAGTGCCACGGCACCGCTTCCGCATTGCGTCGTGTTTGAGGCGGGGCGGGTCCGGGCCGAGAGACGCACTGAAAGTGTATCCCGGTTTGGAGGATTCTCGTGAGCGCCGGCCTGGAGGCCTTCCATCTCGGCGCGTCAGTGCACACGTCTGACGGGCACCACGCCGGCACGCTGCAGCGTGTAGTCGTCGACGGTGAGAGTTGGGACCCGCACGCGTTGATCGTCCGGGAGACGGAATGGTTCTCCGGACGGGTTTTGGCACCGGGCGCCGGGATGATGGTCGCGGAGGTGATCGTCCCGCTCGATGCTGTCGACAGCATCACTCCCGGTGACGTCAGGCTCAAGCTCGACAAGCGCGCCACCCGCGCGCTGCCGCCATATCTCAGCTACCAGTACCAACCCATCCAGCCCGGCGAGCAGTGGCGCTACGCAGCCGGAATGATCGGCGCGCCGCTTGGCGCCGGTCCGATCTTCCCTCGTCTCGATGAGACCGCTAACAAGGCGGCGGGCGATATCGAGATCCGCCACGGCGAGAACGTGATGATCGGCCACGAGGGCGACAAGCTCGGGACCGTCCAGGACATCCTGCTCGACGAAGGGGAGCTGGTCGGCATCGTTGTCCGACCGGTCGGCTTCTTCAGGCGCGACGTCGTCGTGCAGGTGCGCTTCCTCGACCGCAGCGATGACATGGCACTCTTCCTGCGCATGACCCGCGCCGACGTGGAGCAACTCGCGGCGTTCGAAGACCCGGCCTGAGCGGCGCCCGGCGCGTCAGTCAGAGCGGCAAGCGCCCCATGAACCCCGTGTCACGCGGGTGCCAGAACCCGATGCGTTCCTCGCCGAGCCGCCAGCAGAGGTAGATCGGCTCCCCCTCACGGACGGCGGCGAAGTCGACGAGGCCCGTCTCGGGATCGCGCAGGATGACGCCGAGATCGTCAACCCGGCCCGTGAGACGCTGAGCGTCGTGGAACGGCCCTGAGGCCGCCAGAGCGGCCGCAGCGGAGCCATTCGTCGAGACCATGTGCTGCGCGCTTTCAGCTGACCGTCCGGCGGACCTGCGATGCGCCACGCGAAGTGCGGTCAGCAACTCCGTGAGCTCCGGGATCAGTGCGGTTGCCTCCGCGTGCGTGAAAACCCGCTCCATGGCGGCAACCATGCCAGACCGGGCCGGCCCGCGTCGAGGCGGGCTCCGGGTCAGTAGATGCCGAGCTCGAGCTGCGCTTCGTCCGAGGCCATCGTCCGCGGGTCCCAGGGCGGCGACCAGACGAGGTTGATGTGCACATCTCGAACGCCGGGGAGCGGCGCGCATACCGCATGTGCCTGGGTCTCGATGATCGGTCCCATCGGGCAGTACGGCGTGGTGAGCGTCATGTCGATCGTGAGCAGCCCGTCGTCGTCGATGTTGGTGCCGTAGATCAGGCCGAGCGAGACGATGTCGATGCCGATCTCGGGGTCGTAGACCTCGCCGAGGGCTGCACGAATGAGCTCGTCGGACGCCTTGGCCTCGGGCTGCGTCGTGGATTCAGTCGTCGTCATGATCCTGTCCTCGCTTCGGTTTCCGTCAGGCCTTCGAGCAATGCGTTCCAGACCAGGGTTGCGCATTTGACTCGCACCGGGTACGCACGCACCCCCCGGAGGGCCTCGAGGTCGCCGATGTCGGCCGTCCCGGTCTCGCCGTTGCCGGTGAGCATCGCTCGGAACGCCTCAGCAAGCCGCGCCGCATCATCGACGCTCATACCGGTCACCGCCTCACAGAGCATGCTCGCCGACGCCTGGCTGATGGAGCATCCACGTCCGGTGAAACCGATCGCCGCAACCGTCCCGTCGGCCAGCCGGTAGCTCAGGTCGATCTCGTCGCCGCAGAGCGGGTTGTTCGCCTCGATGACGCGGTCGGCAGGATCGACCGTCTGGTGATGACGGGGATTGCGGTAGTGGTCGAGGATGATCTCGCGATAGAGATCGTCGTCGACGGGCGTATATCCAACTGCCATACAACCATCGTAGTCCAACAGTCCAGGAGCAAAACCTGAGGACCCACGCCGAGAATGACGCCGATGGCCCGTACAGATGTCGTTGCGCGCACCGGCAAACGCCAGCGCGATCCCGCGTTCTGGCTGCTCGTCGGGCAGCTGATCATGTTCACCGGGGTCGCGGCGGTGTTTCCGATCGCGCCGCTCTACGTCGCGCACCGTGGCGGCAACTCGGTGGCGGTCGCGATCTTCATCGCCGGACCGCTCGTCGCCAACACCCTTGTGCAAGTGCCCGCCGGGCGCCTCTGCGATCGCTGGGGCCGCAAGCCGTTTCTCGTCGGACCGCGGCTGATCTATGCCTTTCTCTCGTTCTTCCTGTTCTTCAACATCGGAACGCTGCCGGTGCTCACCGCGCTGCGGATTCTCATGGGCGCGTGCGCCGGCGCCTACGTCCCCGCACTGCGCGCTGCGCTGACCGACTTGAGCGATCCGGAGGCGCGCGCGCAACGGTTCTCGCAGCTCCAGGCATACGAGATGGTCGGTTTGCTCGTCGGGCCGCTCATCGGTGGCGCCGCCGCGCTGTGGCAGGACTCGGCGGTGTTCGGCGTCACCGGGCTCGCCATGTTCATCGGCATCGGCCCGATGCTCCGCGTTCCGGAGACGCGCGCAGCACCTGGAACAGGCGTCGTCCACAAGGCGACATTTCGCTGGTGGCGGCTGCGCGGCATCGTGGTGCCGATCGCGGCGCTGTTCGCAGTCGGCACGATCTGGTCGATGTACGACGTCGTCTGGCCGCAGTACCTCGCGGCGAGGGGCAACAGCCCGCTCATCATCGGGCTCTCCGTGAGCCTGTTCGCGCTGCCGATCCTGTTGCTCGCGCGTGCCGGCGGCCGTCTCGCAGACCGTGTCGATCGGCGCAAGCTCGTGACCGCCGGGATGCTCGTCGTCGCGCTCTGCGCCGCGACATACCCGTTTCTCCGCATCCTCGCGGTGATCCTCGTGATCGGCGCCGTCGAGGCCGTTGCGACGGTCATCCTCGAGCCGAGCCTGTTCGCCGTCATCGGCGACAGCACGCCGGAGACGTTGCGCGGCCGCGCCATGGGAATCGGCGGCCTGTATCAGTTCTCGGGGATGGCGTTCGGCGCAGCGGTGCTCGGCTCGCTGTACGGCGTCAACGCCGGCCTGCCGTTCTGGTGCGGCGCCGGCATCCTGCTGTGCGGCGCACTCGTCTGCGCGGCGTGGTTGCCGGGCCGTCCGTCGCCGGCGTCGCACGTCGTCCAACCGACCGCGTTTCCGGTGCTCGAACGTGAGCAGGGTTGAGGCGCGGCGGCCCGCGCCGCCGAAGCTGTTCCTCGGTCACGGTGCGTCAGGCACCGCCGCGTCGATGCGTCCCTGGGTCGTCGCGCTTGCCGCGCGCGGTGTTGTCGCGCAGGCGCTCGACCTGCCGAAATCGAGTGCGGAGCGCGCGGTCGGCGTGTTTCGTGACGCGCTGACGGCGAACCCTGATGCCGCCGTCGGCGGGCATTCATACGGCGGCCGGATGGCGAGCATGCTCGCGGCCGAGCAAACGGTTTCGGCGTTGGTGCTGTTGAGCTATCCACTGCACCGACCCGGACATCCCGAGGAGCTGCGCACCGCGCACTGGTCGCGCATCACGTGCCCGCTGCTGTTCCTCTCCGGCGACCGGGATCCCTTCGCGAAGATCGATCTGCTGCGCCGCGAAGTTGGGGCACTGAGCAACGCGGAGCTGGTCGTCTATCCCGGGATGGGCCACGGGTTGCTCAGCGTCCGCGAGGACGCTGCCGGGCGAATCGCCGCGTTTCTGGGTTAGCGGGAGACGCCGCGACGCGGGCGCGCACGCCGCACGCCGATCGCGACTGTCGCAACGCCGCCGAAGACCATCGCGAGTCCAAGGCCGGGAAGGATGGAGGTCACCGCACCTGTCTCCGGAGTGTTCACCGATGCGGTGAGGCAGGTGCCTGCCGGTCGGCTGATGTCATTGGTGTCCATCGTGACTGCGCCGTTGCGAGCAAGCAAGCGGCCGGCCGGGACATTCGCGCCCGTTGTCAGCGTGATGCTCGTCAGTGCCATGAGATTCCCCTGGAACCTCGTTGCCGTACCGAGGGTCGCCGACGAGCCGACCTGCCAGAAGACCTGGCATGCCTGCGCGCCGTTGGTGAGACGCACGACGGAGCTGCTCGCTGTCGTGAGCGTGCTGCCGATCTTGAAGATGAAGACGCCTCTGCCACTGAGGGTCAGCGACCCCGTGAGCTGCGCCGACGAGCTGAAGCGGTACACACCCGGGACGAGGTTCTTGCCGCCGAGGTTCTCGCCCGTGAGATTCTCCGTGGTCGGCGCGTTGGCAGCATCGTTGTACGCGGTGACGAGGTCGTTCTTCGCCTGAAGCGCAACGGCGTCGGTGAGGTGCTTCGCGCCGGTGACGACGCCGGGGGGAAATCCGACCAGCGCTGTGCCCGGTTTCAGACCAAGCTCACCGGTGACGACGGTCGGTCCGGTGTTGGTGATCGTGGATCCGCCCAGCACGGTGAAATTGAGCGCCGTCCCGAGTCGCGGCGACGTCGCCGCGAACACCGATGCGGGCCAGGCTGCGGCGAACATCACTGTTGCGCCGAGAACGAGCGGAATCATGGTCGAGCGCTTGAACATGTCCCCACCGTGCTCCGGATTCCCGCCGGTCCACGGCGACTGCGTCATCCGTCACCACACGCGCCCACTCGCGTTGCAACGAAGGTCGCTGAGTGTTCGCCAGCGAACACTGCGCGAGACGCCGCGCAGACTGAGCGAAGCTCAGCTAGACGCGAAAGACGCGTCGCACCTCGCCAAGCCCTTCGCCCAGGGCATCGATCTCCTCGTGCGTCGTGTAGAGATACACCGACGCACGCGCCATCGAGGGCACGTCGTAGCGGGCCATCAATGGTTGCGCGCAGTGATGTCCGGCGCGGACGGCGATGCCGCGGCGGTCGAGGATCGTGCCGACATCGTGGGCGTGGACGTCGGCGAGGTTGAAGCTCACCACACCACCACGCGACTCGAGGTCGCGCGGTCCGAAGACCGTGATCTCGCCAACTTCGTCCAGAACATCGAGGAGGTGGCGGGTCAGCGCGAGCTCGTGCGCGTGGATGCGGGCGCGGCCGATGCCGTCGATGTAATCGCACGCCGCGGACAGCCCCACAGCGCCGGCCACGTCGGGCGTCCCCGCCTCGAACTTATGGGGTACCTCATTCCACGTGCTGCGCTCGAGGGTCACCCGGCTGATCATGCTGCCGCCGCCGAGAAACGGCGGCATGCGCTCGAGCAAATCCGGTCGGGCCCAGAGCACGCCGATGCCCATCGGGGCGCACATCTTGTGACCGCTGAACGCGATGAAGTCGCAGTCCAGGTCTCGCGCCGAGAACGCCATGTGCGGGACCGACTGGGCCGCGTCGAGACAGACGAGCGCACCAGCCGCGTGTGCGCGACTCGTGATGGTCCGGATGTCGTTCACGGTGCCGAGGACGTTCGACTGATGGCCGATCGCGACGAGCCGCGTCGGCGGCGCCAGGAGCTCGTCGAGGTTGCTCAGGTCGAGACGGCCGTCGTCATCGACGCCGAGCGCGACGAGTTCCAGACCGCGCCGTTCCGCGGCGAGCTGCCACGGCACGAGGTTGCTGTGGTGCTCCATGACGGTGACGAGGATGCGGTCGCCGGGCTCGAGCATCTGGGTGGCGTACGAGTACGCCACGAGGTTGATCGCCTCGGTCGTGTTGCGCACGAAGACGAGGCCTTCAGACGGCGCATCGATGAACTCGGCGACCCGAACCCGAGCGCGCTCGAAGGCGTCCGTCGCGTCGTTGCCGAGCGTGTGGACACCACGGTGCACGTTGGCGTTGCTCGTCGCGTAGTACGCGTCGACGGCGTCCACCACCGCCTTCGGCTTCTGCGACGTCGCCGCCGAATCCAGATAGACGAGCGGATGCGTGCCGATCTGCCGATCGAGGATGGGGAAATCCGCCCGGATGCGGGCGACGTCGAGCGCGCTCGGTGGCGCCACATGCGTGGTCATTGCGCGGCGACCCCATCAGCCAGTGCGACTCGCAACACGCCGTCCGCGCCGACCTCGACTCGGTGCACGCGCACCGGCTCGACCGCCGGCAGCGTCAGTGGATCTCCGGTTCGAAGGTCGAAGCTCGATCCGTGGAGCGGGCATTCGATGGCGCAGCGATCGACGTCGAGGTCGCCTTCGCTCAACGATGCCTCGGCGTGGCTGCAGGTGTCATCGAGCGCGTAGAAGGTGCCATCGACATTGAAGATCGCCACTGGGACGTCGTCGATCTCCACGCGCGCCGCGCATCCCGGTGGGATATCGGTCGCTCGGGCCACGTCGATCCAGCCCTCGCTCATGCCTCTGCAGCGGCGAGCCCGGCCACCGAGGCGCCGGCGATCTCCGCGTCCAGCAACGTACCGGCCAGCTCCGCGAATCCGCGATGCGGCACGCGGTCGAGGACGTCGTCCATGAACCCGCGAACGATCAGCGAGCTCGCTTCGTCCGGGGGAACGCCGCGTGCCATGAGGTAGAAACGCTGGTCCGAATCGATGTGGCCGGCGGTCGCGCCGTGCCCGCACTTCACATCGTTGGCACGGATCTCGAGCCGCGGGATCGAGTCGGCCTTCGCGCCCTGACTGAGGAGGAGGTTGCGGTTGGCGACGTAACCGTCGGCGTGTACCGCCGTCGGCGCGACATCGATCATCCCGCCGTAGACGGACCGTGCCTGGTCGCGCACTGCCACCTTGAGGAGCAGGTTGCTGCGCGTCTCCGGGCCGACGTGGGCCTGCAGCGACTGGTGGTCGATGTGCTGCGTCCCGTCGCCGAAGCAGATCCCGAAGATGTCGGCCTCGCTGCCGACTCCGTTGAGCATCACCTCCCACCACGCCTTCTGCAGGCGGGCGCCGAGGGTGACGCCGGTAAAGCGGAGCTTCGCGTTGGCGTCCAATGACGTGCGCTGCATCGCGATGTGCCAGACGCCCGCGCCCCATTCCTGCACGGTGCAGTAGTCGAGCCGCGCGTCGCGGCCGGCGGAGAGCACGACCATCGCGTCGCTGAACACAGCGTCTGTTCCAGCCGATGAGGCGTAGGCGTCGATCACCGTGAGCGACGCGCCCTCATCGAGGAGCACCGCCGTGGTCGGGAATACCGCGACATCGCTGCCGGATGCCGCGTGCGCGATCCATACCGGCACGAGCGCCTCCACGCCGCGGGGGACGTACACGAAAGCGCCGCCGCGCCAGAGCGCATTCCAGAGCGCGATGAACTTCGTCTCGTCGACGCGGACCGCCGCGAGCACGCGCTGCACGAGCTCGGGATGGACTGTTGCAGCCTCTTCGAGCGTCGTCACGATGACCCCCTGGGCGAGCAGCGTGTCAGCGCCCTCGATGATCGTCGTGATCGGTCCGTCGAAGATCAGCGCCGCGTCCGGCGCCGCACCGTCGCGCTGGGCGCGCATCGCGTCGAGCACAGCCGCGTCGACGGTCTCCATCGGTGTGAAACGCTCGACATGGAGTCCGGAGATGTCGGTGCGCCGCCAGTCCTCGTCGCTGTGCGACGACGGCATGGGGAGCGCTTCGTAGGCGTCCCAGGCGATGCGCCGGCGCGCTGCGAGCCAAGCCGGAGATGCCTCTGCCCTGGCTGCCGCGACCCCTGGCCCAAGCGCCGCTGTGGGCTCCGCGGTCAGCGGGGTCGTCACCCGATCGAACCCTCCATGGAGAGCGCGAGCAGGCGGTTGAGCTCGACCGCGTACTCCATCGGCAACTCCTTGACGAAAGGCTCGAAGAAGCCGTTGACGATGAGGGCCGTGGCGTCCATCTCGCTGATGCCGCGTGATGTCAGATAGAAGATCTGATCCTCGCCGACCTTGCTGACGCTCGCCTCGTGACCGATCGTCACGTCCGGGTTCTCGATGTCCATGTACGGGTACGTGTCGCTCCGCGACTCCTCGTCGAGGAGCAACGCGTCGCAGCGGACGCTCACCTTGACGTTGTGCGCCTTCGGCAGCACCTTGATGTGGCCGCGGTACGACGTGCGTCCGGTGCCCTTGCTGATCGATCGGGACACGATGTTGCTCGTGGTGTTCGGCGCGACGTGGATCGCCTTGCTGCCCGCGTCCTGGTGCTGTCCGTCACCGGCGAACGCGGCGCTCATCACCTCGGCGTGTGCGCGCTCGCCCATCAGGTACACGGACGGGTACTTCATCGTCACCTTCGACCCGAGGTTGCCGTCGATCCACTCGACGGTGGCGTCCTCGTATGCGATGGCGCGCTTGGTGACCAGGTTGTAGACGTTGTCCGACCAGTTCTGGATGGTCGTGTAGCGGATCTTGGCGCCCTTGTGCGCGATCAACTCCACGACGGCGCTGTGCAGCGAGTCGCTCGAGTAGTTCGGCGCCGTACAGCCTTCGATGTAGTGGACCGAGGAACCCTCGTCGGCGATGATCAGGGTCCGCTCGAACTGGCCCATGTTGTCGCTGTTGATCCGGAAATACGCCTGCAGCGGGATGTCCACCTTCACGCCCTTGGGGACGTACACGAAGGATCCGCCCGACCATACCGCGCTGTTGAGCGCGGCGAACTTGTTGTCGTTCGGCGGGATCACGGTGCCGAAGTACTTGCGGAACAATTCCTCGTGCTCGCGAAGCCCGGTGTCGCAGTCGCTGAAGAGCACGCCCTGCTTCTCGAGATCCTCGCGGATGCTGTGATAGACGACCTCGGAGTCGTACTGCGCGCTGACGCCGGCGAGGAACTGACGCTCGGCCTGCGGGATGCCGAGACGATCGAACGTGTTCTTGATGGAGTCAGGAACGTCGTCCCACGAGCGGCTCATCTCCTCGACGGGCTTGACGTAGTAGTAGATGTTCTCGAAGTCGAGGCCGGACAGATCCGCGCCCCATGTGGGCATCGGGCGTTTGCGGAAGTGGTCGAGCGCCTTGAGGCGGAACTTCAGCATCCACTCGGGCTCGTCCTTGTGCATCGAGATCGACGCCACAACCTCGGGCGACAATCCCTTGGCGGTGCGGAAGACCGAGACGTCGACGTCCGAGAAGCCGTACTGGTAGTCCTTGGTCAGTTCTTTCGCTTGAATCGCCATCGCGAAATCTCCTACGCGGTGGCGGCCACGGCCGTCCCCAGAATTGGTTCGTAGCCCTCGCGCTCGATCTGTCGCGCGAGGTCCGGCCCGCCGGAGGTGACCACGCGGCCGTCATGAAGGACGTGCACGCGGTCCGGGTGCAGGTACTCGAGGATACGTGGGTAGTGGGTGATCACGAGCACACCCATGTCAGGTCCGGCGAGGCGTCTGACGCCGTCGGCAACCGTGCGCAGCGCGTCGACGTCGAGACCCGAATCGGTCTCATCGAGGATCGCGAGCTTGGGGCGCAACATCGCGAGCTGCAGGATCTCCATGCGCTTCTTCTCGCCGCCGGAGAAGCCGTCGTTGATATAGCGCGAGCGGAAGCTCTCGTCGATCTTCAGCTCCTGCATCTCGGCGCTGAGACGGTTCAGGAACTCACGTGCCGGCATCTCCTTGCCCTGGGCACGAAGCGCGGCGCGCAGAAAGTTCACGGTGGTGACGCCGGGGATCGCGGTCGGGTACTGGAAGCAGAGGAACAGGCCGAGACGCGCCCGCGCGTCAGCCGTCAGCGGGAGCAGATCCTCGCCGCCGAACGTTGCCGCACCGCCGGTGACGGCGTACTTCGGATGCCCCATGAGCGTGTACGCGAGCGTGCTCTTGCCGGAGCCGTTCGGGCCCATGAGCGCGTGCACCTCGCCCTGCGGGATCTCGAGATCGACGCCCTTGAGGATCTCCTTGCCCTCGACGGACGCGTGCAGTCCCTTGACGGAAAGCACGGCCGCACTCACAGGCCGGCCTCGCTGGAGGCGGGTGCCATGGCATCGATGAGCGACTGATCGGCCACCAGCTCCGCGAGGGTGGTCTGGCTGAGGACGGCGTCGATGCTCTGCTTGAGCCGCATCCAGAGCGCGCGCGACGCGCACTCGCCTTCGCGCTGACAAGCGCCGGTCACGTAGCCGTGCGACACGCACTCGACCGGGGCGATCTCACCCTCGATGACGGTGACGACGTCGAGGACGCTGATCTGCTCGGCCGGGCGGGTAAGCGCATAGCCGCCATGAACCCCGCGGGTGCTCTCGACGAGTCCACCGCGGCGCAGCTGCGAGGCGAGCTGCTCGAGGTAGGCGAGCGGCAGGTGCTCGACCCGAGCCACCTCGGCGATGCTCAGCGGGCCGGAACCGTAGGACTTGGCGAACTCGGTCATCATCCGGAGGCCGTAGTGGGCTTTGGAGCTGACCCGCATCGAGAACGATGCTGCGGGCGGGGCGCCGGGTTCCGACGTGTGCCGATGGGCAGTGCGCCGGCCGGAGCTCTGGAGAATTCCGACTGTCATGGTCAGGATTATACCATCGGGGAACTTCCCCATTGAGGGGAGTGGCATTCCGCTGCGATATTCTCGCCACGCCCACATGCCACGTCTACATTCACGTTTGCTGATCACCGGAGCGCTCGCGAGCGCGCTCCTGGCGGGATGCGGTGGGTCGAGCAGCCCGACGTCGCCCACGCCGTCCCCGCTCTCGACGGCGCAGATCCAGTCGCGATACACGGCCGCTGCGAACGCCTACAACACCTACGAGGCGCAGATCTCCATCACCGAGAACGCCGCCTGCGACGCCGGCAGCCCGACCGCGTCCCTCACGGCGTGCCAGACCGCGCTCAGCAATCAGCGCCAGGCGACCATCGCCTACGACGACGCGCTCCGCGCGACCACCTTCAGCGGTGACGCCGCGACCGACGCAAGCCATCTCCTCAGCGATGACGCCGCCGTCGAAGCACTCCTCGAGCAGGCGGCAACGGCGCCGAGCCTCGCGACGATCGCGAACGTCCAGGCGCAGATCATCCCGCTGCTCGCCACCGCAGTCAGTGCCGCCACGGCGCTCCGCGCCGACATCGGGCTCCCCGCTCCCGCCTGACCTGCTCAGTGCGCCGCAGTGCTCACGGCGGCGCCGGTGCTCGTTCGGATCTGCTCGACGGCAGTCGCGATGAGCGCCGCGGCTCGATCGATGTCCTCGACCGTCGTCGAGCGTCCGGTGGTACAGCGCAGCGCCCCGGCGGCGAGTTCGTCCGGGTAGCCCATCGCGCGAAGAACGTGCGACGGCAGGGGTGCGCCGCTGGCGCAGGCCGACCCGGCCGAGGCGTCGACGCCCGCCATGTCAAGGGCGGCGAGGAGCACGTCACTGCGCACGCCGGGGATGGCAAACGTGGCGAACCCGGGCGCGGTGTGCTCGCCCGCTCCGGTATCGATCGTCCCCGGGACGCCGGCTGCAACTGCCGCGACGAGACGCCGGCTCAGGGTCGCCTGACGGTCGCTCTCGACGGCGCGCAGGTGTTCCGCCAGGTCGGCCGCGGCAGCGAGACCGGTGATCCCGGCGACGTTCTCGGTGGCGCTGCGCCGGTTGCGCTCCTGCCCGCCGCCGGTCGTCTGCGCCGCGATCGTGACGCCGCGGCGCACCCACAGGGCGCCGACGCCCTTGGGGCCGTAGAGCTTGTGGGCCGAGAGCGACAGGAGGTCGACACCGAGCGCGCGGGGAGCGACCTCGATCCGGCCGAGTGCCTGGACCGCATCCGTATGGACGAGCGTCGCCGGATTCTTGCGGTGCACGGCATCGGCGATCGCCGCGACATCCTGAACCGCGCCCGTCTCGTTATTGACGAGCATGACGGAAACAAGGACGGTCTCCGGCGTCACCGCCGCGGCCACCACGTCGGGAGCGACGCGCCCGTCGCGCTCGCACCCGACGATGGCCAGCGAGGCAGCGCCCGTCTCCTCCAGGCGCCGCGCCGTCTCGAGGACGCCGTCATGCTCGACGGCGCTCACGACGAGGTGCCGGCCGCGCTCTGCGCCCCAGCGCTCGAGGACGCCGCGCAGCGCGAGGTTGTCCGCTTCGGTGCCGGAACCGGTGAAGACGATCTCGCGCTGCGTGCTCCACAGGACGGCGGCCAGGCGATCGCGAGCGGCGTCGACCGCGGCGCGCGCGGCACGCCCCGTCGCGTGCACCGATGAAGGGTTGCCCTGGGTTGTCGTCAAGTACGGCAACATCTCGTCGAGGACCTCGGCGGCCAGCGGTGTGGTCGCTGCGTGGTCGAGGTAGATGCGCGTCATGCGGAAGCGGGCCGGGATCCGGTGCTGTCGGTACCGCGCACACGCGCGATCACCGCGTCGGTGAACGCGGACGTCGACGCATGGCCGCCGAGATCCGCGGTCGCGACGCCAGCGCGGAGCACCTCGAAGACGGCGTCACGGATGCGCGTCGACGCGGCCCGGCAGCGCTCGTCGGCGGCGAAGCCGAGCAGCGCCGCGGCCGCGAGGATCATCGCCATCGGGTTGGCGACGTTCTTGCCCTCGAGGCTCGGCGCAGTCCCATGCGGCGCCTCCGCCATCACCACGGTGGGGACGAGTGAGTCATCCCCGAATCCAAGCAACAGGGATTCGGCGCCGGCGATGCTGCCGAACAGCGGCAGCACGAGATCGCTCAGGCAATCCCCGTCGCGATTGAGCGCCGGGATGACGAGCGGATCGCCCGCTCTGCTGAAGAGCAGTGCGTACGTCGCGTCGATGAGCTGCGGCTCGTACTCGACATCCGGATGGCGAGCCGCGGCGGCATCGAGCTCCTCCTTGAACATCCCTTCGTAGATCCGTGAGACCGTGAACTTCGGTCCGCCGAACACCTTCGCGTGCGTTCGCGCCGCGTGGACGAACGCGAACTCGGCGACAGCGCGGCATGTGGCCCGCGAGATGTGCTCGGTCCGATACGCGACCTCGTCGCCGCCGCTCTCCTCGCGCCACTCCTTCGCGTTGTAGGCGTCGTCGACGGCCATGCGGACGATGCTGATGGGAGCGCTCACGCCGGCGATCCCGGCGACTCCTGGGATCCGCTGGCCGGTCCTGAGGATCACACGCCCGCCGACGCGTTCGCGGAGCAGGGCGTTCGGGCTGCCGACGTCCGTGCGGTCGGTCGGCGTCACGGTCGCGGCCTTGAGGCCGAAACCCGCCGCCAGCATGGCCTCGGCGGCATCGGCGACGACGGCGTTCTTCGTCTCGCGGCGGTGCGCGAGTGAGAGGTCGAAGGTCCGCAGCTTCAGCTCGACCCCGATGACGTCCGGGGCGACGACGCGCAGCGCCTCTTCGAGGAGTTCCTGACCGGTCTGGTCGCCGCTGAGGACGACGATGGTTGTCACGCCGAAAGGGTACGTCGCGGTGACCCGAGGCCCGGCCGCTCGCTGCCTGCCCTTCCCGCGATGCGATCATCGCCGCGTGCCGAACTCGATGACCGCGCGAGACGAGGAGCAGGAACACCGCCCGGGTGCGGTGCTGTACGTCTACACGTGGGATCTCATCCTCGTGATCCTCGCGTTCCTCGTCACGCTCGCCCCGTTTGCGGGCGCCGTGCAGAGCAGCTCGGGTGCACAGCCGTTGCCCTTCGCCGCACAGGTGATCGAGGCGGTGGCGTCCGCCGCCTTCGCTGCGACGCTGATCATCCTCGCGTCCCTGTTGACGCGACGGCACGCATGGGTGCGCATCGTCCAGATCGGCACCCTGGTGACGCACATCGCGCTCGCGATCGTGTCGGAGGTGGTGCTGGCAATCTCCGGAAACAGCGCCGGCGTCCCCGGTTTACTCGGCACGCTGCTCTTCGTGCTGCTCGACGGTCTCGCGATCCTGATCATGACCGACCGCCGGGTTGTCACCTGGTACGACCAGCCCGCGGCGATCCCTGTCTACGTGTGGGCGGTGATCGTCCTCTGGGTCGGCGGCAGCGGCCTCAACATCGTCTTGGACGCGGTGTACCACTGACGGTTTTTGCCTCGCGTTAGTGGGTGACGCGCGACCTCAGACGGTCTATGACTGCAGTGCTATACATATGTCAGCAGGTCCTCGACGATATCGACGAGCTCATCGTTGCGCACCGGTTTCATCATCACCGCGGCCGCACCGAGCTGCTGCGCTCGTTCCCGCGCCTGGACGTCACCGGCGGCGGTGAGGATCACCACTCCCGCTCGCGGATGCTCGGGCGCGAAACGGATGGCCTGAAACAACTCGAGGCCGTCGGTGTCAAGCGTTGCGTCGAGGATGAGCACGTCGGGCTCGAAATCCTTGAGCTCAGCGCGCACCTCGCGCACGGCCTTGGCCCAGTGCACGTCATGGCCCATCAGCTTGAAACGATTGATCACCTGCTGGGCGACGGAGGCCTGATCCTCGGCTACCAGGATGCGGGCGCGGGCTGGCGGCATCACCCGCATCCTAGGGTTCCGACCCACCCGCGTGCCGGGCGCCTCCGGCGAACGTCTGCACCTGCGTACACTGGCGCCGGCGATGCCGCTCCCACCTCACGTCCTGCTCGGCACTGAGCGGACCCGGCGCGGGTCCTCCGACGGCAATCGCTTCACGCGCTGGCTGCACCGGCCGCCCCGCCACACAGCGAACATCGACGCGCGGCCGAGCATCGCCGAGCCTGCGAGACCGATCGCGACACACGTCGATGCGCAGACGCGCGCGTTCTGGGCCGGTAGCGAGACGGCGGCGATCACGTCGAGGCGCGCCGCGGCTCTGGTCGACGCGCACGAACGCGGTCGCGCTCCGGCGGGCGGACGTCCGCCGGGTAACCCCGCGTTCAGTGAAGCGCTGTTCGTGGAGCTGATGCGCGCGAGCCAGTACCGCCGCGCCTTCACATTGCTGAGCGAAGACTGCCAGCTGAGCTGGGGATCGCCCGAAGCGTTCGCGGAAGCCCAGGGCGCGGCGACGATGCGCAGGCTGCACGGCGTCAGCGTCAAAGAGGTGCGCTACCTGCCGGAGTGGACCGACGCGTCCCGTGGCACCACGTACCACGACGTTGCCGAGCTCGACGTCGAGTACGAGGTTGGCGATCCCGAGCCGGTCGCGCGGTTGCGTCGCGTCGTCCACCTCGTTCCGGGTGGCGGGCGCTGGCGGTCGATCTGCTACCCCGTGTAACAGCACTTACCCGACGTTCGCACCCCGAGCCGACCGTGGGACAATCCCAACTCGTGCAATCCGCCGCCACTCACGCGCAGCCCGGTCCCATGGAGCGCACGTGCCTGGAGATCGCCCGGATCGAACGCGAGGCGGCCTTCCGTCGCGAGCGCATCTCCCGCACCCGGCTGCGCGTTCGCGAAGCCGATGTGCTCATCGACCTGATCGAGGAATGCCGCATGCGGTCCTTCCGGCTGATCCCGCCCGTGCTCTGGAGCGCAGTCGTCAGGGCGGTGGGGGCGGTCGACTCGGACCTGCGCGACCGGCTCGGCATCGACCGCGAACCCGACCACGTCGCCGATATTCTCTTCGAGGCCCAGGAAGTGCTCCTGCTGCGGTCGCTCGAATCCCGGCGTCCGAGGCTCGCGCCGATCATTCCGCTGTTCGGTCCCCGCGGCCGGACGGCCGCGGCGGGTTGATCCCAGCTTCACCCGGTCAGCGGTGACCTGGGATGTCGCCGTCGCAGGGACCTTCCACAGCGACGACCTGACAACGCCCGCCGGCCGGCATGACGCGCTCGGCGGCTCGGCCGTCTACTTCTCATTGGCCGCCTCACGCTATGCGCAGGTCCATGTCAACGGCATCGTCGGCGACGACACCGTCGGCGAGTACCGCCGGATCCTCGACCGCCCTTCCATCCATCTCGACGGGATGGTGGTCAGCAGTGTGCCGACATTCCGCTGGCACGCAGTCCACGATTTCGACCGTTGGGTGACGGCACACGAGTCATCGGAGCCGGGCTGTGATCCGCTCTGGGACGCAATCCTTTCGCCGCAATCACGGAGTGCGGATGTCCTCTTCGTGGGCAGCATGGCGCCGGCGCTGCAGCACAAGGTCATCGATCAATCCAGCGCGGATCTGATCGGCCTTGACTCGATGAAGGAGTTCATCGAGACCCGCCACGATGAGGTCGCCGAGGTGCTCCGGCGCATCGACATCCTCTTTCTCACCGGCGCCGAGCTGGCGGCATTCACGCACAGCGATGACTGGCGCGAGTCAGCGGCGCGACTGTGTGGCGGAGGCAGGCTGCGCGCGGTGGTCGTCAAGCACGGTCCGGGTGGAGCCGCGTGCGTCACGGCGGATACGATCGTCGAGAGACCGGCCGTCGCCGTTCCCGCAGTGGTGGATCCGACGGGCGCCGGCGACGCGCTGGCGGGCGGCTTCCTTGGGTATCTCGCCCTGAGGATGGAGACGGACGACGGGGTCTTTGCGCAGGCGCTCGCGGAAGGGCTTGCGCGTGCCGCAGAGGCGATCGTGGCCTTCGGCACCGCAGGGCTGGCAGCGACCGGCACCGTATGATCGCGGGCGAATGGCAACGCGGCAGCGTGATCTAGGGACTCCGATCGATCGCAACCTGGCGCTCGAGCTGGTGCGAGTCACGGAAGGCGCTGCCATGGCGGCCGCGCGCCACATGGGGCGGAACCAGAAAGAGACGGCAGACCAGGCCGCCGTCGATTCGATGCGCCGCAGCCTCGGTTTCGTCGACATGGACGGCGTCGTCGTCATCGGCGAAGGCGAGAAGGACGAGGCGCCGATGCTCTACATCGGCGAGCAGGTCGGCAACGGCAACCCTCCGCAGGTGGACGTCGCCGTCGATCCGATCGACGGCACGCGGCTTGTCGCCCGCGGCATCCCGGGTGGCATCGCCACGGTTGCGCTCGCGGAGCGCGGGTCGATGTTCCACAGCCATCTCCACTACATGGAGAAGCTCATCGTCGGTCCGGCCGCGGCGAAGGTGATCGACATCACGGCCAGCGTTGCGCAGAACCTCAAGCGAATCGCACGTGCCGAGGATCGCCGCGTTGAGGATCTGACGGTGGTCGTGCTCGACCGCGAGCGCCACGAGACCCTGCTCGAGGAGATCCGGTCGGCCGGCGCCCGGGTCAAGCTGATCATGGACGGCGACGTCGCGGCCGGACTGATGGCCGCGATGGAGCATCGCACCGGTATCGACGTGCTCATGGGCATCGGCGGTGCGCCGGAGGCGGTCCTCGCGGCCTGCGGCATCAAGTGCATCGGTGGTGGCATGCAGGCGCGCCTGTGGCTCAGCGACGGCGAGCGCTCCGTGATGGAGAAGGAGGGCAAGACCGAGGAGCTCGTGCTCGAGCTCGACGACCTGGTCGCAGGCGACAACGTCTTCTTCGCGGCCACCGGGATCACCAGCGGCGAGCTCCTCGAGGGCGTGCGCTTCCTCGGCGAGGACCGCTGCCGCACGCAGAGCCTGGTCATGCGTTCGTATTCAGGGACCGCACGCTACATCGACGCGGAGCACAATCTGGCAAAGCTGCGCCGCCGTCGCGACCCCGTGGAGCTCGCGTCCAAGGGAACGTCGATCGATCAGGCGTAGTCGGGCGGTGCGCGTCAGCGCGTACAGCTCTCATCCAGGTGACAGAATCGGAACTGGGTAATGAAGGCACGATTTCGCCCGAGCGCGAACCTGATGCGCTGGTTCACGCCCGGGTTGCACGTCAAACGCTGGCTGCTCCTGCTGTTCGTGGCGATCGTGATGATCAGCCTCGCGGTCGGCTATCTCCTTCGCGACCTGTACAGCGCGCAGATCGTCTTCCCGGCGTTTGTCGGCGACCTCACGCTGCAGTTCCTGCCCCGCCTCATCCGCGCGTTGCTCTTCGCCCTCGTCGGCGTGGGCCTGATCGTGCTGTGCTTCTACAAGCTCAGCCAGTCGATCCTCGGGCCGTTTCTCCCTGGACGGGGCACGACCGAACGGGGCCTCGCCGATCAGCTCTACAAGTTCCGCTACCTGGCCAAAGGTCCGCGCGTTGTCGCCATCGGCGGCGGGACCGGCCTCTCGTCGCTGCTCCGCGGTATCAAGAAGTACACCGGCAATATCGTCGCGATCGTCACCGTGGCGGATGACGGCGGGTCGAGCGGGCGCCTGCGCGAGGAATACCGCGTGCTCCCTCCGGGCGATATCCGTCAGTGCCTGACCGCGCTCGCGGAGACCGAGCCCCTGATGACCGAGCTCTTCCAGCACCGCTTCGGCGGCGAAGGCGCGCTCTCCGGGCACTCGTTCGGCAACCTCTTCATCACCGCGATGGCCGAGATCACCGGCGACTTCGAGCATGCCATCCGGGAGTCGGGCCGGGTCCTCGCGGTTCGCGGCCAGATCGTGCCCGCGACCCTGCGCGACGTCGTGCTGTGCGCCACCGCCGGCAGTGAGCTCCGTGTCGGCGAATCCAAGGTGCCGCAAGGGATCGAGCGCATCGACCGCGTGTTCCTCGAGCCGCCCGACGCGGAGATCAACCCCGAAGCCGAGAACGCGATCCTGGCGGCCGAGCTCATCATCGTCGGACCGGGATCGCTCTACACGTCGATCCTGCCGAACCTGCTCATCGAAGGCATGGTCGAGGCGTTGCGGGCCAGCCCAGCGGTGAAGGTCTACGTCTGCAACATCGCCGGCCAGCCCGGCGAGACCATGGGCTACTCGGTGAGCG
This sequence comes from Candidatus Dormiibacterota bacterium, assembly GCA_963754015.1. Taxonomy (GTDB): domain Bacteria; phylum Chloroflexota; class Dormibacteria; order Aeolococcales; family Aeolococcaceae; genus Palsa-851. The sequence goes on from CAVWEG010000006.1 coordinate 237,082, forward strand.
AGCACCTCAAGACGATCGAGGACCACGTCGGCAACCATCTCTTCGACTACGTGATCGTCAACAGCAACACCGGACTGCCGCTGCCGGCGTCTGCGTTGGAGGCGGGCGTCACGCGTGTCGGCTTCGACCGCGACCAGGCCGCGCTGCAGCAGGTGAACTACATCCTCGCCGACGTCGCGTCATCGACGATCTCGACCCATCATGATCCCGAGAAGCTCTCGAAGGTGATCATGAAGCGGATCTGGCACTAGCCGTTTCCGGCTCAGGCGAGCGCATCCGGCGCACGTCGCCGACGCCGAGAACGAGCACGGTCGGGACCGCGATGATCGCGGCCGCGATCCAGAAGGCTCCGGACAAGCCGACCGCGATCGCGACCGGAGCCGCCACGGCGAGACCGACCGGGGTGAAGACGAGCGATCCCAGCGCGTCATAGGAGGAGACCCGCGACAGGCGGTCCGGCGGGATCTCGCGCTGCATCGTCGTCACCCAGAGCACCCCGAACACCTCGATCCCGATGCCTCCGATGAATGCGGCGGCAAGCACCGCCGGCAGCGGCACTCCGATGGCAAGGAATGCCACATCGGGGATGAACGCGAGGATTCCCAGGGTTGCGGTCAGCAGCGGACGGCGTGGGTGGGCGCGAAGCATCAGCGCGCCGCCGGCGAGCGAGCCCACGGAGAAGATGGCGATCAGCAGACCGTACGCGCCGGCACCGCCGTACAACTCACGCGCGCGAAGCGGAACGAGCACGAACAGCGTCCCCGCATATGCCGTGTTGACGAATGAAAACTGCAGCACGATTGCCCAGAGCCAGGTACGGCTGCGAAATTCACTCCAGCCGTCGCGCAACTCCGCGAACAATCCGGTGCGAACTGAGCGTGCTGCGGGCGTCGAGCGCAGCAACACGATGAGCACTGCAGCCACGAGAAAGCTGGCCGAGTCGATCTCGATCCCGACTCCGGGACCGACCACGGCGACGAGCAACCCACCGACTGCGGCGCCGAAGATCGACGAACCATTGCGCGCAAAGCCGATGAGCGAGTTCGCCTGCTGCAGATGCTCCGGATCCACAGTCGAAGGGGTCAGACCCGCCGACGCCGGAAAGAACAGCGCGTCGCCGACGCCGTCGATCATCGCGAAGAGGCACAGCAGCAGGAGATTCGCGGTGTGGGTGAGGAACAGAGCACCGATGGCGGCTTCGGAGATGCATGACGCGAGACTGCCGCCGACCATCACCAGGCGGCGATCGATGCGGTCCGCGAGGACTCCACCTCCGAGGAGCAGCAGCGTCTCGATCCCCTGGCGAGCGAAGAGCACGACGCCGAGGTCGGTGGCTTCACCCGTTGCCTGAAGGACGCCAAATGCCAGAGCGATCGGAGCGATGGCGGAGCCGGTGAGCGATATCACGCGCGCGGCGAACAGCAGCCGGAACTCGCGGAACCGCAACGGCGCGAGCATCAGTCAGTAGAGGAGGTCATGCCGTACGCGGTACGACCACTGATGGGCGGCCCGTTCAGCGATGCGATTCCAGGCTGCGTATCGCGTCGGTCGAATCGGGAGGTCCCAGGTGCCGACGTACTCGATGATCCGCTCGCTGAAGCCGGATTTGAAGCGGTAGAGACCGAAGAGCGGGTGCTCCGGAGTCAGTTGAGCGGCGGGCGGCACGGCGACGAGGTCGTACGCATCGACGCCGCGCGTCTTGAGCCAGCGCATGACCTCCCACTGGAGGAGATGCGGTGCCATCACCGCGTTGTGCTCCTTGATCGATCCGCCGTCCTTGTACCAGGCCTTCTTCCCCATGGACGTGGCGAATACCCCGGCGAGCACCGTGCCGTTGAGCGACGCGAAAAAGAGCTGTCCCTGTCCGGCAGCGGCGTGCAGCCGCCAGTACCCCGAGAAGTACTCCTTGCTGCGCAAGGTGAATCCAGCCCGGTCACGGGTCGATGCCATGAGCTCGTACATGGTGTCGACGGTGCCGGCGTCGAGTGGCACCGGCTCGACGGTCACGCCGTGCCGCTGTGCGAGGCGGATGTTGTAGCGGGTTTTCGGTTTGAAGGACGCCAGCAGCGCATCCTCATCAGGGCGGAGGTCGACGATGATCGTCGCCCTGCTGATCTGCACATCGTGCTTCGCCTTTTGCAGGCCGATGCTGCGCAGTGCGGCGACCGCCGAGTCGCTCTGTTCGATCTCCGGCTCGACCTTGATCGCGAACGCGCGACCTGCGTTGCCGCGGAGCTCGTCGACCACAGCTCCGAGCTGGCCGATGCCGGCGACGCCCGGTCCCTTCGGGATGTAGCCGAGCTCGCCAAGCCCCGGCACGGTGTGCCGCAGCATGAGGATCGCGATCGGCGTCGCTGCGTCGCTGATCAGATAGCGCGGCATCCATCGGTGCGCGCGCTTGAACTCGCCCCATTCGCGGCTCTGCAGGATCTGACCGCCATCGGGGTTCGCCACAACGAGGTCGTCCCAGTGCGCCACCTCGGCATTCGCTGCGTCTCTCATCTGCGCAACCGGACCGCGGCGCGGTAGAGACGATGACGCATCGAACGCACGCTGGTATCCCAGGTGCCGGCACGCTCTACTGCCTCACCGCCGAACGATCGCTTGAACTGTGAAAAGCCTTCCCAGGGATGGCCCGGGGTCCCACCGGGCGTGATCCCCCAGAAGTCAAAGTGATGCGCACCGGCTTCGCGGGCGTCAAGGATCATCCGCCAGACCAGTGGCGCGGCCGCCTGAAGCTTGCGACCGGATTCGGGATCGGACACCGCATGCGCGTAGTAGCGCGTCCCCGCGAAATCGAAGCAGAGCGCGGCCGCAGCCGCGGCGCCGGATGCTTCGGCGATGTACAACGTCGCCGCGTGCTCCGGCATGAGCGTCGACGCCACGATCCGGTGATACGACTGCGCCTGGCCCCGATATCTGCCCGCTGCCGCAGTGCGTTCCTGGAGTTGCACGAACACCTCGATGTCGTTGGGGTCGGTGCTCGAGCGGATGGTGAGCCCGCGCCGGGATGCCGCATTGATGGCGCCTCGATGTCCCGCGCTCAGACCGTGGCGGAGCGCCGTCTCGTCAGGCGTGAGATCGAGAATCCAGGTCCAGCGCGGCTGAATCGAGCGGCTCAGCGTTGCCCCGGCCGCTCCGAGCGCGGCTGCCATGCCATCACCGGCCGGCTCGCAGCGAACGAAGTCCAGCGAGCGCGCACGGGCCGCATGCACCGCATCGTCGAGCGCGGCGGACATTGCGGCCGCGGAGATCGCGGTCGGCCCGTGCGGCAGATAGACATACCGTGGAAACCGCCCCGACCGAATCGCGCCCGCCCACATCCATTCCGCATCACGCGAGTGGATGACGTCGTGGCCGAGCGCGGCCTGGACGCGTTGCCAGAGCGTGCTCTGCAGGAAATGGCCGCCCATGCGCTGCAGCGCCGAGTCCCACTCCGCGTCTGCGACGCCGGCGTTCGCCGCTGACACGCGATGCGACGCTAGCACAGCGACGCGCACACTCGATGTTGAGAACCGACGGCCGTTTTCCTTACAATCGCACGCGTTTCCCCGTCAGACTTCTGGAGAGAACACATGGCAACTGTCGTCACACGCGATGTCCTCGCAAAGCAACTTGCAGATCGCGCAGAGATCACTGTCACCGCTGCACGCGATGAAGTGCGCTGGTTCTTCGACACGATCGCGCAGTCCCTCGAGAAGGGCGACGAGGTTCGCATCCACGGCTTTGGCAACTTCAAGACCGCACAGCGTGCCGCACGTCTCGGTCGCAACCCGCGCACCGGAGAAGCGGTGAAAGTCCCCGCGCGGCGCGTCGTTCGGTTCTCGGCGAGCACCTCGCTCTCGAGCGCGGTGAAGGGCGCGAAGTCTTCACGTCGGGCCAAGGCCTGATCGGTCACGGCGCGTGATGTGACGCTGCCGCGGGCGCGGTGACGTCGTTGAGGGACACGCACGCATGCTACGGGTAGACATGCGAACGCGAGCCCCGACGACGGCACCCCGCCGTCCGCGGTGGCCCTGGGTCGTTTTTGCCGCAGTCCTCGGCGTGGTGGTGATCGCGGCCGCCTCGGTCATCTTGGTGCGGCTCGCCGCGGCCCTGCCACCCGCGACCGTGCAGATCAACACTGCGGCGACCCTGGCCCTCGGCGGGAGCGCTCCGCCGAAGATCCCCGTGCCAACCCGAGGAAGCTTTGCGCTGTCGGCCAGCACGCTTGGGACGGTCGCGAGTGTCAACGCCACGGTCGAGCGACCCACGGGGTCGGTCGCAAAGGCGATGACAGCGCTCGTCGTTCTCGACGCATTGCCACTCGCTCCCGGAGCCGACGGGCCATCGCGCACGATGACGGCTGCGGACGTGCAGCTGTACCGGCAGGCAGTTGCCGCCGGGGGATCGAACCTGGCGGTGCATGCCGGAGAGGTGTTCAGCGAGCGCGATCTGCTTCTGGCCCTGCTCCTGCCGTCGGCCGACAACATCGCCGAATCACTCGCCGTCTGGGTTTCCGGGACCCGCACTGCGTTCATCGCTCGGCTCAACGCCAAAGCCACCGCGTTGGGTATGGCGCACACCCGCTACGTCGATCCGAGCGGGCTCAGCGACAAGACGGTCTCCACCGCCGCGGATCTCGTGCTCCTCGCCAAAGCGGTCATCGAGACTCCGACACTCGCCGCCCTGGTCGCGGTCCAGCAGGCCCGTCTGTCCGACGGAACGGTCCTGCACAACCTTGATGTCCTGTTGCAGCAGCAACCCGGTTGGCTCGGCATCAAGACGGGCTGGACGGGAGCCGCGGGCGGCTGCCTGCTCTTCGCAGCGCAACGTTCGTACGGGACAGCGCCGGGTTTGTCGGTCACGGTGTGGGGTGCGGTGCTCGGTCAGCCGGCGATGACAGCGCCTGACCCAGCGCATCCTGAGCTTGGTGCGGCGTTCTTCGAGGCAAAGAACGCCGTCCTCGCCGTGCTCGGCAGCTATCGAGCGGTGGACCTCAGCCAGGCCACGCCGTCACTCAGCGGGTCCGTGTCCACGGCCTGGGGGAGCACGGCGCTCGTTGAGTCGCTGCCGATCGAGGGATCCACGCCTGTGCTGGTCCGGGGGCCGGCGACCCTCCAGCTGAGCGTGGCCACCTTCAAGGCTGCCGCGCCCTTGAGTGCAAACGCTCAGGTCGGTCAGATCAACGGTGTCTTGAACGGCACCAAGGTGACGTGGCGAGTGATCGTTTCGAACGCCATCGCCGCGCCATCGTTGTGGTGGAAGTTCGTCAACGGCTGAAGCGGAGGAGCCTCACCAGGCGGTGTCGGTTCGCTCCGCCGCTTCGAGGAGTGCCGCCATCACATCGGCGTCGCGTCCGGCGAGGTCCGGTGCCACGCGGAGGCTCTCCACTCGCTCCTTTGCCGTGACCATCTCGAGTTCGTGCAGCCCCAGCTGCGTGCGCGTCGAGACGTGGCCCTTGTAGGCCCCAAGCGGCGCGCGCCATTTCTGGCGCAGCGCGTGTGGCGAGAGCTCGCCGGCTTTGACCGTCAACCCCGTTCCCGTTCGAGCGGGAAATAGACGGAAGCGAAAGGCGTTGCGCCCACCCTTGACGCACTGCTCGCAGCGCCCGTATCGCTCATCGGGAATCTCAGGGCGTTTATTGCAGACGCGGCACACGATGCGAGGATATCGTGAGTGACGACGCCCGATGCCGTAGCGCTGCGGACCGAGCGCCTGGTGCTCCGGCCCTGGCGCAGCGAGGATCGAGCGCCGTTCGCCGCATTGAACGCGGATCCCGAGGTCATGGAGTGGTTTCCATCGACGATGACGCGTGAGGAGTCCGATGCCTTTGTCGATCGCATCGAGCAGCGTTTCAGGGACTACGGATGGGGCCTCTGGGCGGTGGAAGTTCCCGGCGTCTCGCCGTTCATCGGATTCATCGGACTTGCTCCGGCGAACAGCACACTCGGGTATCCGTCGATCGAAATCGGCTGGCGTCTCGCAACCCCGTTCTGGGGCCGTGGCTATGCACCGGAGGGCGCGCTTGCCGCATTGAGATTCGGTTTCGAGACGCTCCTGCTCGAGGAGATCGTCTCGTTCACGACCGTGGGGAACGCGAAGTCGAGACGGGTGATGACCAAGATCCGCATGACGCGCCGAGAGGAAGACGACTTCGATCATCCGCGTCTCCCGGCGACATCCCCGCTCGTACGCCATGTTCTCTATCGGATCACGGCTGCTGCATTCGCGGCGCAAGCGTGATGCGGAGTTTGTTTGACACGGCGCCATGGAGCACCTAACATGACCGCTCGTTCGTCTACTCGCGCAAAGGAGCGCTTCTGGTGATGGCAACGCAATTGGTCAGTGTCGGGTTCACCCGCCCAAAGGGTGGAGTCGGCATGTCGGGAGTCGCCCCTTGAGTCTCTGAGCATCGAATAGCTCTGCTCACAGGATCGTGCGGCGACCGGCCGGTACGGTCCTTTTTGTTTGTCCAAGAACAGAGAACAAGAACGTGAGCAAGGAGAAATCGGTGTCCAGGGTAGGTGACGGCGGTATGGCCGTCGAAGTGACCAAGCTGGTGAAATCGTTCCGTCGCGAGCGACGCGGACGGCCATGGAAGCGCCGCGAGCAAGCGGGGCGTGCGAAGCGCGCGGTCAACTCGGTTGACCTTCGCGTTCGCGACGGTGAGATGGTCGCGATCGTCGGGTTGAACGGCAGCGGCAAGTCGACATTGCTTCGCGTCCTGGCGACGCTCACCATCCCCGACGAGGGGAGCGCCCGCGTCTTCGGCCACGACGTGGTCAAGGACGGGCACGAGGTGCGCCGCCACGTGAACCGCGTCTCGGTCGAAGCGAGCTTTTTCAAGGAGATGAGCCCGTGGGAGAACCTCTCCTACGCGACGCGCCTCTATGGACAGGACGGCAGGGGAACGCGCGATGCAGCAGTCGCGGCGTTGACCCGGCTCGGCCTTCCACGCGACACGATCGACCGGCCGATGAAGCAGCTGTCGCGCGGGCAGCAGCAGAAGGTGGCGATCGCGCGCAGCCTGTTGACGAGCCCGTCGCTGCTCCTCATGGACGAGCCGACGACCGGGCTCGACCCGCGCTCGAAGCGTGAGGTGCAGGGATTCGTGCGCGACATCCGCGAGCAGTCGGGCGTGACCGTACTGCTCAGCACGCACGACCTCGAGGAGGCGGAGCGGCTGTGCGACCGCGTGATCATCCTCGACCGTGGCCGGATTCTTGCCGAAGGCTCGCCGGCCGAGTTGCGCGCGCAGCACAGCGAAAAGGGCGATGGAGCATCGCTGGAGGACGTGTTCCTCCGGCTCACGGGAAAGAGCTTCGACGACGACAGCGAAGCTGAAGAGGAGGACAAGTCATGAGCACGCGCACACCGGACGTCGAGATGCGGCCACCCGGTCTGCGATTCGAGACGAATGCGTTTTTCGGATTCTTCGAGCGCCAGCGCAATCTCTACAAGCGCTACTGGATCTGGGAAGTCGTGTGGCTGGTGTACAGCATCGTCAGCACGCTCAGCATTGGATATCTCGCGTCGGGCCTCAGCTCGTTCAGCGGCGCGAACGCGCACGTCGATATCGCTCGTGCCCAGCTCTACCTGCTCATCGGCTCGTTGCTCTGGAGCTATCTCTCGCTGATGTTCTTCGACGTCTCCTTCGCAATCGCGTGGGAGCGGTGGGAAGGAACGATCGAGTACACCTTCATGGCGCCGGTGCGACGAATCACACACCTGCTCGGGATCTGCTCCTTCGCAATCGTCTACGCACTCCTGCGCAGCGTCATCATCATGGTGGCGATCGCGCTGGCGTTCCACCTCGACCTGTCGCACGCGGATGTGGGATCAGCGCTCGTGGTGCTCGCGGCCGCGACGTTCCCGGTGCTCGGGCTCGGCATCTTCACCTCGATCCTGCCGCTGCTCTCGCCGGAAAAGGGCGAGCAGATGGCGGTTGCCGTGCAGGGCGTGTTGCTGCTTGTCTCGGGGGTGTACTACCCGATCACCGTGCTCCCTGCAGTGCTGCGGGTGATGGGTCAGGCTTCGCCGCTCACCTACACGCTCAGCGGCATGCGTTCCGCGCTGCTCGACGACGCCGGCATCGGATCGCTGCTCGGGACAGTCCTCGTGCTCCTGCTCATGGGAGCGGTGCTCATCCCTTCCGGCGTCTGGGTGTTCTCGCGGGCAGAGCTTCGCGCAAAGCGGCTCGGGTTGCTCAAGCGCAACGGTTAGAGATCGAGGTGATGCATGTAGGCGGGAAAGAACGCGACGCTGCCGCCGGTCATGCCTCCCTCGAGCTCGCCGTCGCGAGTGAAACCGAGCCGCTCCGCGACGGCAAGGCTGCGGCGATTCTCCATGCCGGCGTTGAGCAGGATGCGGTGAGCACCGAGCGCTTCGCGCGCCCAGGCGATCAGCGCCTGGGCCGCCTCGGTGACGTAGCCGCGTCCCGTGCAGTCGGTCTGGAGCCAGTAGTGGATCTCGTAGTCGTGTTGCGCGTGCCGGTCGAGGCCGATCACCCCGATCGCAACGCCGTGCTCCGTGATGGCAAACGCCGGTGATCCCTCGTCCCATCCCGGGATGCCGCGCGCATCGACGTAGGCGGACTGGGCCTCCATCGACAGGTCCACGGCCCACGGCATCCACGGGAGCAGCTCGGGGCGCGAGGCGAGCGACGCCTGGAGCAGGTCATCGTCGTGCGTGTGGGAGACCGGCTCGAGGATGAGCCGCGCCGTGTGGATCGGAGCACGGACCAGGTCGCTCATCGCTCGATTCTCGCGCAGCCCGGCGGGGCCGCCAGCGCGTTGCGTTGACGAACATACTCACAGGTGCGTATATTTGTCCGTGTGAACGTCGAGGTGAGGGCCGTCGGTCTTCGGGCGATGCGTGACAAGCATCACCTGACTCAGCGCGAGCTCGCGCGCCGTCTCGGGGTCACGCAGAACTACATCCCGGCGCTCGAGGCGGGCACACGCAACCCCGGCCCCAAGCTGCGCCAGTCGTTGATGCAACTCTTCAACTGCGACTTCGAGGACCTCTTTCAGGTGGTCATGGTCAATCCAGTCGACCATCACGAGCAGGTGCTCCGGCCCGAGGGCGGCGTTCGCGGGGTCTGAGGCCTTCGGGAGCCACGGCACGCCTCCGTACAATCGCGCCGTGCCCACCCATGTCGATCTCATCGTCCTCGAGGGAATGTGCTTCTACGGCTACCACGGGGAGACGGAAGCCGAGCGCACGCTGGGCAACCGCTTCTACGTCGATGTCGAGGTCCGCATGGATCTGGCCCCGGCTGGAAAGAGCGATGCGATCGCTGACACGCTCGACTACTCGCACGCGTTTCGTCTTGTCAGAGCCGTCGTCGAGGACGAGCAGCACAACCTCATCGAGGCAATCGCGGACCGCGTCGCCGCAGTCGTCCTCGCCGAGCCGAAGGTGCAGAGTGTCAAGGTCCGCGTCGGCAAGCAGCCGCCGATCCCCGGTGCCATCGACCGCTGCTGGGTGATCATCGAGCGCCCCGTGGTGAACCCGGCATGAGCGCAGTCATCGTCGACGGCAAGGCGGTGGCGGCAGAGCTGCGGGCCGAGCTCACCGACGACGTCGCCGGCATGGTCGCGGACGGCATCGCCCCGCCGTCCCTCGCAGTCGTCCTCTGCGGCGACGATCCCGCGTCGGCGATCTACGTACGCAACAAGGGCCGCGCCGCTGAGCGCGCCGGCGTGCGCTTCACCCTGCACCGGCCGTCTGGGGACAGCACCACCGCCGAGCTCGTCGAGTTGGTGCAGCGGATCCAGGCAGACGATTCGGTGGACGGGATCCTCGTGCAACTCCCGCTGCCCCCGCAGATCGACGCCGACACGGTCACCGCGTGCATCTCCCCCGAGAAGGACGCTGACGGATTCCACCCATACAACTTCGGCCGCCTCGCCGAGGGGCATCCCGCGCTCGTTGCGCCCGGCACGCCACTCGGCTGCATGGAGCTGCTCCGGCGCCACGACATGCCGCTGCGTGGCAGCCGCGCCGTGGTGATCGGCCGGAGCGCGATCGTCGGCCGCCCGGTCGCCCTCCTGCTCACCAATGCCGACGCCACGGTGACCATCTGCCATTCGCGAACCCGCGACCTGCCCGCGATCTGCCGCGAGGCGGACATCCTCGTGGCGGCCATCGGCCGGCCGGGCATGGTCGACGCCTCGTACGTCAAACCCGGGGCCTTCGTCATCGACGTCGGGACCACCCCGAAGGATGGCGTCGTGTACGGCGACGTCGACCGCGAGTCGGTCGAACCGGTGGCCGGCTGGCTCACGCCGGTGCCCGGTGGTGTCGGACCGATGACCATCGCGATGCTGCTGCGCAACACACTGGCGCTCGCTCGAGCGCGCCGCGCACGCGGCGAGGGCTGAGCTCCGATGGCGTCGATGCGGATTCGCTGGAGTGAGTCGGAGGCGCGCAAACCGTACGCGCGCCCGTTCATGGTCACCTTCGTCAGCGACGACGGCAGCGACGTGGGCAGTGTCGCGCTCAACGGCGCGGACCTCGTGTACTACACGCACTTCCAGACGGCTGTGCTCTCCCTCGCCGGGGAGCTCTTCGTCGACACGGCCGTGGAGGCGTCGCCGGATCCGCAGCGCGCCTGGCTCGATCGCATCGCCGGCCTGATGCCGGCGCTCGGCGACATCACTGTGATGCCGCGCTCGTCCTTCGACGAGCACCAGGGTCGCGTCTTCCGCCTCAGCATCGCCGCCGCGGGCGGCCAGACCGCGACGACCGATGCAGCCGCCCTGCTCGAGTACCAGGACCTCCAGGCGGTGCTCGCGCATCAGACCGGTTGTCTCTTTCGAGATCCCGCGATCGAGGGTGTCGAGGACGTCGACGCTCGCCGCCGAGCCTGGATGGGCGCGGTGCGGCTTCGGGTCCAGCGCCCCGACGCCGGCGAGGCGATGAGCGAGACCTGGCAGTGGGCGTGAACGGCACCGCGTACGACCGGGCTGTGGCGACGCTGGATGCCGTCGCCTGGCGCGGCATCATGCCGGGACTCGAGCGCACTCGGGCGCTGCTCGCGGCACTGGGCAACCCGCAGACAGGGCTGCTCGGCGCGCTCGTCGCGGGCACCAACGGCAAGGGTTCGGTGTGCGCGACCGTCAACTCCGTCTGCCGGGCTGCCGGGCATCGATCGGTGCTGCTCACCAGCCCGCACCTGCAGTCCTACACCGAGCGCATCGTCCGCGATGGCGCGCCGATCAGCGAGACCGAGTTTGGCGCGCTGGTCGAGACGGTCCGCGAGGCTGCCGAATCGCTCCCGGAGGAGTTACAGCCGACCGGCTTCGAAGTGCTCACGGCGGCGGGGATCCTCGCCGCGCGGCGAGCCGCTGCCGATGTGCTCGTGTGCGAGGTTGGGCTCGGCGGACGCCTCGACAGCACCAACGTGCTCGATCTCGGCGTCGCTGTCGTGACCAACGTGGCACTGGATCACCAGGATCTGCTCGGCGACACCATCCCCGAAATTGCCCGCGAGAAGGCGGCGATCATCAAGCCCGGGAACCATGCGGTGACCGGTGCCGTCGAGCCGGCGCTGGCCATCGTGCGTGCTCGTGCCGCCAAGGTCGGGGCGAGGCTCGCGGTGGTGGGCCAGGATGTGCCGTTCTCGGGTCACGCGGCCGGCTTGCGTGGGGTCGCGGTGGAGACCCGATTCGCCGGTGAACCCGTTTCTGTCAATGCGCCGCTCCGCGGTGCGTTTCAGGTCGCGAACATCGCAACCGCCGTCGCGGTCTGCGATGCCCTGCGTGAAGCCGGCATTCCGATCGACGCGGCCGCGCTGGTGCGCGGCGTCGCGACGGTGCGCTGGCAGGGCCGCATGGACTGGATCGAAGGCGAGCCTTCTATCCTCATCGACGGCGCGCACAATCCCGCCGGCATGGCGGCGATGGTCACGTCAGCCCGTGACCTGATCGGGTCGCGACGCTGCGTCGCCGTCTTCGCGGCCATGCGCAACAAGGACGCTGCGTCGATGGCCGCCGGGCTCCGCGAGCTCACCGCAGACATCATCGTCACCGCCCCAGCGGTGGAACGGGCGACGCCGCCCGAGGATCTGGCGCGCCTTTTCGATCCCCCGGCGCTGGTTGCGCTTGACGTCGCGACCGCGCTCCGGCAGGCCCGCGGGCTCGCAGGACCTGACGGCGTGGTGGTTATCTGCGGTTCGCTCTACCTTGCGGGTGAAGCGCTCGGCCTGCTCGGCCTTTGAGCTTCGGTCAGGCGGCGAGGACGGCGAGGAGCTTGGCCTCGAGCGCCTGCTTCGGCTGGTAGCCGACGATCCGCTCCTCGGCCTTGCCGCCGCGGAAGATCATCAGCGTCGGAATGCTCATGATCCCGAACATGCCGGGTGTGATCGGGTTGGCATCGACGTCAACCTTTGCGACCTTGACCTGTCCGTCGTACTGAGTCGCGAATTCCTCGACGATGGGCGCAATCATCTTGCACGGCGTGCACCAGGAAGCCCAGAAGTCCACGAGCACGGGAATGTCCGAGTCGAGAACCTCTTCCTTGAAGGTGGTGTCGGTAACGGTAACGGGGTGAGCCATTGAGGTTCTCCTGATGGGCAGAATGCCGCTGATAATCGCACTCAACCGGCGGTGTCGGTCGAGGCAGCCTTTTTGGTCGTTGTCGAAGAGGTCGAAGAGTCGGAAGACGATGTTGATGCCGACGAATCGGATTTGCCTGTGTCGGATTTGGACCCTGTAGCGCCGTTGTCCGAGCCTTTCCCGGGACTCTTGCTCGAAGAGCCCGAGTCGCTGCTCGTCGAGGGGATCGACGAGGATTCGGAGCCGCGGCTGTCGGTCTTGTAGAAGCCTGAGCCCTTGAACACGATGCCCGCAGGAAAGAACATCCGGTTCGCGGCGGCGCCGCACGACGGACAGGGAGCGCCCGGTTCATCGCGCATCGTCTGCCATACCTCGAACTCGGTCGAGCATTTCGGGCAGCGGTATCCGTATGTGGGCAAGAGAGGTTCCCTGGTCGCGGGTGATCGCTTCAACTCTACCCGTCGGAGGCCTCGGCTCAAACAACCCGCCGGCGACTGTGACGGGGTCACACCTCGAAAAGGACGAGGCCTGTGGGCACCTTTGGATAGAAGTACGTCGACTTCTGCGGCATCGTCTCGCCGGCGTCGGCGACAGCGATGACCTCACCGGTGGTCACAGGGGTGACGCCGAAACCGAGCACCGCCTCGCCCGACTGCACCGCCGCGTCAAGCGCTGCGGCATCGCGCGTGTAGCGCAACGCCCCTCCCGCGATCGCCTCCGCAGAGACACCCGCCGGACGCAGCACCTCGGACTCGAGCACGGCAACGTCGAGGGCGTCGCGCGGTGATTCGACCGCCCGTCGAGGCCTGCGCAGCACCGCCGCACCGTCGTGCGCGACCACCGCGAACGCGTGGTGTGTCGCGCGCAGTGCGGCAGCGATCGCGAGGGCAGCGGTCGCGTCCGCAGCGGCCTCGGTCTCGAATGAGTCGTCGAGTCGCGCCCAGAGATCGTCGAGGCTGAAGGCGATCCCGGGCCCGGGCCGCACCAGACGGTGGGTGGGCAGGATCCTGATCCCCGGGTCATCCGCCGCTGCGAGATACACGAGGCAGCGTTCGAACGCCGCGTCCGGCGGCGCGTCGGGCGCAGCGGCTCGACGTTGCTCCGCATACGCCGCGGCGGTCTCGTAGCGGTGATGCCCGTCGGCGATGTACAGCGAGGCATTGCGCAGCGTCTCGGCGATCGCCGAGACGTGGGCGGGGTCGGCGACCCGCCAGAGCAGCAACTTCTCGGAACCGATCTCGCCGTCGATACGCCCGCCGAGCAGGGCCGTGTCCGACGCCGCGTGCTCGAGTTGCGCGCCGATGTCGCTTGCGCCCTGCCAGAGACCGAAGACGGGACTCGTCTGCGCACGCGTCGCCTGCATCAGCGCGAGGCGGTCGAGCTTGGGGCCGCGCAACGTCCGCTCATGCGGACGAAGATCGGACTGCTCCCACGATGTTGCCGCCACCGTTGCGAGCAGGCCGCGCCGCACTCGGACGCCGCCGTCGGGATCGGGGAAGTGATGGTCGACGACGTAATAGCCCGGAGGATGGTCACGGACGAGGACGCCGAGCTCGCGCCACGACTCGAGGAATGAGGCCGCGCGCGTGTAGGGGTCGTCAACGCCGGCAAGGTCGTTGGGAAGGCGCAGCCCGTAGTCGATGCGCACGATGTTGCGCAGGTCCCGGCCGTACAGCGCGTCCCGCTGCTCGTCGGAGATCACGTCATATGGCGGCGCGAGCACACCACCGAGCTTCACGTGCTCGGGGTTGTACCGGGTGCCCTCGAATGGCTCGACAGTGGCCATGAGGGTCAGGCCCTCAGAGCCGCACCTGGCGGAGTTGATCGAGCCCCGCGGTCTCGCGCACTTCCTCGAGGAGGTCGGCGCCGACAGGGTCGTCGATCTCCATCAGCATCACGGCACGTCCACGCGGCCGGTCGCGGCCGAGCTCGATGCCCGCGATGTTGACGTCGTTGCGCGCGAGCAGTGTCGAGATCGCAGCGATGACACCTGGACGGTCCTGGTGGGTGACGACGAGGAACGTGCCGCTCGGTTGCATGTCGACGCGGAAGTCGTTGATGCGGGTGATCCGCGGGCCTTCGTCGAACTGCGTGCCGGCGATGAGCAGCGGCACTTCCCCGATGATCTCGACGAGGAGCGAGGCTTCCGGATCGACGCTGCGCGTGGTGTGGCGTTCGTCGACGTCGACACCCATCGAGGTTGCGACCACCTTGGCATTCACGGGATTGACGCGTGTCTCCGTGAAGTGTGCGAAGAGGCCGCGCAGCACGTGCGCGGTGACGATCGAGGTGTCGATCCCGGCCAGGTCACCGGAATAGCTGCAGACGATGTGGCGCAGCTTGCGGCCGTCGAGCTGCGCTGCGAGCGAGCCGATCTTCTCGGCGAGGGTGAGATACGGCTGCAGGCGCGCGAGCTCCTCGGGGAGCACGGTCGGCGCGTTCACCGCATAGCGCGGCGTTCCACCCGCGAGATACTCGACGATCTGATCGGCCACATCGAAGGCGACGTTCACCTGTGCCTCGCGAGTGCTCGCACCGAGGTGCGGCGTCACCACGACCTGAGCGAGCTGCAGGAGCGGATTCGCGGGATCCGGTGGCTCCTTGGTGAAGACATCGATGGCCGCGCCGGCGATGTGGCCTTCGGCGATCGCATCGGCCAGCGCCTGCTCGTCGATGATGCCGCCGCGCGCAACGTTGATGAGGCGCGCGCCCTTGCGCATCCGCTTGAGCTCGGCCGCCCCGATGACGCCGCGGGTCGCGTCGGTAAGGGGCACATGGACGGTGAGGAAGTCCGTTTCAGTCAGCAGTGTCTCAAAGTCGCAGAGCTCGACACCGAGGCCGAGCGCGCGCTCGGCGGTCACGAGCGGATCGTGCGCCAGGACGCGCATGCGCAGACCCTCGCGGGCGACACGCGCCACCTCGGACCCGATCTTGCCCAGTCCCAGCACGCCGAGGGTCTTCTCGCGGAGCTCGATGCCCATGAACTTCGAGCGCTCCCAGAGCCCCGCGTGCAGCGAGCGATCGGCCGCGGGGAGGTTGCGCGCCAGCGCGAGCATCATCGCGATGACGTGCTCGGTGGCGGCGATCGTGTTGCCGGTGGGCGCGTTGAGGACGAGCACGCCGTGTCGCGTTGCTGCCTCGATGTCGATGTTATCGACGCCGACGCCGGCGCGACCCACGACCCGGAGCTTGGGTGCGGCAGCGAAGATCTCTGCGGTGACCTTGGTCTCGCTGCGGACGACGAGCGCGTCATAGTCGCCGATGCGCTCCCGCAGCGCGGCGGCGTCGAGTCCGGTGACGACGTCAACCTCGCCGGCAGCGCGAAGACGGGTCACGCCGTCTTCAGCAATCGGGTCCGCAACGAGGATGCGAGTCACTGTGCCTGCAGCGGTGCGCGGCTCCGCGGCGATGCTCACCCGACGGTGACGGGTTCTGCCTGAGCGACCGTCCCGCGTGCTTCCGCCTGCGCCGCGCCGACTGCCAGACCACCGCGTGTGCGAAGCCCGGTGTCGATGAGGCCGGCTTCGAGAAGCGAGAGGATCGTGTACGCATCCGCGTCGTCGATGAAGCCGAGGTGCCCGATGCGGAAGATCTTGCCCTGCAACAACTCCTGCCCACCCGCGAGCACGAGCCCGTGCTTGGTGCGCAACGTCGTCAGCAGCTCCTTCAGCGCCTCCGGTGTGCCTGCGGGACTGTGTACCGCGGTCACCGTGTCGCTCCGGTGTCCCTCGGCCGCGAGCAGCTTCATGCCCATCGCCTCAACGCCTGCGCGGATCATGTTGCCGACTCGATGGTGGCGCGCCCACACGTTTTCGATCCCCTCTTCGCGGAGCATCGCCAGGCCTTCCTGGAGCGCGAACATCACGGAGACTGCCGGTGTGGTCGCTGTCTGGTTCTTGTCCTGCGACTTCTTCTCGCGGCCGAAGTCCAGATAGAACCGCGGGCAGGTCGCGGTCTCGGAGCGCGCGAACGCCGCGGCGCTGACCGCGATCATCGCGATGCCGGGAGGAGCCATCCAGCCCTTCTGCGAACCGGTGACCAGCACGTCGACACCGAGCTCGTCGGTGTTCAGGGGCAGGCAGCCGGCGCCGCTCACGCTGTCGACCGCGAGCATCTTGCCGCGGCTTTTCACGACACCCGCGATCGCCGCGAGATCGTTCGTCACACCGGTCGAGGTCTCGTTGTGCGTGACGAAGACGGTGGTGATCTCGGGGTGCTCGGCGAGCGTGCGCTCGACGTCCTCCGGATCGATCGGCTCGCCCTGCGGCACCGTCAGACGGACGACCTCTGCACCGTAGATCTCGCCGATCTTCGCCCAGCGCTCGCCGAACGATCCCATCGCGCAGAAGAGCGCCTGTTCGCCGGGACTGAGGAGGTTGACGACAGCCGCCTCGAGGCCACCCGTGCCACTGCACGGGTAGAGGAGGACGTCATTCTCCGTGCGCAGCGCCCAGCGCAGCCCACTGATGACGTCGTCCATCACCGCGGCGAACTCCGGGCCGCGGTGGTTGATCATGGGACGGCTCGCGGAGCGGACCACGCGAGCGGGGAGCGGGGTCGGGCCGGGAACGCGGAGCTGTGGTTCACCCATGGGCCGAAGTCTAGCGAAGCCCGGGTTCGCGACCGCCCCGCACCGCGCGGTCAGCCGTGGTGCCTGCCCCTGAGCGGAGGTGGTGCTAGCGCTCTGTCGCCCGGGCTTGTCGCTGCATACAGTTGACCGATGGAGCACACGGCTCTCGGTCAGCATCAGCGCGGTCGGGTCACAGCGGTGGATGGCTCGCGACGGGCGTCGACCACCGCAGCGGCTTTCGCGATTGCGTTCGTCGCAGTGGTTCCTGTCGCGCTCACCGTCGTGCTGCTCGTCGCGAACCGGGCACACATTCATGCGGTCGCTGACATCGACCTCGAAGACATCATCGTCCCCGTCAGCTTCGGAGCTGTCGGCGCGCTGATCGCGTCCCGGCACCCGCGAAATGTCATCGGATGGTTGTTCCTCTCCGTTGCAGTTGTCGCAGCACTGCAGGGGCTGGCCGATCAGTACGCCCGGTACGGGCTTGTCACGCATCCAGGGGCGCCAGCCGCTGTCTGGGCGTTCTGGCTGGACAGCTGGGTGATCTCGTTTGTGTTTCCCGCCGGCGCGCTGGCGCTCCTGCTCCTGCTCTTTCCGGACGGCCACCTGGCGTCGCGACGATGGCGGCCCGTCGTGTGGGCAGCGGTGATCTGTTCGGTACTGATCGTCATCGGCGGTGCGTTCAGCCCCGGGCAGCTGGACACCGAGACGACGTTCGCGAAAGTATTCAATCCAATTGGCCTCCCGCAGGACAGCGTCATCGGGACGATCTTTGGAGTCCTCGGATTTGCCTGGCTGGCGAGCTTCGTGGTCCTTGTCGTCAGCGCGGCCGCGCCCTTCGTCCGTTTCCGGCGATCAATCGGCGATGAGCGCCTGCAGCTGAAGTGGATCGCCAGCGCAGCGATCGTGAGCGCGGGGGCCGGTGCAGCAGCCGAGCTCGCGCAAGCATTCATTCCCGGATTTCCACAGGTTTCCGATCCGGTGATCGCGCTGGGATTCGGATGCGCGCTGCCGCTGGCAGCCGGCATCGCGATCTTCAAGCATCGCCTGTACGACATCGACGTCGTCATCAGTCGCACGCTGGTATACGGATCACTTGCGGTGTTCATCACCGCGGTGTATGTCGGGATCGCAGTTGGTATCGGTGCGCTCATCGGCGGAGGCGGCAAGCCGAATCTGGCGTTGTCGATCGTCGCGACAGCGATCGTCGCGGTTGGTTTTCAACCGGTCAGAGAGCGCGTGCAGCGGGTCGCGAACCGACTCGTCTACGGAAAGCGCGCTACTCCGTATGAGGTGTTGTCGCAATTCTCCGAACGTGTTGCGGGGTCGTATGCGACGGACGACGTCATGCCGCGCATGGCCCGCGTGCTCGCTGAAGGAACTGGTGCGCAGCGCGCCGATGTGTGGCTGCGCACCGGACGCGTGTGGCACGAGGCGGCTGTCTGGCCGGCGACCGAAATTCCGGCCGAGCCCGTTCCGGCGGTCGACGGGAGGCTCCCCAACACCGCGGGGACGAGCCGGCTCGTCGAGGTGCGCCATCAGGGAACGCTCCTCGGCGCACTCGGCGTGACCAAGCACAGCGGTGAGGCGCTTACCCCTGTTGAGGAACATCTGCTCGTTGACCTGGCCGGACAGGCCGGGCTCGTCTTACGGAACGTCGGGCTGGCGACGGACCTGCAGGCGAGGCTCGAGGACCTGCGCGCTTCGCGACAGCGTCTCGTTACTGCGCAGGACCAGGAGCGGCGCCGGCTGGAGCGCAACTTGCACGACGGCGCCCAGCAGCATCTCGTCGCGATCAAGGTGAAGATCGGGTTGGCAGAGATGCTGCTCTCACGAGATCCCGGTCGAGCGCAACAGACCATCGATCAGCTGAAGTCGGATGCCGACGAAGCGCTCGAGGCGTTGCGCGACCTTGCGCGGGGGATCTACCCGCCGCTGCTTGCCGACAAAGGGCTTGTGGTTGCCCTTGAGTCTCAGGCGCGGAAGGCAACAGTCCCGGTCTGCGTGGAAGCCGATTCGGTCGCAAGGTATCCGCAGGACATCGAGGCGGCCGTGTATTTCTGCGTGCTCGAGGCGCTGCAGAACATTCAGAAATACGCCCAGGCATCGCATGTCACGGTGCGGCTGCGCGGTCAGGAGAACAGGATCACGTTCGCTGTCGTCGACGACGGGCTGGGATTCGACGTTGCTTCGATGAAGCGCGGCGCCGGGTTGACGAACATGGCGGATCGTCTCGACGCTCTCGGCGGCGCGCTGGACATCAGCTCCTCACCCGGCGAGGGGACGACAATCAGTGGGTCGCTGGAGCTTGTCGGCGCGGCGGTCGGTTAGACGCGGCCTCCAAAGAACACCTGCGTCTCCACCAACTGCCCATCGCGAACCATGATGTGCTCGGTGCAGATGTCCTGGCGCTGATACGCATCGAGCGAATCGCGGACGGTGTCGATGTTCGACATTCCTTGCGCCCTACAGTGGAATGTCGTCGTAGACCGAGCGCGGCCGCTGTCGCTGCGGTTGGTACGCATGCTCATGCGGCTGCTCGTACCTCGTGTCGGTGCGCACCCGACGGCGCCGGCGTCGTCGACGAATCGCCGCGCGCTGCAACCACATCAACGCACCGAACAGTCGCGCGACGATTGCGATGATCACCACGAGCACGCGAGCGACCGCGTCGCGGAACAGCAGCACCAGCCCAACCGCCACGATGGCGAGCAGCCACAAGATCAGCGGGCCGAAGCGAAATCCGGTGCCCTCTGGGATGTGCGCTGATGCCGGCTCGAGCGACGGGGAGATGGCTCCAGGATGCGCGTCGCGCCAGGCTCTGATCTCGTTGCGGCGGGCGACGATGGATGGCATATAGGCCTCGAGCCCGCTGCGAATCGCGGCTGCGACATCGTTGCGGAACGACGCTGCCGTCATGAGCGCCGCCTCGCTCGCGTTGCTGAGGTACGCCATCTTCACTACAGCAGTCGGGACGCGACTCTCCGGCCAAGCCTTGGGATCCGCGGCAATGCCGAGGTCGGGCACACCGTCAGGGCCGATCCCCGCGCCGAGTGCATCGCTCACGGTCTGTGCGAACGGTTTGCTCGTCGCGGATGGATACGTAACCAGCGACCCGGCAGTCTTCGCGTTGCTCGAGGTGTTGGCGACGATGCTCACGACGAGAACGGCGTGGTGAGCCGTCGAGATGCGCTGACGCTGTGCGTCGGACACGTAGACGTCCGTACTCCGTGTCATGACCACGTCGACGAGATCCGCGCGCAGCAATGCCGCCAGACGGTTCCCGACGTCGAGGTCGACATCCTTCTCGAGGATGCCGTTGACGCCGATGACGCCAGGGTCGAAGGGGACGTTCGGGTGTGCCGCAGAGGGCTGGCCGCCGAATCCGGGATCGACCGTGACCACGATGGGCGATGGCGCCTTGCTGGGCGCTGCGAGGGCGCGGGGCGTTGGGCCGAGGACACCCGCGAGAATCGCGGCGACCGGGGCGATGACAAGGATGTGGAGAAAACGAGCCCGGTGAACGCGCATGCGCCTACGGCCCAGTATAGGTGCGGCGTGTCAGCAAAACCGCCTCGACGCGCGTTAGGAAGGGTGTGATTGCAGCCGTGAGCGCGATATCTCCCGGCGAAGCACTGCCGGATCGCACCTTCGAAGCCGTTGCGGTTCCTGATGCGAGGCGCCTGTTCACGCTTGCGCTCTCGATCCTCCGCGACGATGGCGAGGCCGAGGACGCCGTGCAGGAGACGTTGCTCAAGGCATGGCGATCGTGGGAATCCGTCTCCCGGATGGAGCGGCCAGGCGCGTGGCTCACGCGCGTGTGCGTCAACCACTGCATCAGCCGGCGGCGCATGCTCCGGTCGCGGGGGTGGCCTCCACTCACGCTGATGGAGGACGACGCAGCGGCCGGGTTGAGCCGTCCCGCCGCCGACCTCATGGACATGGAACGCGCCTACCGGCGGCTCTCGCTGAAGCAGCGCGCCGCGATCACCCTCAACTACCGGCACGGCTACTCGGTGGACGAGTGCGCCGTCTTCATGGGGTGCAGGCCGGGGACAGTGCGCACGCACGTGGCGCGCGGTCTCGCAACGTTGCGAAAGGAGCTCGCCAATGATTGATATCGACTCGGAACTGGACGCGAGACTGCGGTCCTTCTACGAGCACATCGAAGAGCAGCGGCCGTCACGCGGGTTCGAGAGCTTCGAGATTCCGTCGCGCCGTCCGCATCGCCGGACGCTGAACCTCGTTGCAGGAGTGGCCGGGGTGGCGATCGTCGCCGCCGGGGTCAGCGTTTTCGCCACCGAGCTCGCGAGCCGTCACGGTGCCAAGCCACCGGCACCTGCAACACAGTCCGGGCTCCCGAGCGATTCGCAATTGACCCTGGGCCTTCCCTCGATCAGCCACACGGTCATCCAGGTGACTCACGGTCGTGGGTCGGCGTCACTGCCGACATTCACCGCCGAGGGAATCATCTTCGTCCAGTCGGCCTGCATCGGTACCGGTACTTTCGGGGTGCAAACGCAAGGACATGAGATCGACAATGTCGCGGAAGGGTGCTATGGCGGCTCGATCGGAGGCGTGACCGTACCGGCGAACCCGGCGATCGACGGGAAGCGGCTGAGCCTCCAGATCGTTGCGAACCCGTCCACCGAGTGGACGATCGTCGTCGCGGACAGCGGGCCGGTGCCGCCACTGCCGATTCTCGGAGCCAACACGATCCCCACCGGCGCTCACATCCTGTTCCCCACGACCGATGGCACGGGCACGTCCGGTGCTGGCTACACCTTCTCGGCGAGTGGGCCGTTCTTCGTGCAGTACGCATGCACGGGCACTGGGAGCATCGATTTCTCGGTCGGCAACGATCCGGCTAACTTCGTGAGCACGCCGTGCGCCAACGGCGCTGTGCGCACGCAGGAAGCGCCGAAACCCGATTTCGCGGGCGGCTCGAACCTCACCGTCGAAACCCCGCCGCACACCTTCTGGGAAGTCCAGGTCTACGAGCTTCCGGCGACGAAGAGCTAGCGGATCTCCGCGAACGGGAGCAACGCGATATGCCGCGCGCGCTTCAGCGCGACGGTCAACGACCGCTGATGACGGGCACACGTCCCCGTCATCCGGCGCGGCAGGATCTTGCCCCGCTCGGAGAGGTACCGGCGCAGCCGGGTGACCTCCTTGTAGTCGATGAAGTCGATGTGCTCCAGGCAGAAGCTGCACACCTTGCGGCGGCGGCGATCGAAATCAGGCATAGCTCTCCAACCTAGAACGGAATGTCATCGGGATCGACGTCGCCACCGACCGGGCCCTGCGCAGGCGCGGGACCGCCGCCGGCGTCCCCGACAGGTCCACCTTCCTGGCGGCCACTGCTGTCAAGGAATTGCACGTCGTTGGCGTTCACTTCGGTCTTGTAGCGCTTGGTGCCGCTCTGCGCGTCGTCCCACGAGCGCGTCTGCAGCCGCCCTTCCACATAGATGAGGCGACCCTTCTGCAGATACTGCGCCGTGGTCTCGGCGAGCTTGCGCGTGCCCTGGTTCCAGACGACCACGTCGTGGTAGTCGGTGAATTCCTTGCGCTCGCCCGTTGCCGGGTCACTGCCGTAGCGATTGGTCGCGAGCGCCAGGTTGCAAACCGCTGTTCCGCTCGGCGTGTAGCGGAGCTCCGGGTCGCGGGTCAGCCTGCCGATGAGCATCACTCGGTTGAGGGAACCTGCCATCAGATATCTCCTTCGTCATCATCGATTGCAGAGGGCACGTCCTCTGCTGCGAGATCATCCTCGGCGTCCGCGGACTCCGCTGGGACGTTGCCGTCAACCGTCGCCTCCGGCTCGACGGGACCCTCGATCTCCTCGATCTCCGCCTCGGGATCGGGCATCGGTCCCTCGTGGACGACGATGAGATGGCGGAACACGGTGTCGTGGATCCGAAGCGAGC
Organism: Candidatus Dormiibacterota bacterium; assembly: GCA_963754015.1. Lineage (GTDB taxonomy): Bacteria > Chloroflexota > Dormibacteria > Aeolococcales > Aeolococcaceae > Palsa-851. The sequence goes on from CAVWEG010000006.1 coordinate 260,121, forward strand.
GCTCGATCTCCAGGACCTTGGAACCGTCCAGGTGGAAGACGACGAGCACGTAATGGCCCTCGCGGAGTCGCTTGACTTCGTAGGCGAGGCGGCGCTTGCCCCAGAGCGTGGTCTTGACGACCTCGCCACCGTGGGTCTCGATCAACGAGCGCACCGACTTCACCGCCACGCGCACGGCGTCATCCTCCAGCTCCGGCCGGACGATGTACATCAGTTCGTAGTCACGCACCATGCGTGGGCACCTCCTTTCCTCTGGGCTTACGACGCCCGGGGTGTTGCGACTGCCGAGGTGATCAGGCGGTCGCGATCCGGGCGCAGGAAAGCGTTATGTGGAAAACGCCGCTCGAATGAGCAGCGTTCAGCAGTGTAGCAGGAGCCGATCTCAGTCCAGATGGAAGGTCTTGGGCAGCGTCGTCAGGTTCCGGCAGCCGGTCTCGGTGACGACCACCAGGTCCTCGATGCGGATGCCGCCGAGGCGCGGGTCGTACAGACCAGGTTCGACGGTGATGACGTCGCCGACCTCGAGCACGACGTCGGCCTCGCTGATGCGCGGGAACTCGTGGATCTCCAGGCCGAGCCCGTGGCCCGTGCCGTGGATGAAGCGCGCGTCGCTCTGAATGTCGCGGTAGGGCTTCGCGAGCGAACCGTACCCGTGCTGCTTGAAGACTTCGCAACACGCGAAGTGCACGTCACGTCCATTGGCGCCGGGTTTGACTGCGTCGAGGCCGGCCTGCTGCGCCTCCAGCACCGCTTCCCACATCCGATCGACCTCCGGAGGTGGCGTGCCGCGCGCGACGGTGCGGGTCATGTCGCCCCAGTACCGCGTGTGCTTGTCGAACGGGTAGATGTCGAGCACGATCGGCAGACCGACACGAATGACGTCGCTCGACGTCCGGTGGGGATCCGCCGATTCCGGGCCGCCGCAGCAGATCGAATCCTCGGTGCTGTTGCCGTTGTCGAGCAGGTCGCTTTCCACCGCGTAGATGAGGTCCTCGCTCGTGAGCTTGCGGCCCTCGTGATACAGGAGTCCGTCGCGGATCTCCGCCGCTGCGATGACATCGATAGCCTTCTGGAGCGCGGCCATCCCGGCGTTCTCCGTCGCGGTGATGTACTCCACTTCCCTGGCGGTCTTGATGCGACGCCGGTACTGGTAGATGTCGGTCCGCGGCCGGACATCGACGTCGTGCTGCCGCAGGTGGTCGGCGAGCACCGTTGGAAAATCGGCGTCGACGTCGACCGCGCTCAATCCATGCTCGCGACAGACCGCGGTGACGAGGTTCGCCCATCCGTTGAACTCGTTGCCGCCCGCCGGCGTCGGTGGGATGTCGAGTTCCGCGGTGCTCCGCACTCTCCCGGCCGTCAACTCCTTGTGCGCGCGACCCTCCTCGAGCGGGCTCGTCCACAGCACGGTGTCGTCCCCGCCGTTGTCGACCACGACCACCGGGTCGGGGCAGAGGAATCCGGTGCGGTACAGGATGTTGGGATGGTGATACGTCTCACCGAACAGCAGGACAGGACGGTCGTCAGTCATGTCGCGGAGCCTAGCAGCCGGGTGTCACGCTACTGCGGTGTCTGCACGCGACGGGTCCACAGCACGCAGCGCCGGGACCGGTTGGTTCCTCGCGGGATACGCAGGTGTCGCGGGTTTCTTCGCGCTCGAAACCGTTGCGCGCCAGCGCGGGACCGCGTCATCACTCGACGCTTCCAGTGACGACCGTGGCACGACTCGATTGATCGTCGCGGCGTACGCGACGTCGGTTTCCCTTGCGCCGCTGCTCCGTCGAACGCCGTCAGCGCGACTTCCTCGCGCCGCGGCACCGCTCGGTGTGGGATTGCAGGCGGTGGGGCTGGGCCTGCGATGGTGGTCGATGCGCACGCTCGGCCGTTCCTACACGCGCACGCTCCGCACCGAGGACGCGCAGCACGTCGTCGACACCGGGCCGTACGCAGTGGTGCGTCATCCGGGCTACGCCGGCTCGCTGTTGATATGGATGGGGTTCGCGCTGACGTCGCGCAGCGTGCCGGTGGTCGCCGGCGTTGCCGCATTGCTGGGCACTGCATATCAACGACGCATCACCGCCGAGGAGGCGCTGCTGCGACGCGACCTGCCCGCGTATGCGAGCTACAGCGAGCGGACGAAAAAGCTGATCCCGCTACTCTGGTAGCGGGAGGCCCGCGTCAGCTCACGAGGGAACGAATCGATGGAACTTGGCGTCCATTTCATGAACTTCAGCGGTCTCGGCGGCAACACACAACTGGCGCCGAAGCTCGCGGCAACCGCGCAAGCAGCCGACGAAGCAGGCTTCAGCCTGCTCACCATGATGGATCACTGGTTTCAGATGGAGGCGTTCGCGCCGCCGACGGAACCGATGCTCGAGGGCTACACGTCACTCGGCTTCGTCGCCGGCAAGACGAAGCGCCTCACGCTCGGACTGATGGTGACCGGCGTCACCTATCGCCACCCCGGCCTCCTCGCGAAGATCGTGACGACGCTGGACGTGCTGTCCGAGGGTCGGGCGTTGTTCGGTATCGGAGCAGCCTGGTACCAGCGCGAGCACGAGGCGCTCGGTGTGCCGTACCCGCCGATCAGCGAGCGATTCGAGCGACTCGAGGAGACGCTGCAGATCTGCAAGCAGATGTGGAGCGACAACGACGGACCGTACGAGGGCAAGTACTACCACCTCGCGGAAACCATCTGCTCACCGCCGCCGATACAGGCCGGAGGACCGAAGATCCTTATCGGTGGCGGTGGCGAAAAGAAGACGCTCAAACTCGTGGCCCGGTATGGCGACGCGTGCAACCTGTTCGCGCTCGGCGTCGACGCGGTCAAGGCAAAGCTGGATGTGCTCAGGGCGCATTGCGAAGCCGAGGGTCGCGACTACGACGCCATCAAGAAAACGGTGAACGGCGGCGGCGATCCGCGGGACGACATCGATGGGTTTCTGCGCGAGATGGAGCGATACGCGGCGATCGGCGTCTCCCTCATCGATCTGCGGAACATCCCGCCGGATCCCGAACAGGTCGTCACTGAGCTCGGAGAGCAGCTGGTACCCCGTCTAAGCCAGATCGGCATCAGCTGATGCCGCGGGTCGCCCGTGCCCTTAGTCCTGCAGCTTGACTGTCAAGCAACTTGACTAAAGGTGCGTTGTCGATGTAGTCTCCGCGTATGGCAACCACACCGGCCGACACAACCCCCGTCGAAATAGAAGAGACCAACATTCCCGCGCTCCTTCGCTGGGCGCGCGGCAGCTATGGCCAGGCGGTCAGGCGGAGCCTCGCCATCGCGGGATACGAGGACCTGCCGCGGAACGGCCCGTTCGTGCTCGGCGGTATGGCCAACCTCGGTGGCTCTGCCGCAGACATGATGCTCGGGCTCGGGGTCACCAAGCAGGCCGCGAGCCAGCTCATCGATACGCTGGTCCTTCGCGGCTATCTCACCCGGGAAGTCGACGCCGAGGATCGCCGCCGCCTGACGATCACGCTCACCGAGCGCGGTCGCGGGGCTGCTGTCGCGGTTCGCGCGGCGGTCGAGGCGATCGATGCCGAGCTCGCTGACAGCATCACGCCGGAACAACTCGCTGGGCTGCGCGCAGGGCTCAACGCGCTTGCTCGTATCAACATGCGCCAAGCCGAGCATGACCATCACCACGACGCCGACTGATTCGTCGGATGGTCTCTAGCGGGCAGCCACGGCCCGCAGCGCTTCGACGAACTCGCGGATGATCTCGGTGAACTCCCGCTCGTTGCTCCCGTCGACCCAGGTTTCGAACGCGACCCTGAACACCGCTATCCCAGCCTCCGCCGTGAGGCTGGCCGCCGGCTCCGTGACGCCGCGCCGGCGCAACTCCTCGGCGATCGCGGATGCGAGGGACGCGAGCTTGATCAACTCGCGTTCGCGAAGCTCTGCATTCGCGGCAATCACGGCATTGCGTTTCTGCGCGTAATCGCGGCGCTCCTGGAGACGCGCAGCAGCGGCCTCGATCGCGAGTGAGACCGCGTCGAGTGGGTGCGTGATCGCGGGAGCGCCGGCCACGGTGCCGACCAGCAATTCCTGGAGCGCCGCTGATCCGCCGAACAGCACCTCGCGCTTGTCCGCGAAGTGACGGAAGAACGTCCGCTCGGTCAACCCGGCCCGTTTGGCGATCTCCGCGACGGTCGTCTGCTCATAGCCACGCTCGAGATAGAGCTCGAGCCCTGCCATCTCGAGCCGGCCGCGTGCGTTTGGTTCCCACCTGCCCATACCTCGATGGTACGCGATGACAGCAACTGACATCATGTGCTAGGCTGATGTCAGTGAATGACATCACACCTGTCATCGACACCCTGGAGGTTCTCTGATGCGCTACTTCATCACCGGCGCGTCCGGTTGGATCGGCTCCGCTGTCACTGCCGAGCTCATCGCCTCGGGTCATGAGGTCACCGGCCTGGCACGCTCGGATGCTGCCGCTGCCGCGCTTGTCGCAGCCGGCACCGACGTGCGCCGCGGCACGATCGATGATCTCGACACCCTGCGTGACGCGGCCATGGAATCTGATGGCGTCATCCACCTCGCCTTCAAGCACGACATCGCGTTCGAGGGCGGCTTTGCCAGCGCCGCCGCTGCCGACCGCCTCGCGGTCGAGGCGTTCGGCGAAGCCCTGGCCGGCAGCGATCGACCGTTCGTGATCGCCTCCGGGACGCTGGGCCTATCTCCCGGTCGCCTCGCGACCGAAGATGACGGGCACGAGATCAACTCGGCCCTCATCGCTATGGGCGGTGGTCCGCAGACCCGCCACGGCACCGCCGAACTGGTCCTCTCGCTCGCCTCCCGCGGCATCCGTTCGTCAGTGGTTCGGCTCTCCCCGACCAATCACGGCAAGGGCGATAACGGCTTCATGGCCACGATCGTCGCCACCGCCCGCGAGAAGGGCGTCTCCGGCTACATCGGCGACGGGAGCAATCGCTGGCCTGCGGTGCACCGCCTGGACTCTGCGCACCTCTTCTGTCTGGCGGTCGAGCACGCGCCTGCGGGATCGACGCTGCACGGTGTCGCGGATGAGGGTGTGCCGATCCGCGATGTCGCCGAGGTGATCGGCCGCCACCTCGAGGTGCCGGTGGTCTCCATCGCTCCCGAAGACGCGCCGTCGCACTTCACCTGGATGGCCGGCTTCATCGGTCTGGACAGCCCAGCTTCGAGCGCAATCACTCGCGAACTGCTCTCTTGGGAGCCGGTCCAGCCCGGACTCATCGATGACCTCGACGAGGGCCATTACTTCGCGGTCTGACGAGCTCGGCGGGCGACCAGGCCGTCGACGACGACGTCGATCGCGAAGTGAAACCGCTCGTTGCCATCGCCGGCGACCATCTCGGCGGCGTGGGCCGTGAGCAGCGGGAACCGGTCCGCCGGTAGTCCGGCGAAGGTTCTCAAGACCTCCTCGGCATACGTCTGGCGCTCGCGGTCGTCACCTCGGCCGCGAGCGCGCCGCACATCGTCCTCACTGGCGACGGCCGTGACCAACGAAACGAGGATGTCGCACGCCCAGGCGGCGTCCTGGGGTTCAACACCACCTGCGAGCAGGATGCCGAGCAGGTTCTCCGTCAGACGCAGCACCACCTCGGTCGTGGGCGGATCCTCGAGAGTCATCGCTGCCATTCCAGGATGAGCGACGAGTGCTTGATGCGTGCGCTGCAGCAGTGCATGCAGTTGGGCGCGCCAGCGCGAGGGGTCCGGAGCTTCGAGCTCGATCGTGGCGGTGACGCGATCCAGCATTGCCTGGAGCAGGCTCTCGCGGCTGGCAACGTAGACGTAGAGCGAGGCAGCGCCTGTATCCAGGGCCGATGCGACCCGACGCATCGTGACCGCCTGCAGCCCTTCCGACTGCAGGATCGCCAGCGCCGCGTCGACGACCGCGTCCTCGCTCAGCGGTGGCTTCGCGGGGCGGTCGCGAGTTCGAGCGATGTCGGGCCGGTGGCGTCACCGGTGGTGGTGGGCCGTCGATGAGCGACATTGCCACCGAACTCTACTCCTTGACAAGAACGCTGTCCGTCACGTACGATGTTCGTAGCGAACGTTGTTCGTTCATCCGGCCAAGGATGCGGCGATCCCCGTCAAGAGGACCTCATGGACACCGCCCCCGTCGCCACCGTCTCGCCCGCCGGCGCCGGCATCTCCCCCGTCCAACGCTACCGCCTGCGCTGGGTCGTGGCGGCCGTCGTCCTTGCCTCCGCTGTCATGGATCTGCTCGACGCGACGATCGTCAACATCGCCGCTCCCTCGATCCATCGAGACCTCGGCGGCGGCGCCAGCACCATCCAGTGGCTGAGCGCCGGCTACACCCTGGCCTTTGCGGTGCTGCTGATTGCCGGAGCTCGTCTCGGCGACATCCTCGGCCGCCGGCGCCTGTTCCTCGCCGGCTCGGCAGGCTTCACCGTCTTCTCAGCGGCCTGCGCTCTCGCGCCGACGATCGGCGTGCTCATCGTCTTTCGGGTGTTGCAGGGCGCTTCCGGCGCGCTCATGATCCCCCAGGGCTTCGGCCTGATGAAGCAGGCCTTCACCGACGAAGCCGAACTCGGCAAGGCGCTGAGCCTGTTCGGTCCGGCAACCGGCCTCGCAATGCTCGCCGCGCCGATCCTCGCCGGCGCGCTCGTTGACGCCAACCTCTGGGGAACCGCTTGGCGCCTGGTGTTCCTCATCAACGTCCCGATCGGCGCGCTGACGCTGCCGCTCGCTCTCCGTTCACTGCCCCGTGGTGCCACGCACCCCGGCGTCAAGCTCGACCTCACGGGCGTCGGGCTCGTCGGCCTTGCGCTCGTCGCGATCATCTATCCGCTCATCCAGGGCCGGACCGACGGCTGGCCGCTGTGGTCCTTCGCCATGATCGCGGCAAGCGTGGTTCTGTTCCTCGTCTTCCTGCTCCACGAGCGCCGCAGCCACAACCCATTGATCGAGCCGACGCTGCTGACGAACCGAACCTACCTCAGCGGCATCGCAGTCGTCCTCGCGCTCTTCGGCGCATTTGGTGGACTGCTCCTCAGCGTTTCGCTGTTCGGTCAGCTCGGCGAAGGCTGGTCGCCGATCCACGCCGCGCTGACGCTGACGCCGATGGTCGTCGGCATGATTCTCGGCATGGTCGGCTCCGCCGCGCTCGTCAGCCGGCTCGGACGCCATCTGCTCCACGTCGGCATCCTGCTCATCGTCGCCGGCACAGCCGGGCTCGCCCTGGTCCTCACAGGCGCGCATGCCGCCTCGAGCTGGGACCTCGTCCCCGGCCTGTTCTTCATCGGCGCCGGCGTTGGCGCCAGCATCGGGCAGCTGTTCCAGTTCATCCTGACCAGCGTGACCATGGATGAGGTGGGATCTGCCTCCGGCGTCATGGAGGCTGTCCAGCAACTCTCAACGGCCCTCGGCGTCGCCGTCCTCGGGACGATCTTCTTCGCGAGCTTCGGTCATGAGCTTCCGACCGACGCGCTGCGGGTCACCGCCTTAGCCTGCCTGGTACCGCTGGCAGCTGCCTTCGCGCTCGTTTTCCGCCTCCCCATGCAGCCGCGAGTGGAAGCGGCTCGCTGAGGCGGCCGGCGGATTCGACACGGCAGTAGGCTGAGACTGGATGCGAGCTGTAGTGCTGCGGAGCTTCGGGCCACCGGAGAACCTGACGATCGAGGACGTTTCCGACCCACAAGCGGGCGCCGGTCAGGTCGTCGTCGAGGTCGAGATGGCGAGCATCACCTTCGTCGAAACCCAGGTTCGCGCCGGCCGCCCCCCGAATCCGGCGATGACTCCGACCTTGCCGGCCGTGCTCGGCAACGGCGTCGGCGGGGTCATCACGTTGGTCGGCGTGGACGGCGACCGGGAACTGGAGGGGCGTCGCGTGATCACTTCCACCGGCGGGTCGGGTGGGTACGCGGAGCGAGTTGCGGTTGACGCCGCCAGCGTCATCGCGGTACCTGACGGCCTGGCAATGGCTGACGCCGTGGCCCTCCTCGCCGACGGACGGACCGCCATGAGCCTCATGGACCTGGCGTCGATCCGGGAAGGAGAAACGGTGCTCATCGAAGCCGCTGCCGGTGGTGTTGGCAACCTGCTCCTGCAGCTGGCCATACGGGCCGGAGCGCAGGTTATCGCGGCCGTCGGCGGCACGGGAAAGGCCTCCGTCGTCGCCGGGCTCGGCGCGCACGTGATCGCCGACTATGCACAGACGGGGTGGGCCGAGCGGCTGCGAGACCAGGTTGGCGAGGTCGATGTCGTCCTGGACGGAGTCGGCGGTGACATCGGCCTCGCCTGTCTCGGCCTGCTCGCTGACACGGGCCGCTTCCTCCCCTACGGTATGGCCAGCGGAAGCTTCACCGCAGTCCCCGAATCCGCGGTGATCGGTCGCCGCGTCGAGGTGCTGAGGCCCACGGTGCGGAGCCCGGAAGAACTGCGCGCGCTGACCCGGCGCGCCTTGGACGAGGCGTTGGCCGGCCGGCTGTCACCGTTGATCGGGCAAACCTTCCCGCTCGAACGCGCCGCCGATGCCCACGCCGCCATCGCCGCCCGGGCGACCATCGGCAAGACGCTGCTGCTCACCTCGCGAGCCGGTTCTTGACCAGTGTCCGAGTGGTGGTCAGCGGGGGACTCGAACCCTCGACCTCGCGGATGTGAACCGCGCGCTCTAACCAGCTGAGCTAGCTGACCCCGGCCAGAAGTCTAGGTCAGGCGCCGACCAGCTTCGCGTACGCGGCTTCGTCGAGCAACTCCACGCCGCCTTCGACGACGCCGTCGAGCTTGAGCATCCAGCCCTCGCCGTAGGGGTCGGAGTTGACCAGTTCCGGGTGATCGGTGAGGGCAGCGTTGACCTCGGTCACGGTGCCGCTGATCGGTGCGTACAGGTCCGACGCGGCCTTGACGGACTCGATCGCGCCGAACTTCGCTCCCGCCGCCAGGGTCGCTCCGACCTCCGGAAGCTCGAGAAAGATCACATCGCCCAACTGCGACTGCGCGTTGTCGCTGATGCCGACGGTTGCATTCGAGCCCTCGACGCGGACCCACTCGTGACTGGCGGTGAAGCGGTAGCTGGAGAGGTCGGCCACGTTCAGGCTCCCTTGGGGCGGCGATAGAAAGGAAGAGGCACGACCGCCGCCGCGGTCAGCGTGCCCCTGATGTCGACCGAGAGATCCGCATCGATCGGAAGGTCGCCATCGACCGACACGGTGGCGATCGAGTGGTCAAGTGTGAAGCTGTACGTGCCGCTGGTCACCTCGCCGACGTCCTTGCCGTCGGAGAAGACACGCTGACCGTGGCGGGCGATCGCCCTCCCCTCGAGGGTGATCCCCGCGAAACGGCGCGGCGGGTGTTTGGGATCGAGACGCGCGAGCGCGGCGCTGCCGATGAATTCGCCTTTCTGCGGCTTCACGGTCCAGCCGAGCCCGCAGCTGTACGGGTCGGTGTGATCGTCCATGTCCTGCCCGTAGAGGCGAAGGCCGGCCTCGAGGCGCAACGTGTCGCGCGCGCCAAGCCCGCATGGGATCAGTCCCACCGGTGCGCCCGCCTCGAGCAGCGCATCCCAGAGGCGAACCGCGTCCGGCGCATCCACGTAGAGCTCGAACCCGTCCTCGCCCGTATACCCGGTCCTCGACACACCGCCGTGCACGCCGGCGATGTCGGTGTCCTTGAAATGGAACGGACGCACCTCGGTGACGTCGTTCGCGGTCAGCGTGTTCACCAGGGCGACCGCTTCCGGCCCTTGCACCGCAAGGAGTGCAAGGTCATCGCTGAGGTCCATGAACTCCGCGTCCCCGCGGCGCGCCTGCATCCACGCGACGTCCTTGGCCCGGCATGCCGCGTTGATCACCGTCATGTACCCACCTGGATCGCGGTACACGACGACGTCGTCGACGATCCCGCCCTCCTCGTTGCACATCACTGCGTACTGCGCGCCGAGCACGTCGACACGGGACACGTCATTCGTCACCAGGTTCTGGACAGCGTCGAGGGCGCCGTCGCCGCTGAAACGCACCTCACCCATGTGCGAGAGGTCGAACAGTCCGCACCGCGTGCGCACTGCAATGTGCTCGTCGCGGATGGTCGTGTACTGCAGCGGCATGTCGAAACCACCGAACTCGACCATGCGCGCCCCGGCGGCGACATGCCTCTCATAGAGCGGAGTTCTTGCGGCCATGGGCTCGCGAGTGTAGTACGTTCCCAGACCGCCTCAAATGATCTATGCCCTCATCGCGGTGGCGGCCCTGGTGGTCGTCCTCTGTATCGCCCTGCTGGTGGCGCGCCATCGCTTCCTCGGTGTGTCCCTGCCCAAGGTGAGCGGCCGCCTCGGGATGTCCGGCCTCCTGGCGCCGGTGACCATCAGCCGCGACCGCTGGGGTGTCCCCCACGTCTCGGCGACCTCGATGGAGGACGCGGCGTTCGCGATGGGAGTGGCGCATGCCCAGGACCGGCTCTGGCAGATGGAGGTCAACCGCCGCGTCGCCACCGGCCGCATCAGTGAGCTGATCGGCACCGACGGGGTCAACATCGACCGCTTCGTCCGCCGCGTCGGGTTGCATCGCGTCGCTCGTGATGAGGAGCTCCGCCTCGGTCCGGAGCCGCGCCGCATGCTCAAGGCGTACGCGGCGGGCGTCAATGCGATCGCGATGTCGGGGAGGCCGCTCCCGCTCGAGTACCGGCTCATCGGAGCCACTCCCGAGCCGTGGGAGCCGATGCACAGCCTCGCGGCGCTCAAGTTGCTGGCTCTCGGGCTGAGCATGAACTGGGACGCGGAGCTACAGCGTCTCGAGCTGCTCCGCGCCATCGGCCCCGAGCACGCCGCGCGGCTCGACATCGTCTACCCGGACGCCAATCCGACCATCCTCGCGTCGACGCTCCGCGCGTCGGGAGGGGCCGACAGCCGCTCCCAGCTCATGGGGATGTTCCGCGAGGCCGCGCGCTGGATCCCCACCGCCGGCGGCATGAGCAACTCCTGGGTCGTGTCCGGCGAGCGTTCGTCGACGGGACGGCCGATTCTCTGCAACGACCCCCACCTCGTCCCCGGGATGCCGTCGATCTGGTACGCGGCACACATCCAGGCGGGTGAGGATTTCGAGTCCACCGGCGTCACCATGCCAGGGCTGCCCTTCGTGATCATCGGCCACAACAGTCGAGTGGCCTGGGGGCTCACCAACTCCTTCGCCGACTGCCAGGACCTGGTCATCGAGGAGTTCGATTCGCCCGCCGCGGAACGCTTCCGCACTGAACGGGGATTCGAGCCGACCCGTCAACTGCGCGAGATCATCCACGTCAAAGGATCGTCCGATGTCCTCGAGGAAGTGGTCGTCACCCGCCACGGGCCGATCGTCGAGCGCATCGAGGATCCCGAGCGATCCATCTGGCGGGGACTTGCGCTCCAATGGACGGCGCTGCAGCCGGGCGGTGCGGCCGAGGGACTCCTCCGCCTGCAGCGCGCGACGGACTGGAAGAGCTTCCGCGAGGCCTGGGTTCCGTTCGATGCGCCCTCGCAGAACGTCGTCTACGCCGACGTCGACGGGCACATCGGCTATCTCCTCTCCGGACGCGTGCCCGTGCGCAAGCGCAAGCCGAGCGGGCTGCCGGTCCAGGGCTGGACGGGCGACGCGGTGTGGACGCGATACCTGACCCCGGAGGAGATGCCGTGCATCCTCGACCCGTCGGAGCAGCAGATCATCACCGCGAACAATCGGATCGTCGGCGATGCGTTCCCCTTCTATATCGGCGCCGACTACATGTCCGGCTACCGAGCGCTGCGCATCGGCGAGTTGCTCTCCGAGCGGGTTGTCGACCTCGCATACATGGCTCACGCGCAGATGGACCTCGTCTGTCCCCCGGCGCGCCAGGTCATCCGCCTCCTGAGCTCGATGACCTGCACGAGCAGCGTGGCCGAGTCCGCGCGCCGCCGCCTTGCCTCCTGGGACGCCGTCATGGATCCCCATCGCGTGGAGCCGACCATCTACGAGGCGTTCATGGCGCGGCTCGCGGAGCACTCGTTGAGCCCGCTCTGCGGCAATGCGTGGCGCATCCTCGCCGGCGTCGATCTCTCGCATCCGGTGTTCCAGTACCCGGGGAACCTCGTCGGGCGGCTGACGCCGTCGCTGATCGAGCGCTGGGAAGGTGGCGACGACGGCCTTTTTGAAGGGGTGACCACCTGGGCCGAGGTGGTGAGCAAGTCGCTCGACGACGCGATGACCGACCTGCGCACCCGGTTTGGCCGGGGCTCGAGGAAACTCGCGTGGGGCCGCGTGCACCAGGTGCAGCTCCTCCATGCGTTCGGAAAGCGTCGCGGTCTCGGATACTTCTTCAATGCCCATGCGATCCGAGTCGGCGGCAACACCGACACCGTGCTCGCCACCTCGCAGATGCCGGGTGAGCCGTTCGAAACCCGGCTGTCGGCGCCGACCTGGCGTCAGGTGATCGACGTCGGCAACTGGGACGCTTGCGGGGGCGTGCACCTGCCCGGCCAATCGGGGCAGCCGGGCTCGCGCCACTATCGCGATCTCTCACGTCGCTGGAAGTCCAACCGCCAGTTCCCGCTGTACTGGAGCGCGGCGCTGACCCGGCGTCACGCCCGCGCGCGTTTGACGGTCTTCCCACTGCCCGATGGGCACGCGCCCGAGCCCGGGGCACGACCGGCGGCATCGTGAACCGCACGGGCGAGCGGGGCATCGTCCGTGGGTGTTGCGCAGGCCTCCTCGTGCTGATCGTCCTTGCCGCGGCCGGGGCGTTCCTCGCGGACCGAGCGCTCGCCGCTCCGGTGCTCGGTGCTCCGCCGGCCGGCCCCGCGCATGGCAATAACGAGGTCGCGATCGCCGTCTCGCTCGGCGCATCAATGGCCGCGCAACTGCTCGCAGGCGCACACGGTGTCGTGGTCCTCAGCGAGCAGGATCTGACCGTTCTCGCCGACGCCAACAACCCGCAACCGACTCGGTATCGGGATCTGCAGGTTCGGGTGCGTGACGGCTTGCTGGTCGCCTCGGCACAGATCGCGTTCGGGCCTTTCAACCCGATTGCGGTGGTGCACGTCAGCCTCACGCTGCAGGACGGACCGCAAGGCCCGGTCATCGCCGCCCAGGTGCCTGAGATCGACATCGGCCTGCTCGGTGTTCCGAGATTCTTCGGAGACGCGCTCGTCAAGGAGATCGAACTCGGCGCTGTCGCTCGACAAGCTCTTCTCGGTGGACCCGCGGCTCAACGCGCTCCGGACCGATATCGAGTGCGTTGCCGTCGTTCCGGGCGGCGTCGCGGTCGGGGTGCACGATCCGGGGGTCCCGACCGTTGCTTCGTCGTGTGGGTGACGGCGCGGAACCTGTGCAAGGCTTGGGGCGATGGTCCTTCGTGCTGCCGCGCTGTCGGCGCTGCTCTGCGTGTCGTGCGCCTCGGCATCGAGCCTGACCGGCACTCGGAGCGCATCGCCGGCGACGCCTGACGCTGCGCAGCTCGCCACCGGCATTGCGTCGGCGGACGCTGACATGTACGCGAACAACGATGCGGCTGCGGCAGCCGCTTTCGCGGTGCTGCTCGTTGCTGCACCGCGGAGCGCGAGTGTCCGGGCAGCCGATGCGCTCTTGCTCAACTACGAAGGCGAGGGAGCCGCTGCTGCTGTGGAGGCGACGCAGGCTGTCGCGCTCGACAGCCACGACGCCGATGCACAGGCGGTGTTGTGCCGCGTCGACGACTGGGCAGGCAACATCGTCGACGCGGTGGCGGCCGGGAACACCGCCGTCACAGCGGACGCGAGCGATCCGCTCGGACATCTCTTTCTCGCGGAGGCGCTTTCCGACAGTGGACAGGTCACCGAGGCGCGAGCGCAGATCGCCGCCGCGTCAGCGCTGATTCATGCGGATCCGACTCCGTACCTCAGCGCCGAGGTGCAGCGCGAACAGGCGAATCTCGATGCCGACCTGGGCAATAACGTGGCGGCGCTGCAGGCGTTTCAGGCGGCGCTGGCCGCGCAGCCACACTGGCTGTATCGCACCACCGAAGTCGTCAACTCCGAGCTGATCGGCGGCGACACCGCGGCCGCGCGGGCGACCCTCGACGCGGCCTCGGTACAGACACCCGATGACCTGAGTGTGGTCGAAAGCCTCGGCAACGACGCAATGCTGGTGTCCGACGCGACTGCGGCGAGTGCACTCTGGGATCGCGCACTGGCCCTTGCACCGCACGACCCGACTGTGCTCGATGCCGCCGGCGAGGTCGCTGTTGCGGCCAAAGATGACGTGAACGCCGGAGTGTCGGCCTTCGAAGCGGCGCTGCGCGTGGACCCATATGACGATGAGGCAGCGGCGTATCTCATGGCGATTGCCACGGGCATCGAGCACAACCCGCAGGCCGGGCGGCAGGAGATCGTCGCTGCGGTGCTGGCGAACCTCCCAGCGGGGGCGGCGCCACGTCGGATTCCCGCGATTCCGGATCCGGCGGCCACAGTTGCCGGCGACGCCACGCTTGCACTCGCAGCGGTGAACACGGCGCGCGCCGCAGCAGGGCTTGCGCCCGTCAGCCTCGATCCGCAGCTGTCGGCAAGTGCGAACTCGCACTCGTTCTACTGGTTGTTCAACTACTTCGCGCCGAGCGTGAGCGGGCTCGGCATCCATCTCGAGACCCGCGGCGATCCCGGGTACAGCGGCGTGTATCCGTGGACCCGCGCTATCGCGTTCGATTATCCGAACGGGCGGATCGGCGAGGACATCACCCACAGCGGGGCGCCGGACACCGCGGTTGCGCAATGGGTGAACAGCGTCTTCCACCGCTTCGCGATCATGCGTCCCGACCTGCGCTACGTCGGCTATGGCGAGGCCGATGTGGGGTCCGTCCTCATCGAGGACATGGAGTTCGGCTTCGCAGTTGCCGCTCCGGCCGCACCGGTGCTGTATCCCGGCGCCGGGCAGACGCAGGTTCCGGCCACGTTTGTCGACAACGAGCTTCCCGATCCGGTGCCGGCTGGTAAACCACGGACGACCGGCTATCCCGTGACCGCGACGTTCTCGGCTGCTGACCGGGTATCGATGCATTCGTTCACCCTCACGTCTCCGAGTGGGGTGGTGCTTGCTGCGTACCTGCTTGCGCCGTCGGGGTCGACCGAGAACTCCGCGTCGCTGTTGCCGGTGGCGCCGCTTGTCGCCGGCGCAATCTATACAGCGCGCATCTTGGCCACGGTCAACGGACGTGCCTACTCGCGCACATGGACGTTCACCGTCGCGCCTGGGCCGCCGTGACCGCCATCGCGAATGCCGCATGGCTCTGCACCTGCGGGTAGTTGCCCAACGGCGTGCGATCTCGCGGATCGGCAACCTCGCCGAAGAGGCCGAGTGGTCCTCGCGCAGCGAGCGCCGCGTCGAACCAGCGTGAGCCGTCTGCACCGCGAGCGCTCATCGCAGCAGACAGCCAGAAGGTCGGAAAAACGAACGGGGCGCAGGGATCATCGAGGGTGTCGGCTTGTGCCTCGTGACGATCGATGAGGCCCCCGCGATCGAGGCGCTCGGCGATCAACGCCAGTGTCGCCGCCACTCGCGGTTCCAGCGACTCGAGCCCGCCGAGGAGCGAGAGCTGCGCAAGGGCAGCGTCGGCGCCGCCGCCGCCGTCGAGGTGGATCTCGAGTGCGCCGTCGCCGGTCAGCGCTGCGATGACTGCTGAGGCTGCAGCTCGCCAGGCATCCGCATTCCCGGCAATCACGCCGGAGTCGACGAGCGCTGCCGCGCCGGCAAGTCCGCTCAACGCCGTGACGAGCGAGTGCGTGTAGCGATGCGGCTTTCCGCGGATTTCCCAGATGCCGTTATCGGGCTCTTGCCAGTGCTCGGTGAGCCAAGTCGCCAGCATCGGGACTGCAGCAGCGAGTTCATCCGGCAGCGCTTCCAGTCCGGCGAGCGCACTCGCGAGCTCGATTACCTCGCCGGGAACATCGAGTTGGGCTTGCCCCGCTGCGGCGTTGCCGATGCGGACCGGGCGAGCGCCGCGGTATCCCGTGAGGTCGTTGCGTTCGGACTCCTCGGGCGGCGCGGTCCCATCGACGCGGAGCAGCGGCAGGGGACCGTGCTCGGTCACCACACCGCCGATGAACGCGCCGAGCCCGCGCGCCGCATCGACCAGGCCGAGACGGAGCAGTGCCACTCCCGCAAGCGACGAATCACGCAGCCAGGAGTACCGGTAGTCCCACGTCCGCGACGACCCCGGCCACTGTGGAAGTGACGTCGTCGGTGCGGCAACGATGCCGCCGCGCCGGTTTCGGAGGCCGACCAGCATTGCAGCCGTCGTTCCGAGAAGGTCGCGGATCGGGGACTCGTCTGCGCCCAAGGCGGCGGGAACCATCCCTCGCCACGCCGCGAGCGTTGCTTCGACGCTTCCCGACTGCGGTTTGGTCCCCGGAGCGCCGAGAGTCACCGCGATTCGCTCGCCCGGGGAGACGCGCATCACGCATTCCGCACTGTCCGCATGCAGAGTCCAAGCTGCCGCCGCGCGAATTGCGACGTGGACGCCACAGTTGACCTCGAGTGTCTCGCCGGCGAGGGTCGTTGACGCTCGCGTGCCGTCCCATGTCGGCGCGCGGAATTCGACCCTCACATCGACGTCGCCGCCCTCGGCGCGCAGGCTGCGCACCAGGAGCGGATTGTCGCCGAGGTCTAATGCGTCGTTGACGATCAGCCGCGTGCCGCGGATTTCCCAAACGGTTTCGAGTACCAGCGAACGTGCGTGATAACCGCGCGACAACACGCGTGCGCCGTGCTGCTCCGGACGCACGACGAAACTGCCACCGCGCCCTTCGTCAAGGATCGAGAACAGCAGTGGCGTCGAATCGACCCACGGCCAGCAGAGCCATGCGACGTTGCCGTCGGGATCGATGAGCGCTGCAGTCCGCGAATCGGCGAGGAGCGCGTGTTCGCCGATGGGATGCTGCACCCCGCGAGCCTACAAGGCTTACCCGAAAACGCAGTCCAGCTTGGCTGTGCTTCGGGCAACCGCGAGCGTCTTGCCCTTCGAATTCGAGACTTTGCCCACCGCGTTCATCGTGGTCGTCGTGGGATTCGAGACCGCCGGGATGACGAGGGTCAGCTTTCCCGATGCATGAGCGGTTGAGGCCTCGCCGACCCCGCCGCGGCCTACGTCCGTGACGCTGATGCTTGCCTGAGTCGCGCCGGTGACCCCCTGCCACGTCAACACCACTGTGACCTGACACTTCGCGTTGGCCGTCGGTTTCGTGATGTGCGCTGTCGGAGCCGCAGTCCCCACCTGGAGCGCCGTGAGCGCCATCAACGCGACCTTCCCGAGCACGTCGCAAAGTATATGAGCGTCAAAGACGGATTGCGGAGCCCCGCCTGACGCCGTCGACTACGGGGCACTGACCCAACGAGCGATGCTCGTCAGCTCATTGCTCCAGATGTGACCATCGGGTCCAAGGCACAGCGCAAACGAACCGTCGCCTGACGGCGACGCGAACGTCGTGTAGGCACCCCCAGCGCCCATGTGCCCGACACCGTTGCTGGTGGTGAACCACATCAGTTTTCCCTTGGCGGCAAGACAGCCCACACCGCTGATCGCCGGCGCCGGGTAGTCCTTCATCGCCCCGGTGCTCGAGACCTGAGCGATATAGCCCTCTTCGGCAATCCAGACCTTTCCGTTTGCGCCTTCAGCAAGGCACGATGTGTCTGTCGGGTGATCCAGCGGGTACTCGGTGTAAACCCCTGAGGTCGTCAGGCGCCCGATCGTCTGCGCGTCCTCGCTGAACCACAGAGCGCCGCCAGGCCCGGCGATGATCGAGGTCGGGAGGTTGCCGCTTGGTGGCGCGGGGAAGTCCGTCACCACGCCGGCGGTTGTCACCCGGGCGATGTGGCCGTTGAGTTCCACGAACCACAGGTTGCCGTCAGGGCCAGCAGTGACCCAGGTCGAACCATCAGGCATCGGGAACCAACTGAAGACGCCGGCGGTCGTGAGACGACCGGCGAAGGGAGCAGCACTCGCGAACCACAGCGCGCCGTCCGACCCGGTCGTGATACCGATGAGTTGCGGGGGCGCCTCGCCGGGCATCGGCGACGGAAGCGGGTAGAGATGCACGGCGCCACGTGTCGTGATCCGCCCGATCGTCGCTGCCTGCTTCTCCGTGAACCACACGGCCCCATCGGAGCCGGCCGTGAGGTCGAGGATGCTTCCGCTCGAGACCGAGACCGGGTACTCGATGGCCTTCATCGTCGACGCCGACGCCGTGGCGCTGGGCACCCCAACGGCTATGGCCAGGGATAGACCACCGAGTAGGGCGAGTGTCGGGAAACGACGACGCAATTTCGGTCACCTCGGTTCGCGTATGGGCTCATGGAGCCGATGACCGAACCCGGCCTCGCCGCTTCCTGAGTACCTGTTGCGATCTTATCCCTTAACGCGCCAAACCGCGCAATCAGTCATCGAGTCTCTCGAATCCTGGAGCGCCCGCGATGGCAGGGCTGCCTTCCTACGGTGGCGGTTCCACGACGGCAACGCCGTCAGTGATGTGGATG